>NZ_JBIWLX010000017.1:49392-87644 GCF_044766405.1 Streptomyces sp. NPDC102270 | reverse complement strand
TGCGAGCCGGCCTGGGCGCCCTGGGCGGCCGCCGGCCGGGACGCCCCCTCACGCCCCGTAGAACAGCTCCTCCACCACGCCCCGGGCCCGCCGGGTCGTACGCCGGTAGTCGTCCAGCATGTCCCCCGCGTGCCCCGGCCCGTACCCCAGGTACCGGCCGACGGCGGCGAGTTCCCGCGCCTCGGCCGGGAACGTGTCCCCGGCCCGTCCCCGCACCAGCATCACCGCGTTGCGCACCCGGGTCGCCAGCACCCACGCCTCGTCGAGGACCTGGGTGTCGTCGGCGGAGATGAATCCGGCGTCCCGTGCGGCGACGAGGGCCGCGCGGGTACGGGTCGTGCGCAGCCCCGGCACCTGCGCCCCGTGCCGCATCTGGAGCAGCTGGACCGTCCACTCGACGTCCGAGAGGCCGCCGGGCCCGAGCTTGGTGTGCAGTTTCGGGTCGGCGCCGCGTGGCATCCGCTCGGACTCCATGCGCGCCTTCAGCCGCCGGATCTCGCGTACGGCGTCGTCGCCGAGGCCGGCCGCCGGATAGCGCAGGGGGTCGATGAGCTCGACGAAGCGGCGGCCCAGCTCCTCGTCGCCGGCGACCGGTTCGGCCCGCAGCAGCGCCTGTGCCTCCCAGACGAGCGACCAGCGGCGGTAGTAGGCCGCGTACGACGTCAGGGTGCGCACCAGCGGCCCGGACTTGCCCTCGGGGCGCAGGTCGGCGTCGATGAGCAGCGGGGGGTCGGCGCTCGGGATCTGGAGCAGGCGGCGCATCTCGGAGACGACCTTGTTGGCGGCCTCGGAGGCCACCCGTTCCTCGACGCCCTCGCGCGGTTCGTGCACGAACAGGACGTCCGCGTCGGAGCCGTAGCCGAGTTCGTGACCGCCGAAGCGGCCCATGCCGATGACGGCGAACCGGGTCGGCAGGGTGTCGCCCCAGCCCTCCCGGACGACCGCGCGCAGGGTACCGGCGAGGGTCGCGGCGGTCAGGTCGGACACGGCGGCGCCGACGCGCTCCACCAGGGCGCCCTGGTCCGGTTCGGCCGGCTGGGTCTCGGTTCCGTAGGAGCCGACGATGTCCGCGGCGGCCGTACGGAACAGTTCGCGGCGGCGGACGCCACGGGCCGCCGTGACGCCCTGGACGGCGCCGTCCGCACGGCCGACCGCGGAGAGTATCTCCTGCTCGAGACCGGCCCGCCCGCGCGGAGCGAGCCCGCCGCCGTCGCCGTCCCCGAGCAGGGCCACGGCTTCGGGGGCCCGCATCAGCAGGTCGGGGGCGAGGCGCCCGGCGGACAGCACGCGCGCGAGATTCTCGGCGGCGGCGCCCTCGTCCCTCAACAGCCGTAGATACCAAGGGGTCTTGCCCAACGCGTCCGACACCTTGCGGAAGGTGAGCAGCCCGGCGTCCGGGTCGGCCGACTCGGCGAACCAACCCAGCAGAACGGGAAGGAGGGTTCGCTGGATGGCGGCCTTGCGGCTGACGCCGGAGGCGAGGGCCTCCAGATGGCGGAGCGCGGAGGCGGGGTCGGCGTACCCGAGCGCGATCAGCCGCTCCCGCGCCGCCCCGGGGCTCAACCGGGCCTCGCCGGGCCCGAGTTGGGCCACGGCGTCCAGCAGTGGCCGGTAGAACAGCTTCTCGTGCAGTCGTCGTACGACGGAGGCGTGCCGCTTCCACTCGCGGTTCAGGTCGGTCACCGGGTCGGCGCGCAGGCCCAGAGAGCGGCCGAGGCGCCGCAGGTCGGCCTCGTCCTCGGGGACGAGATGGGTGCGGCGCAGTCGGTAGAGCTGGATGCGGTGCTCCATGGAGCGCAGAAAGCGGTAGGCGTCGTCGAGCTGGGCGGCGTCGGCCCGGCCGACGTAGCCGCCGGCGGCGAGGGCCTGCAGGGCGTCGAGGGTGGTGCCGCTGCGCAGCGAGCCGTCCTCGCGGCCGTGCACCAACTGCAGGAGCTGTACGGCGAATTCGACGTCCCTGAGGCCGCCGGGCCCGAGCTTCAGCTGCCGGTCGAGCTCGGCGAGGGGGATGTTCTCCACGACCCGGCGGCGCATTTTCTGCACGTCGGCGACGAAGTTCTCGCGCTCGGCGGCCTTCCAGACGAGGGGTTCGAGGGCCGCGACGTACTCCTCGCCGAGCTCCAGGTCGCCGGCGACCGGGCGGGCCTTGAGGAGGGCCTGGAACTCCCAGGTCTTGGCCCAGCGCTGGTAGTAGGCGAGGTGGCTGGCGAGGGTGCGTACCAGCGGACCGTTTCTGCCCTCGGGCCGCAGATTGGCGTCGACGGGCCAGATGGATCCCTCGACGGTGGTCTCGGAGCAGACGCGCATCATGTGCGAGGCGAGCTTGGTGGCGGCGCGCAGGGCCTTGCCCTCGTCGGCCCCGTCCACCGCCTCCCCCACGAAGATCACATCGACGTCGGAGACGTAATTGAGTTCGTGGCCACCGCACTTGCCCATCGCGATCACCGCGAGCCGGCACAGCGCCGCGTCCTCGGGGGCGGCCGCCCGCGCTATGGCGAGCGCGGCGCGCAGGGTCGCGGTGGCGAGGTCGGCGAGTTCGGCGGCGGTCTCGGCGAGGTCGGTGGTGCCGCACACGTCACGGGCGGCGATCGACAGCAGACAGCGCCGGTAGGCGACGCGCAGGGTGACGGGGTCGGTGGCCTCGGCGAGCCCGCGCTCGAACTCCTCGACGCCGGGGTGCAGGTCTCGGGGCTCGTAGGTGACGAGGGCGTGCCAGTCGCCGGGGTGCCGGGCGAGGTGCTCGGCGAGCGCGGCGGACGCGCCGAGCACCCCGAGCAGCCGGTCACGGAACGGCTTCGCCGCTATCACGGTGTCGAGCAGCTCCCGGCCCGGCTGCGCCTCCAGAAGCCGTACGAGACCGTGCAGGGCAAGGTCGGGGTCGGCGGTCGCGCCGAGCGCCTCCAGCAGAACCGGGTCATTGCGTACGCCGCTCAGCTCGCCGCTGTCGAGCAGCCGCTCGGCGGCCGACGGATCGGTGAAACCGTGCCGCAGCAGCCGCGTGAAGGTACTGCTCCTGCGCCCCGGCGCCGCCGTCATCCCGGCCTCCCGTCCGATCAAGGTCGTACCGATCGAGCCTAACCGGAGAGCTGGGGAGAAGCGCCATCGTCGTCTCGCCCCGCATTCGGGGAACGCCTTCGGCAGACTGGGGGTGTCGAGCCGGACCGCCGCGGTGGCCCGGGTGTTCCCCGAGCCGGAGGCCCTGTGATGACAGAGATGGAACCCGAGACCCAGCTCGACCCCCGCTACAGCGATCCCGACGCGACCGCGCACGCCTGGGCCGACGCGGAGTCGCTGCTGGCCTCCGCCGAGCTGTTCTGGATCTCGACGGTACGACCGGACGGGCGCCCGCACGTCACGCCGTTGCCGGCGGTGTGGGCCCACGGGGCGCTGCACTTCTGCACCGGCCCCGAGGAGCGCAAGGCGAAGAACCTCGCGCACAACGCGCACGTGACGCTGACGACCGGCACCAACATCTGGGACAAGGGCTACGACCTGGTGGTGGAGGGCGAGGCGGTGCGGGTGTCGGACGACGCTCGTCTCCGGGAGCTGGCCGCCGCGTGGGAGGCCAAGTACGGCGATTTCTGGCGCTTCGAGGTGCGGGACGGCTACTTCCATCACGGACCGGGACACGCTGTCGTCTATGCGGTGGCGCCGCGCACGGTTTTCGGCTTCGGTAAGGGACAGCCGTTCAGCCAGACGCGGTGGCGCTTCTGAGAACGGCCCTCCGTACTGACGTCGACAAGGGAGTCACGCCATGGACATGAGCCTCGAAGTCATTTTGCTGCCGGTCACGGACGTCGACCGCGCCAAGGAGTTCTACCGCGACAAGGTCGGTTTCCACGTGGACCTGGACGGCGAGGTGATGGAGGGCGTCCGCATCTGTCAGCTGACCCCGCCCGGCTCGGGCTGTTCCATCGCCCTGGTGGACGGCCTCCAGGTCCCCACGGGGAGCCCTCAGCCCGGCACGTACCACGGCATGCAGCTGTGTGTGACGGACGCGAAGGCGGCGTACGAGGAGCTCACCTCGCGTGGCCTGGACGTGAGCGAACCGGTGCAGTTCGCCCCGCAGGACGGCGCCACCTTCATGTACTTCAAGGACCCGGACGGCAACGGCTGGGCGATCCAGGAGTACAAGCGCAGGGAGACTGAGCCGCTGCACCAGGTACTGGCGAAGCTGGCACAGCAGTAGCCGACCGTCAGGGGCGCGGGGAACTGGGGCGACCAGTTCCCCGCGCCCTACGGCGCAGCCCTACAGCACCGGCAGGTTCTTCCGCAGCTCGAAGGCGGTGACCTCGCTGCGGTACTCCTCCCACTCGCTCTTCTTGTTGCGCAGGAAGAAGTCGAACACGTGCTCGCCAAGGGTCTCGGCGACCAGGTCGCTGCGTTCCATCAGGGTGAGGGCCTCGCCCAGGTTCTGGGGCAGGGGCTCGATGCCCATGGCGCGGCGCTCGGAGTTGGACAGGGCCCAGACGTCGTCCTCGGCGCCCGGCGGGAGCTCGTAGCCCTCCTCGACGCCCTTGAGGCCGGCGGCCAGGAGGAGGGCGTACGCCAGGTACGGGTTGGCGCCGGAGTCGAGGGAGCGGACTTCGATACGGGCCGAGCCGGTCTTGCCGGGCTTGTACATCGGGACGCGGACCAGGGCCGAGCGGTTGTTGTGGCCCCAGCAGATGTAGGAGGGGGCCTCGCCGCCGGCGCCGGCGGTGCGCTCGGTGCCGCCCCAGATGCGCTTGTAGGAGTTGACCCACTGGTTGGTGACCGCGGAGATCTCCGCCGCGTGCTTGAGCAGGCCCGCGATGAAGGAGCGGCCGACCTTGGAGAGCTGGTACTCCGAGCCCGACTCGTAGAACGCGTTCCGGTCGCCCTCGAAGAGGGACAGGTGGGTGTGCATGCCCGAGCCGGGGTGCTCCGAGAACGGCTTCGGCATGAACGTGGCCTGGACGCCCTGCTCCAGCGCCACCTGCTTCATGACCAGGCGGAACGTCATGATGTTGTCGGCCGTCGAGAGCGCGTCGGCGTAGCGGAGGTCGATCTCCTGCTGGCCGGGGGCGCCCTCGTGGTGGGAGAACTCGACCGAGATGCCCATCGACTCCAGCATGGTGATCGCCTGGCGGCGGAAGTCCATGCCGATGTTCTGCGGGGTGTGGTCGAAGTAGCCGGAGTTGTCGGCCGGGGTCGGGCGTGAGCCGTCCAGCGGGCGGTCCTTCAGGAGGAAGAACTCGATCTCCGGGTGGGTGTAGAAGGTGAAGCCCAGGTCGGACGTGCGGGCCAGGGCACGCTTGAGGACGTACCTCGGGTCCGCGAAGGACGGGGAGCCGTCCGGCATGAGGATGTCGCAGAACATCCGGGCCGTGCCGGGGGCCTCCGCGCGCCAGGGCAGGACCTGGAAGGTCGACGGATCCGGCTTGGCGATCATGTCGGATTCGTATACGCGGGCGAATCCCTCGATCGCCGAGCCGTCGAAGCCGATGCCCTCGTCGAAGGCCTGTTCCAGCTCGGCCGGGGCCACGGCGACGGACTTGAGGAAGCCCAGCACGTCCGTGAACCACAGGCGTACGAACCGGATGTCGCGCTCCTCCAAGGTCCGGAGCACGAACTCCTGCTGCTTGTCCATCTTCCGCTTCCCCATCCTTGCTGGTCAGGCCGCCTGTCTCCGTGTCCCGCAGGAGGCGGTCGGGCACCTGAGCATCACACCACAACAGCATTTCGTGCGCGTTGCCGACCTTGATCGTCCCGGCGGCCCGGGAATGAACGCCTCACGTCCGGTGGATGTACTGCTCCGCTGCCCATCTTGCCTGCTCGGACTGACATACGTAATGCCCGGCCCGCCCCGTCTCACCCCGCGCCCCGGTTTCCTGTGGCCTCCCTACGAGAAGTCACCCCCGCCCCACTACGATCAGCGGACCGATCGTCACCATCCGTCCCGCCCCTTTCCCCCAGAAGGACACACCTCATGGGTTCCGCCAAGAAGAGCACCGCCACGGCACGCAAGGCGCGCATAGAGGAGATGCGGCGCGCCGAACAGTCCCGCGAGCGCCGCAACCGGATCCTCACGATCAGCGCGAGTGCGGTCGTCGTGGCCGCTCTGGTCGCCGGCGCCATCGTGCTGGTGCAGTCGCAGTCCGACGACGACAGCACGGCGGCCGACAGCAAGGGCAAGGGGCACTTCGTCACGGGCTCGGACGGCGTGCAGACCTGGAAGGGCACGCTGGGCCGCAACCACGTCGTCAAGACCGTGAGCTACCCGATGGAGCCCCCGGTCGGCGGCGACCACAACCAGGTCTGGATGAACTGCAACGGCGACGTCTACACCAAGGCGCTCAACAACATGAACGCCGTGCACTCGCTGGAGCACGGCGCGGTCTGGGTGACGTACACCGCCAAGGCCAAGAAGGCGGACGTGGACGCGCTCGCGGCGAAGGTGAAGAAGACGCCGTACACGCTGATGAGCCCCGACGACAAGCAGAAGGACCCGATCGTGCTGTCGGCGTGGGGCCACCAGCGGACCGTGACGGGGGCGAGCGACCCGAACGTCGACAAGTTCTTCGAGAAGTTCGTGCAGGGCGAGCAGACGCCCGAGCCGGGCGCGGCGTGCACGGGTGGTCTGGGTCAGTGAGGTTCGCAGGAGTGGCCGTGGCCGTGGCGGGTGTGCTCATCGCGGCCGGCGCGATCACCTACGCCGTGGCCGAGGACGGCGGCTCGGGCGACACCCCGTCCGCCGAGTCCGCGGACGCCGGTTTCGCGCGCGACATGGCCGTGCACCACCAGCAGGCCGTCGAGATGTCGTACATCGTGCGGGACCGCACCAAGGACGTCGAGGTGCAGCGGCTCGCCTACGACATCGCGCAGACGCAGGCCAACCAGCGCGGCATGCTGCTGGGCTGGCTGGATCTGTGGGGGCTGCCGAAGGTGTCGGCGGATCCGCCGATGACGTGGATGGGCATGGGTGACATGCCGTCGGCCGGTGAGGGTTCGCTGATGCCGGGCATGGCGACCGACAGCGAGATGAAGAAGCTGGGCACGTTGAACGGCAAGCAGGCCGAGATCCTCTATCTGCAGTTGATGACGGACCATCACCAGGGCGGCATCCACATGGCGAAGGGCTGTGTGGACAAGTGCACGGTCGGGGTGGAGAAGCGGCTCGCGCAGGGGATGGTCGCCGCGCAGCAGTCGGAGATCGACCTGATGGCGGGGATGCTGAAGGAACGGGGCGCAAAGCCTCGATCATAGAGGGTTAACCCTCGAAACAGCCTTTCTCATTAGGTTAATTGGGCTCTTCTTGGCATGCGCATTCCCCTTGCATGAACCGTTCGTCGCAAGAGTGGCCACACCGTCGAGTGATCACTCGCGACGAACCGCATCCAGGGGGTTCCATGAGATCCAACCGCGCCAAACTCCGCGCCGGGGTGAGCATGGCGGCGACGCTGCCGATGCTCGCGGGCGCGCTGGCGCTCGGTATACCCGCGGCCCACGCCGCGGACAGCCCGAACCGTGACACGCTGGCCGGGACCAAGCCCGCGTGGGCCACGGCCAAGGCCGACAAGGGCGCCACCGCGGACAGTTCCAAGGTCTCCGCCCGGGTCTACCTCGCCGGCAAGGACGCCACCGGGCTCGCCGCCTACGCGAAGGCCGTGGCCGACCCGAGCTCGGCGTCGTACGGCAAGTACCTGAGCGCACAGCAGACGAAGCAGCGTTTCGGCGCCACCGCCGCCCAGGTCGCGGCGGTCAAGTCCTGGCTGACATCCGCCGGACTGAAGGTCACGGACGTGACCGAGCACTACGTCGCCGTCAGCGGTGACGTGGCCGCCGTCGAGAAGGCATTCGGGACCCAGCTGCACAACTACGCCAAGGGCTCGAAGACCTACCACGCCCCGGCCAAGGCCGCCTCCGCGCCGGCCGGCCTCGACGGTGCCGTCCTGACCGTCACGGGCCTGGACAACGCGCCGCACAAGGCGAGCAGCAAGGAACAACTGCCGCCGCCGGACGCCGTGTTCAAGAACGCCGGGCCGTTCTCCTCGTACTACGGCTCGAACACCGCGAGCACGCTGCCCGCGGCCTACGGCTCGAAGGTCCCGTACGCGATCAAGGGCTACAGGGGCAAGCAGCTGCGCGCCGCCTACGGCGCCGGCAAGTACACCGGCAAGGGAGTGCGCGTCGCCATCACCGACGCCTACGCCTCCCCGACCATCGCCTTCGACGCGGCCACGTACGCGAAGAAGAACGGTGACGCGGCCTACTCCAGCGGCCAGCTGAAGCAGGTACTGCCGAAGAACTACACCAAGACCGAGGAGTGCGGGGCGGCCGGCTGGTACGGCGAGGAGACCCTCGACGTCGAGGCCGTGCACGCGGTCGCGCCGGACGCGAACATCACCTACGTGGGTGCCGCGTCCTGCTACGACGACGATCTGCTCGACTCGCTCAGCAAGGTCGTCGACAACCACCTGGCCGACCTCGTCTCCAACTCGTGGGGCGACATCGAGGCCAACCAGACGCCGGATCTCGCGGCCGCCTACGACCAGGTCTTCCAGTTCGGCGCGGTCGAGGGCATCGGCTTCTACTTCTCCTCCGGCGACAACGGCGACGAGGTCGCCAACACCGGGACGAAGCAGGTCGACACCCCGGCCAACTCGGCGTGGGTGACGGCGGTCGGCGGTACCTCGCTGGCCGTCGGCAAGGGCGACAAGTACCTGTGGGAGACCGGCTGGGGAACCGAGAAGGCCCTGCTGTCCGCGGACGGCAAGAGCTGGACCAACTTCCCCGGCGCGTTCACCTCCGGTGCGGGCGGCGGCACCAGCAAGACGGTCGCCGAGCCCTTCTACCAGAAGGGTGTCGTCCCGGACGCGCTCGCCACGGCCAACAACGCCGCCGGCAACCGTGTCGTCCCGGACATCTCCGCGATCGCCGACCCGAACACCGGTTTCCTGGTCGGGCAGACGCAGACCTTCCCCGACGGCTCGCAGCAGTACAGCGAGTACCGCATCGGCGGCACGTCGCTGGCCTCGCCGGTGATCGCGGCCGTGCAGGCGCTCGCCCAGCAGGCGCGGGGCGGCAAGGCGATCGGTTTCGCCAACCCGTCGATCTACGCGAAGTACGGCTCGAAGGCCTTCCACGACGTCACGGACAACCCCACGGGGTCCGGACTCGCGGTGGCCCGCACCGACTTCGTCAACGGCTCTGACGCCAGCGGTGGTCTGACCGTCTCGGTCCGCAGCCTCGGCAAGGACAGCTCCCTGTCCGCGGTGAAGGGCTACGACGACGTCACCGGCGTGGGTACGCCCGCGAACGGTTACGTGCAGTCGTTCGGCAAGCACTGATCCGGACGCCCGTCCACAGGGGTCCGGTCCCGGAGGTGAGAACCTCCGGGACCGGACCCTCACGCATGTCCCGCCCGGCCAGGGCCCTTCTGATGGATCTTCGGCGACGCCGCGGAGTCCGTCAGAAGGGCCTAGCTCTCCGACACGCGGCCCGCTCCCCCGCGGCGGCCGGCCATCACGTGGATCACGCAACCCGCCACCAGTACGAGCACCCCGGCGACGAGGAACGGAACAGGCGTGTACTCGTCGGTGCAGGACTGCCCGCCCGGCACCGCGTGGCACACCTCCCCCGGGCCGCCCCGGTTCAGGTACGCGAGGTAGAACAGCGGCAGGGCCACTCCCGAGACGCCGCCCAGGACAGCGCGTCGAGGTCCGCTGCGGAGCAGGAACACCGCGGCCACCGCGGCGAGTACGACGAAGGCCGCGCCCACCGTCAGGATCGCCGCGAGGCCGATGCCGGCGCACGCCCCCACGAGGAGCCAGGCCAGGAACCAGCCCCATCCCGCCGCACGGCCCGGGCCTTCATCTCGCCTGCCGCTCATACCACTTATGCCGCTCATGCCGCTCATGCCGTTCATTGAAGGCAAGGTCATGACAATCCGGCAAGGGGCATCGAAGGATCATGACCCGGCCAACACACAGACTTGGCTTCGGACAGGACAGACCGTCCCGCCCCGCGCAGGCCCTCTCCTCGATCGCGTCGCTCTGACGATTACACTGATGCCCGTGACTGCCTCGAACTTCTGGTCCATCTATCAGCACGGGTTCGCACGCGTCGCCGCGTGTACGGGTCACACCGTCATCGCGGACCCGCCCGCCAACGCCGAAGCGGTACTGCGTCACGCGCGCCGGTGCTCCGAGGAGGGGGTCGCCGTCGCCGTCTTCCCGGAGCTGGGGCTGTGCGGCTACTCCATCGAGGACCTGCTCCTGCAGGACGCGCTGCTCGACGAGGTCGAGACGGCGCTCGCGGACGTGGTCGCCGGGTCGGCCGGCCTGCTCCCGGTGCTGGTCGTCGGCGCCCCGCTGCGCCACCGCAACCGGGTCTACAACTGCGCGGTGATCGTGCACCGCGGCCGGGTCCTCGGTGTCGTACCGAAGTCGTACCCGCCCAACTACCGCGAGTTCTACGAGCGTCGGCAGATCGGCGACGGTGCCGACGAGCGCGGCGGGTCGATCCGGGTCGGCGGTGCGAGCGTGCCGTTCGGCGTGGACCTGCTGTTCGAGGCGGGAGATGTCCCAGGTCTCGTGCTGCACGCGGAGATCTGCGAGGACATGTGGGTGCCGGTGCCGCCCAGCGCGGAGGCCGCCCTCGCCGGTGCGACCGTCCTGGTCAACCTCTCCGGCAGCCCGATCACGGTCGGGCGGGCCGAGGACCGCAAGCTGCTGTGCCGCTCGGCGTCCTCGCGCTGCCTCGCCGCCTATGTCTACGCGGCGGCCGGACTCGGCGAGTCGACGACCGACCTGTCCTGGGACGGCCAGGCCATGGTCTACGAGAACGGCGTCCTGCTGGCGGAGACGGAGCGGTTCCCGCAGGGCGACGAGTACGCGGTGGCCGACGTGGACCTGGACCTGCTGCGGCAGGAGCGGATGCGGATGGGCACGTTCGACGAGAACCGGCGGACCCATCTCACACGCACCGGTGACTTCCGGACGGTGTCGTTCGAGCTCGACCCGCCGGCGGGCGACCTGGGCCTCAGGCGCCGTCTGGAGCGCTACCCGTTCGTGCCTGCCGACGCCGAGCGGCTCGCCCAGGACTGCTACGAGGCCTACAACATCCAGGTCGCCGGGCTCCAGCAGCGGCTCGCGGCGATCGGCGGCCCGAAGGTGGTCATCGGCGTCTCCGGCGGCCTGGACTCCACGCATGCGCTGATCGTCGCCGCCCGCGCGATGGACCGGGCCGGCCGGCCGCGCAGTGACATCCTGGCCTGGACGCTGCCCGGCTTCGCCACCAGCGACCACACCAAGTCCAACGCCCACCGTCTGATGCGGGCCCTCGGCGTGACCGCGGCCGAGCTGGACATCACGCCGACCGCGCGGCTGATGCTCCAGGAGATGGGCCACCCCTTCGCCTCCGGCGAGCCGGTGTACGACGTCACCTTCGAGAACGTCCAGGCGGGCCTGCGCACCGACTACCTGTTCCGGCTGGCCAACCAGCGCGGCGGGATCGTGCTCGGCACCGGTGACCTCTCCGAGCTGGCGCTCGGCTGGTCCACGTACGGCGTGGGCGACCAGATGAGCCACTACAACGTCAACTCGGGCGTGCCGAAGACGCTGATGCAGCATCTGATCCGATGGGTCGTCAGCAGCGAGCAGTTCGACGCGGAGACCGGTGAGATCCTCACCGCGATCCTCGACACCGAGATCAGCCCGGAGCTCGTACCGGGCGAGGAGATGCAGTCCACCGAGTCGAAGATCGGGCCGTACGCGCTGCACGACTTCACGCTCTTCCATGTGCTGCGCTACGGCTTCCGGCCGTCGAAGATCGCCTTCCTGGCCTGGCACGCCTGGCACGACGTCGACGCCGGCGCGTGGCCCCCGGGCTTCCCCAAGGACAAGCGCGGGACGTACGACCTGCCCGAGATCCGGCGCTGGCTGGAGGTGTTCTGCCGCCGCTTCTTCGCGTTCGCCCAGTTCAAGCGATCGGCCATGCCGAACGGACCGAAGGTCTCGGCGGGCGGTTCCCTGTCACCGCGAGGTGACTGGCGGGCCCCGTCGGACAGCTCGGCGAAGGCTTGGCTGCGGGATCTGGCGCGGTTCGACTAGGCCGGTAGGAGGGCGGGCGGCTACGGCGTTCAGCCCGCGCGGCTGCAGATGCCGAGGTACGCGGAGGCGACGAAGGCGGCCGCCGCGCTGCCCGAAGGTGTCGGCGGGCGGTGACTGGCGGGCGCCCTCGGGCAGCTCGGCGAAGGCTTGGCTGCGGGATCTGGAGCGGTTCGACTGAGCCGGGGCCGCCAGGGACGTGACGGTGACGGAGAGCGCCCCGCCGACGGGGGAAGATCGGCGGGGCGCTGTGGTGCCGCTATGGCTCTGGCGGGCCTTCGGCCCTAGTGGACGGAGTGCTCGTCCAGCGGGAACGTGCCGCCGACGACGTCCTCCGCGAAGGCCTTCACCGCGTTGCCCATGACCTCGCGCAGGTTGGCGTACTGCTTGACGAACTTCGGGACCCGGCCGCCGGTGAGGCCGAGCATGTCGGTCCAGACGAGGACCTGCGCGTCGGTCTCCGGTCCCGCGCCGATACCGACCGTCGGGATGTGCAGGACCCGGGTGACCTCGGCCGCGAGCTCGGCCGGGACCAGCTCCAGGACTACGGCGAACGCGCCAGCGTCCTGGACGGCCTTCGCGTCGCGCAGCAGCTGCTGGGCCGCCTCCTCGCCGCGGCCCTGGACGCGGTAGCCCATGGCGTTGACGGACTGGGGGGTCAGGCCGATGTGGGCCATGACCGGGATGCCGGACTCGACAAGGAGACGGATCTGCTCGTGGGAGCGCTCGCCGCCCTCCAGCTTCACGGCGCCGACGCCCGCCTCCTTGACCAGCCGGGTCGCCGAGCGCAGCGCCTGCACCGGGCCCTCCTGGTAGGAGCCGAAGGGCAGGTCGCCGACGATCAGGGCGCGCGAGGTGCCCCGTACGACGGCCGCCGACAGCATGGTCATCTCGTCCATGGTGACGGGCACGGTGGTCTCGTAGCCGAGATGGCAGTTGCCCGCCGAGTCGCCGACGAGCATCACGGGGATGCCGGCCTCGTCGAAGACGGAGGCGGTCGTCGCGTCGTAGGCGGTGAGCATGGGCCACTTCTCACCGCGTTCCTTGGCGAGGGTGATGTCCCGGACAGTGATGCGGCGAGTGCCCTTCCCCCCGTACAGCGTCTTGCTGCCGTCGGAGGGCTTGGTGTGGGCAGCCGAAAGCTGCGTCATTGCAACGGCTCCTTACGTCATCTCGAGGCGCCCTCACGGCGTCCCCGGATCAGCTCCATGGTGGCACCTCGTCCCGGTCAGGGCCAGAGGTGGTCGGTGTGACCGTTCAGGCACGGCTCGGACGGCCGCCAGGATGAGTAAGAGCTGGGTAAATAATTATCGATACGAGACGGTGCCGTATCGTAATGGGGTTAGTCTCGGAGGCATGACTACCGCAGCCCCTGACTCCCGGGTACCGGAAGCGGTGCACCGGCGCCGCTGGGCGATCCTCGGTGTACTGATGCTGAGCCTCCTGATCGTGGTGCTCGACAACTCCATCTTGAACGTCGCGATCAAGACGATCTCGACTCCCGCGCCGACCGGCCTGGGCGCCACCCAGAGTGAGCTGGAATGGGCGATCAACGCCTACACCCTGGTCTTCGCCGGTCTCCTGTTCACCGCGGGCCTGCTCGGCGACCGGCTGGGCCGCAAGAAGGTGCTGCTGGGCGGGCTGTTCGTGTTCGGCGCCGGTTCCGCCCTCGCCGCGTTCTCCGACTCGCCGAACCAGCTGATCGTCTTCCGCGCGCTGATGGGCCTCGGCGCCGCGTTCGTCATGCCGGCCACGCTCGCCGTCCTGATGAACGTCTTCGAGCGCGAGGAGCAGCCCAAGGCCATCGGCATCTGGGCGGGTGGCGTCGGGCTCGCCATCGCCATCGGTCCGATCACCGGCGGTGTGCTCCTCGACCACTTCTGGTGGGGCTCGGTCTTCCTCATCAACGTGCCGATCGTGGTGCTCGCCCTCGCGCTGATGCTGTGGCTGGTACCCGACTCCCGCGACCCGAACCCGGGCCGTCTCGACCCCGTCGGTGTCGTGCTGTCGGTCATCGGACTGGTCCTGCTCGTCTACGGCATCATCAAGGGCGGTCAGCTCGCCGACTTCACGGACGCGACGGTGCTGGCCACCATCGGTGCCGGTCTCGCGGTGCTCGTCGCGTTCGTGGTGTTCGAGAAGCGCAGCGACCATCCGTCGATCGACATCACCTACTTCAAGAACAAGGTCTTCTCGGCCGCGATCGGTGCCATAGGGCTGGTCTTCTTCGCGCTGATGGGCGTGACCTTCTTCTCGGTCTTCTACACCCAGAGCGTACGGGGCTACTCGCCGCTGCAGACCGGTCTGCTGATGCTCCCGCTGGCCGCCGCGCAGCTGATCTTCGCGCCGCGCGCCCGGCTGGTCGTGGACCGCTTCGGCAACCGGGCGACGACGACCGGGGGCATGCTGCTGATCGCCGCGATGCTGGTCGCGTTCGCCGCGCTGGAGGCGGACACGCCGATCTGGCTCCTCGAGGTGATCTTCTTCCTCATGGGCACCGGCATGGCGCACATCATGACGCCGACCAGCGTCGTCATCATGCAGGCCCTGCCGCGCGAGAAGGCCGGCTCCGCGTCCGCCCTCAGCAACACCTTCCGGCAGGTCGGCGGCGCGCTCGGCATCGCCGTCCTCGGCTCGGTGCTCTCCACGGCCTACCGCAACGGCATCGAGTCCCACCTGGGCCCGGTCCCGGCGGGCGTACGGCACACCGCGGGCGAGTCCATCGAGGCCACGCTCGGCGTCGCCGCGAAGCTCGGCCCCCGGGGCGACGCCCTGGTCGGCCCGGCCAACGACGCCTTCCTCCACGCGATGCACGTCACCGCGCTGTGGGGAGCGGGCGTGGCCGTGGTAGGCGCCGTAGTGGTGGCGCTGTACCTGCCGGGGCGCCCGAAGGATCCTCAGCAGGGCAAGGAGGAAGAGGAGTTGGTCCCCGCAGGGGAGTGACCTGGCGAGCGTGACGCCCGGGCCGGCCAACTGGGCCGGGGAGGCCTGAGACGGTGAGCCCGGGGAGTTCAAGGCGGTGATGCCGGGCGGGACGACTGGACGGCAGCGGCAGCGGCAGCGGCAGCAGGCCACGGCACCGGGCGAACGGCCGGACATAGCGGCGCCGAATAAACCGGAGGCGGCGGTGCGGGACGGGACGACGGGACAGTGGCAGCGGCGGCAGCAGCAGGACGCCGGCACAGCCACCGGCACGGGGCGAAGGGCCCGAAGCGGCGGTGCCCGACGGAACGACCGGGCAACGGCTGTAGCCCCAGCAGGACACCAGTAGTCACCGGCACCGGGTGAAGGGCCCGAAGCAGTGGCGGCAGCAGCAGGCGGACGCCCGTCGCCACCGGCACCCGCACCGCCGCGGACCAGAAACCACCGGCACCACAGGCACACCGCAAGCCATCAGCCCCCGACGGAAGTCGAAGACACCGGCACCGCGCAGAAGCCGCAGCCGCAGCCGCCCCCACCAGGCGGCCGCGGCCCAACCCCGGCCGCCTGCACCGCCGTAGGCCAGGGAGAATCACCCCATCCCACAGAGAGGACCAAGCGACGTGAGCGGCCTCGCGGAGGGTCAGTCCAGGCAGTCGGGGGCCGTACGGGGGCGGCCCCGCAGTGAGGCTGTGGAGCGGTCCATCATCGAGGCCGTCATCAAGCTGCTGGAGGACGGCGTGCCGCTCGCCGAGCTGTCCATCGAGCGCATCGCCCGGACCGCGGGCGTCGGCAAGGCCACCATCTACCGCCGCTGGAGCGGCAAGGAGGAGCTCTTCGTCGACGTCGTGCGCACCGCCGAGCCCCCGGACGCCGGACTGCCCGGCACCTCGATGCGCGACGATCTCGTGGCGCTGCTCGAGCAGTTGCGGCAGCGCGGGCTGATGACCCGTTCCTCGGCGCTGCTGCACAGTGTCTTCGCTCAGATGAAGAGCAGCCCGAAGGTGTGGGACGCCTACCACACGCTCGTCGTCGCGCCCCGGCGCCGCAAACAGATCGCCATCCTGCGCCGGGGACAGGCCAACGGCGAGCTCCGCACGGACATCGACGTCGAGTTGGTCAATGATCTGGTCGTCGGCCCCATGCTGTTCCGCACCATCATGCAGCCCAACGCCGACCTGCCGGAGGGCCTCTCCGAACAGATCGTCGACACCGTCCTCGAAGGCCTACGCCCCGTCAGTTCCTAGTGTGCGGGTTTCGTCACAGAGGGCGCTTTCCGAGCCGTAGCAGGGAACTCGGTAAGCCGACTTGTACGTCAACGCCCCCGTACGGTCGTCATGGGACGACGAGAGAGAACCCGATCATCCCCTAGGGTCGTACGGGGCGTCCGGCGCCCCACGGCAACGGGGTGAACGGTGTGCACGGCAGGTAGTGAGGCGACGGTATGGCGCAGCAGGCATACGTGACGGAGACGGCGGACGGTGGCTCGGGACCCGAGCGCCGGAGAGACCGGCTCCGGCGCCTGCTCGGCCGCCCGCTCTCCGGCTGGCGCGGTGACCGCCGGATCTGGCGCCGCGGTGTCGTCCTGGCCGCCCTCGCGCTGCTCATCGCCCTGGTGATGCTGCTGCACGCGCAGATCCCGAACGCCGTCGGCAACCTCGGCAGTCTCACCGAGACCTTCCTGCCGTGGCTCGGCGTGTTCGTCCCGGTGCTGCTCCTGCTCGGTTTCCTGCGCAGGTCGGCGACAGCGCTGATCGCGGTGCTGCTCCCCGCGGTCGTGTGGCTGAACCTCTTCGGCGGGCTGCTCTCCGACAAGTCCGCCACCGGCGGCGACCTCACGGTGGCCACCCACAACGTCAACGCCGACAACCCCGACCCGTCCGGCACCGCCCGGGACGTGGCCGCCTCCGGCGCGGACGTGGTGGCCCTGGAGGAGCTGACCGTCTCGGCGGTGCCGGTGTACGAGAAGGCACTGGCGTCGACGTACAAGTACCACGCGGTCGAGGGCACCGTCGGGCTGTGGAGCAAGTACCCGCTCAGCGGCGTGAAGCCGGTCGACATCAAGCTGGGCTGGACCCGTGCGATGCGCGCCGGGGTGGCCGCCCCGGACGGACAGGTCGCGGTGTACGTGGCCCACCTGCCGTCCGTGCGGGTGAAGATGGCGGCCGGGTTCACCGCCCGGCAGCGCGACAAGAGCGCCGACGCGCTGGGCGAGGCCATCGCCGACGAGAAGCTATCCCGGAAGATCCTGCTCGGCGACCTCAACGGCACGATGAACGACCGCGCGCTCAACGCCGTCACCTCCCAGATGCGCTCCACGCAGGGCGCGGCGGGCAGCGGCTTCGGGTTCAGCTGGCCGGCGTCGTTCCCGATGGCGCGAATCGACCAGATCATGGTGCAGGGTGTGGAGCCGGTGAGCTCGTGGACGCTGCCCGAGACCGGCAGCGACCATCTGCCGGTGGCGGCCCGTGTGAACCTCGCCACCTCGTCGTAACCCGCCGGACGTCCCTTGGAATACCGGGCCCGGGAGTATTTGTTCCGTACTTGAACATACACTCGTACGGAACTCCGCTCTCCCCTGAAAGGCTCGGCTCTTCATGCCCTTGGCCCTGCTCGCACTGGCCGTCGGCGCTTTTGGTCTCGGCACCACCGAATTCGTGATGATGGGCCTGCTGCCCGACGTCGCGGACGACCTCGGCATCTCGATCCCGACCGCCGGACATCTGGTGTCCGCGTACGCGTTGGGCGTGGTGATCGGCGCCCCGCTGCTCGCCGCGGTCACCGCCCGGATGTCCCGTCGCGTGGTCCTCATCGGCCTGATGGGACTGTTCGTGGCCGGCAACGCGCTGTCCGCCTTCGCCCCCGACGAGCACTGGCTGCTCGCGGCCCGCTTCCTGAGCGGGCTGCCGCACGGTGCCTTCTTCGGGGTGGGCGCGGTCGTCGCCACCGGCATGGTGGCACCGGAGCGCAAGGCCCGCTCGGTGTCCCTGATGTTCCTCGGCCTGACCCTCGCCAACATCGCGGGCGTGCCCGTCGCCACCCTCATGGGCCAGCACCTGGGCTGGCGGGCGACCTTCCTCGGTGTCAGCGCGATCGGCCTGGCGGCGATAGCCTCCCTGGCGCTCCTCATCCCGCGCGACCACGCACACGCCCCCGCGGTGGGCCTGCGCCGCGAACTGGTCGCGCTGAAGTCGCTGCCGGTCTGGCTGGCGCTCGGCACGACGGTCGCCGGCTTCGGCGCGCTGTTCGCCGCGTACAGCTACATCACGCCGATGCTCACGGACGCGGCCGGTTACGCCGGCTCCAGCGTGACGCTGCTGCTCGCCCTGTTCGGGGTGGGCGCGACGGCGGGCAACCTGGTCGGCGGACGGCTCGCCGACCACTCGCTGCGCGGCACCCTGTTCGGCGGCCTGACCGCGCTGGTCGTGGTCCTGGCCCTGTTCCCGGTGCTGATGTCCACGCAGTGGAGCGCGGCGGTGGCGGTCGTCCTGCTGGGCACGGCGGCCTTCGTCACCGGCTCCCCGCTCCAGCTGATGGTCATGGAGAAGGCGTCCGCCGCCCCCTCCCTGGCCTCCTCCGCCAACCAGGCCGCCTTCAACCTCGCCAACGCCGGCGGCGCCTGGATCGGCGGTCTCGCCCTGGCCGCGGGCCTCGGCGCGACGTCCCCGGCCCTGACGGGCGCCGCCCTGGCCGTGCTCGGCCTCGGGGTCGCCGCGGTGGCCGCGGTCGTGGACCGGCGGCGCGTGGCCGTCCCGGCCGGCCGGGAGCGCGTGGTCGCGACCCATCTGCCGGAACACGCGGAGGCCGTACGGTACTGAGCTGCCGTACGACCAAGGGGGCGCCCGGTGTTCACCGGGCGACTCCTTTCCGTGTCCGTGGCCGACGGGCTACCCCAGGGCTGCCCGGGCGGCGTCCAGGAACGCCAGGCGGTTGGCCTCCAGGTGGTCCCGTACGCTCTCGCCCTCCGGCAGGCCCTCCCACACGGTCCGGTTGAGGTCGAGGAAGTAGGCGCGGGCCGCCTCGTGGACGGGGAGCGGGAACTGGACTCGGATGAGGCGTTCGGCCACCCAGAGGCGGTTCATGGCGTCGCTGGTCGTGAGGAACCAGGGGTCGGTGCGGTCGTGGTCGGCGGGGCGGGAGAAGGCGGCGCGTTCCGCCTCGGCGCCGACCTCGATGAAGCGCTCCAGCAGGGCCAGGCGTTCCGCGCGCCGGGCCTCCGACACGGCGATCTGCTGACGCCGCTGTTCGGCGCGTTCCGCCGACTGCTGTGTCCGGTGCTGGACGAGGTAGGAGAGCACGCCGCCCAGCGCGACGCCGCCCAGCGATATGAGAGACACCCAGACCTGGCCCGACATGGGCGTCATCGTGCCACGGCGGTGGTCCGCGCCGGGTCTGTCGGTGGGCTGTAGGTCCCTGTAGGCGACCTGTCGGTGGTTTGTCGGTGGCGGCTGGCACCGTCCTCGGTATGACGCGAATCGACAAGAACCCCAAGAGCGGGGCTTCCGCCGTTTCCGTGCGGGGGCTGGTCAAGCACTACGGCGAGACCAAGGCGCTGGACGGCGTCGACCTGGACGTGCGCGAGGGCACCGTGATGGGTGTCCTCGGGCCGAACGGCGCCGGCAAGACCACCCTCGTACGCATTCTCTCCACCCTCCTCGCCCCGGACTCCGGACAGGCCACGGTCGCCGGTTACGACGCCGTACGGCAGCCCCGGCAGCTGCGGCGGGTGATCGGGCTCACCGGGCAGTACGCCTCGGTGGACGAGAAGCTGCCCGGCTGGGAGAACCTGTACATGATCGGGCGGCTGCTCGACCTGCCCCGCAAGGAGGCCCGCACCCGGGCCGACGAGCTGCTGGAGCGGTTCTCGCTCACGGACGCGGCGAAGCGGCCGGCGAGCACCTACTCCGGCGGTATGCGGCGCCGGCTCGACCTCGCCGCCTCGATGATCGGCCGGCCCCAGGTCCTGTTCCTGGACGAGCCGACCACCGGTCTCGACCCGCGCACCCGCAACGAGGTGTGGGACGAGGTCAAGCGGATGGTCGGGGAGGGGGTGACCGTCCTGCTGACCACGCAGTACATGGAGGAGGCCGAGCAGCTCGCCTCCGAGCTGACCGTCGTGGACCACGGCAAGGTCATCGCCGACGGCCGCATCGAGGAGCTCAAGGCGAAGGTCGGCGGCCGCTCGCTGCGGGTACGGCCCGTTGATCCGCTGCAGTTGCAGCCGCTCGCCGGGTGGATCGACGAGCTCGGCATCACCGGGCTGGCCACCAGCACGGTGGACACCGACGGCGGCGCCCTCGTCGTCCCCATCCTCAGCGACGAGCAGCTGACCGCCGTGGTCGGCGCGGTCACCGCGCGCGGTATCACCTTCTCCTCCATCACCACCGAACTGCCCAGCCTGGACGAGGTGTTCCTGTCCCTCACCGGCCACCGCGCCAGTGCCCCGCAGGACGCCGTCCCCACCGACACCCGCGAGGAGGTCGCCGTATGAGCGCCGCCACCCTTACCGCCACGGAAGCCGACGCCCGTATCCCGCTGCGCGGGCACCTCCGGCACACCGGCGCCCTCATCCGCCGCAACCTGCTGTGGATCCGGCAGGACCCGGAGTCGATGTTCGACGCCATCCTGATGCCGGTCGTCTTCACCCTGCTGTTCGTCTACGTCTTCGGCGGCTCGATCGGGCAGGCCCTGGGCGGCGGACAGGACGGCTACGTCCAGTACGTCATCCCGGGCATGATCGCGATGATGAGCATGACCCTGTCCCAGGGCGTCGGCACCGGCTTCAGCCAGGACTTCAACTCCGGTGTCATGGACCGCTTCCGGTCCCTGCCCATCGGGCGCGGCTCGGTGCTGTTCGCGAAGATCTCGGTGGAGCTTCTGCGGATGCTGTTCGCGACCACCGTGCTGATGATCGTCGCCGTCCTGGTGGGCTTCGACATCCACCACTGGGGCGGTCTGCTCGCGGCGGTCGGTCTGTCCGCCGTGTTCGCCTCCTCGATCATGTGGGTGTTCCTCACCCTGGGCGTGATCCTGAAGAACGCGCAGTCCGTGCAGGCGATGGGCTTCCTGGTGCTGTTCCCGCTCCAGTTCGGCTCGTCGATCTTCGCGCCGACGAACTCGATGCCGGGCTGGCTCCAGCACTTCACCGACTACAACCCGCTGTCCGCCCTCGCCGACGCGGCCCGCGGACTGATGGTGGGCGGCCCGGTCGCGCACGACCTGTGGGTGACGCTCGGCTGGTCGGCGGCGATCACGGCGGTGGCGGCACCGTACGCCATCCACAAGTTCCGTACGAAGAACTGAAGTACGGCGTCGGTGCGCGTCACACCAGGGCGGCGGCCTCCTGCGGGGAGAGGCCGTCGCCCTCCGCGTACGCCGACTCGTAGGCCGCGTCGCCCAGCACCGCGCGCAGCTCCCGCTCGGCCCTGCCGCGCACGGTGCGCTCGACGGTCGTCGGGACGTGGCTGGGCGGCAGCAGCGCGTCCCCGGCCCTGAGGCAGCGGGCGCCGTCGCGGGCGCGGGCGCCGCCGTCGGCCCCGGCGAGGGCCAGCCCGGCGGTGTGCAGGTACATGGTGCGCATGTGCGGGGCGATGGTCAGGGCCAGCGGGTCCTCGGACTTCTCCAGCGCCCGGCGGGTCAGGGTCAGGCACTCCTCGTAGCAGCCGTCCCAGGCCTCCAGCCAGGCCTCCGAGCCGAGGATGAAGGCGTCGAAGATGACGAAGTGAGCGATGCCGAACTGCTGGCGCAGCAGCCGGAGTTGTTCGCGTGCTTCGGGAATGCGGCCGGTCAGGCCGAGCCGGCCGGCGAGGAACATCCGGGCGGCGGGCATCGCCTCGTTGCGGGCGCCGTCCCGGTCGGCGATCACCTCACGCAGCAGGAGTTCGCCGCGTTCGGCCTCCCCCGTCTCCAGCAGCGCGCTGCCCAGCCGGGCGTTGAGCACGGACTTCTGGGCGCGGGCGCCGAGTTGTTCGGCCCGCTCGATCGCCCGCTCGTAGTCGGCCGCGGCCTCGTGCCATTCACCCTTGCGCTCGTGGGCTTCGGCACGCGCGGAGAGCGCCTCGGCGGTGCCCCACAGGTCGCCGATCCGCTCGTAGATCTCCAGCGCCTCCTCGGCGTCCTGGATGGCGTCCCCGGCCCAGTCGGAGCGGTTGGCGAGCAGGTTGGCCCGCCACTGGAGGGCCGCCGCGAGCTCCCAGTCGTAACCCGGGGTGGCCCGGCAGGTGTCGACGGTCGCCTGGATGACCTTCCGCAGCCGCTCCATGTCCCCGGTGAGCATGATGGCGAAGAACCACAGAGAGCCCGGCATCCGGCAGGTCTGCGCCATGCCCGGCTCGTAGGTGGCGGCGATGGACCGCAGCTTCGTCTGCGCGTGCTGGTTCTGCCAGGCGTCCAACTCGGTGTCCATGCAGGCGAGATGGACGAGATGGGCGCCGCGCCGGGCCTCCTCCAGAACCTCGCCGGTCCAGGGCGGCGGGGTGTCCGTGCAGCGCTCCCACACCGGCGCGGCCGGGCGGACCGGCTCGGTGAAGGGGTCGGGGCCCAGGCCCTGGACGTCGCGGGACCAGTTGCGGGCCTCGATGCGCAGGTCGCGCATCTGCCAGTACCAGGCCAGCGACAGGACCAGGCACAGCCCTTCCTGCTCGTCGCGGTCGGCCACGGCCCGGCGCAGGGCGGTGCGGAGGTTCTCGTACTCGCGCTCCAGCCGCCCGATGGCGGCGAGTTGGCAGGGCCCGCGCAGCAACGGGTCGGTGGTGCGGGCGAGTTCACGGTAGTACGTCAGATGCGCGCGCTCGGCGTCGGCGCGCAGTCCGTCCACCTCGTCCAGGCGCTCGCCGGCGTACTCGGCGACGGTCTCCAGGAGCCGGTAGCGCATCTCGCCGTCCCCCTGACCCGGTGAAGGCGCCGCCACCACCAGGGACTTGTCGACGAGCGAGCCGAGCGCGTCCAGCGCGACGGGCCCGCACACGGCCTCGGCGGCGGCCAGGTCGCACCCGCCGGCGAACACCGACAGCCGCCGCAGCACGTCCCGTTCCTCCTCGTCGAGCAGATCCCAGGACCAGTCGACGACGGCCCGCAGGGTCTGCTGGCGGGGCAGCACGGTACGGCTGCCGGAGGTCAGCAGCCGGAAGCGGTCGTCGAGCCGGTCGGCGATCTGACGTGCCGTCAGCATCCGTAACCGGGCGGCGGCGAGCTCGATACCGAGGGGCAGGCCATCGAGACGCCGGCAGATCTCGGCGCAGGCCGCCGCGGTCTCCTCGTCGGCGTCGACCCGGAATCCGGGCCGGGCGGCGGCACCCCGGTCGGCGAGCAGCCGCAGCGCGACCGGCTCCGGCAGGGGCTCCACGGGCCGCAGCAACTCCCCCGGTACACCGAGGGGTTCACGGCTGGTGGCGAGGACGGTCAGCCCCGGACAGCGTTCCAGGAGCGTCTCCGTCAGCCGGGCCGCCGCGTCGACCACGTGCTCGCAGTTGTCGAGGATCAGCAGCATGCTGCGCCGGCCGCAGTGCTCGGCGAGCCGCTCCACGGGGTCGTCGAGCCGCTCGCTCCCGGCGGCGCGCATCGCCTCGGCACCGGCGCCGTACAGCACGGTCTCGCGGGCGCCTACGGCGGTGAGTACGGCCTCGGGGACGGCGTCCGGATCGTCGACCGGCGCGAGCTCGGCCAGCCACACCCCGTCCCGCACCACGCCCCCCACGGCCTCGGCGGCCTCCTGCGAGAGCCGGGTCTTCCCGGCCCCGCCCGGCCCGAGCAGCGTGACCAGCCGCGCGCCGGCGAGGTCTCCGCGAATCGCCTCGATGTCGGCTTCCCTGCCGACGAAGGAGGTGAGACGGGCGCGGAGGTTGCCGGGGGGCGAGGGTGCGGTCGCGTGCGGCACGGCCGGGGCGTTTGTGCGGGTGCCACCGTCGGTACCGCGAACCGCCTCACCCGCGGGTGCTGCTGCAGCGGCCCACCGGTCCTCGCGGGACGGCTCCGGTCGCAGCAACTGCCCGTGCAGCGCCCGGAGTTCGGCCCCTGGGTCCGCTCCCAACCGGTCCGCGAGCAGCTGTCGTACGGACTCGTAGGCGGCCAGCGCCTCCGCCGTGCGGCCCGTGTCGCGCAGGGCGCGCAGGCGGAGGGCCTGGAGGGGCTCGTCGAGGGGGTGGGTGTCGCACAGGGCGGTCAGTTCGGGCAGAGACTGGTCGGCCTGGCCGAGGGCGAGCGCGGCGGTGTGACGGGCGCGCAGGGCATCCAGCCGGCGGGCCTGCGCGCGCGCCGCCTCGGCCGTACGGTCGGGCAGATCGGCCAGCGCCGGGCCCCGCCACAGCGCGAGGGCGTCGTCCAGGACCACGGCCGCCTTCGCGGGGTCGCCGTCGGCCAACGCCCGCATGCCGTCACCGGCGAGCCGCTCGAAACGGTGCAGGTCGATGTCGTCCGGCCCCGCCGTGAGCCGGTAACCGCCGCCCTCCACCGAGGCGACCGCGTCCGCCCCGAGCGCCCGCCTGAGCCGCCCGACCAGCGCCTGCAGCGCACCGGTCGCGTCGGCCGGCGTGTCGTCACCCCACACCTCGTCCACGAGAAGGCTCACCGGGACGGTGCGGCCGGGCCGCAGAGCGAGAACGGTCAGCAGCGCGCGCAGCCGCGTGCCACCGACGGGGACGGACGTACCGTCGGGACGGAGTGCCTGGGTGGTGCCGAGGATGCGATAGCGCACGGGGTCCATTGTCTCCGGTGAGGTCGGGGCCGGTCACGGGGTTCTGGGAGCGGGGTGTCGGGCGGCCGGGCCGGAGCACCGGAGCGGTGGTCCGCCCGCAGTGGCCGACCTCCCCACCGAGGTTTTTCTTGCGAGGCCGGACCGCCGGACGGATCATGTCCTGTCCAGGACCTCCAGTGTGGCCAGGACCCCCGCCTCGGATCGCTCACCCCGACCGCCCGCGAACCACTTCGGGCACGCGTCCACCGACCGCAGCGACCGCCGCCCCGGCACCGGCTGCCAAGTCCGCGAACCCGGTTCCGTCTCGTCGTACTCCTGTGTCACGACCTGCACACTCCGCACCCGCCCCCGCACCTCGGGCAGCCGCCCCCCGTGCGTCTCGACCGTGAGCAGCCCGACGAGCCCACGAGCGTCTCCCAGCCCCGGCACACCCTCCGACACCCCCGCGACCAGGCCGTCCCCGTCCCGCAGCACCCGGACCGCACCCTGTTCCACGGGTCCGGCGAGCTCGGTGAGGTGGTGGTCCCAGCCGCCCCCGAGGACGTCGTCCGCTGCGCGGAACAGCAGTGGCCAGCACACCTCCTCCCCCACCGAGAAGGGTGTACCGCAACACTCCATCTGCCAGTCCGCGTAGAACACGTGCCAGAGCCCCATGTCCCCACCCTTCCACGGAACCTCCGCCCCACCCCAGGACGTTCTCACCTGTGCCCGGTACCGTCGGGCCGTCCCGCCGCGTGCTCGTCCAGTCCAGGGAGCCCCATGACCACCGCCACCACCCGCCACAGCGACCGGCGGATCAGCCCCGTCTTCCTCGGGATCTGCGCCGTCACGGCGGTGACCGGCTGGGCCACCTGGACCGGATTCGCCGAGCTGCCTGGCGTGGCGGTGTTCCTCTTCGTCACCGCGGCCTGGGTGATCTCCCTCTGCCTGCATGAGTACGCACACGCGCGTACCGCCTTGCACAGCGGTGACATCACCGTCGGGAGCAAGGGCTACTTGAGCCTCAATCCTCTCGCCTACACGCACGCCCTGCTCAGCATCGTGCTGCCTGTGCTGTTCGTGATCATGGGAGGTATCGGTCTGCCCGGCGGCGCCGTGTTCATCGAGCGCGACCGAATCCGGGGCCGCTGGAGGCACAGCCTGATCTCGGCGGCGGGCCCGCTGACAAACGTCCTGTTCGCTGCCGTGTGCACCGCCCCCTTCTGGCTGGACGCCCTCGAGGGGGTCCCGCGGGACTTCCGGTACGCGCTCGCGTTCCTCGCGCTGCTCCAGGTCTCTGCCGCGCTCCTGAACTTCCTGCCGGTGCCAGGACTGGACGGCTACGGCGTCGTCGAGCCCTGGCTGTCGTACGGCATCAAGCGCCAGATCGAGCCCTTCGCGCCCTTCGGCCTGCTGTTCGTTTTCGCGCTGCTGTGGGTGCCGGCGGTCAACCACGTGTTCTTCGACGTGATCGACTCGATTCTGGCCTCGCTCGGCATCAACGATCTCGAGACGTACTGCGGCCAGGACCTGTACCGGTTCTGGCAGACGAGCAACTTGTGCTCGGTCAGCGGGTGACGGACCTCTCGGCCCGGCCCCGCTTGAGGTAGTACCAGCACATGTTGGACGACAGCCCCGCCAGCAGCACCCACACGATCCCCAGCCAGCTGCCCTGGACGAAGGACACGACCGCCGCCGCGACGGCGAGAAGACAGACGGCGAGGGCGTAGAGGGCGAGGCGGGGCATGGGATCGGGCTCCTGTCGGGGGACACTGCTGCGCTACGGCGTCCAGTGTCCCCCATCGGCTCACACGTCCGTGACCCGCAGCCCCGCGTGCGCCTTGTACCGCCGGTTGACCGAGATCAGGTTGGCGACCAGCGACTCGACCTGGTGGGCGTTGCGCAGCCGGCCCGCGAAGATGCCGCGCATACCGGGGATACGGCCGGCCAGCGCCTGCACGATCTCCACGTCGGCCCGCTCCTCGCCGAGCACCATGACGTCGGTGTCGATCTCCTCGACCTCCGGGTCCTGGAGCAGCACGGCCGACAGATGGTGGAAGGCGGCGGTGACCCGGGAGTCCGGGAGCAGGGCCGCGGCCTGTTCCGCCGCGCTGCCCTCCTCCGGCTTCAGCGCGTAGGCGCCCTTCTTGTCGAAGCCGAGCGGGTTGACGCAGTCGACGACGAGCTTGCCGACGAGTTCCTCGCGCAGCGACTCCAGGGTCTTGCCGTGGCCGTCCCACGGCACGGCGACGATCACGATGTCGCTGCGGCGCGCGGTCTCGGCGTTGTCGGCGCCCTCGACCCCGTGCCCGAGTTCGTCGGCGGCGGCCTGGGCGCGGTCGGCGGCGCGGGAGCCGATGATCACCTTCTGCCCGGCGCGGGCGAGCCGGTAGGCGAGGCCCTTGCCCTGCGGCCCGGTCCCGCCGAGCACGCCGACGACGAGCCCGGAGACGTCGGGAAGGTCCCAGGGGTCCTTGGCGGGAGCCTTCTGTGCAGCACTGTCGGTAGAGGTCATGGGCCCGACTTTACGTCCGCCCCGCCCGCCCCGGCCGGTCGGGTGAGCCGCGTCACGGGCACCCGACCGAGGGCGATCCGTCGTCCTCGGTGCCGCTCTGCCCGGTTCGGGCGAATCCGGGCCGAACCACCGGCCGCGCACGTCCTCTTGCGGCAAGATGCGACCCCATGGACGCCGTACGGGTCGCGCTGCTGCGCGAAGTGCTCGCCGGGACCGAGTGGCTGGGAGCCACCCGGCGGTTCGCGGGCGTACTGCGCGGGTCGGTGGTCTCGCACGGCGGCGGACTGCTCCTGGTCGGCACGCCGGAGTACGAGCCGTGGCATCTGGCGGCCCATCTGGTGGACGAGGCCGCCTGGTCGGGCACACCGGAGCTGGCCCCCACCCTCGTACGCCACGACGCGCGCCCCACCGACCCCGCGCATCTGTCGGTCGGTCCTGGCCGGCTCGCGGCGGCCCGGCGCGGCGAGACCCTGCTGGTGGTGTCCCCGGACCGGCCGGGCGCCCCGCTTCTGGAGCAGGTCCACGACGCCCGGCGGGCCGGCGCGACGGTCCTCTCCCTCGGTCCCGGCGAGGGCGAACTCGCCGCGATGGCCCATGAGTCGCTGGCCGTACCGGAGGGCACGGACCTCGATCTGGACACCGTGCAGCACCTGGTGAGCGCGGCGGCCGGCGAGAACGCCGTGCCCACACCCAGGGGCCGGCGGCGGTTCCGGGACCGGCTGTCGAGACTGGCCGACCAGCTGACGGCGCCGCCTCCGGCCCGCTGGTAGCCGCGAAAGCAGTTGCCGCACCGGGAGGCCTCCCCGGACCATGACGAGTCGTGACCGACGACGCCCCCGCACCCCCTTCCGGCCTTCGCGCGATGTTCCCGGACCCCGCCCCCTGGCGGGCCTCCCGGGACTTCCGGCGGCTGTGGTACTCGGGGCTGATCTCGAACTTCGGCAGCTTCCGCGGTTTCGCCGCGTGTGGGGCGTACGGACGTCCGTCTGGTCGGGCGGGTGCTGTGCGCCGGGGCGGTGGGCCTCCTGGCCCTGTGCCTGCCGAGGCTGATGCCGTACGACGCCCGCACCGACGAGCACGCGGCCCGGGTGCGGGACCAGAGGACCGCGGCCCAGGTGTGATCAGTCGTCCTCGCGGCCCCCCGCCGGGGCGTCGTGCCACTTGGGGTCGTTCTCCCACTCGAGGTTGCGCTCGCGGGCCGTCTCCATGGCCTGCTCGGCCTCCTTGCGGCTCGCGTACGGCCCGAACCGGTCCTTGGCCGGGCACTCGGGCCCTTCCTCGACCTTCTTGTGCTCCAGGCAGTAGTACCACTCGCCCGGCTTGCCGACCGCGCGCTTCTTGAACAAGGACATGACCTGCTCCTCTCTCGCCACCGACAGTTCCGTTACCCAAGTCTCAGTGATCTGAGCATTCCAGGCGTTGTCCGTCTGGAAGGTCCGTGACGGTGTCACCGCAGCACGGAGTGCGCGCTTGCGCCACCTGCCCGCCCAAGGTCACTTATTCGACCAACAAATTCCTGTTCCCCTCCCAGTGAGACAGCACCCAGCGGTCGGCCCTGTCGCGCTGGATAGACTCGTCCGCATGTCTGGCCAGTCGCTGCTCGTGCCCGGGGACCTGTCCCCCACCCGTTCCGTGCCCGGAAACATCCGTCGCCCCGAGTACGTCGGCAAGCCCGCGCCGACGCCGTACACGGGGCCGGAGGTGCAGACCCCGGAGACCGTCGAGGCGATGCGGATCGCCGGCCGTATCGCGGCGCGGGCCATGGCGGAGGCCGCGAAATTGATCGCTCCCGGGGTGACCACCGACGAACTGGACAAGGTGGCGCACGAGTACATGTGCGACCACGGCGCCTACCCGTCGACGCTCGGCTACCGGGGTTTCCCGAAGTCCCTGTGCACCAGCCTCAACGAGGTGATCTGCCACGGCATTCCGGACTCCACCGTGCTCCGGGACGGCGACATCATCAACCTCGACGTGACGGCGTACATCGGCGGGGTGCACGGCGACAACAACGCGACGTACCTGGTGGGGGACGTCGACGAGGAGAGCCGGCTGCTGGTCGAGCGGACCCGGGAGTCCCTGGCCCGCGCGATCAAGGCGGTCAGGCCGGGCCGCCAGATCAACATCATCGGCCGCGTGATCGAGTCGTACGCCAAGCGCTTCGGCTACGGAGTCGTCCGTGACTTCACGGGCCACGGCATCAACTCCTCCTTCCACAGCGGCCTGATCATCCCGCACTACGACAGCCCGCACGCGACGACGGTCATCCAGCCCGGCATGACGTTCACGATCGAGCCGATGCTGACGCTCGGGACGCACGAGTACGAGATGTGGGACGACGGCTGGACGGTCGTCACGAAGGACCGCAAGCGAACGGCCCAGTTCGAGCACACGCTGGTGGTGACGGAGACGGGCGCGGAGATCCTGACGCTGCCGTAGGCCTGTTCCGGGGTGGCCGACCGAGTGACAGCGGTTCGGGTACGCGGCGGTTCGCGTACGCGGCGTCGGATCCGATGACGCAGGAGCGGGACCTGGCGCATCTGCGGGGACCGCAGGCGGTCGGACCTGTCCGCGCTTCCCGCCGCACGGGCGTTCGCACTGGACAGCGGGGTCCGGGCACTCGGCCGAGACGTTCCCGCCGGCCGTGTGGGCCTCAGCGTTCCAGGAGGACGCGGCCTCCCACTTCGACCCAGCCGCCCGGCTGCGGAGCCGTGAGGATCTGGGAGCCGGCGCCCTGGACGATGTTCAGGGCGCGCCCCAGTTCGGCGGTGAGCTGGAGAGCGGCGGCACCGGTGGCCTCGTCCTCCTCGACACCGTCACCCCGGCCGGGAAAGCCGCGGGCCCTGATCCGCCCGGCGGCCTCGTCCTCCCAGGCCCAGGCGTAGATCCAGTCCCCCGCCGAAGGGACGGCCAGATCGTCCACCTCGGCGGCGGTGGCGTACTGCCGGAACGTCCGCGGCGCCGCCCATTCGGCCCGCGCCTCGATCCAGCTGAACTCCCCGTCGAGCCGGGTACCGACGACGCCTGCGGGTGTGACGAGTTCGGGCACGTCGAGCAACCAGGCGGCCCCGACGCACGGGTACCCGGCGAAGGCCAGCCGTACGGAGGGCGTGTAGATGTCGATGACGCCCCGCTCGGGGTCGTCGACGAACACGGTCTCGCTGAACCCGAGCTTCGCGGCGAACGCCTGTCGCTCGTCCGGGTCCGGGATCGCGGACCCCTCGCGGACGACCCCCAGCTCATTGCCGTAGCCGCCGTTCGGCGCGCAGAAGACGCGCAGCACGTCGTAGTCAGTCACGGGGGAATTGAAGCATCCGCGCAGGTCCCGTACCTCCACGTGTCCCCGGAGCTGAGTCTTTGACTGTCACTTGACCCTTACTTGGCAATTTCTTTGGGCCATAGATAGATAAGCCTCAGATAAGTTAGGCGAGCCTATCCAACCCTCAGGAGATCGTATGCGCGCCGTCAGACTGTCCGTCGTCACCGCCACCGCCGTGGCGGCCCTGACCGCCCTCACGGGGTGCACGGAAAAGGCGAGCTCCAGCTCCGGCGACAGCGACCGCGTGATCGACGTGACCGCCACGGACAGCAAGTGCGAGATCTCCAAGAAGGAGTTCCCGGCCGGCCACGTGGAGTTCGCGATCGAGAACAAGGGTTCCAAGGTCACCGAGGTCTACGTCCTGTTCCCGGACGACCGGATCGTCGCCGAGCGGGAGAACATCGGCCCGGGCACCAAGCAGAAGGTCACCGCCGAGGTGAAGGCCGGCGACTACACGATCGCCTGCAAGCCCGGCATGAAGGGCGACGGCATCCGCCAGCAGGTCAAGGCCACCGGCGGGAGCGCGGCCAAGCGCGACCCGCGGCTGGACACGGCCGTCGCCGCGTACCGCCAGTACGCGCAGGAGCAGGCCGACGCCACCCTGCCGCTCGCGAAGACCTTCGCCGCCGCGGTCAGGGCGGGCGACCTGGAGGCCGCCAAGAAGGCGTACGCCCCCTCCCGCATCGGCTGGGAGCGCACCGAGCCGGTCGCCGAGTCCTTCGGAGACATCGACCCCAAGGTCGATGTGCGGGCCGACGGGCTGGAGGACGGGCAGAAGTGGACCGGCTGGCACCGGCTGGAGAAGTCCCTCTGGCAGGACAAGAAGATCACCGCCGAGGACAAGACGCTCGCCGACCAGCTGATCACCGACCTCACCGACTGGCAGAACCGGGTCGGCAAGGCGGACATCACCCCGACCTCCATGGCCAACGGCGCCAAGGAGCTCCTCGACGAGGTCGCCACCGGCAAGGTCACCGGCGAGGAGGAGCGCTACTCGCACACCGACCTCGTCGACTTCAAGGGCAACGTCGAGGGCGCCGAGAAGTCGTACGAGCTGCTCAAGCCCGTGGCCAAGGAGAACAACCCGGCCCTGGTCACCAAGCTCGACAAGCAGTTCGCGGCGCTGAACACGCTGCTGGACAAGTACCGCGCCGACAAGACGTCGTACGACTTCACCTCGTACGACAAGGTCGGCGACGGCGATCGCAAGCAGCTGTCGGACGGGGTCAACGCGCTCGCGGAGCCGCTGTCCAAGCTCGCCGCCGCCGTCGTCACCAAGTCCTCCTGAGGCAGGGGCCATGACGGACGCAGACAACACCACGGCTCCCTCGCGCCGCGCGCTCATCGGCTGGGGCGGGGCCGGGCTCGCGCTCGGTGCCGCCGCGGCGGGGGGCGCGGTCGCGATGACCCGCACCGGGGACGACCTCTCCCCCACCGCCGCCGAGACCGGCGCTGCCGTCGAGTTCCACGGCACCCACCAGGCGGGCATCGCCACGCCGGTGCAGGACCGGCTGCACTTCGCCGCGTTCGACGTGACGACCGACGACCGCGCCGAGTTCGTGCAGATGCTCAAGGACTGGACGGCCGCGGCCCGGCAGATGACCGAGGGGAAGGCGGTCGGGGAAGGGGCGTACGGCGGTCTCGCCGAGGCGCCGCCGGACGACACCGGGGAGGCGCTGGGGCTCAAGCCGTCGCGGCTGACCCTGACGATCGGCTTCGGGCCGTCACTGTTCGGGAAGTTCGACCTCGCCGGTCAGCGACCCGAGGCACTCGTCGACCTGCCGCAGTTCGCCGGGGACAACCTCGACAAGAACCGCAGCGGCGGCGACCTGTGCATCCAGGCCTGCGCGGACGACCCGCAGGTCGCCGTGCACGCGATCCGCAACCTCGCCCGGATCGGCTTCGGCAAGGTCGTCATCCGCTGGTCGCAGCTCGGCTTCGGCAAGACCTCGTCCACCACGCCCGACGCGCAGACCCCGCGCAATCTGATGGGCTTCAAGGACGGCACCCGCAACATCGCGGGCACGGAGACGGACCGTCTGAAGAAGTTCGTGTGGGTGGACGCCAAGGACGCCAAGGACGCCCCGTGGATGAACGGCGGCTCCTACCTCGTAGCCCGCCGCATCCGCATGCACATCGAGACCTGGGACCGCACCTCGCTGCAGGAGCAGGAGGACGTCTTCGGCCGCGACAAGGGCGAGGGCGCCCCGGTCGGCAGGGCGAAGGAGCGCGACAAGCCGTTCCTGCCGGCGATGAAGCCCGACGCGCACGTCCGGCTCGCGCACCCCGACTCCAACGGCGGGGCGACGATCCTGCGCCGCGGCTACTCCTTCACCGACGGCACGGACGGCCTCGGCCGGCTGGACGCGGGGCTGTTCTTCCTCGCGTACCAGAAGGACGTCCGCGAGGGCTTCATCCGGATCCAGCGGCATCTGTCCACCGACGCACTCAACGAGTACATCCAGCACGTGGGTTCAGCGGTCTTCGCCGTCCCGCCCGGCGTCCGTGACAAGGACGACTGGTGGGGCAGCACGCTGTTCTCCGAGGAGGCCTGACCTGTGTTCTCCAACTACCTGATCGGTCTGCGCGAGGGGCTGGAAGCCAGCCTGGTCGTCTGCATCCTCATCGCCTACCTGGTGAAGACGGGCCGCCGGGACGCCTTGCGGCCCATCTGGACCGGCATCGCGGTCGCGGTGGCGCTCTCCTTCGGCTTCGGGTGCGCGCTCGAATTCGGCTCGCAGGAGCTGACATTCGAGGCGCAGGAGGCGCTCGGCGGCTCCCTGTCGGTCCTCTCGGTCGGCCTGGTGACGTGGATGGTCTTCTGGATGCGGCGCACCGCCCGGCATCTGAAGTCCGAGCTGCACGGCAAGCTGGACGCCGCCCTGCAGATGGGCACCGCCGCCCTGGTCGCCACCGCGTTCCTCGCGGTGGGCCGGGAGGGCCTGGAGACCGCCCTGTTCGTGTGGGCGTCGGTGCACGCGGCCGGCGACGGCACCCCGCGCCCGCTGATCGGCGCGGCCCTCGGTATCGCCACGGCGGTCTTCCTGGGCTGGCTGTTCTACCGCGGCGCCCTGCGCATCAACCTGGCCAAGTTCTTCACCTGGACCGGCGGCATGCTGGTCGTCGTGGCCGCGGGTGTGCTGGCGTACGGCTTCCACGATCTTCAGGAGGCCGACTGGCTGCCCGGCGTGAACAGCAAGGCCTTCGACATCAGCGACACCATCCCGCCGGACAGCTGGTACGGCACGCTCCTCAAGGGCGTGTTCAACTTCCAGCCGGACCCGACCGTCCTTCAGGTCACGGTGTGGCTGCTGTACTTGGTCCCGACGCTCGCGCTGTTCCTCGCCCCGGTAGGGTTCGCCTCCGGGAAGGGGAAGGTGAAGGCACCTGATGAGCAGGGATCGCGGCCCTCGAAGGCTCCGCAGGCTTGACCGGAGCGCACTGACAGCAGCCACTGTGACCGTTTTGTCGATGACGGCGAGCGGATGCGTGGTGGTGCACGGCGAGCGGGAGGTGCTGCCCGCGACCACCAGGGCGGAGGCCGCCAAGGCGCTCCAGCAGTTCACGAACGCGTACAACGCGGCGGACAAGGCGTACGACAGCTCGCTGGACGCCGCCCATGTCACCGGCGCGCTCGGTGCCATCGACGCGGCGCGGCTCAAGGCCGGCAAGGCCAACAGCCCGAGCGGGAACGCCTCGCACACTCCGCTGAAGCTGTCGGACGTGACGTACACCATCCCCAAGAAGGCGGGCTGGCCGCGCTGGTTCGTCGCCGACGCGGCCGGCAACAAGGGCGGTACCGCGCGCTGGCTGCTGGTGTTCACCCGTGACGGTCTGAACGAGCCGTTCCAGGTGGCGTATCTGACGCTGGTGGCCGAGGGCAAGGTGCCGGAGTTCAAGAAGGACGCGGACGGCTGGGCCGAGGCGGTTCCGGCGAACTCGACCGGTCTGGCCACCGAACCCGGGGACCTGAGCAAGGACTACACCAGCTATCTGAAGAACGGCGCCGGAGACGTCTTCGCGGACGGCACCCACACCAGCGTGTGGCGGGCGGATCGGGCCAAGGACGCCATCAGGCCGGGCCTGGCCACGCAGTACATCGACGCGCCGCTGGCGAACGACGCGTACGCACCGCTGGCGTTGCGCACGAAGGACGGTGGGGCGCTGGTGTTCTTCGCCACGCACCACTACGTGAAGGAGACGGCCCACTCCGGTACGTCGGTCCCCAGTCCCGGTGCGGCCGTGCTCGCGCTGACGACCGGTGAGATCAAGCAGTCGCTGATGATGGAGTTCGTCTCCAACGAGGTGGCGCTCGACCCGCCGAAGGGCGCGGACGACCGACAGGTCGATGTGATCGGCCGGATCCAGGGCCTGACGTCCGCGCAGGGCTCCTAGCGCTCGGGACGCTATCGGCGCAGGGGCCAGGCCGTGTTGGCGTGGTCCGGCTCCTCGCCCACGTGGCGGGCGCAGACGTCGGTGAGGACTTCCAGGAGGCTCAGCGGGTCGGGCAGCGGGTGTTCGAGGCCGCGGACCCAGTGCACGGTCTGGCCGCCGGGCAGCCGGGCGGGCGGCACGAGGACGTAGGAGCCGCGACAGTGCCAGCGCAGGCCGGGGTGCTCGTCCGCGGTCTCGGGGTGGCAGTCCAGTTCGCACGGCCACCACTCGTCCTCGTCCTCGGGGGTGCCGCGGGTGAGGGTGAAGAAGAGGAGCCGCCCGTCGTCGCTCTCGGCGACCGGGCCGACCTCGATGCCGGAGGCCAGCAGCCGCTCCAGGGCCTCCCGGCCGGCCTCCAGGGGGACGTCCAGGACGTCGTGGACCATGCCGGTCGCGGTGATGAAGTTGGCCTGCGGCTGGTGCCGGGCCCAGCGCTCGATCTGCGCGCGGTCGGTGGTCGACTGGGTCTGCCAGGCGAAGGACACGGGGTGACGGGCGGGCGTGGGACAGCCGACCCGGTCGCAGGAACACCGGTATCCGGGGGCGGGGTGCGCGGCGGGCGCGAGCGGGAGTCCCGCTGAGGCGGCGGCCAGCAGCAGGGCCTCACGACCGCCTTCGTCCCCGGCGTCGGCCTCCTTCGGCCGGCGTCCGCGCAGCCACTGGGAGAGTTTGCCCTGCAGGCCGGTCAGGCCCCCCGACTCCGCGCTCATCTACCACCCTCGCCTCGCTGTCGTGCGGAACAGCATGCCCTATGGTCCCACTTTCCACGGCTTCGGGGGTCCGGAACCGAGGTGGGGCACTCAGCGGGGTGCGATGCCGTGGAGGGCGTAGTCGACGAGGGTGTCGGTGTAGTCGTAGCTGATCGGACCGGTGTACTGGAGCCAGCGCTGGGCGAGGGGGGAGACCCAGAGTTCGAGGGCGATGCGCGGGTCGATCTCGGGGCGCACCTGGCCGGCCTCCTGGGCGGCGCGCACCCGGTCGACGTACAGCTGGAGCGACGGTTCGAGGAGCTTGGTCATGAAGGCCCGGCCGACTTCCTCGTTGACGACGCCCTCGGCGGCCAGGGCGCGGGAGGGGGCCTCGAAGCGGGGGTCCTTGAGCTGGTCCACGGTGAGCCGCAGTACGGCCTTGAGGTCGGCGGCGAGGTCACCGGTGTCCGGGATGGTGTACGCCGCCTCGGGGCCGGCCTCGCGGGCCGCCTGCTCGCCCAGGTCGAGGAACGCCTCCATCAGGACCTCCGCCTTCGACGACCACCAGCGGTAGATCGTCTGCTTGCCGACACCGGCACGGGCTGCGATCCCCTCGATCGTGGTCTTGGGGTAGCCGACCTCGGCGACGAGGTCGAGGGCGGCGTCGTAGATGGCGCGGCGGGAGCGCTCGCTGCGGCGGGTGGTGTCGGGGGCGGGCTGCTTGGGGTTGTGGGTGGCCATGAAGCGAACCTACCAGGTTGACAAGACGGTGCGTCTCGCCGGAGAGTGGAGTCAGTAATCGAGACGAGACGTCTCGTTTTGAGTGCGAGGCGTGAAAGGAGCAGGTCATGGCGCGAGGTGGATCGGGCGGCATGCTCGGCGTCGGCGGTACGCGCAGCAACATCGGCCGCAAGGCCCTGCGCGGCGGCGATCGCGACGGCCGGATCGGCGGCGCGCGGGACCCGCAGGCGCACAAGCGCGAGCTGCTGCGGAAACTGCGGGAGAAGCGGGACGCGGACGCGGACGCGGCGGGGGAAGCGCCCGCGTGACGCGGCGGGGGAAGCGCCCGCGTGACGCGGCGGGGGAAGCGCCCGCGTGACGCGGCCACTGCGGATCGGGGCTACGGCCTCTCCGGCGGGGGCCAGGCGTCGCCCCACGCCGCGTCCCTCGCCGCCTTGTACAGGTCGCCGTGGCGCTTGGTGACCGTGCGGCGGGTCAGTTGCTCGTCCGGCTCGCAGAGGTCGAGGAGGACCTGGCCCTTGCGGATCTGGGGACGCCGGATCACCCGGGCCGGCGCCGGGGTGGCGGGGAGCCGGGTCGCGGCGACGTAGCTGAACTTCTCGTCCTCGTACGGCAGGGAGCCCCCCTTGACCTGGCGGTGGAGGGAGGAGCGGCTGACCCTCGCCGAGAAGTGGCACCAGTCCTCGCCGGGGGCGATCGGGCAGGCGGCGCTGTGGGGGCAGGGCGCGGCGACGCGGAAACCGGCGGCGACGAGACGGTCGCGGGCCTCGATGACACGGGCGTACCCGGCGGGGGTCCCGGCCTCGACGATCACGACCGTCCGTGCCGACGCCGCCGCGGTGTCCACGAGGGCGGTGCGGTCGGCCGGGGCGAGTTCGTTGAGGACGTACGAGACGGTGACCAGGTCCGTCGCGGGCAGGGCGAGGTCCTGGCCGATCCTGGCGCGCTGCCAGCGGGCGTCCTTCAGGGCCGGGTTGGCGGCGGCGATCTCGCGGCCGAGGGCGAGCGCGGGCTCGGACCAGTCGAGGACGGTGACCGCCCGGTCGCCCGGCCAGGTGGCGGCGACGGCCCAGGTCGCGGCGCCGGTGCCGCCGCCGACGTCGGTGTGGTCGGCGGGACTCCAGTCGGGGACGGCCTCGGCGAACGCCTCCAGGGCCGCGTGGACCGCCTCGAAGGTGGCGGGCATGCGGTAGGCGGCGTAGGCGGCCACGTCCGCGCGATCGCGGAGGATGGGGCTGTCGGTGGGGGTGGCTCCCCGGTAGGCGGTGATCAGGCGATCCACCGCCTGGGCGGCCTGCTTGGGGGGAAGGCCGTCGAGGAGGGCGGCGAGGGCGCTGCGGAGGGTTTCGGCCGGGGGTGCGGGGGCGGTCACCCGGTGATTCTATGGGCGGCCGGTGCGGGGGCGGACCTCGCGGCTTTTCACCCCCCGCCGCCGAACACCGGACGGGCCGGAGGCACCTGGACCGACACCGGAAGGCGAAGCCACCTCACGCCCCCACCCCGGCGGGCAGCCCGCGTCCCCCTGACCACCGCCGACCCCTCGGCGGGAGCCACCGGCGGCGGACACCGGGTCACACCACTGTCGGCCAGGGCCTCGGCGGCGGACACCGGGTCACACCACGAACGGCCCGGCGGTGCGGAGGTGACTCCACGGTCTCCCCGCCCCCAGCCCCGGCAGGCCACCCCGCGAACCCCTCACCACCCGCACAACCGTCAGCCAGGGCCTCGGCGGCGGACACCGGGTCACACCACGAACGACCGGCGGTGCGGAGGTGACTCCACGGTCTCCCCGCCCCCACCCCGGCAGGCCACCCCGCGAACCCCTCACCACCCGCACAACCGTCAGCCAGGGCCTCGGCGGCGGACACCGGGTCACACCACGAACGACCGGCGG
>NZ_JBIWLX010000017.1:0-49295 GCF_044766405.1 Streptomyces sp. NPDC102270 | reverse complement strand
CGGTGCCGGGTGACTCCGCGGTTTCGCCGCCCCCACCCCCGCGGGCCACCCCGCGAACCTCCCGCGCCCCTCGGCCGGGACCCACGCCGACGGACACCAGGTCACACCACGAACGGCCGGCCGGGGTGACTCCACGGCCTCCCCCGCCCCCGCCCCGGCAGGCAACCCGCAGACCCCCTGACCACCCACCCCCCCTCGGCCGGGAGCCACCCCGGCCGACACCAGGTCACACTGCGGAGGGTCTCGTCGGCTGGGGTCAGTAAGCCCCCGCCCCCCGCACCGCCCGCGCCACCCTCGTCGCCGCCTCCGCGCGCGGCCGGTTGTCCGGTGGGCGTCTTCTCGGGTGCACGGTGTTGGCCAGGAGCACCACGAAGGTGTCGGTCGCCGGGTCCAGGACCAGGGACGTGCCCGTGAAGCCCGTGTGGCCCGCCGCTCCCCGGCCCGCCAGCTCCCCCATGAACCACTTCTGGTCGATGGCGAACCCCAGCCCCGGTGGAGTCAGCAGCAGCTCCACGAAGTCCGGGCCGAGGATGCGGGCGGGCCCGTACGCGCCGCCCGCCAGCAGGGTCCGGCAGAAGACCGCTAGGTCGCGCGCGGTCGAGAAGAGACCCGCGTGGCCCGCCACCCCGCCCAGCGCCCACGCGTTCTCGTCGTGGACCTGACCCCGCAGCATCCCCCGGTCCGCCTTGGCCCACGGCCGGCGCTGGTCCTCCGTGGCCGCCGCCCCGGCGCAGGGGCCGAAGCGGGTGGACATCATGCCGAGGGGGCGGGTGATGCCCTCGTGGACGAGGACGTCGAGAGGGCGGCCGGTGATCCGTTCGAGGACGTGCTGGAGGAGGAGCGGGTTGAGGTCGGAGTAGGTGTAGGTGCCGGGGACCCCGACGGGCGGCTCGGCGCGCAGGAGGTTCAGGCGGTCCTCGTCGTCGTCGCAGTCGTGGAGCGGGAGTTCGGGGCGCAGTCCCGAGGTGTGGGTGAGCAGTTCACGGACGGTGATCCCGTGGGTCACGGCCGCCGTGAAGTCGGGCAGGTAGGCGCCCACCCGCGCGTCGATGCCCAGCGTGCCCCGCTCGATCTGCTGCACCGCCGCCACGGCCGTGAACAGCTTGGTGAGGGACGCCAGGTCGAAGGGGGTGTCCACCCGGGCGGGGACGCGCGCCCCGGGGGGCAGTTCGACACCCGCGTCGGCCGCGGGGTCGTAGGACGCGTAACGGACCGCCCAGCCCGACGCCTCCTCCACGGCGATCACCGGGCCGCGCCCCGCGACCAGGACGGCGCCGGGGGCCCAGGGGCGTTCGCCGGCGGTGAGGGCGTGGAAGTCCCGGACGAGATGCCGGAGTTCCCCGGGGTCGAGCCCGGCCCGCTCCGGTGTGTCGGTGCGCAGTCTCGGTGCGCTCAGTTCTCTGCTCCCTCCACAGTCGCACGCCTGTTCCAAGGACGGCACATTGCCATGAAACACAGCAGCGCTACCAGTGCGGCCGCCAGCTGGACGACCGCCATCGGGACCGCCGTGCCTTCTCCGGCCATTCCTACCAGCGGGGAGGCGATCGCGCCGATGAGGAAGGAGGACGTACCGAGCAGGGCGGACGCGGAACCGGCGGAGTGCTTGGTACGCAGGAGCGCGAGGGACTGGGCGTTGGGCAGGACGACACCCATCGCGGACATCAGGACGAAGAGGCCGGCGGCGACGGGGAACAGGCCCACCTCGCCGAAGACCCCGGTCGTCATCAGCAGCAGGGCCGTGGCCGCCGCCGTCACGGTCAGCAGGCCCACGCCCAGGACCCGCTCCAGGCTGACCCTGCCCACCAGCAGCTTGCCGTTGATCTGGCCGACCACGACGAGGCCGACCGAGTTCACGCCGAACAGCAGGCTGAACGTCTGCGGGGAGGCGCCGTAGATCTCCTGGATCACGAACGGGGACGCCGAGATGTAGGCGAACAGCGCGGCGAAGGCGAAGCCGCCGGTGAGCATGTAGCCGGTGAACGGCAGGTCGGCGAGGAGTCGGCGCATGGAGTGCAGGGCCTCGACGACGCCGCCGGTGCGCCGCTGGGCCGCCGGGAGAGTCTCGGGCAGCCTCGCCCACACCAGGGCGGCGAGCAGCGCCCCGATGACCGTGAGGACCACGAACACGCCCCGCCAGTCCGTGACCCGCAGGATCTGCCCGCCGATCAGCGGTGCCACGATCGGCGCGACCCCGCCGATCAGCATGAGAGTCGAGAAGAACCGGGCCATCGCCACGCCGTCGTACAGGTCCCGGACCACGGCCCGGGCGATCACTATGCCCGCGGCGCCCGCGAGCCCCTGCACCAGCCGGAAGCCGACCAGGAACTCCACGGTCGGCGCGAGGGCGCACAGCGCGGTGGCAACCACGTACGCGAGGAGACCGGCGAGCAGCGGACGGCGGCGGCCCCAGCGGTCGCTCATCGGGCCGACCACCAGCTGCCCGAGCGCCATGCCGAGCAGACAGGCGGTGAGGGTGAGCTGGACGGTGGCGGCGGGCGCGTGCAGGGAGTCGGTGACCTGCGGCAGCGACGGCAGGTACATGTCCATCGCCAGCGGGGGCGTGGCGGTGAGGCCGCCGAGGAGCAGGGTGACGAGCAGACCGGTGCGGCGCACGGCGGCCGCCGGTGGTTCCGCCTTCGGTACGTCCGCCCTCTCGACGTGCCCCCGCTGCTCAAGGTGCCCCTGCTCGGGCATGTGCCCCTCCCTCTCCACGTGATCCGACACCTATGCTCTCAGCTCGTACAGGGTGGCGAGGGTCATGTGAGCGAGGGTGGAGCCGGGATGACGGAGCAGAGCGTGCGCTGGGGGATTCTGGCGACGGGCGGGATCGCGGCCGCGTTCACCGCGGACCTGGTGGATCTGCCGGACGCGGAGGTGGTCGCGGTGGCCTCCCGGTCCGAGGCCTCGGCGAAGGCGTTCGCGGAGCGGTTCGGGATCGAGCGGGCGTACGGCGAGTGGGGCGCCCTGGCCGAGGACGCGGACATCGATGTCGTGTACGTCGCCACCCCGCACGCGGCGCACCGGGCGGCCGCCGGGCTGTGTCTGAGCGCCGGGCGCAATGTCCTGTGCGAGAAGGCGTTCACGCTGAACGCGCGGGAGGCCGAGGAACTGGTCGCGCTCGCGAAGGAGTACGACCGCTTCCTCATGGAGGCCATGTGGATGTACTGCAACCCGCTGGTCCGGCGGCTCAAGGCCCTCGTCGACGACGGCGCGATCGGCGAGGTCCGCACCGTGCAGGCCGACTTCGGGCTCGCCGGGCCCTTCCCGCCCGCGCACCGGCTGCGGGATCCGGCACAGGGCGGCGGCGCGCTCCTGGACCTCGGGGTGTACCCGGTGTCGTTCGCGCAGCTGCTGCTCGGGGAGCCCTCGGACGTCACGGCGAAGGCGGTGCTCTCCGAGGAGGGCGTCGATCTGCAGACGGGCGCGCTGCTCTCCTGGGACAGCGGGGCGCTCGCCTCCCTGCACTGCTCCCTGACCGGCGGCACCGCCACGATCGCGTCGGTCACCGGCTCGCTGGGCCGCATCGACATCCCCAACGGCTTCTTCCACCCGGACCGTTTCGTGCTGCACCGGGACGGGCGTGACCCGGAGGAGTTCGTCGCCGACCCGGCCGACGGGCCCCGCAACAGCCTCAAGCACGAGGCTCGCGAGGTGATGCGCGCGCTGCGGGCCGGGGAGACCCAGTCCCCGCTGGTGCCGCTGGAGGGCACCCTCGCGGTGATGCGGACGCTGGACGCGGTTCGGGACCGGATCGGCGTGCGTTACCCGGGAGAGACCGCCGGGATCGTCACGCCGGCGTGAGCCCCTGTCTCACCTACGCTGCGGGTTCATGGACACCAAGAACGTGAAGACCGCCGTGGTGACCGGCGCGGGCTCCGGGATCGGCCGCGCGGTCGCCGTGGAACTGCTGCGGACGGGTTGGTCGGTGGCGCTGGCCGGGCGTCGCACCGAGACCCTGGAGGAGACGGCGGCCCTCGCGCCCGAGGGCGACCATCTCGCCGTACGGACGGACGTCTCGCTCCCCGACGACGTGGCCGCGCTGTTCGCCGCCGTGGTGGAGCGGTTCGGGCGGGTGGATCTGCTGTTCAACAACGCGGGGACCTTCGGGCCCGGCGGGGTGCCGGTGGAGGAGCTGCCGTACGACGCGTGGCGGCACGTGGTGGACACCAACCTCAACGGGGCGTTCCTGTGCGCGCAGGCCGCGTACCGGCAGATGAAGGAGCAGGACCCGCGGGGCGGCCGGATCATCAACAACGGCTCGATCTCGGCGCACACGCCCCGGCCGCACTCCGTCGCCTACACCGCGACCAAGCACGCCCTCACCGGCCTCACCAAGTCGCTGTCGCTGGACGGGCGGGCGTACGGCATCGCGGTCGGGCAGATCGACATCGGGAACGCGGCGACCGACATGACCGCGGGCATGGGGGCCGGGGCGCTGCAGGCCAACGGGGAGGTCGTGCCGGAACCCGTGATGGACGTGGCCGATGTGGCGCGCACGGTGCGGCACATGGCGGAGCTGCCGCTGGAGGCGAACGTGCAGTTCGCGACCGTACTGGCGACGGCGATGCCCTATGTGGGGCGTGGCTGAGCAGCCGATTACCACAAACGGAATCCGAGATTCCACCCCACTGCGGCCGGTTGGCGGCTTATGCTCATCACGCGTCCTCCACAAGAGCTTCACACTTGAGGAGTGGCGTTCCGACGACCGCATCCGAGGGGGGAGCGCGGCGGCCATCCATGGACCGGGTGGGGGTGGATCTCGCGTGGGACCGCGAGGTACGCACCGGTCCGTGGACGGCCGCCGCGCACATTCTCAGCTCACGCACATCCCTTCTCAGCCTGCGCATATCCCTTCCTCACGGCCCCGCAATGCAGCGTCCCTACGTTGAGGGCGCGCCCACAGCGGGCGCCAAGAACCTTCGAGGAACGGGATGTTTGGCATCTATCTCAAGCGCGAGCTGGGCCGGCGCAAGAAGGCGGCCCTGGTCATCGCTCTGGGTCTGGCGCTCGGTATCGCGCTGGTCATCACCGTCAACTCGGTGTCGGCCGGCATGACTCAGGCTCAGGACAAGGTCCTGAAGTCGCTGTACGGGCTCGGCACCGACATGACCGTCACCAAGACCAGGTCGGCCCCCACGTCCGGGAGTTCGGGCAGACCGAACTTCCAGTTCGACGCCAACTCCAACGACAGCGACGACACGCAGAGCTCGGACCGTGTCATGACCCAGGGCGGTCAGGCCCTGGCGTCCAGTGTGGTCACGAAGGTCGCCCAGCAGAAGGGCGTGGCGAGCGCGGTGGGCGCGCTGACGCTGAACGTCACCAAGGTCGACGGTTCCTTCACCCAGGGCAAGGCGCAGAGTTCCGGCGGAAACACCGGGAACAGCGGCCAGGGCGGCCCGGGCGGCGGCTCCGGCGGCGGTTCGGGCGGCAACAGCACCGCCGCGCCCCAGGTCCAGGGCGGCGGCGCCAACTTCGACGTGAACTCCTACTCGGTGGCCGGCGTGGACGTCACCGACCAGACGCCCGGCCCGCTGGCCGGATCGAAGATCACCACCGGCAAGACCTTCACCGCCGCGCAGACCAATGCGAAGGTCGCCGTCGTCAGCAAGGCGTACGCCAAGGAGAACTCCCTCAAGGTCGGCGGGACCCTGAAGATCTCCGGCACCACGTACACGGTCATCGGCATCGCGACGCCGGACAGCAGCGAGTCCACCACCGACGTCTACCTGCCGCTGAAGCAGGCCCAGACGCTGGCCGACGCCAAGAACCAGGTCACCACGATCTACGTCAAGGCCACCGACTCGCAGCAGATCGACTCCGTCAAGGCGGCGATCCAGAAGAACATCTCCGGTACGACCGTCACGACCTCCGCCGACCTCGCCGAGACCGTCTCCGGGTCCCTGTCCACCGCCTCCGACCTCGCGACCAGCGTCGGCAAGTGGCTCTCCATCGCCGTGCTCGTCGCCGCCTTCCTGGTCGCCGCGCTGCTGACCTCCTCGGCGGTATCGCGCCGGGTGCGGGAGTTCGGCACCCTGAAGGCGCTCGGCTGGCCGAGCCGCCGGGTCACCCGGCAGGTCGTCGGCGAGTCGATCGTGAACGGCCTGCTCGGCGGCGCCCTCGGCATCGGACTGGGCCTCGCGGCCGCGTACACGGTGACCGCGATCAGCCCCAAGCTGACCGCGCAGCTCGGCAACACCGGCGGTGGTGGCGCGGGCGGCCCCGGCGGGGGCGGCGGTCCCGGCCGGCAGGCCACCCAGAACACCATGGAGATCGCGCTGTCCGCGCCGGTCTCGATGACCACCATCGCGCTCGCGGTGGGCCTCGCGGTGACCGGCGGGCTGATCGCCGGCGCGATGGGCGGATGGCGGGCGTCCCGGATGCGGCCGGCGGACGCGTTGCGCAGCGTGTCGTAACGGCGGCACAGCGCGTCGTAACAGCGGCACAGCGTGTCGTAACAGCGGTCTGTCGCGACGGCTGTCGCCTTCCCCCTCCTTGTTCATCTACGGCTTCTCTACGGCTTCTCTACGGAGTTCTCATGTACAGACTCACCGGCGTCACCAAGCGCTACACGCGCGGCAAGGAGACGGTGGAGGCGCTGCGCGGCGTGGACCTCACCATCGAGGACGGCGACCAGCTGGTCATCCAGGGCCCCACGGGCGGCGGCAAGTCCACCCTGCTCCAGATGATCGGCGGCCTGGACCGCCCCACCGAGGGCAGCGTCGAACTGGACGGCGTCGACCTCGCGAAGATCAGCGAGGCCAGGCTGACCCGGCTGCGGGCCGAGAAGGTCGGCATCATCTTCCAGTCGTTCAACCTCATCCCGACGCTGACGGCGCAGGAGAACGTGGAGACGGCCCTCGTGCCGCTCGGCGTGAAGCCGGCCGAACGGCGCGAGCGCGCGGCGGAGGCCCTCAGGTCCGTCGGCCTCGGCGAACGGCTCACCCACGCGCCCGCCGAGCTGTCCGGCGGCCAGCAGCAGCGGGTGGCCATCGCGCGGGCGCTGGTCAAGAAACCGAAGGTGCTGCTCGCCGACGAGCCCACCGGCAACCTCGACGAGTCGATGCGCGACGAGATCATGGCGTTGCTGGAGGGGCTGTGGCACGAGTACGGGCTGACGTTCGTCCTGGTCACGCATGACTCGTCGATCGCTCGGCGGGCGCCACGGCTGGCGACCATCAAGGCGGGACAGATCGCGTTGACCGAGCAGTCGCAGTCGTTGACGCAGGGGCACTAGCCGCCCGTCCCGGCCGGGGGCCGCTCACCGTTCCAGAAGCTTGTTGATCTCGGTCACCTGCTCGGCGGTGAGCGGCCCCTTCTCGATCGCGCCCGCGTTCTGCTCGGCCTGGGCCACCGACCGGAAGCCGGGAATCGGAACCGTGCGGGGGCTGCGGGCCCAGATCCAGGCCAGGGCACCCTGCGCGAGCGTACGGCCGTCGCTCGTCAGGATCTCCTTGAGCGCGTCGATCCGGGACAGCCACTCCCGGTCGGCGGACGTACCGTCACCGAAGCCCTGGAGCCAGGCCGGGGGCTTGCTGCGGATGTCACCGGCGTCCTTCGGCCCTTGGCGCTTGCCGGCCAGCAACCCCATGGCGAGCGGGCTGCGGTTGATGCCGGCCAGGTCCAACTCCTCGCACAGGGACAGCATTTCGGGCGCGTCCTGCAGCACGTTGAGGGCATGCTGTACGGCCGTGCAGTGCTCCCCTCGCGCGAACACCGCGGCCCGGGCCGGGTCGTCGGTGCTCCAGGCGTAGGCGCGGATGAGCCCCTCGCTCACGAACTCCTCGCACAGGTCCCGGAGTTCGGCCGCGAGTACCGGGTCGAGGTCGGAGAGGTGGAGCTGGTACAGGTCGATGCGGTCGGTGCCCAGACGCTCCAGGGAGGCGGTCAGGGCGCGGCGGGCGTACTCGGGGGTGTGGTCGGAGCCGGTGAGGGTGCGGGTGTCCTCGTCGAAGACGTTGCCCCACTTGGTGGCGAGGACGACGTCGTCCCGCCGCTTGCCCAGCGCCCGTCCGAGCACCCGCTCACTGTGTCCGGCGCCGTAGGTGTCCGCCGTGTCGAAGAAGGTGATGCCGAGGTCGAGGGCGCGCCGGACGGCCCGTACGGACTCCTCGTCGTCGACCTTGCCCCAGCCGAGGGGCTGTCCGTCGGCGTCCTGCCATTCGCCGCCGATCGCCCAGCACCCGAAGCCGAGCGCGCTGACCTCGATGCCGGAACGGCCGAGAGTGCGTGTGATCTCCATGGGTGAGAACGCTAGGAGTTGGAGTGCGCTCCAGGGCAAGGGCTTTCTCGGGATTCAGGCCTGGCCGGTCTCGAATCGGGAGATCCTGCCGTCCTCCCCGACCGTGAAGTGCCAGCGGGTGCGCATCTCGCCCCAGGCGTCGTTGCGGTAGTGGGCGAGGAGGGAACGGCCGCCGTTGGACTCGTTGTCGACGTCGAGATGGCCGTGGGAGGAGAAGATCTCCCGGTCGACCCACTCGTCGAGGTCACGGTCGCTGCCGTCGTCCGCCATGGTCGCCCCGGGCGCGAGCAGGGCCAGGAAGGCCTCACGGTCATGGGCGTTGACGGCGGAGACGAAGGCACGGACGGCCGGGTCGCTGAGCCTCGCGGTCTGAATCGTCATGCCAGCCAGACTCACACCGCTCCCCCACCCGCGCCACCCGAACGGCGGCGCGGGTTTTCCGGGCAGGTGTGAGCGGTGCGACGGTGGAAACGCGAGGGGGGTCTCTTTCCACTTCTGCTGGGAGTCATCGTGAGCGCTTACGACCGACGCGACCTGGGCCTGCTGCTGCTCCGGCTGGGAGCCGGAGGTGTACTGGCCGCCCACGGCGCGCAGAAACTGCTCGGCTGGTTCGGCGGGGGCGGCCTCGAAGGGACCGGCCAGTTCATGGAGTCCGTCGGCTACGCGCCGGGCAAGGCCAGCGCCACCGCGGCGGGCCTGGCCGAGGCGGGCGGCGGCACGCTGCTGGCGCTGGGCCTGGCGACCCCGGCAGCAGGTGCGGCGGCGGCCGGCGCGATGGCCGGAGCGTCCGCGGTACACGCCCCCAACGGCTTCTTCAACACCGGCGGCGGCTACGAGTACGCGGCCACACTGGGTCTCACGGCGGCGGGTCTCGCGGTGACGGGGCCGGGCCGCCTGTCCCTGGACCACGCGCTCGGCCACACGGTGAACCGGGGGTGGATGGTGCCGGCCGCTCTCGGGGCGACCGCGCTGGTGACGACGCTGGTCGTGGGGGCGCGGAACCGGCGGCTGCGGGAGAAGGAGGGGGCGGGCGACGACGGGCAGGCGTCGCTGTTCGAGGAGGAAGAGGCGTTGTTCGCGGAGTAGGCGAGGGGGACTGCAGGCCGTGGGAAGCTGCTCCGCATGAGTGAGCACGGCACGTCCCGCGAGGACCTGTGGACATCCGTCGACGCCCTGTGGACCTGGCTGGAGAGGGATCAGCCGGTGAACGGCCGCGAGGGCCTCCTGCTGCGCATGCTGAAACTCTCCGAGGAGGTCGGCGAGGTCTCCGATGCGGTCATCGGGGCGATCGGCCAGAACCCCCGCAAGGGCGTCAGCCATACCTGGGACGACGTGCAGGGTGAGCTGTGCGACGTGGTGATCACGGCACTGGTGGCGCTGCGCACGCTGACACCGGACACGCGGGGGGTCTTCCATCGCCATCTGAGCCGGGTGACGGAGCGTTCGCTGGGCCCTGGGGCCGTCTGACTCTGTCACCTGGTCGGCCTACGGGACCCCGCACCCCCTCCTCGGACGATGAACCGGACGACGGCGGCAGTCGGAGGGGCGCCATGAACGACATCCCGGCCCCCTCACAGAACAGGACTACGCGGCCCGTATGACCGGGGCGGTCAGGGAGGCGCGCGGGTCCGGTCTGGCGGGGCTTCTCATCACCCCGGCCACGGCCGAGATGCGATCAGGGCTGTGATTCCGACCTGGACGTTGACCGGAAGATCGGGCGCCCATCAAAGGCCCCCGGTGGCCTGCACAACAGCACCTACTGGAAGCGTCAAGAGCTACAACGCCCGGTGTGATGAGGAGGAGAGTCCTCAACTGAGCGGCATGATCGGCCTGGGGTGAGTCAGGAGCCACGCGGGTCGGTCAGGCGTCCGGGGGCTAACCGCTCAGGAGGGGCGCGCAGACATGCCGACGACATAGCGTGGCCAGGGCCCGGCAGGTCAGGGCGAGGTCTTCAAGGTGGACAGCAGCCGTGTGGTGGTTCGAACCCGGCCCGTCGTCGAGAGTCTTACGGGTGCGGACAAGCAGCCAGCGCGAGGTCTCACGGTCACTGGTGTCCTCCGACCACCCTTCGACCGCCACTTCCAAAGCAACGGCCAGCAACTCCACGTGCCGACGCAAGTTGCCGCTCAGTCGGTCTACCTCAGCCCCCTCTGGGACCTTGGCAGGCAGCCCGCTGGTCAGCTCCAAGGCTTCCGTCCATGCCTCACAGAACATGTCGAAGTCGAGCGGCCGACCGTCAGTCACAGTCGGTCTCCTCCAACGCGATCAGGCGAGAACGGCCGATGTTGACCAACTGCGCAACCACATCTGCCTGACAGACGACTTCGGGCCGCTCCGGCGGCACGCACCACGAAGATCGGACCAAGTACCGGCTTGAGTCGATGCTCGGGTGCGGCACGCCAAGGAAGCTGTCCGCGACGAGGCAGACCGTGTCCGGCACCTGCCAGGTTGCGCACGCACCGGCCGGGACCAGGAAGTAGTACCGGCCTGACTGCCGGTCGACAAACACTGGTCCACCGTGCAGCGCGGTGGCCAGGTACTCGTCGACCCGGCCGCGATCCTCGCTGCGAGCAGCGGCGAACACGGCGTCGGCCGGTACGCGGATGGCGGAGAAGGCAACACCGCAGCGGAGGAGGGCGACGTCCATGGCCTGCCACTCAGCACGCGCCCGGGCCGGATGATCGGCAGCCCGCAGGAGCCACTCGGTGACGTCCAGCTCGTCGTCGGCGCGCGCGTGTGCCACCAGCCCGGCCACTGGGTCGACCGGAGGCAACACTCCACGAGGTGACACATACGAGTCATGTGCATGGATAACGGTGTCCATGAGCAATTGCGTCCCTACTAGGCTCGATCAGTGACGTCTACGACGGTAGAAGTCCGGCGTCAAAGCCTGAAGTGACTGTGAGTACAGGTGGTTTGCTCTCAGACCCCCAGAACGGACACCCCATGCGGCGAAGCTCACGAGAAACCCTGACCGGCGGTACGGGGAAGCCAGGGCGGCCCCGTTCAGGCCTCATCTCGGGGTACGTCCTACGTCTCGTCAGGGAACACCAGGGCTACACGCAAGAGGAGCTCGCCGAGCACCTGACGGTCTCCCCGGACACCATCGCCGGCCGGTTGGTCAGATGCTCATGCACCGTCATCGACTCATGCAGCTGAACACCCCGTCCGCACTCCTCGAGGCCCTTGAACGCGCTCTAGAGGCGGACGTCCTACTGGCGACCGTCCTCGACGAAAACGCCGCAGTCGAGGAAAGTCCGCTCGGCGCGATGGTGATGCAGCGCGAACTCGGCGAGATCCTGGCGTGGCCCCTCAACGGCGTACCGCCGCAGCCCATCCGGGATTTACCCCAGCCATCGCGCCCGCGGCGTGGCCCCGCCCCCGCCGGCCCGCAGCTCAGCCAGCCCGAACGTGCGGTGTTCTTCTCTACCCTGCGGCGCACCGCCGAGCAAGCCCGTGGCGAAGGACAATTCCTACTGCGCCGCCAAGCCCTGTACCTCTCCGGCTACGACACACAAACCGACACAGCGGACTGGCTCGCCCACCAACAACGCACCGAACGGCCGGACGACTGGCTGACCTTGTGGCTCAATGCCCGCAGCGTCGCAGCCGTGGCCGCCCGGCAGGGCGACCGCGACCCCATGAGCCACTTCATCAGCACCGCACTCACGGACGACGACGCCGGCGAGGCCGCCAACCTGAATTACTGGGCGTACTGGGTCGGCGAAATGCACCCCAAGGAGCTCTCGGACGACTTCATCGCCGACCGCGCCCCCCAGCCTGGCCCGGCGACAAGCTCCTGTCGCACCTCGTCCAGGGCCTGGCGCCGCACCACGGCTACGTAGACCTCAACATCCACACCCTGTGGTCGCTGCTTCAGATCCGTCCCAACCTGCTCCGATCGGGTGCGGCAGCCCGGGCTCTGCGCGACCGGCTCCCCGTGATGTTGGATAGCAGGGAGCTCTCGTCGCGCGGTCGACGGGAGTTGGAAAGCATCCGGTACGCGATCCGCCTCGCCGAGGCGTGAGAGGAGCCCCACGGTGTCCGAGGACCTGACCGCGGTTGCCCGTTTCCTGTACGAGGCGGGGACCCTGAAGAACACCGCTCGCACCGGATGGTGGATGGCCGGCGTACAGCACCCGGAGTCGGTCGCCGAGCACTCCTGGCGCACCGCCCTCATCGCCACGATCATCGCGAAACTGGAGGGCGCCGACCCAGCCCGGGCCGCCTTCCTCGCCGTCTGGCACGACTCCCAAGAAACGCGTACCGGAGACGTCAACCACCTCGGCAAGAAGTACACCGGCGGAGAGGCCGACCCTCGCGACATCACCGCCGACCAAGTCGCCGGCATGCCCGAGCTTCTGGCAGAAGCCGTCCGTGACTTGGTCGCCGAGTACGAGGCCAAGGAGTCCCCGGAAGCGATTTGCGCGCGGGATGCCGACAAGTTGGAGTGCATGATCCAGGGCGTCGAGTACCGGGACCATGGCTACGCCAATGCCCAGCGGTGGATCGACAACAGCCGAGGGCGGATTGTCACCAAGACGGCGCAGGCGCTGGCTGACGCGGTGTTGGACACGGGGTCACTGGATTGGCTACGTGCGGCGCTCGGCGAGCGAGACTCCACGTAACCGTCCCCTCCCCCGCCCCCTCCCCGTGATCGAATCGCTCACTTAGGATGGTGAGTACCATCTCAGCGGCCCGACGGGCTTCCTGATCCGCTTGCGCAGCGGACATCGGAGGACATGCCCCCACCCGCACGAGTCTTCTTCGTGCTGCCTGGGGGCATTTTCTTGCTGTTCCGAGAGTCCGCGGCGTCCGTGGCCGCCCGCCTCCTCGAAGGGTCGCTGGCGCTGCATCTGACCGAGAACTTCCGTCACCAGCACGGCCGGAGCCCCGCCCAGGCGGAGATACGGTCCTGGGAGCGCAGCCTCCCCGCCCTTGTCAACGCACTCATCGAGGCCGGACTCGACGACGTTGAGGTCCTCGTCGAGTACAGCCTTCCCCTGACCAGCAAGCGCGCGGACGCCGTACTCGCCGGTGTGCACCCGACCACCGGCGAGCCGTCGTACGTCGTCGTCGAACTCAAGCAGTGGAGCACGGCCTACCCGGAAGATGACGAGCCGCTGCTGTGCCGGATCGACGCGTACGCGCAGCCCGTCCTCAATCCGATCGAGCAGGTACGGGGCTACTGCGAGTACCTGAAGTCGTTCAACGGTGCGTTGGAGCGGCTGCCCAACTCGCTGGCCGGCGTGGCGTTCCTGCACAACGCGACAGAGTTCCAGATCGCTGGGCTGAGGAACGTCGAGGAGAACCAGTACGGTCGGATGTACACCGGGGAACAGCGCGGCGCCTTCCTCGACTTCCTGCGCTCGCGGCTCGCCGCGAAGCCCGGCGCACACGTGGCCGACGCACTGCTCGACGCCAAGGTGCGGCCGTCCAAACAGCTGATGTCGGTAGCGGCAGCCGAGATCCGTGACCGCGAGCAGTTCGTGCTCATCGCCGAGCAGCGGGTCGCGTACGAGAAGGTGATGTCCGCCGTCCGCAAGGCCAAGCGCGGCAATCACAAGCAGGTGATCGTGGTGACCGGCGGTCCCGGATCCGGCAAGAGCGTCATCGCACTGTCGGTCCTCGGTGAGCTGTACCGCCGCGGAGTACCCGCACTGCACGCTACCGGGTCCGCGTCGTTCACCAAGACGATGCGCAGGGTAGCGGGGCACAAGAAACGTGAAGTGCAGCAGCTATTCATGTACTTCAACAGCTTCATGGACGCCGAGCCCAACGACCTCGACGTGCTGATCTGCGACGAGGCACATCGTCTGAGGAAGACCTCTGCCAACCGCTACACCAAGGCGGCCCTCCGCACCGGACGCCCCCAAGTGGCGGAACTGATCGACGCGGCTCGGGTCCCCGTGTTCCTGCTCGACCAGCACCAAGTAGTGCGCCCCGGCGAGATGGGGACCAGGCAGGAGATCGAACGGGCCGCCGCCGCAGAGGGCCTCGACTGCACTGTGGTGGAACTGGACGGCCAGTTCAGGTGCGGCGGGAGCGACGCGTACGAGAAGTGGGTCATCGACCTGCTCGGGCTCGACGGCGGCACGCCCAGCCAGTGGGAACCCGACGCCAAGCTGCAACTACTGACCGCCGAGACCCCGCAGGAACTGGAGGACTTCCTCGTCGCGCGCCGCGAGGAGGGCTATGGCGCCCGCATGTCGGCCGGCTACTGCTGGAAGTGGACCACGAAGATCACCCCCGACATGACGACCCTCCCCGAAGACGTCGTGATCGGCCAATGGTCCCGTCCCTGGAACCTTTACGGCGACCGATCCGCCCTCGGCGCACCACCCGCTCCTCTCTGGGCCACCGACCCGGCCGGCTTCGGCCAGGTCGGCTGCGTCTACACCGCGCAGGGCTTCGAGTACGACTGGTCCGGCGTGATCATCGGCCCCGACCTGGTCTGGCGAACGGACTGCTGGGTCGTGGACCGCTCGGCGTCGAAGGACCCGTCTTTCACGAAGGCCACGCCGGACGACGACGTCGACCGCCTCATCCGCAACACGTACAAGGTGCTGCTGACGCGGGGGATGGTCGGGACGATCCTCTACTCGACGGACGCGGAGACCCGAGAGAAGCTGCGGTCGCTTATTTATCCGGTGTCTCGGGCCGAGGTGCACGAACTCATGTAGTTCCGACTACACGACCATGATTACTCGCTGTCGGACTCGCCGGTGGCCACCGCACCTTGCAGTTGCGGGTGCAGGCGCAGCCACAGAGGAAATGAGCCGAGCGAGGTGCGGTCGCTGCGGCGAGCGAGACGATCGACTCACCCGGCTTGAGCGTCAGCCGTGCGTACATGTAGCGCAAAACGTGGAATCCATGCCCCCGCTGCTGGGCTCCCCTGATGGCCCTGCTGAAGGGCAAGCCAGTTCAGATGTCACCCGATCGTGCGGCAGACCCAGCCCTCGCACGATGTGGCTTCGGCTCACCGCAGCCCATGCCGAGTGGGCCGTGCGGACTGACACGACGGTCAACGCCGGGGCCGCGTAATCCCGCCGAGCCAAGACCACTCCCATGGCGGCGACTGTCTGGGCCGGCAAGCTCAGACGCCTCGCGCGTCCCCCGCTCCAGGGACTTTCCGCCGCGTAACGCAGCAAGCCTCAAAAAGATCGGAAAGGACCTCCGACGCAGGTCAGAGGCCCTTTCCCAGGCAAAACCGCAGCTAGCGGCAGACGAGTCGGGCTATACGCCGGGTTCTGTCGCCCAACCGCCTCGCGGCGGCCGGGGAGACGGCCATCCATCTAGGACCGGCGTTGCCGCCGGTCTCGTGCGGTCTACCCGGGGACTCGGGCGGGCAGCCCTCGAACGTCCCCGCAGAAACACCGGGGTGTTTCCTTTTGACCTTGCTCCGGGTGGGGTTTACCTAGCTGCTCAGGTCGCCCTGGGCACTGGTGGTCTCTTACACCACCGTTTCACCCTTACCGAAGACCGAAGTCCCCGGCGGTTTGTTTTCTGTGGCACTTTCCCGCGGGTCACCCCGGGTGGCCGTTAGCCATCACCCTGCCCTGTGGAGCCCGGACGTTCCTCGGGAAGCCCTCCAAGAGGGGACTTCACGCGGCCGTCCGCCCGGCTCGTCTGCCGTGTCGACCATGTTACCGGGCGCGCGCCCCGCCTCTGTCCGGCTGGGGCCCCGTCCGCGGCCTCGCCCCTCGGGTGACCCAGCGCCGGGCGGGCGGCGGCCCCCGCACCGGAGGCGGTCGCCAGTACCGAGCCCGCCAGGATCAGGGTGAAGGCCACGACGATGGTCGCCGTCAGTGGCTCGGACAGGAAGATCGCGCCCGCTGCCACCGCTACCGCCGGATTGACGTACGTGAACACCGTTGCCCTCGTCGGGCCCGCCTCCTTGATCAGCTCCAGGAAGGCCACGAAGGCGACCGCGGTGCAGACCACTCCCAGGGTGGCCAGCGCGGTCAGGACCGAGGCGGAGGGCATCTCCGACGGCCAGGTCATCGCCGCCGCCGGGGCGTAGACCAGGGCCGCGAGGGCCAGGCAGGGGGCGATGAGCTGGAGGGTGGGGATGTCTTTGAGGTAGCGCGCGGCGATCAACGGGGCCGTTGCGTAGCCGATCACCGTTATCAGCACCTCGGCCAGGGAGCGGGCGTCCCCACCTGTCAGGTGCGGGACTGTGAGGACTCCTACGCCGGCCAGGCCCAGGCCGAGCCCGATGACGCGCCGTACTCCCAGCCTCTCCGTTTCGCCGAAGAAGCGGGCCAGGGCCACTCCCACGATCGGGACGCCCGCGATCAGCAGGCCCGCTGTCGAGCTGGACAGGTGGCGTTCCGCGTCGGTCAGGGTCCACCAGGGGCCGATGATCTCGATGCACGCGAAGGCCAGCATCGGGCGCCAGTGGGTTCGAACGGTGGCGGGCAGGCCGCCCTGCCGTATCGCGAAGGGCAGGAGCAGGGCCGCGCCCAGCGCACAGCGCGTGAACACCACCATCGACGGGGACAGCGGGGCGTCCACCGCCACCTTGATCAACAGGTAGGGGATGCCCCAGACCACTCCCATCAGGGAGAACAGGAACCAGCCGCGTGCAGTCATGCGGCCATCCTCGGCGCGTCAGCGGCCCGCGTCTTGAACGCTGTTGCGGTATGCCGCCGGGGTCACCCCGAGCACCCTGCGGAACCAGCGCGTCAGGTGTGCCTGGTCCGCGAAGCCCACCAGGCCCGCGACCTCGGCCGGCTTCAGGCCGGACTCCAGTAGTCCGCGGGCCCGATGCACCCGGTGCTGGGCCAGCCAGGCGTACGGCGGTATCCCCATCGTCGTACGGAAGGCTCGGAGGAGTTGGTAGCGGGACAGGCCCAACGCGGTGGCGAGTTCGGCGAGGGAGGGGGGTTCCAGGAGGTCGTCGGCCAGGCGGTCCCGTACCGCGTGGGCGATGTGGGCGGCGCCCGGCAGGGCATCGTCGGAAGCGCGGGCCGAGGAGTGGCGGCGGGCCAGTGCCGTCAGCAGCCATGGGAGGCGGGACTCCGTCTCCAGCGGGTCGGGGCAGACGCTCAGTTCGGCGTGGGCGCGACTGAGGGCGGTGGCGAGTTCGGGGTCGTCGAGGAGTGGTTCGCGGAAGTACGGGAGGCCGCCGCCGAGGGTGCCTTCGGTGAGGAGGGAGGGGTCCGGGTACAGGGCTCGGTAGGCGTAGCCGCCGTCGGAGCCGGCGGGGCGGCCTGTGTGCATTTCGCCGGGAGCCAGTACGACGATGGAGCCCGGGCCCGGGCGGAGGTGGTCGCCCCGGTAGTCGATGACCTCGGAGCCGGCGACGCAGATGCCGATGCTGAACTGCTCGTGCGTGTGCGCGGCGTAGACGTGGCGGTCGAAGCGGGCGGTCAGGAGGTCCAGCGGGGGGCCGCAGCGGCCCAGCCGTGCTCTCGTCCACAGTGCTTGTTCCGCCACGGTCGTCCCCCTGTCCGTCTTGCTCAGAGGGTGCAACGCCTCAGCACTCAGAGAAAGTCCGCGGTCTCCAGGTCGAAGCCGAACGGGGCGGGGAGTCTGAGCGGCTTGCCGAAGGACCGGGTGCAGAGTTCGCGGTAGTCGTCGTTCTCCGGGTCGCCGAACAGGGTGACCGACGAGGTCTCCCGGTCGACGAGCAGGTAGAGCGGGATGCCGCCGCGGGCGTAGCAGCGGCGCTTGGCCTCGCGGTCCGCCTCCGGTTTGGTCGACGTCACCTCAAGGACCATGGCGACTCCGTCGCAGGGCATCCAGGAGTCGGCACCCCGGAAAAGCCGCCTCTCGGCGGGGGCGAACGTACCGTCCGGGATCACGTGATTCTTCGGGCAGCCGCCTCCGCTCCGCAGCTTCAGCCCTTTGTTGCCGGAGAACTGCATGTCCGTCTGCGCTCGCCTGATCACCTGGTTCACGATCAGCCCGATGTAGTCCTCGTGATCCCCGTCCGGCGGCGGCGTCACAACGATCTCCCCCTCGATCAGCTCGGCCCGGAAACCCTCCGGGGTATCGAGGGCCAGGAAGATCTCCAGCAGTCCCTCAGCCGGCGTGAGCGGCTCATGAGCCATGGCAGTCATGTCACGCCCCTCCTTCTGTCGCTCGCCAGACTGGGACATCGGAAGATCACCTGCCCGAGAGATCGGGAACCGTTCCCTCGATCGTGGCACACGAGGATGAGCGACGTCAGTCACCGAGGCCACCCCTCACCTGCCGGACCCACCGCCCTGCGATCAAGCGGGCGCGAAGCGCACTTTCGAGGTTCCCGGATCCGACTGGACGACCTTCACCCTGAGGCGCTCGCCCAGCGACAGATCCTCCCCGTCGATCCGGCCCATGACCGCCGGCGTCTCCAACTGCACGGTCCCCACCGTCGGTCGGTCTTCGTCGATGTCCACCACGCAGCCCTCGAACACCTCCCCCACCCGGTCCTTCAGCAGGGCCGCCTCGACCAGGTCGACGCACTCCCGTTCCGCCTTGGCAGCGAGCCGACCGCCTTCGGTCATCTCGCGCGGCAGCGCCTCGAGAGCCGCGAGCACCCAGTCCGGCACCGGCTCCCCCGCCACCGCAGCCAGGCAGATCTCCGAAGCGTAGCGGTCTACCAGACGTCGCAGTGGCGCGGTGCAGTGGGCGTAGGGGGCGGCGACCGCCGCGTGGGTGGTGAGGGAGGGCAGGACGCCGTCCCGGAAGACCGTGTAGCCGGCGCCCCGCAGCAGGGTCGTGCACTCCTGGAGGAAGGCCGCGTGGTGAGGGTTCCGCGGGTCCAGGGAACGCACCAGCGCCGCGTACGACACATGGTGCGGCCAGTCGATGTGCAGGGCGGGGGCGGTGCGGCGCAACCGTCCCACCGCGCCGTCCGGGGCGGCGGGCAGGGTGCGGAGCACTCCCGTGCCGTATCCGAGCATCAGGTCCGCCGCCGCCATGCCCGTGAGCAGGGAGATCTGGGCGTTCCAGCCGTCGGCGGGCAGCGGGGCGCGGTACGACAGTTCGTACGTGCCGTCGCGCTCGGCGATCTCCTGCTCGGGGATCCGCAGGGAGATCCCGCCGCGCTCGACCTCCAGCCGTTCCCGCAGCTCGCCGACGACGCGGAGCAACTCCAGCGGCTCCTCGGCCGTGCCGGAGTCGATCGCTCGCTGTACGCCCTCGTAATCCAGCTTGGCCCGGCTGCGGACCAGGGCCCGGCGGACGTCGGCCGCGGTCGTACGGCCTTCCGCGTCGAGGTCGATCGTCCACAGCGCGGCCGGGCGGACCTGGTCCGGGAGGAGGCTCGCGGCGCCCTCGCTCAGCACCGGCGGGTGGAGCGGAATGCGGGTGTCAGGGAAGTACAGGGTCATCACCCGCCGGTGTGCCTCCGCGTCGAGGAGGCCGCCCGGGACGACGAAGGCGGCGACGTCGGCGATGGCGTACCGGAGGCGGTAACCGGTGCCTCGCCGGGAGAGGTGCATCGCCTGGTCCAGGTCGGTGGAGGCGGGCGGGTCGATGGTGAAGAGGGGGATGTCGGTGGCGTCCTCGTACCCCTTCGGGTCGGGCACCCGTTGCGCCTCCGCCGTCACCTCGGGCGGGAAGTCCGAGGGCACGCCGAGTTCGGTGCGCAGGGCGGCGAAAGCGGCCCGTAGCGGGACGTCGGTCACACGTATGTGGCGGCGAGGCATACAGCGAGGGTAAGCAGATCGGGCCCCGTACGCTGTCCGGAGCTCAAACAGAAGGAGACGTTCCGTGCTTGTCCTGCTGCCTCCCTCCGAAGGCAAGGCGTCCTCCGGTCGTGGCGCCCCGCTGAAGCTGGAGTCGCTGTCGTTGCCGGGGCTCAACGAGAGCCGTGAGGCGGTCCTGGACGCGCTCGTCGAGCTGTGCGCCGGTGACGAGGAGAAGGCGCGGGACGTGCTGGGGCTGAGTGAGGGGCTGGCCGACGAGGTCGCGAAGAACGTCGAGCTGAGGACCGCGGGGGCGCGGCCCGCCGGGGAGATCTACACCGGCGTGCTCTACGACGCCCTCGACCTGGCTTCTCTCGACGCGGCCGCGAAGAGGCGTGCGGGGCGTTCGCTTCTCGTGTTCTCGGGGCTGTGGGGAGCGGTCCGGGTGACGGACCGGATTCCGTCGTACCGCTGCTCGATGGGGGTGAGGCTGCCGGGGCTCGGGGCGCTGGGCGCGCACTGGCGCAAGCCGATGGCCTCCGTGCTCACCGAGGCCGCCGGGAACGGGCTCGTGCTCGATCTGCGGTCCTCCGCCTACGCGGCCGCATGGAAGCCGAAGGGTGAGGTCGCGGGACGGACGGCAACCGTACGGGTGCTGCACGCGCCGACGCGGAAGGTGGTCAGCCACTTCAACAAGGCGACCAAGGGGCGGATGGTGCGGAGTCTGCTGGCGGCGGGGGTCTCGCCGAAGGGGCCGGCCGAGCTGGTGGAGGTGCTGCGGGAGCTGGGGTACGTGGTGGAGGCGTCGGCGCCCGCCAAGGCGGGGCAGGCGTGGGCGCTGGATGTGCTGGTGGACGAGATCCACTGACGTTCCGTTGCAAGGAATGCAACGACCATTGCGTGCATCGCAGCGCTTCGGCACGATGACGCCATGGCCTCCCTGTCGCACGCCTCGTTGCTCGACCTCGCGCCCGTCGTCCCCGTCGTCGTGCTCCAGGACGCCGCCGACGCCGTGCCGCTCGCGCGCGCCCTCGTCACCGGCGGGCTGCCCGCGATCGAGGTGACGCTGCGGACGCCGGCCGCGCTGGACGCGATCCGGGTGATCGCCGAGGAGGTGCCGGACGCGGTGGTCGGGGCCGGGACCGTCATCACGCCGGCCCAGGTGACCGACTCGGTGACCGCCGGCGCGCGCTTTCTCGTCAGCCCGGGCTGGACGGACGTACTCCTGGAGGCGATGCGGGGGTCCGGGGTGCCGTTCCTGCCGGGGGTGTCGACGACCTCGGAGGTCGTGGCGCTGCTGGAGCGGGGGGTGCGGGAGATGAAGTTCTTCCCGGCGGGGGCGGCCGGGGGTACGGCCTATCTGAAGTCCCTGTCCGGGCCGTTGCCGCAGGCGCGGTTCTGTCCGACGGGAGGGATCGGGCCGGAGAACGCCCCCGAGTACCTGTCCCTGCCCAACGTCGGCTGTGTGGGCGGGACTTGGATGCTCCCGGAGGACGCGGTCGCCGCGCGGGACTGGGGACGGGTCGAGAGGCTGGCCCGGGAGGCGTCCCGGCTACGGACGCAGGTGTGACGTGTCGTTGAGAAGCCGCACGCTCGCGTTGCCGTCGGCGTAGTACGCGACCACCGACATGGACGCCGCCGAGAGTTCCATGCGGAACAGGGACTCGGGCGGGGCGCCGAGAGCGAGGCGGACGAACGTCTTGATCGGGGTGACGTGGGTGACGAGCAGGACCGTACGGCCCGCGTACGCCGCGACGAGCTTGTCCCTGGTCGCCGCGATCCGGGTCGCCGTGGCCGCGAAGCTCTCGCCGCCGCCGGTGGGTTCGGCCTCCGGGTCGGACAGCCACGTGTTCAGGTCGTCCGGGTAGCGCTCGCGCACCTCGCCGAAGGTGAGGCCCTCCCAGGCGCCGAAGTCGGTCTCGATCAGGCCGTCCTCGACGGTGACCTCCAGACCGAGCCGGTCGGCCACGGCCTCGGCGGTCTGCCGGGTACGGGTCAGGGGCGAGGCGAGGATGTGCTGGATCGTGCCTCGGCGGGCCAGCGCCGCCGCCGCGCGTTCCGCCTGTTCCCTGCCGATCTCGGAGAGGGCGGGATCGGTGCCGCCGCTGCCCGAGAACCGCTTCTGGGGGGTCAGGGGCGTCTCTCCGTGCCGCAGGAGGACGAAGGTGGCCGGGGCCCCCATGTCGGCGGGCGCCCACCCTGGGCCGGCGACCGCCTTGGCAGCACGCCGGTCCGCCTCAGACTTGGCATCAGCAGAAGAAGAAGCAGAAGGAGAAGCAGAAGCAGCGGCCGAAGACGACGGCTTCCGTACCGAACTCGCCGACGCCCCCGAGTCCATCGCCTCGTTCGCCAGCCGGTCCGCGTGCTTGTTCTGCTCCCTCGGGATCCACTCGTACGTCACCCGCTCCGACGGAAAGACCCTTCCCGCCTCCAGAGCGAGCGGCTTCATGTCGGGGTGCTTGATCTTCCAGCGCCCCGACATCTGCTCGACGACCAGCTTGGAGTCCATGCGGACGTGGACGCGGGCGGAGGGGTCGAGGTCGTGTGCGGCACGCAGGCCCGCCAGCAGTCCCCGGTACTCGGCGACGTTGTTGGTGACGGTGCCGAGGTATTCGTATGTCTCGACCAGCGTCTCCCCCGTCGCCGCGTCCCGCACCACGGAGCCGTAGCCGGCCGGCCCGGGGTTGCCCCGCGAGCCGCCGTCCGCCTCGACGATGAACTCCCGCACGCCGACGACCGCCTACAGACCCGACTCGGACGTGCGGACCAGGATGCGGCGGCAGTTCTCGCAGCGCACCACGGTGTCCGGCGCGGCCGCGCGGATCTCGTTGATGTCGGTGATGGCGAGCTCCTGGCGGCAGCCCTGGCAGGTGCGCTGGTACAGCTTGGCCGCACCGATGCCGCCCTGCTGCGCGCGGAGCTTGTCGTAGAGCTTGAGCAGGTCGGCGGGGACGGAGGCCGCGATGACCTCGCGCTCCTTGGTCGCGGAGGCGATGTCGCCGTCGAGCGTCTGGAGGGCCGCGTCCCGGCGGGCGGTGGCGTCCTCGATCTTCGACTGGACGGAGGCGACCCGCTCGGTCAGCTCGGCCACCCGCTCCTGCGCGGACTCCAGGCGCTCCATGACCTCCAGGACGACGTCCTCGAGGTCGCCCTGGCGCTTGGCGAGGGAGGTGATCTCGCGCTGCAGGTTCTCCAGGTCCTTGGGCGAGGTCGCGGCCCCGGAATCCAGGCGCTGCTGGTCGCGGGCGGCGCGCTGGCGCACCTGGTCCACGTCCTGCTCGGCCTTGGTCTGCTCGCGGGCGGTGTCGCTCGCCTCGGTCTGCGCGGCCACGAGCAGGTCGCGCAGCTGGGTGGCGTCCTTGGTGAGCGACTCGATCTCGGCGTGCTCGGGCAGTGACCGGCGCTTGTGGGCGAGCTGCTGGAGGCGGACGTCGAGGTCCTGGACGTCGAGGAGTCGGATCTGGTCGGCGGGCGCGGCGTTCAGTTGGGGGCTCCAGGTGAAGGGGAGTGGCTGGTCCAGGGGTCGGTGACCGTCTTGGAGACGTGCACGCGCAGGTTCCAGCCGTGGCGGTCGGAGATCTCGTCGAGCTGGGCGGCGGCCAGCTCGCACCAGGGCCACTCGGTGGCCCAGTGCGCCGCGTCGAGCAGCGCGAGAGGACTGTGGGCGCGGGCCTCGGAGACGGGGTGGTGGCGCAGGTCCGCGGTGAGGAAGGCGTCGACGCCGGCCGCGCGGACCTGGTCGAAGAGGCTGTCGCCGGAGCCGCCGCTGACGGCGACCGTGCGGACGGTGGCCTCGGGGTCGCCGGCGACGCGGATGCCCTGCGCGGTGGCCGGCAGGCGTGCGGCGGCTCGCTCGGCGAGCTCGCGGACGGTCGTCGGGGGGTCCACCTCGCACACGCGGCCCAGCCCCCGGCGCCCTTCCGGGTCCGTCGGGTCCGGCACCAGCGGCCCTACGACACGGAGGTCGAGCGCGCCGGCGAGCGCGTCCGAGACGCCCGGGTCGGCGGTGTCCGCGTTGGTGTGGGCCACGTGCAGCGCGATGTCGTTCTTGATGAGGGTGTGGACGACCCGGCCCTTGAAGTGCGAGGCCGCCACGGTGGTCGTACCGCGCAGGTAGAGGGGGTGGTGGGTGACCAGCAGGTCCGCGCCCAGCTTCACCGCCTCGTCGACGATCTCCTGGACCGGGTCGACGGCGAAGAGGACCCGCGTGACCTCCTGGTCGGGTTCGCCCACGACTGTGCCGACCGCGTCCCAGGACTCGGCCCGCTCGGCGGGCCACAGGTTCTCCAGCGCGGCGATGACTTCAGACAGACGGGGCACGGGGAAAGGCTACCTGCCTGGCCTGTCCCGCTGAACCCGAGCTGCCCACGGCTGTCCCGCTCAGCACAGTCGCCCCGGTTTCCTCAGGCGAATCGTTCCTGGGCCACCCCTTTGTGTGAAGCGGAAGCCCGCCCGTCCCACGTCTGTGCGTGCGAAAACTAGTTTCGTCGCCGGAGGTGACCGGACGATGACGGCGTGTGCCATCGAACCTGCGGCGGCGAACGAGGAGAACGCCGAGGACGCCGAGAGCGCGGACGGGGAGACCCCGCGGACGGAGGACGCGATCACCGAGGACGGGCAGACACCGCGGAGCGGGAACGACCGGCAGACACCGGAGAGCGGGAACGACCGGCAGACACCGTGGACCAGGAGCGACGGGCAGACACCGGAGACCGGGAACGGGGAGACCCCGCGGGCGGGGTGTGTGATCACCGTCGACGGCTCCTACGCGGCCCGCCTCGCCGGGCACGGCGAGTCCTGGTTCCCGGAGCGCTGGACCCTGGACGGCCCCGAGCCCTACGCGGTGCCGTTGCCCGGCAACCAGCCCGAGGAGCCCGGCACCGAGGTGCAGCCGATGGGCGACGGGCGGGTGCTGATCAGGCGGTTCGCGGACGGGCGGCACGCCTTCTCGCTGCTCTACCCGACCGGGCCGCAGACCGGCGAGCTGCCGCTGGGCGCGGTCGAGTGCCCGGACGCGGGGACGGTCCTACGGCTGCTGCCGCCGGCTCCGGGCGGTGAGAAGGCGTACGCCCTTGCCGTGGGTCCGTACTCCAGTGCGGTGTGGCTGGTGGCGGGCGGTGCCTTCGGGCCGGAGCATCTCGCGGAGGTCCCGGGGCGCTGTTCGGGCGGGGTGTGGCTGGACCGGGCCGGGCGGATGCTGGCCCTGGACCGGGAGGCCGGCGGGCGGACCAAGGCGGTCGTGGTCGATCTGGAGCGGGGCGGGGAGGTGTCGCCGCTGCTGCAGATCGCCGACGGCAGCGACGACCGGCTGCTGCTGGCCGACCCGGACAGCGGACTGCTGCTGATCTCCTCGGACGCACCGTCGCCGGGGTGCGCGCGGCTGGGTTGGGGGGTGCTGGGCAGCACACTGCCGGTGCGCTTCCCGGAGTGCCTGCGGGTGCCGGGCTGCGCGGTGACGCCGTTCGCGATCCAGCCGGGGCAGGTGCTGATGCCGGAGAGCTGCGGGGTGGCGCTGCGCGTCGACGGCTCGATGGGCAGCTGGCTGGGCGTGTGGCGGCCGGCCGGCCGGCAGGTCCTGCATCTTCCGGCGCCCGAGGGGTGGTTGGCGGGTGCCGGGCTGTGGACCGAGGACGGGGAGCTGCTCCTGCCGTACGCCACGCCGGACGCGCCGTGCGGGGTGGCGCGGTGGGCGGCGGCATCGGGGAACGGGGCCCTCGCCGGGGAAGCGGAGGGCCCGGGGGGAACGGGGGACGCGGGGGGCGCGGGCCCGGAGGATCCGGAGGGCGGTGGTGGCGACGGCAGCAGTGGCCGTGACGGTGCCGGCGTCACGGTCGCGCAGTCGCCCGAACCGGGTCCTCCGGAGCCCGTCGTGGCACGCCCTGTGCCCCTGCAGCAAGCCCCGTTGGGCAGTCTTGTAACGAAGTAGTGCCGGTTGGTCCGGCCACCTGGATTCGCCCTGTGGTGTGCCGGTTAAACTCCCCCCGCTGTAAGAAAGATCATGTTGACGGGGTGAATTACTTCCATGAGCGACGCCAGCAGGAACCAGTCGACCGCCGACGTCCAGGAGTCCACGGGCCACGGTAGGCACCGGGGTCCGGTCTCGGTCCAGGACAGCGACACGGCCCCCCGCGGCCGTCACCGCAAGTCGGTCGAGCAGACCGAGGCCGCGGCCTGAGGTCGGACGACGACACACGGCCCTGTTTTCCTTACGGGAGACAGGGCCGTTGCGCGTCTACTCCCGTTTGAGTCCCAGCACTTCGGCCGCCGCGAAGGTCTCCCCCGCCGGCCGCCGCGCGTAGTGGGGGGTGAGCAGGGCGTCCAGTTCGTCGTAGGTGAAGGTGTCCTGCTTGCTGTCGAACTTCGCCTGCACCCGGGGCCGTTCGACGATGGTGACCATCCCTCCGTGGACAACGAGCAGCTGGCCGTTGACGCGCTCGGCGGCGGGTGAGGCCAAGTAGCCGACGAGTGGGGCGACATGCTCGGGGGCGAGGGGGTCGAGTCCCGACTCGGGCTGCTCGAAGCCGGCGCCCGAGAAGACGTCCTCGGTCATCCGGGTGCGGGCACGCGGGCAGATGGCGTTGGCGGTGACGCCGTACTTGGCGAGGGCGAGGGCCGTCGAGGTGGTGAGCCCGACGATCCCGCCTTTCGCCGCCGCGTAGTTGGGCTGCCCGGCGGACCCGGCGAGGAACGCCTCCGAGGAGGTGTTCACGATACGGCCGTACACCGGCCCGCCCGCCGCCTTGGACCGCTCGCGCCAGTGCGCGGACGCGAACCGGGTGGTGTTGAAGTGGCCCTTGAGGTGGACCCGGATCACCGCGTCCCACTCGCCCTCGGTCATGGAGAAGATCATGCGGTCCCGCAGGATGCCCGCGTTGTTGACGAGGATGTCGAGCTTGCCGAACTCCTCGATCGCCAACTCCACGAGCTGCCGCGCCTGTTGGTGGTCGGCCACGTCCCCGGTGTGGGCGACGGCCCGTCCGCCCGTGGCCCTGATCTCCTCGGCGACCTGCTCGGCGGGGCCCGCGGAGGCCTCGCCGGAGCCGTCCCGGCCGGGCTGTCCGAAGTCGTTGACGACCACGGCCGCGCCGAGCCCGGCCAGCTCCAGCGCCTCAGCGCGGCCAAGACCCCGGCCGGCGCCGGTGACGATCGCCGCGAGCCCGTCGAGTGGCAGTGGCAGGGTCATCGCGGACCCTCAGATCTCGATGGACGTACGGAGTGAGGTCCCCGAGCGCATCTGGTCCAGCGCCTCGTTGATCTCGCTCAGCGGCACCCGGTGGGTGATCAGGCCGTCCAGGTCGACGCGGCCGGCCCGCCACAGGGCGATGGTCCGCTCGTAGGAGCGCAGGACGTCCCCGCCGCCGTACAGGGACGGCAGGATGCGCTTCTCGTCGAAGAACAGCTCGAACATGTTGAGCTGGAGGTTGTCGTCCATGGCGCCCGCGCCGACGATCACGAGGGTGCCGCCGCGCCGGGTGGTCTCGTACGCCGTCCTGGCGGTCGCGGACTTGCCGACGACCTCGAAGACGTAGTCGAAGCCCTCGCCCGCGGTCACCTGCTGTTTGGCGTCGGCCAGTTCGTCCGGGGAGACGGCCCGGGTGGCGCCGAACCTCAGGGCGGCCTCACGGCGGGAGGCGACCGGGTCGACGGCGACGATCTCGGCGGCGCCCTTGAGGCGGGCGCCCTGGACGGCGGAGATGCCGACGCCGCCGCAGCCGATGACGGCGACCGAGGAACCGGCCTCCACGTCCGCGGTGTTGAGCGCGGCGCCGAGCCCGGTGGTGACCCCGCAGCCGATGAGCGCCGCGATGTCGAAGGGCACGTCGTCGGGGATCGGCACCGCGCAGCCCGCGTCGACGACGACCTCCTCGGTGAAGGTGCCGGTGCCCGCGAAGCCGAACACATCGCCGCCGGGGCGCCGGAAGTTGGGAGTGCCCGCGTTCATGAAGCCGGCCAGGCACAGTTCGGTCTGGCCCCGCTTGCAGGCGGGACAGACGCCGCAGGCCGGCAGCCAGCAGACGACGACCCGGTCGCCCGCCTTCAAGTGGCTGACGCCTTCCCCGACTTCGACGATCTCTCCGGCGCCTTCGTGTCCGGGCACGAACGGCGCCGGCTGCGGGAGGACCCCGGCCATCGCGGACAGGTCCGAGTGGCACAGTCCGGTGGCCCGTATCCGGATCCGCACCCTGCCGGGTCCGAAGCCCACCGCCTCGACGTCATCGAGGACTTCGAGCTTTTCCTGGCCGATCTCGTGCAGTACGGCTGCGCGCATGGTGCGGGCTCCCCTCGTACGGCGTTCTGGGTTCAGGAGTGTTCGGAGTGGTCGACGACGGTGTCGGCGAGGACGGGCGCGTCGTCGCGCTCCACGGCGGTGACGGCGACCCGGGTGGACCGCGGGGTGTGCCACATACGGATCCGCAGGGTCTCCCCCGGGTACACGACCCCGGCGAACCGGGTGACGTACGACCGCACCCGGGTCACGTCCCCGCCGAGCAGCGTGTCGACGACCGCCTTGAGCGTGATGCCGTAGGTGCACAGCCCGTGCAGGATCGGCCGCTCGAACCCGGCGACCTTGGCGAACTCCGGGTCGGCGTGCAGCGGGTTCCAGTCGCCGGACAGGCGGTAGAGCAGGGCCTGGTCCTCGCGGACGGGGCGTTCCACGGTCCGGTCGGGTTCGCCGGTGGGGGGTTCGAGGCGGGCGGAGGGTCCCCGGTCGCCGCCCCAGCCGCCCTCTCCCCGTACGAAGATCTGGGCGTCGTTGGTCCACAACGGGCCCTCGGTGTCGGCGACTTCTGTCCGCAGGACCAGGACGGCCGCCTTGCCCTTGTCGTACACGGCGGCGATGCGGTGGGTGGCGGTCGCGGTGCCCTGGGCGGGGAGCGGGCGGTGGACGATCAGTGACTGGCCGCCGTGCAGGACCTTGGCGAGGTCGACGTCGATGCCGGGCATGGACAGTCCGCTGATCACTCCCGGCGATCCCGAGCCCGCCACCGTGGCGAAGCTCGGCAGGACGTGCAGCCGGGATTCGAGGGTGTAGCGCAGTTCGTCCGGGTCGGTGGCGGGGCTGGGTTTGCCGGGATGCGAGCCCGCCCCGATGCCGAGGTGGTAGAGCTGGACGTCCTTGGTGTTCCAGGAGATCTCGCCGGTCCGGGGCTCGGCGGCGAGGGCCTTGGCTGCGTCGATGGGCATACGGCTCCTGACAGGGGCTCGGTCAAGACCTCGGTCAAGACCTCGGTACGGCCGTCCGCACCGTCGGCCGCACCGAGGTCGTCGCGGGCCGATCTAGAACGCGTTCCAGTCCGGCGCCCTCTGTATAGCCGAGCCCACCGCACTTGTGAAGGCTCCTGACGGTGTGTCAGGTGGCTGCCTGGTGGGCTGTCCCGGGTTCCGGCGCCGTGACATTTGTACTGCCCAAGTCCGTACACGCACACCTGCCGGGCGGACTTCGCGATCCGTAGCGTCTTCGGTATGACAACAGGAGACACGAGCGGGTTCGGGGGAACGGTCATGGTCTGGTCGCGCAAGCTCTCGCACCGCGTGGGCGAGGTCCGCGAGGGGGTCCGCGAGGCGCGGAGGCACCAGCGGGACTGGAAGGCGAACAAGGCATGTTTCAAGGCCGAGTACAAGGCGGCGCAGGAGGCCGGAGAGGTCCACACGAAGGCGGGCCTGGGCAGCGGGTTCGGTCTGCTGCCGTGGCTGCTGTTGGGGATGGGCGCCTTCTCCAACCTCTTCCAGGGCAAGGCCGCGAACCCCTGGATCGGCGGCCTGGGGCTGCTCACGTTCAACTCGCTCTACATCTACGTCGCCTTTCGCGCCTTCCACAAGGAGACCCGGGACGCGGTCTCCACCCGGGTCGCCCTGGTGCTGATGGGACTGGTCACCTGCGGTCTGGCGGTGGGGTACGGCGGCAACTGGCTGCTGTTCTTCCCCCTGCTCGGGCTCGCCACGGGCGCGGTCGTGCGGCTGCCGCACCTGCGGTGGGTGGGAGCGGTCGTGACGGTGGTCGCCGGCGCGGCCTCCGTCTTCCGCGACGGCTGGGGCGGACTCGACACCGCGTACGCCACCTGGATCTCCACGATGGTGACGGCCGCGATCCTGTCCCTGTCCGAAGCGGTACGGCAGTTGCGGGAGGCCCGCGAGGAACTGGCCCGGCGTGCGGTCGAGGAGGAGCGGCTGCGGTTCTCCCGCGATCTGCACGATCTGCTCGGGCACACGCTGTCGGTGATCGTGGTGAAGTCGGAGGCGGCCCGGCGCCTCGCCCCACGCGATCTGGACGCGGCACTCGTCCAGGTCTGCGACATCGAATCGGTCGGCCGCCAGGCGCTCACCGAGATCCGTGAGGCGGTGACCGGCTACCGCGAGGGCAGCCTCAGCACGGACCTCGACCGGGCCGCCTCGGCTCTGCGCGCCGCGGGCATCGAGCCCGTCGTCCACCGCTCCGGTCACCTGCTCACCGCCCAGACCGAGGCCCTGCTGGGCTGGGTGGTCCGCGAGGCGGTGACCAACGCGGTCCGGCACAGCGGGGCGGAGCGCTGCGAGATCTCCGTGCGGGGCTCGGCGGAACGGGTGCGGCTGAGCGTCCGGGACGACGGCCCGGGGGCGGCGGCCACGGGGCCGAGCGTGGGTGAGCGCGCCGCCCCTGAGGACGCCGCCACCGTGCATGCCCCGGTCATCGGCGGCACCGGTCTCAAGGGGCTCACCGAGCGGTTGGCGGCGGCCGGTGGATGGTTGGAGGCCGGGCCGGGGCCACGGGGAGGGTTCGTGGTGCGGGCCGAGTTGCCGGTCGAGCTGCCGGTCGAGTCGGTGGAACCGGCGCGAGCCGGTGAGCCTGCGGGGGCGGGCGCGGGGGCGGGGGCCGCCGGCGGATCCCGGATCGGTGACGCGGCCCGGTGACGCGGGCACGGGGCCGCCGACTCCTCGTTTCCCCTGTGCACTCCACTCTTCAGTTCTCAAGGATCCGGAGCGCCGCCCCCCTACTCTGGGGCCGTGAACGAGATGCCCCGGGACCACCGGCCCGCCAAGTCCATCCGCGTGCTGCTCGCCGAGGACCAGGGGATGATGCGTGGGGCGCTCGCGCTGTTGCTCGGGATGGAGGCGGACATCGAGGTCGTGGCGCAGGTCGCGGCCGGGGACGCGATCGTGGACGCGGCGCTCGTCCACCGCCCCGACGTGGCGTTGCTCGACATCGAACTGCCGGGGATGAGCGGTCTGGACGCCGCCGCCGAACTGCGCGACCAGGCGCCGGACTGCCGGGTGTTGATCCTGACCACCTTCGGAAGGCCGGGTTATCTGCGTCGGGCCATGGAGGCGGGTGCCGCAGGTTTCCTCGTCAAGGACGGTCCCGTCGAGGAGTTGGCCGCCTCGATCCGCCGGGTGCTGACCGGCGAGACCGTGATCGACCCCGCCCTCGCAGCGGCCGCCCTGAGCGCCGGCCCGAACCCCCTCACCGCCCGCGAGTGCGATGTCCTCAAGGCCTCCGCGGACGGCGCGACGGTCGCCGACATCGCCGGCAGGCTCCACCTCTCCGAGTCCACCGTCCGCAACTACCTCTCCTCCGCCATCGGCAAGACGGGCACCCGCAACCGAATGGAGGCGGTACGGGCGGCCCGGCAGCAGGGGTGGCTTTGAATCCGCCCCTCCCTGAAAGGAAGGGGATTCCTGGCTCAGGCCGCCTCCTGGAGCAGCGCTCCAGAAGGACGGACGAGCATCACACGTGCGGAGTTCTTGTCCCGTGGAGACACAGTTCCGCACACGGTGCAGGTGTAGGTGCGCTCACCCAGCGACAGGCGATGCTTGGCTCTCGCATCGCAGCCCCTCACGGTCTCCGGCCAGAACACTGGTCCGTCCCGAACCCTCCGAAGGACCGTACGTACGACAGTCGCACAAACGCACCCCGATCCCACAGACACCACCCGACCAGCGATCACCGGCTCATACGGCGACGCTCCGCGTCGCGACACCCGGATGCGATTCCTCCCCGGCGTGAACGCCGAGGCCTCCTCGCAAGAAACAGGTAACCCCGGCCGCTCCCTACTCGACCACCTCCGCCGTCTTGTACTCGGTGCCCTTGGGTGCCAGGCAGACGAACCAGTTGTAGGGGGAACCCGCCGCCGACCGGATCGCCGGGACGTCGGTGCCCGTACCGGAGCCGGCCTTCTCCACCACTGTCGCCGTGTCGTTCGTCCAGGCGCAGAGGACGCGCTGGGCGGTTTTGGCGACATAGCCGATGACAAGGCGGACGTCCTTCGTGTCGCCGCGTTCCAGGGGGAGGGAGCCGGACATGAGATCCGTGCCGGTGAGGGTGTCCGTCGCGGGGACCGTGTTCTCCATGACCTTCGTGGTCCGGCCGCCGTAGTCGCGATAGACGAAGTAGGTGATCTTGCCGATCAGGTCGGAGGCCTTGTGGGCATCCGGCGGTGTCTCACCTCGCAGCGCCATGGCGGCAAGCTGGGAATCGGCCTGTCGCTCGTCACGCGGGGCCGGCCACATGTCGAGCAGAACCCGCCACTTGGTGCCCTGGTCGGTACCGGTCGCCAGTGTGGTGCGCAGGGCCCTGGACGGGTCGGCGTCGGCCGAAGCGGACGGCCGGCTCGCCACCTGCCCGCCGTCCCCGCCCGGCAGCCCCGCCACCGCGAGCGTCGCCGAGGACCCCGCGAGGACCAGTGCCGTGGCCGCGGCCACCGCCCAGCGGCGGGCTCGGCGCCTGCGGCCCCCGCGGAGTACCGCCTGGTAGGGGGCTATGCCGATCTCCACCCCGTCGGTGGCGTCGGCCAGCAGGAGGGCGATGTCGCTGTCACTCATGTCGTGGCTCTTCTCCCGGTCCGCGCTCATCACTTCCGCCCTCCCTGGGTCGCCATGTCGGCCAGTGCGGGTATGGCGCGAAGTTTCGCGATCCCCTTGGCCGCGTTGCTCTTCACCGAGCCGACCGAGCAGCCCATCGCCTCGGCCGTCTGTGTCTCGGTGAGGTCCTCCCAGTACCGCAGGACCACCGCCTCCCGCTGCCGCGGCGGCAGTTGGGCCAGCGCCGTCAGCAGGGCGCCGCGGTCGTCGGCCTGGGCGATGCGGTCACCGGTGTCGGCGACCTCGCGCACCAGGCCGAAGTCGTCCCCCCGCGCCAGGAACTCCCGGAGCTTCCTGCGGTGCTTGCGTGCATGCGCGTTGATCATCACGCGCCGTACATACGCCTCCGGATCGTCCGCCGAGCCGACCCTGCGCCAGGCCACATAGGCCTGTTCCAGGGTCGACTGGACCAGGTCCTCCGCGGCGTGCTGCTCCCCCGTGAGGAGAAATGCCGTCCGCATCAGCCGTGGCCAGCGGCCGATGACAAAGCTCTGGAACTCCTCGTCCCGAGCCTGTTTCCGATCCCCCATGGGCACCTCCTAGATGTCTGAAGGAGTCCATGGGCGGCCCGGACCGTTGCCTCAGTTCGCGGAGATCTTTCTCGGCAGCCACGCCACCATCAGCACCACCCCGGCGAGCAGCACCCCTGTCCCCACCCGGAACGCCAGCGCGTACCCCTCCGTCAGCGCCTCCGGCGAAGCCGCTCCCCCCGTCCGCGCCGCCGCCAGCGTCGACAGGACGGCGAGCCCCAGCGAGCCCCCCATGGTGCGCGAGGTGTTGACCAGCCCCGACACCAGCCCGGCCTCCCCCGGCGCCGCCCCCGACGTGGCCAGCGAGGCGAGCGGCGTCGTGGCGAGACCGGCGCCCAGCATCATCAGGATCCCGGGACACATGATCGCGGTCACATAACCGCCGTCCGCGGTCATCGTCGACTGCCAGGCGAACCCGGCGACCGCGACCGCCGTACCGAGCACGGCCACCCACCGCGCCCCGAGCCGGCGCATGAAGCGCGGGGCGAGTTTCGAGCCGACCACGATCGCCAGCGAGGTCGGGATCAGTGCGGCTCCGGCGGCCAGGGGCGAGTAGCCGAGGACGTTCTGTGCGTACAGCGTCATGAAGTACCACATGGAGAACATCGCGGAGCCGCTCAGGAACATCGCCGCGTTCGCCGACGCCACCGCCCGCACCCTGAGCAGTCCGAGGGGCATCAGCGGGGCGGCCGTACGGGACTCGACGACGAGGAAGCCCCCTACCAGCGCGAGTCCGGCGGCCAGCGGGACCACGGTCGCGGCCGCCGTCCACCCCTCGGCCTCGGTCTGCGAGATGCCGTACGCCAGTACCGCGAGCCCCCCGGTGATCAGCAGCGCTCCCGGCAGGTCGAGGCGTCGCCCGTCCCCGCTGCGGCTCTCGGTCAGCCACAGCAGGGAGCCCAGGAGGACCAGCGCGCCGACGGGCACGTTGATCAGCAGCACCCAGCGCCAGGACAGGGTGTCCACCAGGAGTCCGCCGACGAATCCGCCCGCGGCGCCGCCACCCGCTCCCACGGCCGTCCAGGTGGCGATGGCCCGGGCCCGCGCGGCCCCCTCCGGGACGGTCGACGTGACGATGGTCAGCGTCGCGGGCGCGAGCACCGCCGCGCCCAGGCCCTGCACGGCCCGCGCGATCAGCAGCTGGGCGTCCCCCTGGGCCAGCCCGCCGGCCAGCGAGGCCACGGTGAACAGCCCGAGCCCGACCAGGAACATCCGCTTGCGGCCGTAGAGGTCACCGGCCCGGCCGCCGAGGAGCATGAACCCGGCGAAGGCGATGGAGTAGGCGTTCACCACCCACTGGAGTCCGGATTCGCTCATGCCCAGGTCGGCGCGCATGGACGGCAGCGCCACATTGACCACGGACACGTCGAGCACGACGAGGAACTGGCCCGCGCACGCCAGCGCCACCACCAGCCAGGCGGGCGGGGCCGACCGGGGACGGCGGGGTCTGCGGGCGACTTCAGCGGCTTCGAGCATGGCCGCCATGCTCTCAACCCCGCCTCCACTTCCCCAAGAGAATATAAAGAAATCGTTAGTACGCCGAAGCATCGGAATAGTTGCCCGTGCATACGTAGTTCAAGCCACACGTAACCCGATCTTCCAGGCCCGGAGGCCTCCCTCACATGACGCACACGCCGACCGACCAGCCCACCCGGAGAGCGTCCGGCGCTGTCGTCCCGGTGCTCGCCTTCGCGGGCATCGTGGTCGCGGTGATGCAGACCCTGCTCGTCCCGGTCATCAAGGACCTGCCGCAGCTGCTGGACACCGCGCCGAGCAACGCCACCTGGGTCCTGACGTCCACCCTGCTCTCGGGCGCCGTCGCCACCCCGATCATGGGCCGCCTCGGCGACCTGTACGGCAAGCGCCGCCTGCTCATTTTCAGCCTCGCCGTGATGGTCGTGGGCGCCCTGGTCAGCGCCCTCACCAGCGACCTGCTCACCATGATCGCCGGCCGCACCCTCCAGGGCTTCGCCATGGGCGCGATCCCCCTCGGCATCGGCCTCATGCGGGACATGCTGCCCCGCGAGAAGCTCGGCTCCGCCATGGCCCTGATGAGCTCCTCGATCGGCGTCGGCGGCGGCCTCGCGCTGCCCCTCGCGGCCCTGATCGCCCAGCACGCCGACTGGCACGCCCTCTTCTACGGCGCCGCGGGCATCGGCGCGCTCGCCATCGCCCTCACCCTGCTCGTCGTCCCCGAGTCCCCGGCGCGCGCCGAGGGCACGTTCGACGTCCTGGGCGCGATCGGCCTCTCCATCGGCCTGGTCCTCTTCCTCCTCCCGATCACCAAGGGCAGCGACTGGGGCTGGACCTCGGGCACCACGCTCGGCCTGTTCGCCGCGTCGGCCGTCGTCCTCCTCCTGTGGGGCGTCATGGAGCTGCGCGTGAAGGCCCCCCTGGTCGACCTGCGCACCACGGCCCGCCCCGCGGTCCTCTTCACCAACCTGGCGTCGATCATGGTCGGTGTCTCGTTCTACGTCGTCTCGCTCGTCCTTCCCCAGCTGCTCCAGCTCCCGAAGGCGACCGGCTACGGCCTCGGCCAGTCGATGGTCGTCGCGGGCCTGCTGGTCGCTCCGCTGGGCCTGACGATGATGTTCACCGCCCCCGTGTACGCCCGGCTGTCGGCGAAGTACGGCCCCAAGGTCACCCTCATCCTCGGCATGCTGATCATCGCGATCGGCTACGGCGCGGGCCTCGGCCTCATGAGCGCCGCCTGGCAGAGCCTGGTCATCGCGGTGGTGCTGGGCGCGGGCATCGGTCTCGCGTACTCCTCTCTTCCCGCCCTGATCGTCGGCGCGGTCCCCGCCTCGGAGACGGGTGCGGCGAACGGGCTCAACACGCTGATGCGCTCCATCGGCACGTCCGTGTCGAGCGCCGTGATCGGGATGGTGCTGGCGAACACGGCGAACAACGTCGGGGGCGTCGCGGTACCGACCATGCACGGGTTCCGGGTGTCCTTCCTGATCGCGACCGGCGCGGTGGCGGTCGGGCTGCTGATGGCCCTGTTCCTGCCGAAGCCGAACCGTGCCCCGCAGCTGCGGGCGAGCAGCGAGGAAGAGGCGAACCTGGAGCAGGCCGAGGCGGTACTGCGAGGGTTCCGGGGCCGTGTCCTCGACGCCTCCGGTGCTCCGGTCGCCCGCGCCAAGGTCACGCTGATCGACCGGCGCGGGCGGCAGGCGGGGGCGACCCTGTCCGACGAGGACGGCACGTACGTACTCGGGGTGCCGAGCGGGGGCGCGTACGTGCTCGCCGCACGGGCCGCCGGCCACGGTCCCCTGGCCTCTTCCGCCACCCACGCGGGCGACGAGCGCGCGATCGCCCTCGACCTGGCCCTGCCGGGCGAGACGGTCACCGCCTGACCGACACGAAGCCGGCCCACATCCCCGCCCCACTTCAGGGGGCGGGGATGTGTCGCGTCGGGGGTGCCCGGAAGGCCGTAGGGCCCCTGGCGCCGATTCCGATCCAACCCACGTCCGCCCCGCGGCCCTGCTCGCGCTCGTCGAACCCACCACGTCCGCGCCGACCGGGGCAGGCGCCATCAGGTCGCTCGCCGCGATCAGCGCGTGCCCCCACAACACATTCCCGACCCCCTGTCCCCCGGCGGGCGGAGGGTGCGGCAGCATGGGGCGTCCGGAGGGGCGTACGGCGGCTTGGCGGTCGTACGACGTCTGCCCCGCCCGTACGACCGAGAGGAACCCACCCCATGGCCGCGGCCGCACCCAAGCCCGAGATCCTCGCCGCCTTCGAGGCCGCCAAGGGGTTCATGCCCCTGGGTGAGGGGCTGGCCCTCTACGCGGCCGCTCTGGAGGCCGGGCGGCTCGGGCTGCCGCTCCTGGAGGTCGGTACGTACTGCGGCCGTTCCGCGATCCTGCTCGCGGACGCCGCCCGCGAAGCCGGTGTCACCGCGCTGACCGTCGATCATCACCGCGGCAGCGAGGAGCAGCAGCCGGGGTGGGACTACCACGACCCGGAGACGGTGGATGCCGAGCTGGGGCTGATGGACACGCTGCCCACGTTCCGCAGGACCCTGCACCGGGCCGGGCTGGAGGAGCACGTGGTCGCCCTGGTCGGCCGTTCTCCGCAGATCGCGAAGGTCTGGGGCTCGCCTCTCGGCCTGGTCTTCGTCGACGGCGGTCACACCGACGAGCACGCCAACGCCGACTACGAGGGCTGGGCCCCGCACCTGGCCGAGGGCGGGCTGCTCGTCATCCACGACGTGTTCCCCGAGCCGGAGGACGAGTTCACCGGGCAGGCGCCCTACCGGATCTACCTCCGGGCCCTCGACTCCGGCGCCTTCACGGAGGTCTCGGCGACCGATTCGCTGCGGGTGTTGCGGCGGACGCGGGCGGGGATGTGAGAGCGGGGCCGCAGGGGCAGCGTTAGAGTCGCAGACGTGTCGTACGCAGGCCCTGAATTCGATTCCTCCCAGCCCCGCCGCCCCCGGCGCCGGCCGCTGACCTTCGCTCTCGCCGTGCTCGTGCCGGGCGCGCTGCTCGGATGGCTGGTGTACGCGGGGGTGAGCGGGGCGGCCGACAACAACGGGACCACGGCCGCGTCCACAAGGGCATCGCCGACCGTCTCCTCCACCACCGCCGAGGACAAGAAGCCGCTCGGCTCACTCCGGGGCAAGGTCGTCGTCATCGACCCCGGACACAGCCCCACCAACTTCCGGCACACGGCCGAGATCATCCGCAAGGTGGACATCGGCACGAACCGCAAGGAGTGCGACACCACGGGGACATCCACCAACTCCGGTTACGCGGAGGCCAAGTTCACCCTCGACGTCGCCCGTCGGCTGCGCACGCTGCTGGAGCAGCAGGGCGCGACGGTGAAGCTGACGCAGGACGGCAACCGGCCCTACGGCCCCTGTGTGGACGAGCGGGCCAGGATCGGCAACAGGGCGAAGGCCGACGCGGTGGTGTCGATCCACGCGGACGGCGCGGGGGCCGGGCAGCGTGGCTACCACGTGATCCTCCCGGGCCGCGTCCACCAGGGCATCGCCGACACCCGCCGGATCGTCGTCCCCTCCGCCGCACTCGGCAAGAGCATCGCGCACGACTTCGGACGCAAGACGGGCACCGCCCCCTCCAACTACATCGGTCACGGCACCGGCCTGGACACCCGCACGGATCTGGGCGGCCTCAACCTCTCGAAGGTTCCCAAGGTGTTCATCGAATGCGGCAACATGCGTGACAGCAAGGACGCGGCCCTGCTCACGAGCGGGGCCTGGCGGCAGAAGGCCGCGCAAGGAATCTCTGAGGGATTGGTGAGTTTCCTGCGCGGGTGACGATCAGCGCGCGGATCCCGTCGTACGCTCCGCCGGGCGGGCGATAGGGTCTACCGACGACGAGACGACCTACGAAGGACTTGAAGTGAATATCCGCTCCCTCACTCGAGGCGACGGCGTGGTGATCGGTGCAGCGGTGGTGCTGTTCATCGCGTCGTTCCTTGATCTGTACTCGGTCGACGGCGCCCCCGACGACGCGGACCTTCCCACCGCTTGGGCGAGCGGTCCGGTCGTGATGGGGGTGGTGCTCGCGGGCATCATCGGCGCCGCCCTCGTCGTCCTGTCGCGCGGCCTGCCGCAGCTCCCCAAGGTGGCGGGCCTCGACCTCGGCCAAGTGGGCACCGTGTTCACGGTGTTCGCCGCCTGGAGCGCGTTCGGGAACGTCTTCGACCCGCTGAGCGCCGCGGACTACGGCTCCAGTTCGGACACCGTCAGCGCCGGAATCGGCCTGATCCTCGCTCTCGTCGCCACCCTGGTCATGGCCGCGGCCGCCGTCGCCACGCCTCTCGTCCCCGCCCTCCAGGCCGGTCTCGTCCCGGCTCCCAAGCCGCCCCAGCCGCAGCCCTACGGCGCCCAGCCGCCCGGTGGTTACGGCTACCCGGGTGCCCAGCAGCCGGGGCAGCAGGGGCACCCGGGCCAGCCCGGTCAGCAGGGACAGCAGGGTCAGCAGCCGTACGGCGGTCAGCCGCAGCCGGGGCAGCCCTTCGGCGCGCAGCCGCAGCCGCAGGCCCCGCAGCCGCCGGCGGCGGAGTTCTCGCCGTTCTGGTTCGCGGTGCCGGTGCCGCGTCCGCTGTTCGCGGAGGACGGTTCGCCGACGCCGATCGCCGAACTCGCCCCGGGCACCTGGTACCTGGCGGTCGAGCAGCGCGGTCCGGCTCTGGTCGCCCAGACGCAGGACGGCCGCCGTGGCGTGCTGCAGGACACGAGCGGCATCCAGCGCGGCTGACCCTTCCTCGCGGTCCCCAAGGTCGTAGGACGGCCCCTCGCCCCTTCCGGGCGGGGGGCCGTTGCCGTACATTCGCCAGCGGCTCGGAGAACTGACATACCGTCAGGAGGCGTCGTGCGACTCGGTCTTGCGCTCGGCTACTGGGGCCGCGGCCCCTCCCCCGACCATGTGCCGCTGGCCCAGGAGGCGGAGCGGCTCGGCTATCACTCGGTGTGGACGGCCGAGTCGTGGGGGTCGGACGTGTTCACGCCGCTCACCTGGATCGCGGCGCGGACGTCAACCATCAGGCTGGGTACGGCTGTTGCGCAGATGGCCGCCCGCTCGCCCACCACGACCGCCATGCACGCCCTCACCCTGGACCATCTCTCCGGCGGGCGGGTCATGCTCGGTCTCGGGCTGTCCGGGCCGCAGGTCGTCGAGGGCTGGTACGGCCGCCCGTTCCCCAAGTCGCCGCTGACCGCGACCCGGGAGTACGTCGACGTCGTACGGCAGGTCCTTCGACGGCAGGCGCCGGTCGAGCTGGACGGCCGCTTCCACTCCCACCCCTACCGGGGCCCGGACGGCACCGGGCTCGGCAAGGCGCTCAAGCCGATCACCCATCCCCTGCGCGCCGAGCTGCCGATCCTCCTGGGCGCCGAGGGACCGAAGAACGTCGCCCAGACCACCCGGATCGCGGACGGCTGGCTGCCGTTGTACTGGTCGCCGAACCGGCCCGAGGTCTACGAGGCCTCGCTCGCCGAAACACCGGAGGGCTTCCTCATCGCTCCCATGGCCCAGGTGCGGGTCTGCGACGACGTGGCCGAGGGACTTCTGCCCGTGAAGACGATGCTCGGATTCTACATCGGCGGGATGGGCCACGCGGCCCGCAACTTCCACGCCGATCTGATGGCCCGCATGGGGTACGAGGAGCAGGCGCGCCGGATCCAGCGGCTGTTCCTGGAAGGCCGCCGCGAGGAGGCCGTGCTCGCCGTGCCGGACGCGTTCGCCGACGAGATCTCCCTGGTCGGCCCGCGCGAACGCATCGCCGAGCGGCTGGAGTCGTGGCGCAAGGGGCCGGTGACGGACCTGTTGGCGCTGGCCCCGGACCGGGAGTCGCTGCGGGTGCTGGCGGAGCTCAACGCGTGACGCCAGGTTTCGCCGGAGAATTCGCGGCCATTCGAACACCATGTCCACTCATACGCGCCGTGGTGCCAACTCAGCCGGGACGGTCATAGCGGTCGTCGCCGACATCATGGCCCTCATCCTGGGCCTGTGGATCCTGCTGTACCTGCTGGACGCCAACCGTGCGAACGACTTCGTGCAGTTCATCCACGATGCCGCTCGCTGGCTCGCCGGCTGGTCCTACGACCTCTTCACGTTCGACGAGGCCTGGGCCCGGGTCGTCGCGGGCTACGGCCTGGCAGCGGTGGTCTACCTGTTCGTGGGCCACGCCATCGCCAACCGCGCCCACCGCCACTGAGACCGGCCGGGTTCTCAACTGAGGCCCGACCGGGTTCTCAGGGGCAGCAGTCCGGGTCGAGGCCCAGCGGCAGACGCTCCCCGCTGAACACCGCGCAGGTGGCCTCGTGGCCGCCCAGGGCGGCGACGGCCAGCAGCAGCGACCCCGCCGTCCAGGTGGTCAGCTCCCGCGGCCACACCGCCCGGTCCTCGAACACGTACCCGGTCCAGTACAGGCCGCTCTCCGCGTCCCGCAGGTGCTGGATCGACTGGAGGATGTCCAAGGCCCGGTCGGACTCGCCCATGACCCACAGCGCCAGGGCGAGTTCGGCCGACTCGCCGCCCGTGACCCACGGGTTGGGGACGACACAGCGCACCCCGAGGCCGGGTACGACGAACCGCTCCCAGCCCTCCTCGATACGGGACTTGGCCTCCGCGCCGGTCAACGCCCCACCCAGGACCGGGTAGTACCAGTCCATGGAATAGCGGTCCTTGTCGAGGAAGCGTTCGGGGTGCCGACGGATCGCGTGCCGCAGTGCACCGACCGCCAACTCCCAGTCGGGCTGGGGCTCTTCGCGCTGTTCGGCGATCGCGAGCGCGCAGCGCAGCGCGTGGTGGACGGAGGAGGACCCGGTGAGCAGCCCGTCGGTGAGGGCGCTGCCGTTGTCCTCCCGCTTCCATCCGATCTGCCCGCCCGGCTGCTGGAGCCCCAGGACGAACTCCATCGCGGCGTACACGGTCGGCCACATGCGGTCGAGGAAGGTGTCGTCGCCGGTGGACAGGTAGTGGTGCCACACGCCAACGGCTATGTAGGCGACGAAGTTGGTCTCGCGCCCGCGGTCGGTGACGTCCGCGAAGTCCCCGTCCTGGTAGGCGGCGTACCAGGACCCGTCCTCGTTCTGGTGCCGGGCGAGCCAGGTGTACGCCCGCTCGGCCGCCTCGTGTTCGCCCGCGGCGTCCAGTGCCATCGCGGCCTCGGTGTGGTCCCACGGGTCCAGGTGATGTCCGCGGAACCACGGGATCGCCCCGTCCTCGCGCTGCGCGGCCAGGATTCCGGCGACGGTCGCGGCGGCCTGCTCGGCGGTGAGGACCCCGGGCAGGACGAGGTGTTCTGTCCGGGGAGTGGTCACTTGGCGTCCACCCGCGGCAGGTGCGGCTTGGTCGCGTACGCCACGAAACTCTTGCCGATCAGTGGGTTGAGCGCCTGTTCGGCGACCCGGGTGGCCAGCGGTTTCTTCATGATGTCCCAGACCAGCAGCTTGTGGTACGCCTGCACCGGCAGCGCCTTGTCGTTGTCGACGCCGAACGCGCACTTCAGCCACCAGTACGGGGAGTGCAGGGCGTGCGCGTGGTGGCTGCCGTACGGCTTGAGGCCGGCCTCGCGGATCTTCGCGAGGAGTTCGTCCGCCTTGTAGATGCGGATGTGGCCGCCCTCGACCTCGTGGTAGGCGTCGGACAGGGCCCAGCAGACCTTCTCGGGGCCGTAGCGCGGGACGGTGACGGCGATCCGCCCGCCGGGCTTCAGCACCCGGACCATCTCGGCGAGTACGCCCTTGTCGTCGGGGATGTGCTCCATCACCTCGGAGATGATCACGACGTCGAAGGACTCGTCGGGGAAGGGCAGCGCGAGGGCGTCCCCCTCCATGGCCGTGGCGGTGGCCCCTTCCGGCGCCTCCCCGGCCTCCTTCATCGCCGCGAACCACTTGGCGACCTCACGGATTTCGTCGGCGTTCTGGTCCAGGGCCACGACCTGCGCGCCGCGCCGGTAGCACTCGAAGGCGTGCCGGCCGGCCCCGCAGCCGAGGTCCAGGACGCGGTCGCCCGGCGCGAGCGGGAACCGGGAGAAGTCGACGGTCAGCACGTGGCCCTGCTTTCGGGATAGACACCGGTGTCTGTGGTCGGGGGTGCGAGCTCGACACCCCGAGAGGCCGCGGGGCGGCCGGGGAGCGTGGTGGCGGAGCCGGCGATCGCCTCGCGGTACCGGGCTACCGTGCCCTCCGCGGCCTTCGCCCAGGTGAACTTCGCCAGTACCCGCTCACGTCCGGCCCGGCCGAGTCGCGCTCTCAGGTCCGGGTCGCCCAGGAGGCGGCTCAGGGCGGTCGCCAGTGCGCCCGGGTCCCCCGGCGGTACCGCGAGGCAGGTCTCGCCGTCGCGTCCCGCGACCTCGGGGATGGCGCCGCCGGTCGTGGCGACCAGCGGGGTGCCCGTCGCCATCGCCTCCGCCGCCGGGAGTGAGAAGCCCTCGTAGAGCGAGGGCACGCAGGCGACCTCCGCCGAGCGGACCAGGTCGACCAGTTCCGCGTCCGAGATTCCCTTGACGAAGTCGACGGCGCCTTCGAGGCCGTAGCGCTCGATGGTCTGCGCCACCGGGCCCTCGGCCGGCCGCTTGCCGACAACTATCAGGTGCGCCCCGGGGTGTTCGGTGCGGACCTTCGCGAGCGCCTCGACGAGGAAGACGAGGCCCTTGAGGGGGACGTCGGCGCTGGAGGTCGTGACGATCCGGCCCGGCACGACGGGCACCGACGGATCCGGCGAGAACTGGTCGGTGTCGGCGCCGATGTGGACGACGTGGATGCGGTCGTCGCGGACGCCCAGGTGGTCGACTATCTCCTGGCGGGAGGTGCCGGAGACGGTGAGGACCGAGGGGAGGCGGCGGGCCACCCTCTTCTGCATGCGGGTGAAGGCGTACCAGCGGCGCTTGGACAGCCGCTGCCACCGGCCCTCGGCCGCGTCCAGCTCCAGCTGCCGGTCCACGGTGATGGGGTGGTGGATGGTGGTCACCAGCGGTGCGCCGACATCGCCCAACAGGCCGTAGCCGAGGGTCTGGTTGTCGTGAATCACGTCGAACTCACCGCTGCGGGCCCGGAGATGGCGTCGGGCCCGCAGGGAGAAGGTGAGCGGCTCGGGGAAGCCGCCGGTCCACATCGTGGCGACTTCCAGGGCGTCGATCCAGTCGCGGTACTCGTCGCGCCTCGGGGTGCGGAAGGGGTCCGGGGAGCGGTAGAGGTCCAGGCTCGGCAGTTCGGTCAGGCTCAGACCGTCGTACCCGGGGTCGAGGACCGGGTACGGCTGGGAGCCGATGACCTCGACGCGGTGGCCGAGACGGGCCAACTCGCGCGAGAGGTGCCGCACATAGACGCCCTGGCCGCCGCAGAACGGGTTCCCTTTGTAGGTGAGGAGCGCGATACGGAGCGGTCGCTCGCCGTCGACTGCCAGGTCCTCGAAGGCCCCGGCCTGACTGGCCTCAGCGGTCACTCTGCGCCCCCTTCTGACTGCACGGTCCCGCGAGATTACGACGAGACGGTAATCTAGAACAAGTTTCAGACTTGATCGTTCAGGAGGCTCTGAATCTACCGGCAGGTAGGGGTCCTGTGAGCGGTGGATCAGGTGATTCACGCCACGAACACCGCGACCGCGCACCGGCCCGGCATCCTGCCATGCTGTGTGATCGCGAGCCCTCACGGACTGTCACGGAAGCCAAGGTGGACAAGGTGGCCAAGCCGGCCGGAATGGAAGCCAGCAGCGCACGACCCGCCGCGCCACCGCTGACCGAGCGGCAGGAGGCGCGGCGCCGCCGCATCCTGCACGCGAGCGCGCAGCTGGCGAGCCGCGGCGGGTTCGACGCGGTGCAGATGCGGGAGGTCGCGGAGTCCTCGCAGGTGGCGCTCGGCACCCTCTACCGCTACTTCCCCTCCAAGATCCATCTGCTGGTCGCCACCATGCAGGACCAGCTGGAACACATGCACGGCACGCTCCGCAAGAAGCCGCCGCAGGGCGAGACGGCGGCCGAGCGGGTCGCGGAGACCCTGATGCGGGCCTTCCGCGCCCTGCAGCGCGAACCGCACCTGGCCGACGCGATGGTCCGGGCGCTGACCTTCGCGGACCGCAGTGTGAGCCCGGAGGTGGACCAGGTCTCCCACCAGACCACGCTGATCGTCCTGGACGCCATGGGTCTCGAGGACCCGACGCCCGAACAGCTCTCCGCGGTCCGCGTCATCGAGCACACCTGGCACTCGGCCCTGATCACCTGGCTCTCGGGCCGCGCCTCCATCGCCCAGGTGAAGATCGACATCGAGACGGTGTGCCGACTGATCGACCTCACCGAACCGCGGGCCCAGCACCCCAGCACGTGACGTCGGCCCGTTGACGAGCGGCGCCCGGGCCCCTGTTCTCGGCGTGCCGGCGAGAGGGCGTGCCGGGCGTCGCGACCGGGCGAACGTTGCCTGCCCCGGCCCTAGCCGACGGCCGCGAGTCCGCTCCAGCTCCGTCCGGTCACCGTCTTCGCCGCCCACTGCTCCAGCAGCCGCCGGGCCTCCTCCTCGGGGGCGGCGAGGGAGACCTGCTGGGCGCCCGCCTCGACGGCCCGCTCCTGTGCGTGGGTGCCCTCGCTGCAGCAGGCGCACAGCATGCGCACGCTGCTCGCGGGCTCGGCGCCGAAGCCGTGGCCGGTGAACAGCTCGACAAGCGCCTCCAGGTCGGCGGCCTCGCCCGCGGCCACCGTGACCTCCAGGGTGGGCAGTTCGGACGCCTCGAAGAGCAGGAGTTCCTCGAAGACGGGGTAGGCCGAGCCCTCGACGGTCCGCTCGCCCTTCGGTTCGCCGTCGTGGACGACGATCTCGCCGTAGCGCCGTCCGCCCGTCACGGGCACGCTGACGACACGGCCGCGGGTCGGGCACAGCCGCTCGATCCAGACGACCTCGCGCTCGCCGCCGGTGTCGAGGCGCACGCAGGCGTACCCCAGGCGGGCCTCGATCTGCCCTTCACCGTCCGGGAGTTCGATGCCGAAGCCGGCCCAGGCGTCCCTCGCGGTCGCCCAGTCGCGCTGGATCGTGGCCGCGATGCCGAGGTTCCAGTACGCCGGGTCGCCCTCGCCGCGCGGGGAGCGGGCCGCGGCCTCCTTGCCCAGCTCGTACGCCTTGGCCCAGTTCCGCAGGAATTTGTGGGCGAGTGCGGCGTCGTACCACCACACCGCGCTCGCCTTCAGGTCCGGGAAGTGCGCGAGCACCCGCTCGTACAGTTCTGCGGCGCGCAGCCACTCCTCGGCGTCCCAGGCGGCACGCGCCTGCTCGATCAGCTTCCTGGCCTCGGACTTGTCCACCCTTGCCCACCCCTGCGATGTCCTGACGACGACCGCAGGAGCGTAAGCCCTCACACCGACGGGGAGCACATGAGGGACCTACGGGGCGGGTTCCCTTCGCCGGTATGGTCCGGATCAGGTTCTCGGGGTCGCCGTCGAGCCTTCCCGCTGCTCTCCGGCCTCTCAGCCCTACCGTCGACGTCGGCCCTGGCGGAAGCCTTCACATCTCGCCTGAGTCGGCTACTTCGGTCGGACTCCCTCACTCGCCTCGTAGGCCTATGTCCAGAATAGAACGCTCGTCCGGGAATGAACCCCCTCACATCATGATTTTCTCGGCCTCTACTCCTCGGGCGGGAACACCGGCTCCCCGCTCTCCAGCAGCGTGATCGTGATGGCCTCCACCGGGCAGTTCTCCGCCGCCGCCAGGATCTTCTCGTTGGCGTCGGCGTCCGGGTCGGCGGGGTGGGACTGGCGGGCGGTGTCCAGGCGGAAGCCGCCCGGGGCGGTGTGGACGCACTGGGCGGAGCCGATGCACAGGGAGCGGTCGACCTCGACGTGCCAGCGGTCCCCCATCGCCCTTCACCCCTCCCAGCCGGCCGGCAGATGGATCATCTTGTGCTCCAGGTACTCGCCGTAGCCCTCCGGACCGAACTCCCTTCCCAGACCGGAGCTCTTGTAGCCGCCGAAGGGGCCGAGCATGTCGAGGCTGAAGGTGTTGACGGAGTAGGTGCCGGTACGGACCTGGCGGGCGACCTCGATGCCGCGCTCGACGTCGGCCGTCCACACACTGCCGGAGAGGCCGTAGTCCGAGTCGTTGGCGATCTTCACGGCCTCGGACTCGTCGCCGTAGGGGAGGAGGCAGATCACCGGGCCGAAGATCTCCTCCCGCGCGATCCGCATCGAGTTGTCGACGTCCCCGAAGAGTGTCGGTTCGACGTACCAGCCGCGGTCCAGGCCGGCCGGGCGTCCGCCGCCGGTGAGGATCTTGGCGCCCTCCTCCTGGCCGATCCTGATGTAGTCGAGGTTGCGGCGCTGCTGGCGTTCGGCGACCAGGGGGCCGACCTGGGTGGCCGGGTCGAGCGGGTCGCCGACGACCAGGGAACTCGCCGCCGCGGCGAGGGCTTCGGCGAACTCGTCGTACCGGGAGCGGGGCAACAGGATGCGGGTCTGGGCCACGCAGGCCTGTCCGTTGTTCATCCAGGCGCACGGGACGATCCCGGCGACGGCCGCCTCGACATCCGCGTCCGGCAGGACCACGGCCGCCGACTTCCCGCCCAACTCCAGTGTCACGCGCGTGAGGTTGCGGGCGGCGACCTCCATCACGCGCTTGCCCGCGCCGACCGAACCGGTGAAGGAGACCTTGTCGATCCCCGGGTGCCCGACCAGGTACTCGCTGACCTCGCGGTCGGCCGGGAGGATGGACAGGACACCCTCCGGCAGCCCGGCCTCCTTGGTGATCTCGGCCAGGATGTACGCGTCCAGCGGTGACTCGGGCGACGGCTTGAGCACCACCGTGCAGCCGGTGAGCAGCGCGGGCGCGAGCTTGGCGGCGGCGACGAACTGCGGGACGTTCCACGGCACCACGGCGGCCACGACCCCCACCGGTTCACGGCGCACGAGGATGCGGCCGAGGACTCCGTCACGCCGCTCCTCGTACGTGAAGTTCCGTGCGACCGTGATCGCCGAGTCCCAGACCATCATCGCGCCGAGGGCCTGCGCGAGGACGCTCCAGGAGTACGGGGAGCCGTTCTCGGAGGAGATCACGCGGGCGATCTCCTCGTGCCGGACCGCGATGGCGTCCTTGATCCTGGTGACGACCTCGATGCGCTCGTCGAGCGACATCCGCGGCCAGGGGCCCTCATCGAAGGCGGTGCGGGCGGTGGCGACCGCCGCGTCCACGTCCGCGCGCGAGGCGTGCGGCACCCGTCCGAAGACCTCCTGGGTGTGCGGGGAGATCACCTCGATGACGTCCTTGCCCAGGGGGTCGGTCAACTCCCCGCCGATGAACAGCTGTCCGTGTTCCACGAGCTCGGTCATGGCGAACGCCTCCCAGGGGCGGCTTGCTGACGAACCATCAGATACGGAACTGATACCAGTTCCCCCCGGAGGAGTCCACGGGCCGCACACCGCGACTGTTGGTCACCTCGGGCTACCGTCGAAACCCGTTCTAGTTATAGTGGCGAGAAGCCGGTGATTGGGGAACTCATGGCGCAGGTGCACGACCATGGCGGCGGCGTCCGGTCCGTCCAGGTGCCCATCCCCGACAACCCCCTCGGCCACACGCTGGTGTACGTCGTCGACACCGACCGGGGGCCGGTGCTGGTCGACACCGGCTGGGACGACCCGGACTCCTGGGACACCCTCGCCGAGGGGCTGACCGCGTGCGAGACCGGCGTGGGCGAGATCCACGGCGTGGTCATCACCCACCACCACCCCGACCACCACGGGCTGTCGGGCAGGGTGCGGGAGGCCTCCGGCGCCTGGATCGCGATGCACGCGGCGGACTCCGCGATCGTGCGGCGCACTCGGGAGACCCGGGCCGAGCGCTGGTTCACCTACATGACGGCCAAGTTGGTGGCCGCGGGCGCCCCCGAGGACCACGTGGCGCCGCTGCGCACCGCCCGCCGCCGCCAACTCCTGGGCTTCTCCCCCGCGTTGCCCGACCGCGAGATCGTCCCCGGCGAACTCCTCGACCTCCCCGGCCGCAGACTCCGCGCCATCTGGACCCCGGGACACACGCCGGGCCATGTCTGCCTGCACCTGGAGGAGGAGCACCCGGCCCGGCTGCCGGGCCACGGGCGGCTGTTCTCCGGCGATCACCTGCTCCCCGAGATCACCCCGCACATCGGCCTGTACGAAGACCCCGACGACGCCACCGTGACCGACCCCCTCGGCGACTACCTCGACTCCCTGGAACGCGTGGGCCGGCTCGCCCCCGCCGAGGTCCTCCCCGCCCACCAGCACGTCTTCACCGACGCGAGCGCCCGGGTACGGGAGTTGCTCACCCACCACGAGGAACGTCTCACCGACCTGCGCTCCCTGCTCGCCGAGCCCCTCACCCCCTGGCAGCTCGCCGTGCGCATGGAGTGGAACCGGCCCTGGGACCAGATCCCCTACGGCTCACGGAACATCGCGGTCTCGGAGGCCGAGGCACATCTGCGGCGGCTGGTGAAACTGGGGCGCGCGGAGGCGGTGACGGGGAGCGATCCGGTGACGTACGTGGCCGTCTAGCTGTTCTGTCCTGGGAGGTTGTGGACAGGTGAGCCAGGTCTCGACTGAGGGATCTTGAACGGATGAGGGCCTTCCGGTTCGGTGTGGATTGCGACG
>NZ_JBIWLX010000016.1:113925-235781 GCF_044766405.1 Streptomyces sp. NPDC102270 | reverse complement strand
CGTCGCAATCCACACCGAACCGGAAGGCCCTCATCCGTTCAAGATCCCTCAGTCGAGACCTGGCTCACCTGTCCACAACCTCCCAGGACAGAACAACTAGCCCGCAGTCCGTGGACCAACAGCCAAGGTCCGGGAGGAAGACCGTCCTCACCGTGATCACCCTGCCTGGACTCGCGTCCTGTGAGACCACGGGGAGCGGGAAGGGTGATGGGTGTGGAGGACGAGCAGCGCCAGGGCGCCTGTCGCTGCGGACCAGGTGAGGGAGAGCAGGCCGTGGGACCAGGGAATGTGCGGGGTGAGGGCGGAGCTCAGCGCCAGCTGGTTCACGCCGTACAGAGGAAGCGCGGACACGCCTGCCACATTCATGAGTGTGTTGAAGACGGGGTTCTGCAGTCCGGTGTCGACCAGGCTGAGCATGATGATGAGGAAGAAGCCCTCCAGCTCGCCGCGGACCAGAGAGCCGAGCAGAAGACCGATCCCGCCGTAGGCGAGGCCCGCGCCTGCAAGGGCCAGTCCCAGGGCGCCTGCGTGGCGCACGGGCAGGGAGATCCACAGCAGGATCGTGGTGTAGAAGGCCAGCAGGGCGGCGGTGAGGGCGACGGCAGCAAGTTTGGCCAGCAGCATCGGAAGCCGAGGGTAACCGGCCAGCAGCAGACGGCGGTCCATCTGCCGGGACTGAAAGGTCTCCGTGAAGGTGATGAAGCCGGCGACCATGGTGACGGCGCCCAGCGCGCTGGCCACCTGACCCACCTGGCTGGCCGGGGCGGAGGCGGAGGCGCTGATGGCGGCCAGCCAGATGCGCACCAGTGCGTCGGAGGTGCACAGGCGTGCCACGGCGATCCAGAGCGGGATGAAGGCCACCGCCAGTGCCAAGGCCAGCCGGTTGCGCAGGTGGCCCAGCAGAGTGCAGCGCAGCAGTTCGGTGAATGCCGTCCAGGAGAGCCTCAACGGTCGATCTCCTCGAAGTGCAGACGCCCTTGGCGCAGATGAGCGATCGCGTCGAAGTGGTGCAGTTCGTGCAGCAGGTGCGACACCACGATGATCGAACGACCCTGATCACGCAGATGGGCGGCCAGGGTCCAGAACCGCTGATGGGTGTCCCAGTCAAAGCCCTGGTAGGGCTCGTCCAGGACCAGCAACTGCGGATCGTGTATGAGAGCGATCAGCAGGTTCAGCTTCTGTCGCGTTCCGCCACTGAGCTCGCCGACCTGCTGTCGTCGGCAGCCGGTCAGTGCCAGTAGTTCCATCAGCTCGTCGACGCGCTCCAGCGTCGGCAGCCGGTAGGCCATCTGGAACAACCGCAGATGCTGACCGACGGTGAACGCATCGTTCAGCACCGCTCGTTGCGGGCAGTACCCCACTGACCCGGCCCGTGTCACCGTTCCTCGGTCGGGTGCGAGGTGTCCTACGGCGATCTGCAGCAAAGTGCTCTTGCCCGCCCCGTTCTCACCGACGACTCCTACCAGCGTCCCGGCGGGCACATCGAGGTCGACGTCGCGCAGGACCTGCCTGCCGCCGTACGTCTTGCAGACTCGGCTGATCCGCAGCCGTGGCCGGTGGCGCGTCATTACCATCTGCACATAAGCCCCTCGTAGGATCGGATAGGCGTAACGCATCGGCCCGCAGAGGGCCGCCACCGGCAGACCACCACCTACCTGCCTGCTCCGGATCCTGGCCGGTCAGCTGCGCTCGGCTCGGACGGTCCGGCCCCGGCGGACCGATCGCCTGCGCGCGGTGCGCGCTGCTGCGCGGTTCAACGAGTCCTTACCGGTGGTGTAACGGCAGCCACCGCATCAGCATCGCCACTCAGCAGGCTTTATGCCTCCCAGTGGGGCGTGACGTGCGGCGCCATCTGCCGTTGTAGAAGGCGATGCCCCCGACACCACAGCCAGACTTCCACGCGTCCACGATCGTGATCGGAGCCGGTCCCCACGGCCTCGCGGCTGCCGCGCTACTGCGCCGCGCCGGCGTGGCGACCGTGATCCTGGAACGGGCGGACCTGGTGGGAGCGAACTGGACGCAGCGGTATGACCATCTAAGTCTGCACACCACCCCCGGCGCCTCGAAACTCCCCGGGCTGCCGGTGCCCCGCCAGGCGGGCCCATGGGTGAGGCGGGACGACTATGTGCGATACCTGAAGGACTACGTCGCCCATCACCGACTCGACGTCCGGGTGAGCACCCCGGTGCAACGCATCGAACGGACCGAGCCCGGTTCGGGAGCACAGTGGCTGGTCCACACCCCGGACGGTCCCGTGCCCACTGGCGCGGTCGTGGTGGCCACCGGCCGCTGTCATACCCCGAACCTCCCCCATTGGCCCGGGCGTTCGACCTTCACCGGCACGCTGCTGCACTCGGCGCACTACCGCTCTCCGGTCCCCTACCGCGGGCAACACGTCCTGGTGGTCGGCGCCGGCAACAGCGGTACCGAGATCGCGAGCGTCCTGGCCGGGGCCGGAACCGATCGGGTACGGATCGCGGTCCGTACCCCACCCAACATCCTGCCCCGCTCCAGCGCCCGATGGCATGCGGTCGGCCGGCTGACGGAGGTCCTCCCGCTCGCGTGGCGCGACCGCACCTCCCTGCTCACGCAACGTCTCGCGGTGCCCGACCTGACCTCGCGGGGACTGCCACGGCCCCGCACAGGCCTGTACACCCGCCATGCCCGCGAAGGCGTCAACCCGGTGCTCGACCACGGCTTCGTGGACGCCGTCCGGTCCGGGCGGGTCGAGCCGGTCGCGGCCGTCCAGGCGTTCGACGGCCCCGACGTGTTACTGGCCGACGGCACCCGACTGCGACCCGACACGGTCATCGCAGCCACCGGCTACCGGCCCGACCTCCACGACCTGGTCGGGTCCCTGGGCGTACTCGACGAAGCCGGGCAACCCCTCGTCGTAGGGGCACAGACCCATCCCGAAGCCCCGCACTTGTACTTCGCCGGATACACCAATCCCCTCACGGGTGTCCTTCGCCAGGCGGGCATCGAGGCGCGCGCCATCACCCGCGCACTTCGACGTGAGACGGCGCGGGCACCCGCTCTCACCGCCCAGGCCGGTGACCGTACAGCCGACACACCCCGACAAGGGCACGCTCCGAGCTGACGGAGCGCGTTCGACCTCGATGCTTCAGCGGCCATGAGGGCACGCCCGGGCCGTCCGCCGGCGTGATCCGATCTTCCCGGGGCGACCACTGCGGGCGCCCCGGTCCGTATGGAAGAAGAGATCACACAGGCAATGGATCACCCCCTCCCGCTCTCCGGGTAACGTTCAAGGTATGAGTCATCCACACCCCGAGCTGAAAGCCGCCCCGCCTCTTCCCGAAGGAGGGCTGCGGGTCATCGCCCTGGGCGGCCTGGGTGAGATCGGCCGGAACATGACCGTCTTCGAGCACGCGGGCAAGCTGCTCATCGTCGACTGCGGCGTGCTGTTCCCGGAGGAGACCCAGCCCGGCGTGGACGTCATCCTGCCGGACTTCACCTCGATCCGGGACCGGCTGGACGACATCGTCGCCGTAGTACTCACCCACGGCCACGAGGACCACATCGGCGGCGTGCCGTACCTGCTGCGCGAGCGCTCCGACATTCCCGTCGTCGGCTCCAAGCTGACGCTGGCGTTCCTGGAGGCCAAGCTCAAGGAACACGGCATCCGGCCCCGCACGGCGCGAGTACGAGAGGGCGACCGGCGTACCTTCGGGCCCTTCGACTGCGAGTTCGTCGCGGTCAACCACTCCATCCCGGACAGCCTCGCGGTCGCGATCCGCACCCGCGCCGGGATGGTGCTGCACACCGGCGACTTCAAGATGGACCAGTTCCCCCTCGACGACCGCATCACCGATCTGCGTGCCTTCGCCCGGCTGGGCGAGGAGGGCGTGGACCTCTTCCTCACCGACTCCACCAACGCCGAGGTACCCGGCTTCACCACCTCCGAGCGTGAGCTGAACCCGGCCATCGAGCAGGTGATGCGCACCGCGCCGCGCCGGGTCATCGTCTCCAGCTTCGCCAGCCATGTGCACCGCATCCAGCAGGTCCTCGACGCCGCCCACCAGCACGGCCGCAAGGTCGCCTTCGTCGGCCGCTCGATGGTCCGCAACATGGGCATCGCCCGAGACCTGGGCTATTTGAAGGTCCCCTCCGGTCTGGTCGTGAGCACGAAGGAGCTGGAGAAGCTCCCGGACCACAAGATCACTCTGATCTGCACCGGCTCCCAGGGCGAACCGATGGCCGCGCTGTCGCGGATGGCCACCCGCGACCACCAGATCCGCATCGGCAAGGGCGACACCGTCCTGCTCGCCAGCTCCCTCATCCCCGGCAACGAGAACGCCATCTACCGGGTGATCAACGGGCTCACCCGGTGGGGCGCCCACGTGGTCCACAAGGGCAACGCCAAGGTGCACGTCTCCGGGCACGCCAGCGCCGGCGAACTCGTCTACTGCTACAACATCGTCAAACCCCGCAACGTCATGCCCGTGCACGGCGAATGGCGCCACCTGCGGGCCAACGGCGACCTCGCCATCCGTACCGGCGTCGACCCCGACCGGGTCGTCATCGCCGAGGACGGTGTCGTCGTCGATCTCGTCGACGGCCACGCCTCCATCACCGGCAAGGTCCCCGCCGGCAACGTCTACGTGGACGGCATGGAAGTCGGCGGCGCCACCGAAGCGTCCCTCAAGGACCGCCTCACCCTCGCCGAGGAAGGCGTGGTCACGGTGGTGGCGATCGTCGACGCGGACACCGGCGCCCTGGCCGAGGCTCCCGACTTCCTGGCCCGCGGCTTCGTCCACGACGAGACCACCTTCGAGCCGGTGATCCCCGTCATCGAGAAGACGCTGGCCACCGCTGCCGAGGAAGGCGTCGGGGACGCCCGTCAACTCGAACAGCTCGTTGCCCGCGCCGTGGGCAACTGGGCCTTTCGCACCCACCGCCGCAAGCCCCTCATCATCCCCGTCATCATCGACGCCTGAGCCACGGCCGGGCAGCACGGTCCCCGGTTCCGCTCGCGGTCTCGCCGGCATCGCGGCCGAGCACAGGAGTCGGCAGCAACCCTAGGAAGCCGGGGCGGCACCGAGCTTTTGGCGCCGCCCCCTCGCGCCGCCGGGACCGAATCCCTGAGCGCCGGCGAGGGCAAAGAGTCACGGTGACCGTATGCGAGCCTGACGGAGACGGTGGGCCGACCAGTCGTACTTTGGAGAACGGTGGCCGGGGCAGGGCGATGACCTTGGCGGGGACGTTGGCGGCGGCGGAGGCTGCGGCGCCCGTGGAGTCGCTCGACGTGATCGCGCGCATGCTCAAGGAGCACCTCGGGGCGGTGTCGGTGTCGTTCATGATCACCGACTTCACCGGCGGCTCGGTCGTACGGCTGGGGCGGCGGGCAGCATCGAGACCGATGAACCGGCCCGGCGGATCATGCTGCGGGGCACCGTGTACGACGACGTGATCCGCACTCAGCAGCCGAGCGTGGAGGAGCGGGGCGAGGGCGCGCTGGTGCGGATCGTCGCCCCGGTGACCAACCGCGGGGACGCCATCGGGCTCCTCGAACTGTTCCTGCCCGCGGCACCGGACGCGGAGGCGATGCGGGAGATCGAGATCAGGACGACTACGGCCGCTCCGCCGGTGTGCAGGAAGTCGGGCAGGTAGCTCACCGGCGCCCACCCCAGAGCCAGATAACACGGGGTGTACAGCCAGCGCGGAGCTGCGACCCACAGGACCCGGAACACGATGCCGGCCAGTGCTCCGGTCCATACGATCCACAGCAGCATGGACCGCTGTTCCGGCCGGAGGAGGAGCACGGCCAGGGTGGTGCAGGTGCCGGCGATGATCAGGAAGATGTCGGCGTGGTCGAGTCGTCGTAGAAGAGCCTCGCCCAGTGGTCCCCAGGTGCCGCGGTGGTAGACGGCGCTCGTTGCGAACAGCAGCCAGGCGGTGACCGAGTACACGGCGCAGGCCAGGACTGCTTGCGGAGTACGGGCCAGGCAGATGAGTACGACGCCCGCAATCAGTGCGGCGGGGACCATTCCGGCATGGAGTCAGCCACGCAATTTCGGCTTGATCGGTGCGGCCAGGTCGGCCGCCCGCTCAGCCAGGGCGGAAACCGAGTGAGCCTTCTCCCCTGCATGTCCGCCTAGCGATCCGTCGCGTAACCCGTCTTCACGGCGCTCTCCATGGGCTGAGGCGACGTGACCGTATTCGACTTCAGCGGCATCACGGGACACAGCTTCTCGTTCTCCCTCGGGCGACTGGGCGTCACTGGCAGCAATGCGGTAATGCGGTAATGCTAAAAGACCTCACTCCGGCAGCATTCATGGAAGGTCGGTCCAGGACCCCGGAGCCACGTCGCCGGGCCCGGGCCGGCTCGCCACCGCGTGAACTACAGCCCCGTTGACCCTGCCGACGATTGGGCCTGCCCAGGCCGAGTAGATCGGCCGGCCATGGGAAAGATCAGGGCTTCCGAACGGGCATCTCCGCTCGCCTACGCGCAAGGATTGCCGATGCTTCCTGAGCTCCGCCCCCATGTATCCACCGCCCTGGCACACCAGTTGCAACAGCAATTGGGTCTGGCTCCGCATCTCGAAGCCGACCAACTCGATGTGCAGCGCGTAGCAGGTATCGCAGTCGTCGCAGCCGCCCACTCCGATGCCTACGCGGCCACCGGCCATCTCCTCGGACTGCTGGCCGCGCTGCCTGCCCCCACCAAGGCAGGAGAACGCTTTTGGTCGGACCTGTGGAGGTCGTCGGGCACCGCGTACCTGCTACCCGTCAACATGAAGGCCAAGGTGCTGCGTTCTGTGGAAGGAGAGGGAACCGCCCTGGCCAGGCAGATCCTCTCGGCCGTCGATGAGATGACTCCGCCCCAGCGCGTAGCGGCCGGGGAGGTGATCGGTCAAGCCCTCGCCGAGTCCGACCATTTGCCTGACCTCAAGACACAGGTCATAGGCGAGTTGTGGCTCCGAGATCTCGAGCTCACCGCCTGGCGCGTTCTGCATGCGGACCGCAGATGGGACGATCCGGTTGGACGACAAGCCTTCCTCGACGCCTGGACGGGCACCTGACCGTCTGCTGCTCCAAACTGCTCGGACAGAGGCGCAGGGCGAGCAACCGAGGTCAGGAAGTTCGGCCGAGATCGCACCCGCCTCAACAGATCGGGGGCCGCGCAGCGATGGCTGCGCGGCCCCCGATCCTGTGCCCGCCCGGCATGAGAGCAGGCGTTTCGCCCGGCAGGCAGCAAAGCCCGCACGGGCGGCTCTCACCGGAACGGCGACAGACGCGGCGTGTGCGATCCGCCGGGCAGGTCTGCAAGGTCAGGCCAGGTTGATGTTCTCGGCCTGCGGACCCTTCTGGCCCTGGGTGACGTCGAACGTCACGGTCTGGCCCTCCTGGAGCTCGCGAAAGCCCGTGGAGTTGATCGCGGAGTAGTGCGCGAAGACATCCGGGCCGCCGCCATCCTGGGCGATGAAACCGAAGCCCTTCTCCGCGTTGAACCACTTCACAGTTCCCGTTGCCATGTCTGATGCCTTCCAGTCGATGAACGCGCCCCCCACTCCATGTGGGAGGCAGAGGTGATCGCCCTGGTTCCTGCGGCACAGCACAGCAAAACGCCCACACCAGAGGCGTGGGCAAGAGGGAATTCCGAACCACGACAGCTGACACGGACGCTACACGCCCACACCCCGCGTCACCACAGGAAACGATCACACCTCACGGCAGACCATGCGTGCGGGGCCCGCCGACGCGGACGGGCACGCTCATCTCACGCTGCTGCGGTCGGGTTCGCTGATTCGTTGGCGCGGCCGTATTCGGCGTTGATGCGCCGGGCTTCCTCGAGCTGGTCCTCGAGGATGACGATCCGGCAGGCGGCCTCGATGGGGGTGCCGTGGTCGACGAGTTCCACGGCGCGGGCGGCGATGCGCAGCTGGTTGCGGGAGTAGCGGCGGTGTCCGCCCGCGGAGCGCAGCGGGGTGACGAGGCGGGCTTCGCCGTGTCCGAGTTCAACGGAGCGTAGTCAGCACCAAACCAGCACGGGAGCCAGCACCGCACCGCCAAATCAGCCTGAACTACGCGTCCCGGACGGCACTCGTTTCGACCACCGATCCCCTGACCTGCCTTTCCACGAGTCGGCATGGTGGCCACACGCATAGCCATCCCCAGAACTGTGTTGTGCCGCCACATGTGCCCTTGACGTGCGCGTTCCTACGGTGTGCGAACACGTACCCGTCCCCACCGCACACGAGGAAGTGGCGCACATGGCCTCCGCAGCATCCGCTCCCCCGACGCCGAACAACTTGAAGCGCATCGTCGCCGCCAGCCTCATCGGCACCACCATCGAGTGGTACGACTTCTTCCTCTACGGCTCCGCGGCCGCCCTCGTCTTCAACAAGCTGTTCTTTCCCGACTCCGACCCGCTCGTCGGCACGCTGCTCTCCTTCCTGACCTACGCCGTCGGATTCGCCGCCCGGCCGCTCGGCGCCCTGGTGTTCGGGCACTACGGTGACCGGCTCGGACGCAAGAAGCTGCTGGTCCTGAGTCTGCTGCTGATGGGCGGGGCGACCTTCGCGATCGGACTGCTGCCGACCCACGCGACCGTCGGCGCGGCCGCTCCCGTGCTGCTGACCGTGCTGCGCCTGGTCCAGGGCTTCGCGCTCGGCGGAGAGTGGGGCGGCGCCGTACTGCTCGTGTCCGAGCACGGGGACGCCCGGCGGCGCGGCTTCTGGGCCTCATGGCCGCAGACCGGCGCACCGGCCGGGCAACTCCTAGCCACGGGAGTGCTGTCCCTGCTGACCGCCGTTCTGTCGGACGCCGCGTTCGGCAGCTGGGGCTGGCGGATTCCCTTCCTGCTCTCCGGGGCCCTGGTGGTCGTCGGTCTGTGGATCCGGCTGTCCGTCGATGAATCCCCTGTGTTCAAGCGGGCGTTGGCACAGGCGGAGGCCCGCAAGGCGGCGCGGGACGGCGCGGTCGAGAAGCTGCCGGTCGTCTCCGTGCTGCGCCACCACTGGCGCGATGTGCTGGTCGCGATGGGCGCGCGCATGGCGGAGAACATCAGCTACTACGTCATCACCGCGTTCATCCTCGTCTACGCCACCACGTCGGCCGGTGTCTCCAAGCAGACCGCCCTCAACTCGGTGCTCATCGCCTCAGCCGTGCACTTCGCGGTGATCCCCGCCTGGGGTGCCCTCTCGGACCGCGTCGGCCGGCGCCCGGTGTACCTGTTCGGCGCCGTCGGCGTCGGGCTGTGGATGTTCCCGTTCTTCCGGCTCGTCGACACCGGCGGCTTCGGCAACCTGATCCTCGCGGTGACCGTCGGACTCGTCCTGCACGGCGCCATGTACGCGCCCCAGGCGGCCTTCTTCTCCGAGATGTTCGCGACCCGGATGCGGTACTCCGGTGCCTCCATCGGCGCCCAGTTCGCCTCCGTAGCGGCAGGCGCCCCGGCCCCGCTCATCGCCACCGCGCTGCTGTCCGACTACGGCAGCTCCACCCCGATCGCCCTGTACGTCATCGCCGCGGCCGTTTTGACGGTCATAGCGGTGGGTGTCGCCAAGGAGACCCGCCACCGGGACCTGGCCGACGTCGAGCCGGACGCCGAACCGGAGGCGGCGGCCACCTCCCACGCGGCGGACGCCCGGACCGTCTGAACCCCGCCCCGGACGGGGCCGGCCCCCGTACGCCCGGGCGTGCGGGGGTCAGGGGCGTGTCGGCGCCGACAACCGGTGCAGCCGCAGCGCGAGTTGGATCTCCAACGCGCGCGCGGGGCTCTGCCAGTCCTGGCCGAGCAGACGGCCCACGCGCTCCAGGCGCTGGGCGACGGTGTTCACATGGACGTGCAGCTCGTCCTTGGTGCGGGCCGGGCTCATCCCGCACGCGAAGTAGGCATCCAGGGTGCGCAGCAGATCGGTGCCCCGCCGGTCGTCGTAGGCGACCACCTGGCCGATGGCGCGGTCCACGAAGCCGGCGATGTCCCGGTCACCGGCCAGGAGCAGACCGAGGAACCCGAAGTCCTCGGCGGCGGCCCCGTCTCCCGAGCGACCCAGGAGCCGCAGCGCGTCGAGGCAGCGTCGGCCCTCCTCGTAGGCGGCGGCCACGGCGTCCAGGTGGACGGCGAGGTCGCGGACCGGGGCCGAGGCACCGACGGTCACCGCCTCGTGGACGGCTGTTCCGAGGTGCCCGGCGGTGCGGCGGGCCAGTTCGGTGGCACTGTCCCCGGCGGCGAGGGGCAGTAGCAGGACGGTGCCGCCGTCGCGGGCGGCGGCCAGGCCGTGCCGGGTGGCGGCGAGGTGGGAGGCCGCGGACCACAGGCGCCTGCGGGCGGCCGCCTCTTCGTCGGCGTCGGCCGCGGGGCCGTCGAGACGGGCGGCCAGCACGACGTGGGTGGCGTCGAGGTCGGCGTCCAGCCGGGCGGCCCGTTCGCGCAGCAGACGGGGGTCGCGGTCGCGGGCGTCGAGCAGGTCGTCGAGGAGCTCGCCACGCACCCGCTGTTCGGCCTCGGCGGCGGAACGCCTGGCCAGCAGCAGCAGCGAGGTGACCATCGCGGCGCGCTCCAGGGTGCGCTGGTCCACGGGGTCGAGCCCAGGGTGGCCGCGCAGCACCAGCGCGCCGAGGAGTTCCCCGCCGGCGGCGACGGCGGCGATCCAGTCGTCGCCCTGCTGTACGGCGTGGCCTTCGGCCCGGGACGCCTCCAGTGCCTGGGCGGGTGCGATCTCGGCGAACTCGACCGTGCCGCCGAGGATTTCGGACACGGCCGCCGCCACGTCGTGCACCCCGCCACCGCGCAGCACCAGTTCGGCGAGCCGGTCGTGGACGTCGGAGGCGCGCTCGATGACACCGCTGTGATCCCGGATGATCTCGTTGGCCCGCTCCAGTTCGGTCAGGGCCGAGCGGGTCTCGGTGAGCAGGTTCGCGGTGTCGATGGCGGCCGCGGCCAGCGCGGCGAAGGAGCCGAGGAGCGCGATCTGCTCCCGCTCGAAGACGCGGGCGCGCCGGTCCGCCGCGAACAGCACGCCGATGACGTGGTGCCCCAGGGTCAGCGGCACGCCGAGGATGGCGACCAGGCCCTCGTCCCGTACGCCCGCATCGATGGTGAGGGTGTGCTGGAAGCGGTCGTCCTTGAAGTAGTCGTCGGTGACGTAGGGCCGGGCGGTCTGGGCGACCAGTCCGCCGAGCCCCTCGCCCATCCCGAGCCGCAGTTGCTGGAAGCGGGCGGCGACCGAGCCCTCGGTGACCCGCATGTAGGTGTCGCCCCGCACCGGGTCGTTCAGGCTGAGGTAGGCCACGTCCGTGCCGAGCAGGGATCGGGCGCGCTGCACGATGGCCCGCAGCACCGCGTCCAGGTCCCGGAGCCCGGCCAGGTCGTGGGCGGTCTCGAACAGGGCGGACAGCTCGGCCTCCCGCCGCCGCCGGCCCTCCAGCTCGGAGCGCACGCGCAACGCGACCGCCTTGGTCGCTTCGAGCGCGGCGATCCGCTCGGCCGGCCTTCCCTCGGCGCGGGCGATCAGCACCGGCTGCTCGTAGGCGTCGGCGGACGCGCCCCTGGCCAGCAGTTCGAGGAAGGGTGCCTCGGCACTGCCTGCGGGGCGCTCGACGGACTGCGCGTGATCGCTGGACATGCCCACAGGATTGCTCATCGCACGCTCACCCCGTCAGGCCTGTGGAAAACCCCGGGCGGGGCGGCGTGCGGCCGGATGCCGGTCAGTGCGCGGTCCAGCCGCCGTCGAGGACGAGCGACGTACCGGTGACGAAGGACGCCTGCGGACCGCACAGGTAGGCCACGGCCTCGGCGACCTCCTCCGGCTCGATGAGCCGCTTGAGCGCGCTGTCCTGGAGCAGCACCTCGGACACCACCCGCTCCTCGGGGATGCCGTGCGCCCGGGCCTGGTCGGTGATCTGCCGCTCGACCAGTGGGGTGCGCACATAGGCGGGGTTCACACAGTTAGAGGTCACTCCGTGGGAGGCGCCTTCGAGGGCGGCCGTCTTGGACAGGCCCTCCAGACCGTGTTTGGCGGCCACATAGGCCGCCTTGTACGGCGAGGCGCGCAGACCGTGCACGGAGGACACGTTGACGATCCGCCCCCAGCCCTGCCCGTACATGTGCGGCAGGGCGCCGCGGATCAGGCGGAACGGTGCCTCCAGCATCACGGTGAGCACCGTGTGGAACACCTCGGGCGGGAACTCCTCGATGGGCCGCACCAGTTGGAGGCCGGCGTTGTTGACTAGGACGTCGGTGCCCGCGGCGGCGTGCTCGGCGGCGTCCAGGTCGGTGAGGTCGAGGACCTGTGCTTCGACGGTGCCCGCCAGCCCCGCGGACTGCTCGGCGAGCGCGTCCAGACCGGCGGTGTCCCGGTCGACCGCTCTCACCTTGGCCCCGGCCGCCGCGAGCCGCAGCGCACAGGCGCGGCCGATGCCGCCGGCGGCGCCGGTGACGAGGGCGGTGCGGCCGCCGAGGTCGAGCGTGGAGGCGTGGGGGCCCGGGAGGGCGCTGGTGGCGGTCATGCTCCGACTCTAGGCAGCACCCGCTGCGCACCACATGTGGTCACACCCCATACTTCACTCGGAACTCGTAGAGTCGAACCATGTGGGTGCGTCGGTCAGTGCCTGCTTGATCCGCTGCAGCCCGAACTCGTTCAGTTCCGGCAGGGCGTCCACCGCGAACCACCTCACCTCCAGCGATTCGTCGTCGTTGACCCGCGCCTCGCCGCCCACGGCCCGGCAACGGAACGAGATGTCCATGTACTGGCAGGTGTCGCCGTTGTCGTAGGTCACCGGCTTGAGCGCCTGGACCACGATCACCCGCTCGACGACGCAGTGCACGCCCGTCTCCTCCTCGACTTCCCGCACGGCACAGGCCGCGGGCTGCTCCCCCGGCTCCGGGATGCCGCCGATCAACGACCACTTGCGGGTGTCCGAGCGGCGGTTGAGCAGCACTCTGCCCTCGTCGTCGAGGACGACGGCGCTGACGCCGGGGAGCCAGAGGAGGTCGTGACCGATCGACGTGCGAAGGGCGCGGATGAAATCAGGGGTAGCCATGCGCCGACCCTAACCGCGCTCGACGACACCTCGGTGATCTTCCGGACGGCGCAGGACCGGCGTACGGTCACACGCTCTCGGCGCGACGCCCGCGCAGCCCCGAGCCGATCGCCCAGCCGAGCCCGCCCGCGGCGACCAGGACCAGGGCCATCTCGGGCAGGATGCCGAGCCGGGTCGCCGGGGTCTGCGTGGACCTCAGCGGCACCTTCTGCACCAGGGAGGCGGCCACGAACATGCCGGTCTTCTGGGTGATCCGGCCGTCCGGCATGATGATCGCGCTGACGCCGCTGGTCACCGGCACGGTCACGGTCCGGCTGTGCTCCACGGCGCGCACCCGGGACATGGCGAGCTGCTGGTAGGTCATCTCGCTGCGGTCGAAGGTCGCGTTGTTGCTCGGCACCGAGATCAGTTGCGCGCCGTCGGTCACCTCGGAGCGCACGGCCCAGTCGAACGCGGCCTCGTAACAGGTGACCAGGCCGACCTTGGCGTTGGCCATCCGGAAGACGCCCGGCTCGGTGCCCCGGCTGAAGTCCTGGCGGACCATCGAGGTCCAGTTCTTGTTGATCGCGCCGACGAGGGAGCGCAGCGGGAGGTACTCACCGAACGGCTGGATCTGCCGCTTGTCGTAGGTGTCGGTGGGGCCCTTGACCGGATCCCACAGGATCTGCTCGTTGTAGAGCTTGCCGTCCCGCTCGACGACGCCGCCGACGGAGATCGGGGCGTCGATGGCCTTGGCCGCCTGCGCGATGACCACGGCCGCCTCCGCGTCGGTGAAGGGGTCGACGTCGGAGGAGTTCTCCGGCCACAGCACGATGTCGGGCTTCGCGATCTTGCCGGCCTTCACCTCGGCGGCCAGCCGCTCGGTCTCGCGCGCGTGGTACTCGAGCACGGCCCGCCGCTGGGCGTTGAACTCCAGCCCGGCGCGCGGCACGTTGCCCTGGATGGCCGCGACGGTCACGGTGCCGTCCTCGGCCTTGTCACTCACCAGCGTCCGGGCCGCGAGCGCCCCGAGCACCGGTACCGCCACGCTCAGCAGGGCCACGGCCGCGGCGGGACGCCGTACGGCGCCGATGCCCCGCCACTCCACCACCAGGCGGACGATCTCGTAGAGGCCGAAGCCGCACAGGACGACGGCGAAGCCCAGCACGGGCGTGCCACCCAGCGCGGCGAGCGGCAGGAAGACGCCGTCGGCCTGACCGAACGCGATCTTTCCCCAGGGGAAGCCGTGGAACGGCGCACGCGCGCGTGCCGCTTCTCCGGCGATCCACACGGCGGCCGCCCACACGGGCGCGCCGGGCAGCTTCGAGACGGCGGCGATGCCCACGCCGACCAGCGCGACGAAGATCGCCTCGATCGCCACCAGCGCGAGCCAGGGCCCGGGACCCACTTCGACGCCGGTCCACACCAGCAGCGGCAGCAGGAAGCCCAGACCGAAGAGGTAGCCGAGACCGAAGGCCGCCTTCCAGCCACGGCCGCGCAGCACCCAGCCGAAGACGGCGAAGGCGGGCAGGGCCAGCCACCACAGGGGGCGTGGCGGGAAACTGACGTAGAGCAGCACTCCGGAGAGTGCCGCGGCGGCGGCCGGGACGAGACGGCGGAGCCAGAGGGCCCAGCGGGAGACGGTCGCTGACTGCGGTTCCAGCCGGTCCGACTCGTCCACGGAAGTTGCGGTGACGGTCACTCCGGGAGTGTACGGCGGTTGACCACGGCGTCCACAGCGCGGTCCGCCGGCCGGCCGTGGCACCGGCCGCGCACCTGGGCCGCATAGATCCCGCACAACTCGTCCACAAATCACCCATCAGCCGTTACGGTGTGCCGGAGTCCCTGTCGTACGGGCCGACAGCGTCCGGGCGGCAGGGGCCACAGGTCGGGGGACCGGGGTTTCGGGGGGCGGGGTGGGTTCCACGGGGATCACGTCTGTGGCCGGTTCCGAGGAGGACGGCGACAGACGAAACGTTTCCGATGTGGTGGGCGTACTGGTGCTCGGCGCCTGTGCCTCTTGGTCGCTGATCACCGCGGCCGCGCACGACGGGCGTCCGGAGGGCGTGCTGCTCGCCCTGCTGGCCGTCGCCGCAGGGTATGCGGCCGGCCGGATCTCGGGGGCGCTGCTGCCGGTCGCTGCCCCGTGCGCGGCCGCGCTGACCGGACTGGGCCTGACGGTGGGACTCCCCCGTCTCACGCCCGGACCGGACCTCGTCGGTCCACTGGGGCACGCGGGCGCCACGGCCGCCCTGCTGACGCTCGCCACCGGTGCCGCGTGCTGCGCCGCCTGGACCACCGGCTCTCCTGCCCTGCGGCTCCTGCTGCGGCTGCTGGCCGTCGGCATCGCGGTGGCCTCGGCCGCCCTGGGGTCGGCCTCGGGCCTGGCCACCTGCATCACGGTGCTGTTGTGCTCGCTCGCCGCCGGCCGGATGCGCCACCGCGGTCCGGGCATCGCCGGCCTCGCCCTGGCCGCGACCGCGGTGACCGGCCTGACCTGGGCGGTGGCCGGCAACGCTGTACCGGACGGGCTCGCCGATGCACTGCGCGGCCGGCTCACCCCGCACCGGATCGGCCTGTGGCACGACGCCCTCCACCTGGCCCGGAAGAACACTGCCCTCGGGGTGGGTCCGGGCCGCTTCGGGGAGCTGAGCACCACGGCGGCCCAGTCCCTGCTGCCCGACGGGAAACCGCACTCGGCTCCGCTTCAGATCGCCGCCGAGCAGGGGGTGACCGGTGTGCTGCTGCTGGTGGCGGCCTTCTGCTGGCTGCTGTACGCGCTGTGGCGCTCTCCCCGTCCCACGCCGGTCGTCCTCACGGCGGGCGCAGCTCTGACGGCGTTGGCGGCGATCGCCGCGGTCGGCAACGCGCTGAGCTTCACGATGGTGTCGGTGGGCGTCGGATTTCTGGCGGGCCTGACGACGGCCCACCCGCTCATCGACGAACCGGCCGGGAAGTGACCGATCGGCCCGGTCTCAGCGGCGCGGACCCGTCGCCCGGGGCCGCAGCCGGTCGCGGATGATGCGTACGGCGGCCTCGGCGTCGTCGACGGTCACGGTGAACGTGTGCCCGTCCCACAGTTGGAGGACCACGCCCTCGCCACGGCGTACGACGACGGCGGTGCCCTTCTCGGGGCGCCAGCGGTAGCCCCACCCGCCCCACTGCCGCGGAGTGACGTGCGGGATGAACTCGGCTCCGGCGACATGGTCCAGCGGGATCCGTCGGCGCGGCACCCCGATGTGGCCGCAGCGCACCTCCAGGGAGTCCATGTCGACCTTGAGGGCGACATGGACGAAGGCGAGCGTGAGGAAGAGGACCAGCAGCCCGGCCGCGATGCAGCCGACCACGGACATGACGAGCGGAGCGGCCCCTGAGGTCCACGTCGAGTCGACGGCGAGCTCGACGCCGAGCGCCAGGATCGCGGCGCCCCCGAGCGCCAGCAGCCACTGGATCCGGTTGGAGGCGCGGCCGGTCCAGACCTCGGTGTGGTGCGAGGTGTGCTCGCCGTGGGGGTGGTCCCTCATGCCTACGAGGTTACTCAGGTTTCGCCGCGCTGGTACCTCGTCGCACAGAGTGACTGCTCCGGGCGGGGCTTTCCGGCCGCCGACAGGTGGTCAGCGGGCGGGGGTGGCGGTCCGCAGGAGCCGGCCCTCCGCATAGGCCAGGGCGGGCGCGGGCAGGGCGGCACCCTCGCGTCCGCTGAGCAGCACCGTGAGGGTGCCGGTGGCCGCTGCCTCGGGCGCGGGCTGCTCACCGATCCGGCGCAGCGCCTGGGCGGCGACCGCTCCGGCGGAGCCGTGCAGGACGAGCGGCGGACGGCCGGGGCGCTGCACGGCGGCGCGGATGCGCTCGGCGACCAGTTCGTAGTGCGTGCAGCCCAGGACGACGGTCGTCACGTCCGCGGGGGTCAGGGCGGCGGCCGCGGCCACGGCGGCGTCGACGGCCGCCTCGTCGGCGTGCTCCACCGCCTCGGCGAGGCCGGGGCAGGGCACCTCGGTGACCGGCACCCCGTCGGCGAACTCCTCGATGAGACCGCGCTGGTAGGGGCTGCCGGTGGTGGCGGGGGTCGCCCAGATGGCGAAGGGACCGCCGGCCGCCGCCGCGGGCTTGATCGCGGGAACGGTGCCGATGACCGGCAGATCCGGTTCGAGACGGGCGCGCAGGGCGGTCAGGGCGTGCACGGTGGCGGTGTTGCAGCCGATGATCAGGGCCTCGGGACCATGGGCGGCGGCGGCCCTGGCGAGGGTCAGGGCGCGCCCGATGATGTCGGCCGGTGTGCGGGGCCCCCATGGCATGCCGTCGGGGTCGAGGGAGAGCACGAGATCGGCGTCGGGGCGCAGTCGCCGTACCGCGGCGGTGGCCGCCAGCAGACCGATTCCGGAGTCCAAGAGCGCGATCTTCACCCGGCCACGATAGACGATGAGCCCTTGGGGGCCGGTTCCGTGGGGCAGACTGCGGGCGTGAGCGCCATCGCGTGGACCGCCGCCGTATCCCTCGCCGCCTGGCTGTGGCTGCTGCTCTGCCAGGGCTCCTTCTGGCGCACGGACATAAGGCTCCCGCCGCAGCGTGATCCCGCGGCCTGGCCGTCCGTGACTGTGGTGGTGCCGGCCCGTGACGAGGCCGAGGTGCTGCCCGTGAGCCTGCCCTCTCTCCTGGCCCAGGACTATCCGGGGCGGGCGGAGATCTTCCTCGTCGACGACGGCAGCACGGACGGCACCGGAGAGCTGGCCCGCGAACTGGCGCGCCGGTCCGCCGGACTGCCGCTGACCGTGTCCTCACCGGGTGAGCCGCCGGCGGGGTGGACGGGCAAGCTGTGGGCCGTAGGCCATGGCATCGCTCTGGCACGCGCGCGTGAGCCCGAGTACCTGCTGCTGACGGACGCCGACATCGCCCATGAGGCGGACAGCCTGCGGCGGCTGGTCGCCGCCGCGCACGCCGGTGGGTTCGACGTCGTCTCGCAGATGGCCCGGCTGCGGGTGGAGAGCCGGTGGGAGCGGCTCGTGGTGCCGGCGTTCGTCTACTTCTTCGCGCAGCTGTATCCGTTCCGCCGGATCGGCAGGAGGGGCACGCGGACGGCGGCCGCGGCAGGCGGCTGCGTCCTGCTGCGCGCCGACACGGCCGAGCGGGCGCGGATCCCGGACGCCATCCGGCACGCCGTCATCGACGACGTGGCCCTCGCGCGGGCCGTCAAGGGCGGCGGCGGCCACATCTGGCTGGGCCTCGCCGAGCGGGTGCACAGCGTGCGCCCCTATCCCCGGCTGCACGACCTGTGGCGGATGGTGTCGCGCAGCGCGTACGCCCAGCTTCGCCACAACCCCCTGGTGCTGCTGGGAACGGTGGCCGGGCTGGCGCTGGTCTATCTGGTGCCGCCCGTCGCCGTCCTCGCCGGCCTGGCGACGGGCAGTGCGGCGACCGTGCTGCCGGGTGCTGCCGCGTGGCTGGTCATGACGGGGACGTACGTCCCGATGCTCCGCTACTACCGGCAGCCGCTGTGGCTCGCTCCCCTGCTGCCGTTCACCGCGTTCCTCTATCTCCTGATGACGGTCGACTCGGCGGTGCAGCACTACCGGGGGCGCGGCGCGGCCTGGAAGGGCCGCACCTACGCGCGCCCGGACGCCGTCGTCGGCGAGGAGCGCTGAGGTCTCACTTGCGGCCCGGGGTCCAGTTCATGCCCCAGCCGTACACGTGGTCCACCGTCCGCTGCGGGCTCACTCCGCGCTCGGGCACCAGATAGCGAGCCTCGCGCTGGACGACCAGGTCGTCGCCGGTGTTGGTGATCAGGGCCAGGGCGCACACCGTCGAAGGCACCGTGCACTCGTCGAGGGAGAAGTCGATCGGGGCGCCGTACTGCGGCTGGAGGGTGACCGTGGCGTGCAGGTCGGCGAAGGAGCGCGCGCCCTCATAGATGGTCACGAAGACGAGGATGCGCCGGAAGTCGCGCTTGTGGTCGAGGTTCACGGTGAGGTTCTCACCGCTCGCGAGCGCACCGGTGCGGTCGTCGCCGTCGAGGTGGATGTAGGGCGGCTGGTGCAGGGCTCCATAGGCGTTGCCGAGCGCCTGTACGACTCCCTTGCGGCCGTCGGCGAGTTCGTACAGGGCGCACAGGTCGAGGTCGGCGTGCATGGCCACCGCCCGGCCGCGCTTGCCGCTCCAGCCCGAGAACTGTTTACGCACCTGCCAGTTGAGGTTCACGCGCATCGCACCCGAGGTGCCGCCCTGTTTGGCGAGGGAGACGGAGGGAGCGGACTTGGTCAGCGTGACTTTGGAGAGGCGGACCGGTGGCGAGGAGGGGGCCGGCGGCGGCGTCACCGGTGCCTTCTGCTGGGGCTCGTCCACGGTGATGCCGAAGTCCGTTGCGAGACCTTCCAGTCCGCTGTCGTAGCCCTGACCGACGGCTCGGAATTTCCATGCGCCCTGGCGGCGATAGAACTCCCCGAGCACGAAAGCGGTTTCTACTGTCGCGCCCGTGCTGTCGAACCGCGCCGCCACAGTGCCCTGCGCGACATCTCGCACCTCGATGTAAAGATCCGGGATTTGGGCGAAGGTCCCGCCGTCCGCAGAAGCGGCGAGCACAACGGTCTCCACCGACGGCTCCACGCGCGCGAGATCGACGAGCAGCGTGTCGGTCACCCGGCCGCCGTCGGTCCGCTTGCCCTCGTGGCGGACGGCTCCGGAGGAGTGCTGCGGCTGGTTGTAGAAGACGAAGTCGGCGTCGGAACGGACCTTTCCGCTGACGAGCAGCAGGGCCGAGGCATCCGCGTCGGGGACCCCCGGCCCGGTACGCCAGCCCAATTCGACGCGCAGTGCCGTCGTGGGCACCTGAGCGTTCGAGCCTTTCGACATTGGCATGTCCGCCCCCATCAGGTGTCGGCAGGCCAGGACGCGCCCCGGCGGCCCTTCGAGTTCTACCCGCTCAACCTATTCCCCGGGGACAGCGAACTCCCATCGCGCGCACAGGAAGATCGCCGGCCAACCGGCGGTAACCCGCTCGGAACTCGGCTTTTACCAGGATGGGACCTGGATTGGCGTCCTTTTTTGCCGAGTTCGCTCGCATTGGGGATCCCACGTCACTGCCGACACGGAAAACAACCCTCTTATCGGTCTCCCCAACCAGCACATCGTGGGCTTAACTTATGTGCCATGACCTCCCCCCGCTCCACTTATGGCGGCGGCTACTACTCCGCCTCCTTCCCGGACACTCCGATCTACGACTCACTCGTGGCCGAGCGGGGCACCCCGCAGATCGCCCCGATTCGGGTCCCGGCCGCCTACGACGTCCCGGCAAGCCACCTTCCCGCGCTGCCGTCCGCGCTGCCCGCTCTTCCCGCTGGTCCCTCCTATTCAGGTCCGTCCTACTCCTCCTACGGCTACCCGCAGGCGCAGCAGCCCTCTCCGCTGCAGCAGGCGCCCGGGGCGTACATCCCGCAGCAGGCCGCCGCGCCTCGCGGTTATCCCGGGCCGCAGCAGCAGCCGCGTCCGGCCGGCCCCGGCATGGGCACGGGCTACGAGGCGATGCGCCCCGCGGCTCCCCGGCCCGCTCCGGCGGCTCCCTACCAGGACCCGTACAACAACCAGCAGTACCGCGGGTACTGATTCCCCTCCCGGGCTGTCGGTGCCGCCTGGCACGATGGGCTCATGGGGAATGCGCAGCTGTTGTCGATACATGTCCATCCGGTCAAGGCGTTCCGGGGTCTGGCACTCCGGGAGGCCGAGGTGGAGCCCTGGGGGCTGGCCGGTGACCGGCGCTGGGCGCTGGTAGACGACGGGGGAAAGGTCGTCACCCAACGACAGCAGCCGCGCCTCGCGCAGGCCGCCGCCGAGCTGATGCCCGGCGGCGGCGTCGTTCTGTCCGCGCCCGGTCTGGATCCGCTGACCGTGCCGGTCCCCGAACCGGGCGAGACCGTCACGCTGGACATCTTCGGGGACAAGGTCGAGGGGGTGCCCGCCGCCGACGCGGCCGCACACGCGTGGTGCAGCGAGTACCTCGGCGCCCGGACCCGCCTGGTCCACCTGGACGACCCCGCCACCCGCCGCCCGGTCGAGCCCGAGTACGCGCTGCCGGGCGAGACCGTCACCTTCGCCGACGGATACCCGCTGCTGCTGACCTCCGCGGCCTCCCTCGACGCCCTCAACTCCCTGATCTCCGAAGGCCGGCACGCGGCCGAGGGCCCCCTGCCCATGAACCGTTTCCGGCCGAACGTGGTCGTGAGCGGCGCCGACGCCTGGGCCGAGGACGACTGGTCGCTCATCGCCATCGGGGACGTCACCTTCCGGGTGGCCAAGATGTGCGGGCGGTGCGTGGTGACCACCACCGACCAGGACCGGGCCGTCCGGGGCAAGGAGCCGTTGCACAGCCTGGGCCGGCACCGCCGCTTCGGCGGCAAGCTCGTCTTCGGGCAGAACCTGGTGCCCCGCTCCCGTGGCACGATCCGGGTCGGTGACCCGGTGACGATTCTCGACCGGTGAGCCAGCACCTCGGGAACACCGCCCGGGGGCATGCACGTTGGGGCTTTCACGAGGAGTTCATGAGAGGCCCGGCCGCAGGTGATTTCGCTCTCTCTTCGGCCGGTCCCGCGCGTGAACGACTCCGTCGGGGGTTATCACGGAGCGGGAAGGGGGTGCGGACGGTGCGGGCGATCAGTGGGCTGTGGCGTTGGCGGCGCAACCCGCTGCGCCGCGGGACCGACCTGGCCGAGGCCTGGGCCGGCCTCCTGGCCCTGCTGCTGATCCTGGTCGTAGCACCGGTGATCGGCTCCGTCACCGGGGGCGCGGCCCAGGGAGCGCTGCAGCAGTCGGTCCGTGAGCAGCAGGATTCCCGTCGGCTGGTGACGGCGACCGTGATCCGCAGGCTGGAGCGTTCGCCGCTGGACGCCGACCCCGAGGCCGCCTCGGGGCGGGATGTGCGCAGCCGAGTGGTGGCCGGCTGGACCGCGCCGGACGGCACCGCGCACCGGGGCACGGTGATGGCCGCCCTCCAGACCCCGCACCGCGGCGACCACTTCAGCATGTGGACGGACCTGCACGGCCGCACAGCGGCCCGGCCGCTGGACTCCGCCACCGCCACCACCCACGCCGTCCTCGCGGGCACCGGGGCGGCCCTGCTGACCGCGGGCCTGATCGAGTGTGCCAGACGGTTCGCCGTCTGGCGCATGGTCCGTCGCCGGTACGCCCGTTGGGACCAGGCCTGGGACCGCGCGGGCCCGGACTGGGGCCGGACCGGCACCGGCAGCTGACCGCCTTACGGCTCTGGTCAACCCACCACCCGCGCGCACGCTACGGTGGACCGGCCGAGGTTCCTCGGCAGCACAAACCCGCGTACGACGAGGTGGGGGCATAGCAACGCCATGGCACAGGGCACGGTCCAGGTGACGCACACCGGTACATCGCGGTGGCGGCGCCGCACGGGTGAGTACGCGTCACTCGCCGCTGCCCTGGAGGCCGCGGCGGACGGGGACGTCCTCACGGTCGCGCCCGGCACCTACCGGGAGAACCTCGTCGTGCAGCGGGCGGTGACCCTGCGCGGCCCCGAGGGTTCGCCCGGTTCCGTGCGCATCGCGCCCCTGGACGGGGTGCCGTTGACCGTGCGTTCCTCCGCCGTGGTGCAGGACCTGCACGTGGAGGGCCAGGACGCGGCCGCCCCCGCCCTGCTCGTCGAGGAGGGCACACCGGAGCTCACCGACATCCGGATCGTCACGCGGTCCGCGGCCGGCATAGAGGTACGCGGCGGCGCGCGCCCGACCGTACGGCGCTGCACCGTCGACAACCCGGCCGGCATCGGCATCGCCGTACTGGACGGCGCGGGCGGGGTGTTCGAGGAGTGCGAGATCGTGGCGGCCGGCCAGTCCGGTGTCTCGGTGCGCGGCGGCGCCCACCCCCGCCTGGAGCGCTGCCGGGTCCACCACACCTCGGGCGCGGGACTGACGGCGACCGGCGAGAACTCCGCGCTGGAGGCCGTGGGTTGTGAGGTCTACGAGGTCCGCGGCAGCGGGGTCCAGATCACCGGCCGGGCCACCGCGCACCTCACCGACTGCGATGTGCACCGCACCACCGGCGACGGCGTCACCCTCGACACCGACGCGGTGCTGACCCTGGCCGACTGCCGTATCCACGACATCCCGGAGAACGCGGTCGACCTGCGCTCCCGCTCGGTGCTCACCCTGACCCGTACGACGGTCCGTCAGTTCGGGCGCAACGGCCTGTCGGTGTGGGATCCGGGCACGCGCGTGGACGCCAACCAGTGCGAGATCTTCGACAGCACCGGCGACTATCCGGCCGTCTGGATCAGCGACGGCGCCACCGCCGTACTGGACTCCTGCCGGGTGCACGACGTGCCGGACGCCCTGTTCGTCCTCGACCGCGGCTCCCGCGCGGACGTCGTCGACAGTGACATCTCCCAGGTCCGCAACACGGCCGTGTCCGTGAGCGACGGCGCCACCGCGCAGCTCGACGACTGCCGGATCCGGGACGCGGCGACCGGCGCCTGGTTCCGTGACCACGGCAGCGGCGGCACCCTCAACAACTGCACCGTCGACGGCACCCAGACCGGTGTGATCGTCACCAAGGGCGCCGACCCGACGATCGAGCGCTGCACGGTCGACTCCCCCGCCGAGGCGGGCTTCTATGTGTCGGCGGGCGGCCGCGGCAGCTTCCTGAACTGCCGGGTGACGGGCAGCGGCGGCTACGGCTTCCACGTCATAGACGGCTGCCGTACGACCCTCAGGAAGTGCCGCACGGAGCGCTGCGCGCGCGGCGGCTACGAGTTCGCCGACGCCCCCGACGCGGCGGCCGGAGCGGGCCCCGTCGTCGAGGACTGCACGAGCGACGAGAGCGGGGGCCCGACGCCGCCCGCGGCGCGCGAGACGGCCGTACTGACGGAGTCCAGCTCCCCCGGTCTGCTGATCCCCGGGCAGCGGGTCACCGAGCAGGAGCCGCCGGCCGTCCCCGCCGAGCCGGAGAAGCCCTCGCGCACCTCGAAGGCCGTTCTCGGTGAGCTCGACGCCCTGGTGGGCCTGGACAGCGTCAAGCGCGAGGTGCGGGCGCTCACCGACATGATCGAGGTGGGCCGGCGGCGTCAGGAGGCGGGCCTCAAGGCGGCGTCCGTCAAGCGCCACCTGGTCTTCACCGGCTCCCCCGGCACCGGCAAGACGACGGTCGCCCGGCTCTACGGCGAGATCCTCGCCTCCCTCGGTGTCCTGGAGAAGGGGCATCTCGTCGAGGTGTCCCGCGTCGACCTGGTCGGCGAGCACATCGGTTCCACCGCGATCCGCACCCAGGAGGCCTTCGACAAGGCGCGCGGCGGAGTGCTGTTCATCGATGAGGCGTACGCGCTGTCGCCGGAGGACTCGGGCCGGGACTTCGGCAAGGAGGCCATCGACACGCTGGTGAAGCTGATGGAGGACCACCGGGACGCGGTCGTGGTGATCGTCGCGGGCTACACCGCCGAGATGGAGCGGTTCCTGTCGGTCAACCCGGGTGTGGCCTCCCGTTTCTCGCGGACCATCACCTTCAGCGACTACAACCCAGAGGAACTCCTCCGCATCGTGGAGCAGCAGGCCGAGGAGCACGAGTACCGGCTGGCACCGGGCGCTCCGGAGGCTCTGCTGAAGTACTTCACGGTGCTGCCCAAGGGGCCCGCCTTCGGCAACGGCCGTACCGCGCGTCAGACCTTCGAGGCGATGGTGGAGCGGCACGCGAGCCGGGTCGCCCAGGTGGACGACCCGACCACGGACGATCTCACCCTGCTCTACGCCGAGGACCTGCCCGAGTCCTCCTGAGACCGCGGGACCGGCACGTCCGGCTGGAGCCGGCCCAGCAGTTTCGCCCGCTCCTCGGCGAAGACCGGGTCGGCCTGGTAGTCGGAGTGGCCGAGGATCGGCACGGGCAGCGGGTGCAGATCGGTGCGGCCGTAGGCGAGCGGGTCCTTGAGGGGCTCCCGGTCCACCTCGGGGCCGCAGTCGCCGGGCAGCCGGACCGGGCCGCCGATGGGGTCGGTGAGCCGGTAGAGGTTGCGCCAGCAGTCCACGTCGTGGTGCAGGGCGGTGAGCGCGGCCGGCCCGAAGTGGGCCGGGAACCAGCGACCGTAGAGGCGCTCCAGCGGGGAACCGTAGGTCAGCAGGCCGACGCGTTTGCGGACCGTGGGCTCCAGCTGCCAGGCCGCGGCGGCCGCCAGCACACTGCCCTGGGAGTGGCCGGAGATGACCAGCCGGCCGCGCGTGGCCCGGGTCCAGGTCGCGATCCGCCAGGTCAGGTCCGGTACCGCGCGCTCGGCGTAGCAGGGCGGGGCGAAGGGATGGGCGGCGCGCGGCCAGAAGGTGCCCACGTCCCAGAGGATGCCGATGGTCCGGCGCGCGGAGGGGTCCTTGTAGGCGCGGCGGCCCCAGGTGACGAACAGGATGAAGCCGAGGCCGATCAGCCAGGAGCCGAGGGCCTGCGCGGTGTCGGCGCCGCCCTGAACGAAGACGTACGCCCCCTCGGCGGCCTGTGCCGGTGTCCTGCGGGAGGTCAGGGCGCCGACGAGGGCCCCGGCTCCCAGGAGCAGGGTGCTGGCCGACGTCACTCCGAGCAGGCGCGGTCCCCGGTCCGTCAGCGCCGCCATCGCGCGGGTGCGGGCGATGCGGCGGGTGCGTGCCGCGTCCTTGGGCTCCGCGGGGTACTCGCTCTCGACCGTGCCCAGTTGGGCCCGTCCGGAGCGCCAGGTGCGCCGGCCGAGCCAGGCGCAGTGCGCCAGCAGCACGAGAAGGACCAGTGGGATCACGGACGCCTGCCAGGTCAGCAGGACCGGCGGGCCGAGGATGGTGGCGCCGGTACCGTCCAGCCAGTCCGACACGCGCTGCGAGACGCCGCCGGACATCACGCCGCCCAGCGCGCAGGCCAGTGTCGCCACGGCGGGTCCGGCGAGCCCGCGCATCGCGGCGCGCGGGTCGGGATGCGTGCGGTACAGCAGGTGGGCGACCGCGGCCAGGGTGACCACCAGCAGACCCTGCACGAAGGCGATGCCACCGAAGGTGGCGTCCCCCGACAGCCGGCCGTGCGACTGCCACCCGGGCCGCTCCCACCCGGCGTACACCGCGGCGAGGGCGAGCAGGAGGAGCGCGGCGAGCGGCAGGCGCCGTACGAGACGCTCGTCGAGCTGCCGGTCGAGATACCTCTCGCTGCGTCCTCGGCGGCACACCACCCAGACGACGGCGACCGCGGCGGCGACGAGAGCGGCCAGCAGGAGCCGGCCCAGCGTGTCGAGGAGCACGGGGCCGCCGGGTTCGCGGTCGAAGCGGGCCGCCGTGGAGCTGACCGCGGCGGCGATCGTCAGCAGGCCCGCGGCGGTGTGCGCGGCGCGCAGGCGGGCGACCAGACGGCGGCCGTACCAGAAACCGGGCCGGCTGAGCGCGGTGCGCCCGTGGTCCTCCTCGGGCTCGCCCCCGCGGGACAGGGGCTGCTGGGACTCGTAGGCGCTCCACGTGCGGTGGGACAGGTACCAGAGCAGGCCGGTCAGCGCTGCCGGGACCAGGGCCGCGAGGGCGAGACGGCGACCGGGCCTGCTCCACCAGCCTGCGTCCGAGACGTCGGGCGACAGGAAGCCCAGCCAGGTGTGCGACTCGGCGCACGCGCGTGTGCCCGCGCACTGCCAGGCCGCTAGGTCCAGGGCGACCTCGCAGGCGGCGGCGACCAGCAGAACGGTCAGCGTCAGGCCCGCGAGCCGGACCAGGAGGCCGTAGAGGCGCACGGTCCGTTTGCGGCCGCGTGCGGTGGGGCGCATCCAGTGGGCGAGGTTGACCACCATGAACGGCAGTAACAGCAGCCACAGGGCGCGGGTGCCGTTGCCGGAGGTGAGGTTGCACCAGACGTACGCCTCGGGCACCGGGCCGGTGCGGGCGTCGCGCGGTCTCCGCTCGGCGTCGACGTCGTCGGCGCGCCGGAAGACGGCCGCGATGTCGTCGCCGGTGATCCGCACCGTGCGCGGATCGTCGAGCATTTTCTCCGGCGTGGTGCCGCCCACCCCGTGGACCAGGAGTTCCAGGGCGGTTCCGGATGCTTCGGGCCGGGCGGGCGAGCCGTCCGCGCCCATGGTCGGGACACGTTCCACTGTCTTTGCACTTCCCCCGTGACGCGCTGTCGGCATCTGTCCGTGCGGGAACAAGGATCTCCCGTTCGGCGCGTCGCGCACACCACTCGTCACGGAATCTCCCCGATCCGGGCGACAGCCGGAGCCCGGGTGTCACCCCGGTGGCACGAGTGAGACGGGGCGGTCGGTGGCGCTGCGGGTGGGGGCCCGTGCGAGTATGGGACGTCCCGCGCACCAGGGACGGGCAAAATGTGCTTGTGGGCGAGGGTGCGCAGGGCGTGTCGGACAGCCGCAGGCGAAAGGACCGGAGCGTACGTGAGTGAGAATCAGAACCTCCTCGCGGAGCAGCGGCGCGCCCTGATCCTGGACGAGGTCCGGCGCCGAGGCGGGGTGCGCGTCAACGAGCTGACCCGCAAGCTCGGCGTGTCGGACATGACCGTACGGCGCGATCTCGACGCGCTGGCCCGCCAGGGTGTGCTGGAGAAGGTGCACGGCGGCGCGGTCCCGGTGGTCGAGGCGAGCACCCACGAGCCGGGCTTCGAAGCGAAGTCGGGTCTGGAGCTGACCGCCAAGGAGGACATCGCGCGGTCAGCGGCGGAGCTGGTCGCCCCGGGCACCGCGATCGCCCTGTCGGGCGGTACGACGACGTACGCGCTGGCCCACCATCTGCTCGACGTGCCGGATCTGACCGTCGTGACGAACTCGGTGCGGGTGGCCGACGTGTTCCACGCGGCGCAGCGCACCACCGGCCCCCGTCAGGGTGCGGCGACCGTCGTGCTGACCGGCGGTGTGCGCACCCCCTCCGACTCGCTGGTGGGGCCGGTGGCCGACCAGGCGATCGCGGCGCTCCACTTCGACGTGCTCTTCCTCGGTGTGCACGGCATATCGGTCGAGGCCGGCCTGTCGACGCCGAACCTCGCGGAGGCCGAGACCAACCGGCGTCTGGTGCAGTCGGCCCGGCGGGTCGTGGTGGTCGCCGACCACACCAAGTGGGGCACGGTGGGCCTGAGTTCGTTCGCCTCGCTGGAGCAGGTCGACACGCTGGTGACGGACGCCGGGCTGCCGGCGTCGGCGCGCGCGGAGATCTCGGAGCATCTGCGGCGGCTGGTCGTGGCGGGCGACTCCGTTGAAGGTACAGACATCTGACGGAGCGCCAGCTAGGGTGACCCTTCCCGTTCACACCTGAGGGGGTTGTCCATGGCTCACCAACTGCGCGAGGTGGGGCTCGACTTCATCGCGACCGCACCCGTACGGCTGGTGTTCGTACAGCAGATGTCGGCTCCGCCGGAGGCGGTCCACCGGGCGCTCGCCGAGGACGTACCGGGGTGGGAAGAATGGTTCTCCGCGGTGACGCTGGCCCGCTCGACCGGGAACGGCTCGACCCGGGAGATCCACCTCAAGGGCGGCGGGCGCTTCCAGGAGACCGTCCTCGCGGCGAAGGCCCCCGAGCTGTACGCCTACCGCGTCGACGTGGCCAACGCTCCCGGTGCCCGCGCCATCGCCGAGGAGTGGCGGCTGACTCCCGCCGGGGCGGGCACCCATGTGCGCTGGACCTTCGCCGTCGACGGCACGGCGGTGTTCCGCCTGGTCGCGAAGCTGGGCCGGGCCGGGCTGGGGCGGGCCTTCCGGGACGCGGTCCGGACGCTGGACCGGCGGCTCGGGGCGCAGGGCTCCTAGCCGGGGTTCGGGTTGGGCCGCCTTCTGCGCGATGTCGACGAGACCAGGCCCTTCTGGTCCAGCTTGAAGTGCCGGCGCCGGCGAGGGCCGTACAGCTTCTGTCTGCTAGGGGCTGACCTGAGTGACCTGGCCGGGCCAGACCCCCGTCTCCAGCAGTGCGGCGATCGCCGCTGTGTACGGCTCGATGTCCAGGCCCTGCTCGGCCAGCCACGCGTCCGAGTAGTACTTGTCCAGGTACCGGTCGCCTGGGTCGCAGAGAAGGGTGACGACGCTCCCCCGGCGGCCCTCGGCCACCATCTCGGCGACGATCTTCAGCGCGCTCCACAGTCCGGTGCCGGTCGAGCCGCCCGCCCGGCGCCCGATGGCCCGGTCCAGGGCGCGCACGGCGGCGACACTGGCCGCGTCCGGGACCTTCATCATGCGGTCGATCGCCCCGGGCACGAAGCTCGGTTCCATGCGCGGCCGGCCGATGCCCTCGATGCGCGAGCCGCAGTCGCAGGTGACGTCCGGATCGCCGGTGCTCCAGCCCTCGAAGAAACAGGAGTTCTCCGGATCGGCCACACAGATGCGGGTGTCGTGCTGCATGTAGTGGACGTACCGGGCGATGGTCGCCGAGGTGCCGCCGGTACCGGCCGTGGCGACGATCCACGCGGGCTCCGGGAAACGCTCCAACTCCAGTTGCCTGAAGATGGATTCGGCGATGTTGTTGTTGCCGCGCCAGTCCGTGGCCCGTTCCGCGTAGGTGAACTGGTCCATGTAGTGGCCGCCCCTCTCCACCGCGAGGCGGGCCGACTCCTCGTACATGGTGCGCGGGTCGTCCACGAAGTGACACCGGCCGCCGTGGAATTCGATCAGGCGGATCTTCTCGGCGCTCGTCGTGCGCGGCATGACCGCGATGAAGGGCACGCCGATGAGCTTCGCGAAGTACGCCTCGGACACGGCGGTGGAGCCGCTGGACGCCTCGATCACCGGGCGGCCCGGCCTGATCCAGCCATTGCACAGGCCGTAGAGGAACAGCGAGCGGGCGAGCCGGTGCTTGAGGCTGCCCGTGGGGTGGGTGGACTCGTCCTTGAGGTACAGGTCGATGCCCCACCTCTCCGGGAGCGGGAAGCGCAGAAGGTGCGTGTCGGCCGAGCGGTTGGCGTCGGCCTGCACCTTGCGGACGGCTTCTTTCAGCCAGCCGCGGTAGGCGGTGTCACTGTGGTCGACGTCGAGGGTGTCGCCGGTCCGGGTCTGCTGAGGGGTGCTCACGGCGGGGCTCCTAACACTGCGCGCCGACGGCGCGTCGCGCGGCCGATGTCTCGATCATAGACACCTTCCGCACGCTTCTCACCTGCATAAACACACCTTTGAGCGCCCCAAAGACAGCCTGGGGTCGCAGCGGAGCGCGGCGGCGGGGGCGCATTCGAACGAGTGCTCCGGGCGCCCCCGGCGAGATGTCATGCGCACTGGTGCTCGACGCCCATGGCGGGCAGACTGCACCGGGCGGGACGGACGTCTCGAACGGGGGCGCGCACACTGGATCACGACAGAAGCCGGCTCTCGACCCACACGGGAGCAAGGGCCGGCAACCGACGCGCACAAGGGGGCGGGGCGGCATGGCGGAGCCGGAGTTCACGGCTATGGGCGTGCGGATCGGGAAGAGGTTGCGCTCGCTCACCCGGGCCGGCCAGGTCCGGATCAACGACGGCAGGCTGGAACTGCTCACCAGTTACGGCAGCGAGATCGACAGCGCGCCGGTACAGGCGGTGCGCGCTTCCAAGCCCTGGTTCGCCGCGGACGACCGGGCACTCGCGGACCTCAACGGCAACCGGTATCTGCTGACCCTGGGCGAGAAGGATCCCGCGCCGGGCGAGCCCGGGCCGCCCGCGGCACGCCGGTTCATCGAGGCCGTACGCAGGGCTGCGGGGCGTAGCGACTAGGTCACCGCGAGTTGCGAAGTCACACCTCCTGCGTCACGCTGGTCTCACATCACTCTGGGTTTACCGGCGATCACGCTGCACACCAGCCCGCCGGGCACGACGGCAGGCGGCCGTTCACGCAGGCACCTGCCGCATCGATCCGAACTCCGTGTTCTTCCGGACCTCACGTCGGGGAGTCGCAGCCGTGATCAGTCACCCAAGCAGGCATTGCACCGTGGAGCTTCAGGCTCTGCCGGCGCGGATCGGCCAGGTCCGCAGAATCCTTTCCGCACAGTTGCGCTACTGGCATCTGGATCCCCTCATAGACCGGGCCGTGCTCGGTGTGACGGAGCTGTTGACCAACGTCCACCGCCATGCCCAGCCCGACAAGACGTGCACCGTGAAGATCGAGCTGCTGCTCGACCGGCTCATGGTCTCGGTGCACGACCACGACCCGCGTCTGCCGGTCGTGGCCGACATCAAGGACACCGAACCGCTCGCCACGTGCGGCCGCGGGCTCGCGATGGTCGCCGCGGTCAGCGAGAGCTGGGGCGTACGGCCGGACGGCGAGTCGGGGAAGTTCGTGTGGTTCACCCTCCCGACGCCCTCCGCCGCACGGCCACCGCGTCGCACCGTCCTCGACAAGTCCGCGCTCAGGTTCGCCGAGGTGCGGGTCGACGGCCGCAGGCCCGAACACGCTCCCGCCCGGTCGGCCGTTGCCGGCTGACCGGGCGGTGACGCCTTCTCCTTCCGCTCGTGCGCCCGCGGGGCGCGCCCCTCCCGGTCTCCCGCGGCCGACGCGCCGGCTCAGTGACCGTCGGCGGGCTCTTGGCGGCCTCACTCGGTGGCGATCGCCCGCAGTACGTCGAGACGGGCGGCACGTTGGGCCGGGCGCAGGCCCGCGAGGGCTCCCGCGGCGAGGCCCACCAGGGCGACCACCGCGAGTTGCAGCGGTGGTATCGCGAAGGCGAAGGTGCTGTCGCTGGTCCCGTCCGAGGCCTTGACCAGGACCCAGCCCAGGAAGGCGCCGAGAGTGAGTCCACCGACCGTGCCGAAAGCGGCGACCAGGACGGACTCCCAGCGGACCATGGCGCGCAGTTGGGAACGGGTCTGGCCCACGGCCCTCAGCAGCCCCAGTTCGCGGGTGCGCTCGTGGATCGCCAGGGTCAGCGTGTTGGCGATGCCCAGCAGTGCGATGAGGACCGCGAGGGCGAGCAGCGCGTAGACCAGGGTGAGCATCATGTCGATGCCGCCGGCCGAGGACTGCGCGTACTCGTCGCGGGTCTGCACCTCGGGATGGCCGTACCGCGCCGCCACCTTCTCCACCGCCGCCTTGCCCGCGCCGGTGCTCACGCCGTCCTTGAAGGAGACCGCGACGAGCGAGTCGGAGTCCTGCGTGCGGTGTGGGGCCCAGGCCGCGCGGGTGATGACGTAGTCTCCCGCCAGCTCGGACCGTCCGTAGACCGCGCGGACCGTGAACATGTCCTTCTCGCCATCCGTGAAGGTGAGTCGGGCCGTGTCGCCGGTCGTGAGCCCCTGCTTTCGCGCCTCCGCCTCGGTGATGGCGATGCCGTCGGTGCCGAGGTCGCGCAGGGAGCCCCGCACGGTGCCGAGGTCGAAGGTGCGCTCCAGGGCGAGCGGGTCGGTGACGGTCAACGCCCGTCCCTGGCCGTCGACTTCGGCGACACCGCGTCCGAGACCCACGGCCGTGTCCACCTCGGGCAGTTGCTGGACGGCTCCGGCGAGCCGGGGGCTCAGTCCGCTGCCGCCCGCGCCGAACGACGGTGTGCTGACGGCGACATCGCCCGCGAAGGACCGGGACACGGTCTGGTCCATGGTGGCCTTCAGGGACGCCCCGAACACCGTGAACAGCGAGACCACGGCCACGCCGATCATCAGCGCGCCGGCGGTGGCGGCCGTCCTCTTGGGGCTGCGCAGGGCGTTGCGCCGGGCGAGGGAGCCGGTGACGCCGCGGAGCCGGTCGAGGGGACCTCCGAGCACACGTACGGCGGTCGTGGAGGCGACCGGGCCGAGGACCACGAACGCGACGAGGGCCAGAAGGGCGCCGGTGCCCGCGAGCCAGAGGGACGGTGACACCAGGACGCCGGTGAGGGTGACCGCCACCGCCAGCGCGGCCAGGCCGGCTCCGGTGACGGCACGGACACGGGAGGCGCCCGACCGGTCGACGGCCGTCTCGCGCAGTGCGGCGAGAGGTGCGGTGCGGCCGGCGCGTACGGCGGGCAGCAGCGCGGAGCCCAGGCAGACCACGACGCCGACCGCGAGCGGCTGCAGCATCGACAGCGCGCTGACCACCAAGTCGCCCTCGGGGAAGGGGAATCCGATCGCCGGGAACAGTGCCTGGAGGCCGGCGGCGACCCCGATGCCGCCCGCGAGGCCCGCGGCGGAGGCGGTGACCGCCACGACGCTCGCCTCGGTGAGGGTCGATGCGGTGACCTGGCGACGGGAGGCGCCGAGTGCCCGCAACAGGGCGTTCTCGCGGGTGCGTTGGGCGACGACGATCGCGAAGGTGTTGTGGATGGAGAAGGTGGCGACGAGCAGGGCCACGCCCGAGAACACCAGCAGGAAGGCCGTGAAGACGGTCAGGAACTGGCTGGAGATCATGTCGGTGTTCTCCTCGGTCGACTCCTGACCGGTGATCGCCTCAACGCCCTGGGGCAGTACGCGTGTCAGTCGGTCGACGAGTTCGCGCTGGCTGACACCGGGGCCCGCGCGCACCTGGATGCTCGACGCCTCGCCGGGCCGGGCCGTGAGGTACCTCTCGGCGTCGGCCCGGGTCATGCCCGTGAAGGTCACCTGGGCCATGCCGTCTTCGCCGCCGAAGGTCGCGAGGCCGACGATGGTCACCTCGACGGGGTCGGGTGTGCGCAGGATCGTCGTGTCGCCGATCCTCAGGTCGCCCTTCTCGGCGGTGCCGCGGTTGACGACGACCTCGCCGGACGTCTTCGGCGCTCGGCCCTCGGCGAGTTGATACGGGTTGAGCTTCGGGTCGTCGATCCAGTTGCCGGCGAGGGTGGGCGGACCCTTGCCGCCGATGGGCTTGCCGTTCTTGCCGACGAGCTGGCCGGCGCCCTGGATGTCGGGGGCGGCGGCCGCGACGCCGGGTACCTTTTCGACGGTCTCGACCAGGTCGGTGGCGACCGGCTCGCGCACTCCCTCGCTCTCCCCCGGCGTGGTGATGGCCTCGGCACTGCGGACGACGGCGTCGGTGCCGCCGGTGGCGTTGCCGAACATGGTGTCGAAGCCGGCGCGGAGGGTGTCTCCCATGACGAGTGTTCCGGCGAGGAAGGCGACCCCGAGGAACACGGCGAGGAAGGTCCCGACGAAGCGGCGCTTGTGGGCGCGCAGGGAGGACACGCTCAGGCGGAGGGAGGCGTTCATGAGGGATCCTCCGTCCGGGTCGGAGAGGGAGTCTCCGGTCCCGGGAGGGCTCGGGTCCGCGAGGGCGCCTGTGGCTGCGTGGGGGCTTGCGTGCGTGGGGCCGCCTCGGTCCGGGGGGACACTTCCGTCTGGGGCGTCGGCTCGGACCGGGAGGCCCCTTCCGTCCGGGAGGCCCCCTCCGCCCGGGAGGCCGGCTCCGACCGGGAAGCCCCCTCCGCCCGAGAGGCCGGCTCCGACCGGGAAGCCCCCTCCGCCCGAGAGGCCGGCTCCGACCGGGAAGCCCCCTCCGCCCGAGAGGCCGGCTCCGACCGGGAAGCCCCCTCCGCCCGAGAGGCCGGTTCAGTCCGGGAGAACACACCCGCCCGGGCGGTCGGCTCGGTCTCGGCGGTCGGCTCGGTCAGGGAGGACACCTCCGACCCGGGGGATACCTGCGTCCGAGAGGACGCCTCGGTCCGGGACGGCACCCCCGCCCGGGGGGACACCTCCGCGCAGGACGTCACCTCCGCCCGGGACCGCACCCCCGCCCGGGATGTCACCTCGAAGGCCTTCAGGCGGTCCAGGACCCTGTCGGCGGTCGGGGATTCCATCCGGTCCACCAGGCGTCCGTCGGCGAGGAAGACGACCTCGTCCGCGTGGGCCGCGGCCACCGGGTCGTGGGTGACCATGACGACCGTGCGGGCCGTCCGGCGCACGGTCCTGCCGAGGAGGCCGAGGACCTCGCCGCCGGAGCGGGAGTCGAGGTTTCCGGTGGGCTCGTCGGCGAAGACGACGTCGGGACGGCCGACGAACGCCCGGGCCACGGCGACGCGTTGCTGCTGCCCGCCGGAGAGCTCGGAAGGCCGGTGACGGAGCCGGTCGCGCAGGCCGACCACGTCGATCAGCGCGTCGATCCACTCGGGGTCGCCCTTGCCTCCCGCGAGGTCCAGCGGCAGTCGGATGTTCTCCTCGACGGTCAGCGTCGGCACCAGGTTGAACGCCTGGAAGACGAAGCCGACGCGGTCCCGGCGCAGGAGGGTCAGGCGGCGGTCGTCGAGGGAGCCGAGATCGGTGTCGCCGATGTAGGAGGTGCCCTCGGTGAGCGTGTCGAGGCCGGCCGCGCAGTGCATGAGGGTGGACTTGCCGGAGCCGGAGGGCCCCATGATCGCGGTGAAGCGGCCGGCCGGAAAGTCGACGCTCACCCCGTCCAGGGCCCGCACGCCGGTGTCGCCGCTGCCGTACACCTTCACGGCGTCGACCACCCGGGCGGCCGGCAACGTCCTCGTCGAGGCGGTCGTGGCGGTCATGCCGCACCGCCCTTGCCCGCCGCACGGCCGAACTGCTCGTCCAGCACGGACAGCCGGCGCCAGTACTCGTCCTCGTCGATCTCGCCGGAGGCGAAGCGGCGGCCGAGCATGGCGATCGGCGAGTCCCCGGAGGGGCCGGCGTCGGCCGGAGTACGCCAGGGGCCGCGGCGGCCGCGCCAGGCGGTGCGGCGCAGGAGCGTGACGACGCCGAGCACGACGGCCGCCCAGATCAACGGGAAGAAGAGGATCCACGGGCCCGGGCCACCGTCCCAGTTCGCGAGAGTCTGCATGTCGGTTCATCTCCTTGGAGTGTCTGAACGTGTCGTTCGGTGCTGCTTCGAGACTGGCTCCGGGGAGGGGGTCGGGTCGTCCTACGGCCAGCGGCAGTGCGTGTACCTCACGGGGAGTACGCGGGTCTGTTCCGCCTGCTCCTCCGGGGCCTCGACTTCTGTAACTACTAGTATGTACAGTGAGGCCATGAGCGCCTCGGACCGACTGATCGAGTCCACCCGTGAGCTGCTGTGGGAGCGCGGCTACGTGGGGACGAGCCCCAAGGCCATCCTGGAGCGCGCGGGGGCTGGACAGGGCAGCATGTACCACCACTTCAAGGGCAAGCCCGACCTCGCCCTCGCCGCGATCCGGAGGACCGCCGAGGAGCTGCGCGCCACCGCCGAGGGAGTACTCGGCGGCCCCGGCACGCCGTACGAGCGCATCGAGGCGTATCTGCGGCGTGAGCGCGACGTGCTGCGCGGCTGCCCGATCGGCCGGCTCACGATGGACCCGGATGTCGTCGCCAGCGACGAACTTCGCGCGCCGGTCGACGAGACGATCGACTGGATCCGTGAGCGCATCGCCGGGATCGTCGAAGAGGGCAAGGAACAGGGCCAGTTCGCGGCGTCGCTGGACGGCGAGGAGATCGCGGCGACCGTACTCGCGACCGTCCAGGGCGGCTATGTCCTGGCCCGCGCGTCCGGCTCGCCCGCCGCGTTCGACACGGGTGTGCGGGGCCTGCTCTCGCTGCTCACCCCCCAAGCACCGTAGAGAAGGCGACCGATGCACGCGATGCAGTACGCACTCACCCTGCCCGCCGACTACGAGATGGACGTCGTCCGCGCGCGCGTGGCCCGGGTCGGGCATGTGCTGGACGACTGGGAGGGGCTCGGCCTCAAGACGTATCTGATGCGCGAGCGCGGGGTGAACGGCTCGCCCGTCAACCAGTACGCGCCCTTCTACCTCTGGAACACCGTGGAGGGCATGAACACCTTCCTCTGGGGAGGTGCCTTCCAGGGACTCAGCGACGACTTCGGGCGGCCGTCCGTGCGTCAGTGGACAGGCCTGTCGTACGAGGAGGGAGGCGCCGCCGGCTCTCCTGCCCGGTGGGCCGTGCGGCGGTGTCAACCTGTGCCGCAGGGCATGGAGTTGACCGAGGCGATGGCGGACGCGGTGGGTGAGACGGAGCGGCTGGCCGGGCAGGACGGCGCGGTGCTCGCGGCGGCTGTGGTGGACACGGCTCACTGGGAGCTCGGCCACTTCTCGCTCTGGGCGCATCAGCCGTCCGGGGCGGACGGCGAGGTGTTCGAGGTGCTGCATGTGTCGGCACCGGGCCGGGGGCGGCTGCCACGGGGACGACAGTGGTGAGCGCGGTCGCGGTCCGTACGGTGGCCGGTGACGTGCCCGCCGAGCAGCTCGGGGTGTGCGACGCTCACGACCATCTGTTCTTCGGCAGTCCCCGACTGCCGGGGCAGGAACTGCGGAGTGTCTCCGCGGCGCGGGCCGAGCTGGCGGCGTTCGCCGCGCAGGGCGGTGGCACCGTGGTGCAGTGGACGCCGTACGGACTGGGGCGGCGAGCCGCGGATCTGCCGCCGCTGGCCCGGGAGACCGGGGTGCGGATCGTCGCCGCCACCGGGCTGCACCAGGCGATCCACTACGACGACGACACGCTCTCCGGGCTGCGCGGCAGGCTCGCCGATGTGTTCGTCGCCGAACTGACCGAGGGCATCGGCCCGTCCGGCGTCCGCGCGGGGCTGATCAAGGTGGCGGGCGGTTTCCACGCTCTGGACGCGCACGCCCGCTGGACCATGTCCGCGGCGGCCGCGGCCCATCATGCGACGGGGGCGCCGATCGCCGTCCACCTGGAGCTGGGGACCGGCGCGCTGGACGTACTGGACCTGCTGTGCGGGGAGTTGGGGGTGCCGCCGCGGCGGGTGATCCTCGGCCATCTCAACCGCTCTCCCGACCTCACCGTGCACGCCCAAGCCGCCGCGTCGGGCTGCTACCTCGCCTTCGACGGGCCGTCGCGCGCCAACCACGCCACGGACTGGCGCATGCCGGACGCCGTACGCGCCCTCGCCGAGGCGGGTCACGGGGACCGTCTGCTCCTCGGCGGCGACACCACGACCGCGGCCGCCCGGTCGGTCGACGGGGGCCCCGGGATGCCGTATCTGCTGCGCCGGGTGCGTCCGCGACTCGCCGTCGAGCTGGGTGAGGAACTGGTGCGGCACATCTTCGTCGACAACCCCGGTCGGGCCCTGGCCGTGGAGTGGAGCCGCCCTTGACGCCGCTCACCGGCCGGGCGCTCACCCGGGGAGGGCGCTCACCGGCAGAGGGCGTCGATGTCCTCGGGGAAGGCCGGGAACTCGGAGCGGGCGGAGGTGACGATGTCGCGGGTGGGGCGGCGCGGGGTGCTCGCGTGACGCTCGGCGAGTTCGGTCAGCGCCGGGTTCGGGCGGGCGTCGTACTGCTCGTGCTCCACCACCTCCATCGGGCCCAGGCCGTCGGCCAGCACCCACAGGAAGTCGGACAGGTTCGCCGCGACCACACCGCGCTCGCCCTCCGAGCCCAGGAACACCACGGGCTGCTCGGCGAGGGGCCGCCCCGGCCGCACGCGCCACAGGGCGGCGAGGCCACCGGTACCGTCCTGTCCGAAGACCCGGTAGGCGTCACCGTCCAGTTCGTGGTTGCCGGTCCAGTGGCGCAGCCAGTCGGTGGTCTCCTCGGCGGAGTCGAAGTCGTCGTACGGCTCGAAGTCGACGCCCTCGCCGTCGGCGTAGTCGAACTCCACGCGGGCCACGTCGGCCAGGGCGGCCGGGAAGGCACGGTCGTCCTCAGTCGTGTCGATCATGCCCGCAGGCTAGTCGCCGCCACTGACAACGGCCCCGCGCCACCGAGATGTCCACCGAGGGCGGCGCAGGTAGGCGCACGTCGGCGCTGTGGAGCTTGACGGCACCGCCGGGCACTCGACCAGACTGACCTGACCGGCCTGACAGCGATGGGATGAACATGCGAGTCGTCGTGATCGGCGGAAGCGGGCACATCGGCACCTTCCTGGTCCCCCGCCTGGTGCGGGCCGGCCATGAAGTGGTCAACATCAGCCGCGGCACGCGCACCGCCTACACCGAAGCCCCCGAATGGCAGCAGGTGCGTCAGGTGGTCGCCGACCGGGAGCGGGAGGACAGGGAGGGCGGTTTCGGGGGCCGGGTGGCCGGGCTGGGCCCGGATGTCGTCGTCGATCTGGTCTGTTTCACCTCGGACTCGGCCACCGCGCTGGTGGAGAAGTTGCGCGGTGAGGTCGGGCATCTGCTGCACTGCGGCAGCGTGTGGCGCCACGGCCCCGCCGACAAGCTGCCGATCTCGGAGACCACGGGCGCCCCGCCCGTCGGGGAGTACGGAATCCAGAAGGACCGGATCGCCCGGATGCTGAAGGAGGAGACCGCTGCCGGGGGCCTGGTGACCACGTCCCTGCACCCCGGGCACATCGTGGGCCCCGGCTGGCACCCGGTCGGCCCGCTGGGGAACTTCGACCCCGCGGTCTGGTACGCGCTCTCGGCGGGACAGCCGCTACGGATCCCCGGCAGCGGTGTCGAGCTGATGCACCATGTGCACGCGGACGACGTGGCGCAGGCCTTCGAGCGAGCGATCGAGCACCGGGACGCGGCGGCGGGAGAGGACTTCAACGTCGTCGCTCCCAGCGCGCTGAACGTCCGCGGATACGCCCGCGTCGCGGCCGGCTGGTTCGGTCGGACCGCGACGCTGGAGCCGGTGACCTGGGAGCAGTTCCGCAGGACCACGGCCCCGGAACACGCCGAGGTGAGCTGGGAGCACCTGCACCGCAGCCAGTGCTTCACCATCGAGAAGGCCAGGACCCTCCTCGGGTATGCCCCGCGCTACGAACCGGAGGCCGCCGTACTGGAGTCGGTGCGATGGCTGACCGACCACGGGGAGCTGAAGGTGGCGGGCGAGGTCAGCGCCTGACCGAACGCGCGCTTCTAGGACCGGCCGACGTCCAGGCGCTCCACCCGGGCCACGTTCTCCCGGTCCTCGGCGTCCTCGCTCGGCTCGGCGGTGAACCAGGCGTCGAGGATCTCCTTGAGGAGCGGCTCGGAGGTGAGGCGGAGGCTGAGCGCGAGGACGTTGGCGTCGTTCCAGCGGCGGGCGCCGTCCGCGGTGTAGGCGTCCGTGCACAGGGCGGCCCGTACGCCGGGGACCTTGTTCGCGGCAATGGAGGCGCCGGTGCCGGTCCAGCAGCACACGACGGCCTGGTCGGCCGTCCCCGCGGCCACCTCACGGGCCGCGGCCTCCGAGCAGACGGCCCACTGCGGGTCGGCGCCGGGGCTCAGGGCGCCGTGGGCGACCACGTCGTGGCCCCGCGCGCGCAGTTCGTCGACGAGAGTGCGCGCCACTGGTTCGTCCATGTCCGAGGAGACGGAGATCCGCATGTCACGAGCCTACTCGGCGGTTCGTCCAACGGACGACGGGTTCCAGGTAGGCGACGTGCGGACCGGCGAGGTCCGGCAGGTCGGCGGGGGCGCCGACGAGGGCGATCCGGTCGAACTCCGGGGCGTGGCCTCGTGCCGTCTCGGCGGCCACGAGTGCCGCGAAACGCTCGTGGAGGCGGTGCGCGGGCAGGGGCGGCGCCAGGTAGTGGACACCGACCTGTCCGTCCTCGCCGTGGGTGATCAGACAGCGGGTGAGGTCGGCGGCCGGAGGGTCGACGCCCGTCTCCTCGGCCAGTTCCACGGCCGCGTGGCGGCGCAGTACGTCCTCGTCGAGCGGCGCGTCGCCGGTGGGCGGTTCCACGGAGCCGCCGGGGAACTGCCAGCGGCCGGGCGTGGCGGTGGACGAGGACATACAGCCCACCAGTACGCGCCCGTCCTGCGTCGGCTGCACCACGCTCACGAACAGGGACCGCAGGGCGGTGGCGCCCGGGACGCGACGCAGGGCGAAGTAGCGATAGGTGACGCGGGACCAGGAGACGAGCAGGGTGTCCGGGGTTTCCCGGGACAGTCCCGCGCAGACCACCACCGGACCGTCGAAGAGCGCCGGGTTGGCCAAAACCGCCCGGTCCCACTCGCGGTTCATGGCCGTCCGCGTCCCGGCCGGGACCACCGGGGGCGCCACCTCGACCAGACGCAGCCCCCGCGTCTCCAGCAGCTCAGCCACGGGTCAGTGCCCGCAGCGGATCGTCCAGCACCGGCTGCCACGCCAACTCGGCCGCGCCGACAAGGCTGTTGTGGTCCAGGGTGCAGGCCAGGATGGGGACGCCGCCGCTCTGTCCCCACAGGCTGCGCTCGGCGACGACGGCCCGCAGGCGCTCGGGGTCGGCGTCCAGGAGGGTGCGGTGGAGGCCGCCGAGGATGATGCGGTCCGGGTTGAGGATGTTGACGAGACCGGCGAGGCCCAGGCCCAGGCGGTCGATCAGCGACTCGGCCGCCGTACGGACGGCGGGGTCGTCGTAGTGGTCGCGGACGAGGTCGTCGGCCTGCCGGAGCAGGGACTGTTCGGGGCCGGGGTCGAGTCCCGCCGCCGTGAGCAGGGCCAGCGGGTCGGCCTCGACGTCCAGGCAGCCGCGGCTGCCGCAGTAGCAGGGGCGGCCCTCGGGGTTCACGGTGAGGTGGCCCACTTCCAGGGCCAGGCCCGAACTGCCCGTGTGCAGACGCCCGTCGAGCACCAGCGCCCCGCCCACGCCCCGGTGCCCGGTCGCCACGCACAGCAGGTCCCGGGCGCCGCGGCCCGCGCCGTGCCGGTGCTCGGCGAGGGCGGCGAGGTTGACGTCGTTGCCCGCGAAGGCCGGTCCGGTGATGCCGGCCGCGCGCACGCACTCGTCGAAGATACGACGGACGGGGGCGCCCGCGGGCCAGGCCAGGTGCAGGGGGTTGAGGGCGAGCCCCTCGGGTTCGGCGACCGCGGACGGCACGGCGAGTCCGGCGCCGACGCAGCGTCTGCCGGTCGTGCGCAGCAGGTCGGCGCCCGCCTCCACAACGGAGCCGAGGACCTTCGCGGGGTCGGCGTCGACGGTCTCGCAGCCGGGGGCGGTGGCGACGATACGGCCGCCCAGCCCGACCAGGGCGGCCCGGAAACCGTCGGCGTGCACCTGCGCGGCCAGCACGACAGGACCCTCCTCGGCGACCGCGAGGCGGTGCGAGGGCCTGCCCTGGGAACCGGCGGCCGCGGTGGGCCGGGCGTCGACGCGGATCAGTCCGAGCGCCTCCAGCTCGGCGGCGACCGCGCCGGCCGTCGCCCGCGTCACCCCGAGTTCGGCGGTGAGCACGGCCCGGGTCGGGGCACGCCCGGTGTGCACGAGCTCCAACGCGGGCCCGAGCGCACCGCGCCCCCGGTCCAGCCGCGCCCTCGACGTGGTCCCTTCCCCCGCCGGCCGGGGGTCCGCCTTGCCGCTCATGAGGGCGAGTCTCCCATGATCCGTTCGTCACTCCGGTCAGAGGCCGCTGACGCGCAGCGTGATGTTGAGCCGCCCGGTCAGCCCCAACTCGGGCGGGGCGGTGCCCGGATGCACGCGGGGCACCCCGTGGTACGCGAGTCTCGACGGGCCGCCGAAGACGAACAGGTCGCCGGTGCGCAGCTCGACGTCCGTGTACGGCTTGGTCCGGGTCTCGGGGTTGCCGAAGCGGAAGACACAAGTGTCCCCGAGGCTCAGGGAGACCACGGGGGCGTCCGACTTCTCGTCGCTGTCGCGGTGCATGCCCATGCGGGCGTCGCCGTCGTAGAAGTTGATCAGTGCGATGTCGTATCCGGAGACCTCGGTGTCCAGGGCGTCCCGCACCGCGTCCCGGCCCAGTTCGCCCAGCCAGTGCGGGAAGGGCTTGACCGGTGCCCCGTCGCCGTCGACGACCGTGGGGGCGTAGCCGTACGGGTACCAGTGCCGGCCCAGGCAGACCTGCCGGGCGGTCATCGTGCCGCCGCCGGGGGTGCGGACCGTGCGCAGTCCGGCGGGCGGGCGCGCCCACTCCCGGCAGGCCGCCAGCAACTCGCGCTGCCGCTCCGGGTCCAGCCAGTCCGGCAGGTGCACCGCGCCCGGCGCGATCTCCGTGCGGGCTCTGGGGAACAGCTCGGCTTCCATGGTTCCATCCTGCCCGAGCGGGCCTGAGCTGCGGCTCGGCTAGCCTGGACGCACGATGGACGACCGAATGACGACGCCCTGGGGCGAGCTCGCCCTCACCCGCTTCCCCGAGGACCCGCGTGACCGGCTGCGCGCCTGGGACGCCTCCGACGCGTATCTGCTGAGGCATCTCGCGGACGCGGGGGTGCCGCTGTCCGGCACGGTCGTCGTGCTCGGCGACCGCTGGGGCGCCCTGGTGACCGCGCTGGCGGCGCACCGGCCGGTGCAGATCACCGACTCCTTCCTCAGCCAGGAGGCGACCCGCGCCAACCTCGAACGCGCAGGTGCCGAGCCCGGTACCGTCCAGCTGCTCACCACCCAGGACCCGCCGCCCGACCGCGTCGACGTCCTGCTGGTGCGCGTGCCGAAGAGCCTGGCCCTGCTGGAGGACCAGTTGTCGCGGCTGGCGCCCGCGGTGCACGAGGGCACCGTGGTCGTCGGCACCGGCATGGTGAAGGAGATCCACACCTCGACACTCCAGCTGTTCGAGCGGATCCTCGGGCCGACCCGCACCTCGCTCGCCGAGCAGAAGGCCCGGCTGATCTTCTGCACACCGGAGCCGTCGCTCGACCGGCCCGCCAACCCCTGGCCGTACGGCTACACCCTCCCGGACGGTATCGGTGCCGCCTCCGGGCGGACCGTCGTCAACCACGCGGGCGTCTTCTGCGCGGACCGGCTCGACATCGGCACCCGGTTCTTCCTCCAGCACCTGCCGGACAGCCGCGGCTCCCGGCGGATCGTGGACCTGGGCTGCGGCAACGGAGTCGTCGGTACGGCCGCGGCCCTGGCCGACCCCGAGGCCGAGGTGCTGTTCGTCGACGAGTCCTTCCAGGCCGTGGCCTCGGCCGAGGGGACGTACAAGGCGAACGGGGTGTCGGGGCACGCGGAGTTCCGGGTCGGGGACGGTCTGACGGGGGTCCCGGCGGGCAGCGTCGACCTCGTCCTCACCAACCCGCCGTTCCACTCCCACCAGGCCACCACCGACGCGACGGCCTGGCGGATGTTCACGGGAGCGCTCAGGGCGCTACGGCCCGGCGGCGAACTGTGGGTCGTCGGGAACCGGCACCTCGGGTACCACGTGAAGCTGCGGAAGTTGTTCGGCAACAGTCAACTGGTCGCCAGTGACCCCAAGTTCGTGGTCCTCAAGGCGGTAAAAAGGCCGAGTGACTGATTCCTCGGCGCGGGACTTCTACGACTCGCTGGCTCCGGACTACCACCGGATCTTCGCGGACTGGGACACGAGCATGGCGCGGCAGGCGGCGGTGCTGGGCGCCCTGCTGGGGCCGGGCCCGCACCGGGTGCTGGACTGCTCGTGCGGGATCGGGACCCAGTCTATCGGGCTGGCGCTGGCCGGGCACCGGGTCGTCGGCAGCGATCTCAGTCCCGTCGCGGCGGCCCGCGCCGGCGCGGAGGCGGCAGCGCGCGGGGCCCGGCTGCCGACGGCGGCCGCGGACATGCGGCGACTGCCGTTCGTGCCGTCCGTCTTCGATGTGGTCGTCTGCGCCGACAACTCCCTGGCGCATCTGCTGACGGCCCCGGACGTGGAGGCCGCGCTCGCGGAGATGCGGCGGGTTCTGCGGGGCGGGGGTCTGCTGCTGCTCACCCTCAGGGACTACGACGAGATCCGCCGGACCAGGCCCGGGGCCGCACCTCCGCAGGTCTCCGAGAGCCCCGACGGCCGGGTGATCACCTTCCAGCTGTGGCACTGGCACGAGGACGGCGAGCACTACGACCAGGAGCACTTCCAGTTGCTGCCCGGCGACCGGGACGACTGGGCCGTCCGCGTCCGCCGTACGACCTCGTGGGCGCTGACCCGTGCGCAGCTGACGGAGTTCGTGACCGCGGCCGGTTTCGTCGACGTGCGCTGGCACGCTCCGGCCGCCGGCGGGTTCTACCAGCCCGTTCTCACGGCCCGAGCAGCCGGATGATCCGCCGGGCCGCCTCGACCATGGCGTCCCGCCCCGCGCTCAGGTACTTCCGGGAGTCCACCACCTCGGGGTGAGCCGCCAGGAACTCCCGGATCGCGCCGGTCATCGCGAGGTTGAGCGCGGTGCCGACGTTGACCTTGGCGATGCCGCCCGCGACGGCCGCGGTGAGTTCCTCGTCGCGGACTCCGGAGGAGCCGTGCAGGACGAGGGGGACGTCCAGGTTGGTGGAGAGACGTTCGAGGAGGTCGTGGTCGAGCGTGGCGGTGCGCTCGGTCATCGCGTGGGCGCTGCCGACGGCCACGGCGAGGGCGTCCACACCGGAGTCGGTGACGAAGGCGCGGGCCTCGGCGGGGTCGGTGCGGGCGCCGGGGGCGTGGGCGTCCAGCGGGGGCCGGCCCTGCTTGCCGCCCACCTCCCCCAACTCCGCCTCGATCCACAGCCCTTGGGCATGCGCCCAGTCGGCCGCGGCTCGGGTCGCCGCGAGGTTCTCGGTGTAGGGCAGATGGGCGGCGTCGTACATCACGGAACCGAATCCGGCGTCGGCGGCCTGGTGGAGCAGGTGGTCGCTCTGGACGTGGTCGAGGTGCAACGCGACGGGTACGGCGGCGTGTTGGGCCGCGGTGACGACGGCGCGGGCCAGTGGGAGGAGGCTAGCGTGGCGGAACTTGACGGCGTTCTCGCTGACTTGGAGGACGACGGGCGCGTCCAGGGACTCGGCGGCGGCGATGACGGCCTCGACGTGTTCCAGGGTGATGACGTTGAAGGCGGCGACGGCGGAGCGGGTGGCGGCGGCGCGGCTGACGAGCTCGCCGGTGGTGACCAGGGGCACGAGTCTCCTAGGGCCTGTGGTGTGGATCAGGTCGGCTGCGAGGGAAGGGAGCGGAGGAGGGAGTCGACGCCGCGCGCACCCCGACAGGCAGGGCCCTTCTGATGGCTCTCCGTGGAAGACGGAGCGGCGTTCGGTGCGTGCGGTCGGTGAGCGTGCGTGCGGGCGGCGCGATGTCGCGGAGATCCCTCAGAAGGGCCCTAGGGGCGGGCGAGGATCACCGAGCGGGTGAGGTGGCGGGGCCGGTCCGGGTCGAGGCCCCGGGCCGCGGCGACGGCGACCGCGAGGCGCTGCACGCGGACCAGTTCGGCGAGCGGGTCGAGGGCGCCCGGCACCCACAGTGCGCCGGTCTCCCGGACCTGTGCGGCCAGACCCTCGGGCGCCTCGCCGAGCATCCAGGTGGCGGTGCCGTGGGTGGTGATGCTGATGGGGCCGTGCCGGTACTCCATCGCCGGGTAGGCCTCGGTCCAGGCGAGGGCGGCCTCGCGCATCTTCAGCCCGGCCTCGTTGGCCAGCCCGACCGTCCAGCCCCGGCCGAGGAAGGTGAACTGCGTGCACGCGACCAGGCCTTCGGGCAGGGGCGTCGAGAGCGCGGTGCGGGCGTCGGTGACGACGGCGTCGGTGTGCAGGCCCAGGTGGGCGCGGAGCAGGGTGAGGGCGGTGGTCGCGAACCTCGTCTGGACGACGGAGCGTTCGTCGGCGAAGTCGAGGACGACGACCTCGTCTGCGGCGGTCATGACGGGGGTGGCGGGGTCGGCGGTGAGGGCGGTGGTGCGGGTGCCTCCTCCCTTCAAGTGCCGCAGCAGGTCGAGGACTTCGGTCGTCGTGCCGGACCGGGTGAGGGCGACGACACGGTCGTACGAGCGGCCGCGCGGGAACTCCGACGCGGCGAAGGCGTCCGTCTCGCCCTGGCCGGCGCCCTCGCGCAGCGCCGCAACCGCCTGCGCCATGAAGTACGAGGTGCCGCACCCGACGATCGCGACCCGCTCCCCGGCCGCCGGGAGCGCGCGGGCGTGATCCGCGGCCTCCGCCGCCGCCCGGGTCCAGCACTCGGGCTGGCTGGTCAGCTCGTCCTCGACATGAGTCATGCCGTACCTCTCTGTCACCGTGATTACTCTTGCAAGATATAGCCATCATTCGAGCACAAGCAAGCATTCGCGTGCAGAGGCGGCGCACCTCGCAGTGCGTGGGCCGTTTCCGTGACACCCGCGGCCGATCCTGCATAGGCTGATCCGCAGGAGGCTGCGATGAGCGGATCACCTGGGGATCACACGGGCTACCTGCCGATCGCCGAGCACGGTCTGATCGGCGATCTGCGCAGTGTGGCGCTGGTCGGGACCGACGGCACGATCGACTGGTACTGCTGCCCGTCCTTCGACGCGCCGAGCGTCTTCGCGTCGATCCTGGACGCGGAGCGCGGGGGCGCCTTCGAGCTGGCGGCAGCCGTGCCCGCGCGGACCAAGCAGTTCTACTTCCCCGACACCAACGTCCTGATCACCCGGTTCTACACCGAGGACGGGGTGGGCGAGGTCCAGGACTTCATGCCGGTCGACGGCGACATGGTGGAGACCGACCGGCACCGGCTGATCCGGCGGGTGGTGTGCGTCCGCGGCTCGATCCCGTTCCGCACCCGCGTGGCACCGCGCTTCGACTACGGTGCCCAGCCGCACACCCTCCGCATGGTCGGGGACGTCGCGGTCTTCGAGTCCCCCAAGCTGTCGCTGGGCCTGACCGCGACCGTGCCGCTGGAGACCGAAGGGCCGGACGTCCGCGCCGACTTCAAGCTCTCCGAGGGCGAGTCGGCCGTGTTCGCACTGGACCAGGTCGGCGGTGAGGTGACCCCGCGCCGGTGCGCGCGCACCGAGGCCGAGGAGCAGTTCAACAGCACGGTCGCCTACTGGCGGCACTGGCTGTCCGCCTCCAAGTACCGGGGCCGCTGGCGGGAGATGGTGCACCGCTCCGCCCTCACCCTCAAACTGCTCACCTACGCGCCCACCGGCGCCATCGTGGCCGCGCCGACCACGAGCCTGCCCGAACAGCTCGGCGGCGAGCGCAACTGGGACTACCGGTACGTATGGGTGCGCGACGCCGCATTCTGCGTGTACGCGCTGCTGCGCCTCGGCTTCACCAGCGAGGCCGAGGCGTTCATGGACTTCCTGATCCGGCACGTCAGCCCGTCCGGTGACGGCCACGCCGGGCCGTTGCAGATCATGTACGGCATCGACGGCCGCACCGATCTGACGGAGCGTGAACTCGGCCATCTGCAAGGACATCGGGGCTCCGCGCCGGTCCGGGTCGGCAACGCGGCCGCCGACCAGCTCCAACTCGACATCTACGGCGCCCTGATCGACTCGATCTACCTCTACGACAAGTGGGCCAAGCCGATCTCCAGCGGCCAGTGGGACGATGTGTGCACGCTGGTGGAGTGGGTGTGCGAGCACTGGGACCAGCCCGACGAGGGCATCTGGGAGACGCGCGGCGGCCGCAAGAACTTCCTGTACTCGCGGCTGATGTGCTGGGTGGCGATCGAGCGGGCGATCCGCATGGCGAACCGGCGCGGGCTGCCCGCCGACCTGAACCGCTGGCGGGAGTGCCGGGACGCGATCTACCGGCGGATCATGGACCGGGGCTGGTCGGAGACCCGGCAGGCGTTCGTGCAGCACGAGGACGGTGACGTGCTGGACGCGGCCGTCCTGATGATGCCGCTGACCAAGTTCATCGCGCCGACCGATCCGAAGTGGCTGTCCACGCTGGACGCGTTGACCGAGGAGCTGGTGTCGGACTCCCTCGTCTACCGCTACGACCCGACGGCGAGCCCCGACGGACTGCGCGGCGACGAGGGCACCTTCTCGATCTGTTCGTTCTGGTACGTCGAGGCGATGGTGCACGCCGGGCGGATCGACGAGGCGCGCCTGGCCTTCGAGAAGATGCTCACCTACGCCAACCATCTGGGCCTGTACGCCGAGGAGATCAGCAACACCGGCGAGCAGCAGGGCAACTTCCCGCAGGCGTTCACGCACCTCGCCCTGATCAGCGCGGCCTTCAATCTGGACCGGGCACTGGGCTGAGGACCTGGTCGGGGAATAGCTGTGGACCCGCCCCTCGTTTCTGTCAGCATGACGACGAACGCGCCGCGCACCGAGGTCCTGCGGTACACCGCCTTCTCCAGCAGCCCCGAGGGCGGAAACCCCGCCGGAGTCGTACTGGACGCCTCCGCCCTGGACGACGGCGAGATGCTGGCCGTCGCCGCCGAGCTCGGATACTCCGAGTCCGCGTTCCTGACCGCGCCCCCGGAGGGGCTGGCCGGGCCGGAGGGGCGGGTTTTCACCATCCGTTACTTCAGCCCCAAGGCCGAGGTGCCGTTCTGCGGGCACGCCACCGTCGCGACCGCTCTCGCGCTGGCGGAGCGGATCGGACCCGGGGAGCTGGTGTTCGCGACGCGCGCCGGAACCGTGCCGGTGGCGGTGACCGAGGAGGGCGCGGCGGCCGTGGCCACGCTCACCAGTGTCGAGCCGCACGTCGAGGCGGTCTCCGAGGCCGACCTCACCGAGGCGCTCGCGGCGCTCGACTGGCCGGCCGCCGATCTCGACCCGGCGTTCCCGCCCCGGATCGCCTTCGCGGGCGCCCGCCACCTGGTCCTGGCGGCGGCGACCCGGGCCCGCCTCGCGGACCTGGCGTACGACTTCGCCCGCCTTGAAGCCCTGATGCACCGACTGGATCTGACCACCGTCCAGCTGGTGTGGCGGGAGTCGGCCACCGTCTTCCACGTGCGTGACCCGTTCCCCGTCGGCGGCGTCGTCGAGGACCCGGCCACGGGGGCCGCGGCCGCCGCGTTCGGTGCGTACGTCCGCGAGTTCGGCCTGGTCCCGGAGGATGCCGTCCTCACCCTGCACCAGGGCGAGGACCTGGGCCGCCCCGGAGAGCTCACCGTCACCCTCCGCGCGGGCGACCCCCGGATCCGGGTGAGCGGCGCGGGGACCCGCATCGGCTGAAGGCCGGGGGCCGTGTGACCTCGAAGGCGTCCTCGCTCTGACCGGGGTCGGTGGCGCCGGGTTCGCCGGTCCTGTTCCTGAGCGCGCGCACGGCCCCGGCCCAGTCGTCCCAGGTCCAGTTCGCGCGGGAGCGGCACTCCGGAGCCCTTCCACGCCTTGACGTCGTAGACGACGGTCTCGGTGCCCCGGCCCTGCGGGATCGCGTACTGGATGTCGTCCACGCGGCCGGTGGCGAGCAGCCCCGGGTCGATCGCGGAGGTGCGCAGGACGGCCTTCTGCTGCGCCAGGTCGAGGAGGACCCCTCCGGAGGCGTACTGGTCGATCTGGCGGTAGTCGAGCTGCATCACGTCGGGTGCGTCGCCGCCCGTGGCCTGGACGGCGAGCTTCTGCTTGTAGGCGTAACCCGAGAACGACGTCTGTATGGATATGTCCGGGTGCTGTTTCTCGAACAGGGCGACGGCCTGTTCGGTGCGCTCCGCGCGGTCGGGGTTGCCCCACCACGTGTAGCGGAGCACGACCTTGCCGCCGCCGACCGATTCCCCGGATCCCCCGCAACCGGCCGCCAGCGCGCAGAGCGCCAGTGCGACGGCCGAAGCGCAGAACCCCTTTGTCCTGTGTCCGGGCATGCCGAGGTCACCTCATCCCTTCATCGGGCTTTCTACGGCCCCCTCGGAACTCCCCCCAGAACAAACGGTGTTACTCGCCCGGGGACGGCAGTGTCGTCCCCGGCAGGTTGTACTCGTCGCGTCTGCCGCACATCCCGAAGCCCCCGAGCCGGGTCGGCGCGGCCTCGTGGGCGGTCGCCTCGCCGAGGTACGACGGTTCGCCGGACGCCAGTGCGTCGAGCTGGGCGCCGGTGCGCTCGGCGGTGGCCAGGGCGCCGGCCTGCCACAGCTCGCGCCAGTGGGGCACCTTGTCCCGCACCAGGCGGGCGGCGGCCCGCTGGAACTCCAGGTACGGGTCGTTGTCGCCGTCGGCCAGGGCCTCGCGCAGCACGAGGTAACCCACGACGGCGAGGTCCCTCCGGCGCCGGGCGGCGGCGGCCGTGTCCGGCCCGGTGCCGGGTGGGAGCCGGGCCGCCTCGGCGTATCGCGCGGGGTCGGCGAGCACCTCGGGCGGGAAGGTGAAGACGGCGTCCCCGGCCTCGGGCAGGCCACTGTTCTGCATCAGCACGGTGATGCGCAGATCGCCGCCCTGGACCATGCGGTGCACGGTGCCGGGGGTGAACCAGGCGATCGATCCGGGCTCCAGGGGGATCTCGCGGTAGCCGTCCGGACTGAGCGTCTGCACCGCGCCCCGGCCGCCGGTGACGACGTACGCCTCCGTGCACACCAGGTGCAGATGCGGGCTGCCACCGCAGACGCCGTCGGCGGCCTCCCAGTCGTAGGCGCTGAGGTGGGACAGACCCACGGCGCCCGGCAGCGGGTGGGGAGGGCCGGGCTTCACCAGGACAGGCCTTCCAGACACGAGGACACGCGTTCCTCGTCCCAGGCGCCGTCGGCCACGACCAGCCGGTAGCGGTACGCGAAGGACTCCCCCGGCGGCAGCTCGAACTCCTCGAAGAACGCCCAGGAGAACGCGACCGTCGGGAAGGGTTCGGAGCGCACGAACCAGTGCGACTCGTGGATCGCGTGCTGCGGATCGAGGTTCTCGGGGGCGTGCGCGAAGACGAGGGTGGAGTGGGCGTCCACGTCGTCGTGTTCGGTGGTGAAGGCGAGCCACGGGCTCTGGCTGCCCATCAGTTTGTCCGCGTCGCCGTCCGTGTCCGGGCCGAAGACCGCGCCGCCGGTGAAGTCGCGGGGGCCGCGCCACTGGAGTCCGGTGTAGCCGGCCATGTCACGGCCCGCGGTGGTGGGGGAACCGAAGGCGAGCGGCTCGGCGCGCAGGTTGGTGAGCCGGATCGACCAGTCGAGCGCCCAGGAGCCGGTGGCCTCGTCGACCGAGTGCACGGCCAGGCCACGCTCTTCGCGGGCCCACTCCGCGCCGCCGTTCTCCACCCAGGTCAGCGCCTCGGTGACGTCCAGCCGGGCCTCGGAAGCCGTGAACGCGGTGAAGCCGTCGTGCCGCATGGAGCCGACGCGCTCCGGCAGGGGGAGATAACCCTGGCCGTGGACATAGCAGTTGCCGCCCCAGAAGTTCTGCCCCGACAGATGGCTCGCCGTCATCTGCAGGCCCTTGTGCCAGCGGTGGTCGTTGGGACGGTAGCCGGTCACCGTGCGGCCGCCGAGGGTGCGCACCGGGTGGGCGTAGGGCTTCTTGGCCTCGAAGGCCTCGGGGTCGGGTCGGTAGACGTAGCGGAGGATCTCCGTGCCGTTCGCCGCCTCGACGGCGATGTGCTCGCCGTGGACGTGGCTGACGCGGATGCTCATGCGCGCTCCTTGGGGGCCCAGTGGGGGTGGTCGCCGTGCATGGCCGGGTAGAAGGGGTCACCCGGCGCGATCTCGCCCACCTGCACGGGCCGCCCCGTGAACGCGGACTTGTAGAGCGCGGCGGCGAACTCGAGGGTGGCACGCGCGTCGGCGCCGCTACCGGGGGGCCTGACACCGTTGTCGTACGCGTCGAGGAGCGCGTCGAGCTGGGCGGTGTGCGAGCTGGGCACGTCGGCGGCGGGCGTGCGCCAGGCGTCGACGCGGTCGGCGGTCACGTGGGGGGCGGGTGTGTAGGTCCAGTCCTCGTTGCGGTGCCCGTACAGATGGGTGAGTTCGACGGTCGCGTCGGCGCAGTCGATGCGGATGCGGCTCACCTCGTCGGGTGACAGCACACTGTTGACGACGGTGGCCAGGGCGCCGTTCTCGAACCGGACGAGGGCCGTGGAGACGTCCTCGCTCTCGGTGTCGTGGACCAGACGGGCCGCCATCGCGCGGATCTCCGCCCATGGACCGAGCAGGTGCAGGAGAAGGTCGTACTGGTGGATGCCGTGGCCCATGGTGGGGCCGCCGCCCTCACTGGCCCAGGTGCCGCGCCACGGTACGGCGTAGTAGGCGGCGTCCCGGTGCCAGGTGGTCTGGCAGTGCGCGACCCGGGGGGCGCCCAGCTCGCCGCTCGTGATGAGCTCGCGCGCGTGGACGGCGCCGGAGCCGTAGCGGTGCTGGAACACCACGGAGGCGTAGGCGCCGGACGCCTCCTCGGCCGCGGCGATCTCGTCGTACTCGGCGAGCGACAGCGTCAGCGGCTTCTCGCACAGCACCCAGGCGTCGGCCTTGAGGGCGGCCACCGTCTGTTCCCGGTGCAGCGAGGGCGGGGTGCCGATGAGGACCAGGTCGGGGCGTACGGCGTCCAGCATCCCGGCCATCGAGGTGTACCCGGCGACCTCGCCGCCCGCGAGTTCCCGGAAGGCGTCGAGCCGGCCCTGGTCCACGTCGACGGCGGCGACCAGTTCTGTGCGCTCGGCGTGGGCCCTGAGCGCGGGCAGATGGCTGCCGCTGACGATGGCGCCGGTGCCGACCACGGCTACGCGGCGGCGGGCTGGGCGGGGCATACGGGTCCTCCTCGGACGTCCGGCAAGGGGACGCTGACGTGCGGGGAAAGCGCTTGCTCCCCGGAGTCGACCCTAGATCCCCGGCGATTGTCCTAACAAGACCCCCGGCGGTGATATCGGTGAACACGGCACGCACACAATGCAGAGATCCCCGGTATGAGAGCCCGGTCAGAGAGCAGCGAAGAGGTCGTCGAGCGGGGCGGGTACGCGGTCGGGGTCGAGGGCCTCGACGAGGACGCGGCCGTAGTGGATCTTGCGGCCCTTCTTGGTGCCGAGGAAGCGCCGCAGCTGCTGTTGCGGGGTGCGGCCGCGCTGGGCGGGCTGGGACAGGAAGGTCTGCAGGGGCCGCAGGTCGCCCTCCTCGCGCACGAGTTCCGTCACCCGTGGCACACCCAGCGCGCGGATCAGCTCGTCCTCCAGGTCCGCCGCGCAGACGAAGTACCCCTCCGGTGCCGCGCCGGCCCGCTCCCAGCCCCGGTCGTAGAAGGGCCGCTCCCGCTCGTCGCACAGGCCCGTCAGACGCAGGCCCAGGCCGGACGGGCCGAGCAGGTGGGCGAAGCGTCCGACGCTCATCGCCCCGCCCATCGCCAGGACGCAGAGCCCCTCGGCGGCCAGGTCCCGGTCCCGGCTCGCGGCGAGCGCGTCGACCGCCGCCACGTCGCTCGGTCCTTCGAGCAGGACGACGGTCCGGACGGACAGTCGGGCGGCCAGTTCGCGTGCCGGGTCGCCCGGACCACCGGCCGCCCACGCCGTGACCGCGTCCCGGAACTCCCCCATGTCAGCCATGGCACGAGTCTGTGCCCTCACCGGCCCCGACGGTAGGCAATTTCCCCCCGGCCGGCCGGCCCGGCTCGCCTCTCCGTGCGGGGGCTCCTCCCAGTCGCCCATGAACCGGGCTCACAGCCGGTGCCGCTCGGCAGTGACCGCGTCCCCGAACTCCCCCATCTCAGCCACGGAACCAACCTGGGCGCACACCCACCCGCCCCGGCCGTAGACACATTCCCCCGGCGCTCACCGGCTCGCCCGCCCGTGCGGGGGGCCTCCCAACCGCCCACGAACCGCGCCCGCAGCCGGTGCCGCTCGGCCGTGACCACGTCCCGGAATACCCGCACGTCAGCCACGGAACCAACCTGCGCGGGCCCCACCCGCCCCGGCCGTGGGCGCATTCCCCTAGCGCTCACCGGCTCGCCCGCCCGTGCGTGGCCCCCGACCGCCCATGAACCCCACCAGCAGCCCGTGGCGCTCGGCCGTGACCGCGTCCCGGAACTCCCCCCACCTCAGCCACCGAACCAACCGGCGCGCGCCCCACCCGCCCCGGCCGTGGGCGCATTCCCCTAGCGCTCACCGGACCGCGGCCCCGTGCGTCACGCGGATCTTGGACTGGGCGTGTGGGAGTTTCTCCCAGTCGTCCATGAACCGGGCGCGCAGTCCGTGCTTCTCGGCCAGGGATACGAGCGTCTCGACGCGGTAGTAGAAGTCCTCCCGGAGCACATGGTGTTCCTCGCCCTCGGTGCGGTCGAAGGTGAAGTCGAACCAGCCGCCCGGAGCGAGGACCCGGCCGACATGGGCCAGGCACTCCTCGATCACCGGCAGCGGCGAGTGCGAGAAGACGCTGTGCGCGTGGACGACGTCGAAGTGGGCGTCCGGCAGGAAGCGCAGCGTCAGGTCGCGGACCGGGGTCAGGTTCGGCAGCCGCTTCTGGAGGGACATCTCGGCGATCGTGTCCTGCGCGGCGAAGAGGATGTCGGGCGAGATGTCGATGCCGTGGTAGTGGCCCGGCTCCAGATGGCGGATGAAGCGCCAGCCCCCGCGCAGGTTGCCGCAGCCGATCTCCAGCATGCGGTGCTCGGGGCGCAGACCGTGGCCGAGCAGGTAGTCGAACTGCATCGCGCCGAGCGCCAGCCAGCGTTCCCGGCTGCGGCTGCCGACGGCCGCGTCCGGGTCGGCGCGGGTGTCCGAGCGCATCACGGCGCGGTAGTAGGAGATGTGGTCCGGGTGCCGGCGGCGCAGCCACAGGTCGCGGGCGGCGCGGGCCAGATGGCGGGGCACGCGGCCCGGGTGGCGCAGGGCGTAGCCGACACGGTGGCCGAGGGCGGCGCGGTTGGCGGTGAGGTTCTTGGCGGGCATCGGGAGCCTTTCGGAGGTCTTCGCTCTGCTGCCAAGCCTCGGTGCGGCGGCCGGGCCCCCGGCTCGGTCAACAGGCTCTCGCCCCGGGGAGGTTCGGGTGACCGGCATGTCAGCCGATCGGCTGATGCGGCTCGGCGTCCGGCACGTTAGACACGGAACATGAATCACACCGATCCGGACGAGCGCTGGCTGGGCGCGGTCGTGCACGGCGCGTTCTTCGTGCTGCTCGGCTCGTCGTTCGTCCGCTTCCTGAGCCGCGACCAGGGCGGGGCGCGCACCGGCTGGACGGTGGCGCTGTACGCCTTCTTCTGTCTGCTGTACGTCCTCGGACATCTGCTGGCCCCGCCGCCGCGCCCGGGACTGCCGCCCACCCGGCGTCATCTGCTCTGGCTGGGCTCGGTCACCGCCGTCTGGGTCGTCCTGCTCGTGCTCGCGCCGAGCGCCACCTGGTGTGTGATGCCCCTGCTGTTCGCCGGACTGCACGCGCTGCCGCCGAGGATCGCGGTGCCGGCGGCGGCCGTGCTCACCGCGCTGGTCGTGCTCTCGGAGATACGGGTGGCCGACGGGCCGCTCAACCCGAACATGGTGGTGGCCCCGCCTGCCGTCGCGGCGGTCGCCACCGCCGTACTCGTGCATCTGCAACGGCAGGGCGCCCGGCAGCGCGTGCTGATCGAGGACCTGGTGCGCACCCGGCACGAACTCGCCGCCACGGAGCGGCGGGCCGGTGTCCTGGCGGAGCGGCAGCGGCTGTCCGCGGAGATCCACGACACCCTCGCGCAGGAGTTGTCCAGTCAGCGGATGCTGCTCCAGGCCGCCGAGCGGGTGTGGGGGACCGATCAAGAGGCTGCTCGGGAGCACGTCACGGCGGCGGCGGAGATCACCTCGCGCAGTATCGCCGAGGCCCGCCGCTTCGTGCACGACCTGGCCCCGGCCGACCTCGCGGAGCGTTCCCTCACGCAGGCCCTCGGCGAACTCGCCCGGCGCGCGAGCGGCCCGGGGCTGACCGTGGAGTTCCGGCTCGACGGGGAACAGGGGCCGCTGCCGGAGCGGGTCGCGGCGGCGCTGCTGCGGATCGCCCAGGGCGCGCTGGCCAACGTACGGGAGCATGCGGCGGCGACCCGGGCCGCGCTCACGCTGACGTGGCTGGAGGACCAGGTCTCGCTGGACATCGCCGACAACGGGCGGGGATTCGAGCAGACCGCCGAACCGGAGGCGTTCCGGTCGACGACGCGTGGACATGGGCTTCCCGCCATGCGGATCCGGGCTCGCCAGGCCGGCGGCACGCTCACCGTGGAGTCCGCGCCGGGAGAGGGCACCGTGGTGTCCGCCGCCGTCCCGCTCGTCGTCAAGGAGCCCGCCCTGTGAGCACGTTGCCGCCCTCCTCGCCCGTCCGGCTTCTGCTCTGCGACGACCATGCCGTCGTACGCGCCGGGCTGCGCGCCCTGCTCTCCAGCGCGGACGGCATCGACGTGGTCGGGGAGGCCGCGACCGGCGAGGAGGCGCTCGCCATGGCGGCCCACCTGAACCCCGATGTCGTACTGATGGATCTTCAACTGGACGACGGCATGGACGGGGTGACGGCCACCCGGCGGTTGACAGCGGAAGGCTCTCCCGGCCCCCGCGTGCTGGTGCTCACCATGTTCGACACCGACGCCGACATCACCCGGGCCATCGAGGCGGACGCCACCGGCTATCTCCTCAAGGCGGAACAGCCCGAGGAACTGTTCTCCGCCATCCGTGACGCGGCGTCGGGCCGCAGCACGCTGTCCGCCCCGGTGGCCGACCGGCTGCTGACCCGGCTGCGCAGCCCGCGCCCGGCCCTGTCCGCCCGCGAGCACGAGATCCTCGCCCAACTCGGCCGTGGCCTCGGCAACCGGGAGATAGCCCGGGCCCTGTTCATCAGCGAGGCGACGGTGAAAACCCATCTGGGAAGGATCTACGGCAAGTTGGGCGTCGAGACGCGGGCTGGCGCGGTGGCCGTCGCCAAGGAACGACGGCTGTTGCCGTGACCGGCGGCGGGAACCAGGCGTATCCGATCCGCGCTCTTCCGTTACGGCAGGCACCCTTGACAGCATGCGTACTGTTTGGCGACGTTTGATCCTTGCCGGCACTTCGATCGGCGGGACGCGGACGCCGCGTCGTGGGGGGAAACTGGGGGGAACGGTCGCCCATGCGATCCATCAGCAGTGATACGGACATATCCATCCACAGACCCGAAGAACTCGCCGCGTCGCTCCGCACGGCCTGGCACCGGGCGATGGACGAGTCACCCGAATACGCCAACCCGTTCCTGGCACCGGAGTTCGCGGCCGGAATCGGCAGACACCGCGGCGGCGCCCGGGTGGCCATCCTGCACCAGCGCGGCGAGGCCGTGGGCTTCCTCCCGTACGAACGGGGCTCCTTGGGCGTCGGCCGGGCCATCGGGCTCGGACTGTCCGACTGCCAGGGCCTCGTGCACCGCCCCGGGGTCACCTGGGACACCCCGGCCCTGCTGAAGGCGTGCCGGCTCTCGGTGTTCGAGTTCGACCACCTCGTCGAGAAGCAGCAGCCCTTCGCCCCCTACGTCACCGGGATGTTCGCCTCCCCGGTGATCGATCTGAAGGTCGGCAGCGACAGTTACCCGGAGTGGCTGCGCGGCGCGTACCCGGGGCTCGCCAAGACGACCCTGAAGAAGGAGCGCCGGCTCACCCGCGATCTGGGCGAGCTGCGGTTCGTCTTCGACGAACGCGACCCGGGTGCGCTGCGCACGCTGATGCGGTGGAAGTCGGCCCAGTACCGCAGGACGGGCCGGATGGACCGGTTCGCGCGACCGTGGATCGTGAACCTCGTGGAGGACCTCTTCCAGGTCCGCGAGGAGCACTTCACCGGGGTCCTGTCGGTGGTGTACGCCGGTGACCGGCCGGTGGCCGCCCACTTCGGGCCGACCTCGCGCACGGTGTTCGCCCCCTGGTTCACCGCGTACGACCCCGAGCTGCGCTACTACTCCCCCGGCCTGATCATGCACCTGCGGATGGCCGAGGCGGCGGGCCGGCGCGGGGCCCGGCTCATGGACATGGGGCGCGGCGACAAGGAGTGGAAGGACTGGCTCAAGACCCGTGAGCTGCGCGTGGCGGAAGGATTCGCCACCCGTCCCCACCCGGTCGCGACGGCACACCGTCTGTGGCGCCGGCCGGTGCGAGGTCTGCGCAACACGGTCAACGCCCACCCGGCCCTGCGCGAGCCCGCCGACCGCCTCCTGAAGACGGTCGGCACCCTGCGCACGTCCGGGCACCGCTCGGACTCCGACCGCGCGGGACCGCTGGCGAGCTGAGGCTGTCGGCTCAACTTCCCCCAGCGGGCGTGTTGTTCTCCTTCACGGCCCTTTCCTGGCCCATCGACACAAGGGGTGCCGATGCCGTACGGCTCGCGGCTGGCCGCGACGATGACCCGGCGACTCGGACGCGAATGCGTCTACACGCCCTCGGCCCGGCTGGCCCTGTACCTGGCGCTCAGGCGCTGGTGCCGGCCGGGGGCGCGGGTGCTGATGTCACCGGTGAACGACGACGTGATCCTCTTCGTGGTCCTCGCGGCCGGGCTGCGCCCCGTGCAGGCGCCGGTGTCCGTGTGGGACGGCAACATCGACCCGGCCGCCGTGCCGGAGTCGACCTGGCGCAACGTGGACGCGGTCCTGACCACCAACCTGTACGGCGTGCCCGACCGGGTGCTCGAACTGCGGCGCCGCTGCGACCAGTTGGGGATCCCGCTGTTCGAGGACGCGGCGCACGCGATCGGCAGTCATGTGGACGGGCAGCCGGTCGGGACCTTCGGCAGGGCGGCGGCGTTCAGCCTGTCCAAGCACGTGGCCGGGATGGCGGGCGGCTTTCTCGCCGTCGAGGACGCGTGCACCCGCCGGGAGCTGGAGCTGCTGCGGGACGACCTGCTGACCCCGGGTCGGCTGCGGGAGGACCTGACCACCACCCTGCGCCCGCTGGCCCGGTCCGCCGTCCGCTCGCTCCACCTGGTGCGCCCGGTATGGCGGACCATGGAGCGGCTCGGGCTGATGGAGCGCGACGCGTTCCGGATGGACCTGCACGCACCGCGGCTCGCCGCCTCCGCCCGGGAGGCACCGAGTCTGACCGCCTACGAGCGGTGGGTCCGTGTCGATCTGCACGGCTACCGCTCCCGGCACGGCTCGCTGGTCCGCGGCCAGCTGAGCCTGCGGATGGCCCGGCTCGACGAGGACCTGGCCCGGCGCAGGGCCGGGGTCGCCCTGCTGGCGGGCACGCCATGGGCCTCGCCGGCACTGCGCGACCGGACGGCACACGACGGCCCCCTGCCCCTCTTCCGGGTGCCGCTCCTGGTCCACGACCGCGACGCCCTCGTCCAGCGGCTGGTACGGCACGACGTGGTCTGCGGCTACATCTACGACCCGCCGCTGGACGACTACGCGGGCGCGGAGTTCGCCGAGCCGTCCCCCGACCCGGCGCCCGCCCGCTGGTTCGCCGCGCACACGCTCCCGGCGGATCCTCTGCTGGCCCGCCGGATCGTGGCCGCGTTCACGAAGGAACGGGTGGCCGACGCGCACCCCTCGCTGCTGCGGCCGGTCCCGGACGCCGCACCGCCGCGGCTGCCGGGCCAGTGAGCCGTGACACCCCGCCGATCGATCACCACATCAGGGGGTTAGCATATGAGCGCCGCCTAGCTCGAAAGAGAATTCTGTGACTGTCAAGGACGACTCGTTCACCGACTGGAAGAACCGCGAGGAGATCGCGGAATCGATGATCCCGATGATCGGGAGGCTGCACCGGGAGCGGGATGTAACGGTTCTCCTGCACAGCCGTTCCCTGGTGAACAAGTCGGTGGTCAGCATCCTCAAGACCCATCGGTTCGCCCGGCAGATCGCCGGCGAGGAGCTCTCCGTCACCGACACCCTGCCCTTCGTCCAGGCCCTCACCACGCTGGACCTCGGCCCCTCGCAGATCGACATCGGCCGACTGGCCGAGATCTACCAGGCCGACGACCGCGGCCTGTCGGTGGCCGAGTTCACCGCCGAGGCCGTGGCCGGCGCGACGGGCGGCAACAAGATCGACCGCCGTGAGCCGCGGGACGTCGTCCTCTACGGCTTCGGCCGCATCGGCCGCCTGGTGGCCCGGCTGCTGATCGAGAAGGCGGGCTCGGGCAACGGCCTGCGGCTGCGCGCCATCGTGGTCCGCGGGGGCGGCGGGCGGGCCTCCGAGGATCTCGTCAAGCGGGCCTCGCTGCTGCGCCGGGACTCCATCCACGGCCAGTTCCAGGGCACGATCACCGTCGACGAGGCCGAGAGCGCGATCATCGCCAACGGCAACACCATAAAGGTGATCTACGCGAACGACCCGTCCGAGGTCGACTACACGGCGTACGGCATCAAGAACGCGATCCTCATCGACAACACCGGCAAGTGGCGTGACCGCGAGGGTCTCTCGCAGCACCTGCGTCCCGGTATCGACAAGGTGGTGCTGACGGCGCCGGGCAAGGGCGACGTCCCCAACATCGTGCACGGCGTCAACCACGACACGATCAAGCCGGACGAGCAGATCCTGTCCTGCGCGTCCTGCACCACCAACGCGATCGTGCCGCCGCTGAAGGCGATGGCCGACGAGTACGGTGTGCTGCGCGGCCATGTGGAGACGGTCCACTCGTTCACCAACGACCAGAACCTGCTGGACAACTACCACAAGGCCGACCGCCGGGGCCGTTCGGCGCCGCTCAACATGGTCATCACGGAGACGGGCGCCGCCTCCGCCGTGGCCAAGGCGCTGCCCGACCTCAAGGCGCCGATCACCGGCAGCTCGATCCGGGTCCCGGTGCCGGACGTCTCCATCGCGATCCTGAGTCTGCGCCTGGGCCGTGAGACCACCCGCGAGGAGGTCCTCGACCACCTGCGGGACGTCTCGCTGACCTCCCCGCTCAAGCGCCAGATCGACTTCACCACGGCCCCCGACGCGGTCTCCAGCGACTTCATCGGCTCGCGCCACTCCTCGATCGTCGACGCCGGCGCCACCAAGGTCGACGGGGACAACGCGATCCTCTACCTCTGGTACGACAACGAGTTCGGCTACTCGTGCCAGGTCGTCCGGGTCGTACAGCATGTGACCGGCGTGGAGTACCCGACCTATCCGGCGCCGGCGGTCTGACCCGTCCGTCGCGTATGTCACCGACCGTCCGACCACGACGGGCCCCGGATCGGACGATCCGGGGCCCGTGGCAGGTGTGCGGTCAGTTCACGCCGACGTGGGCGGTGACGCCGAGCGCGACGCCCTCGGCGGAGACGAGGGCGCCGGCGTCGGCACAGACCTCAAGGTGCGCCACGCGCAGGTGGAGACCGGCAGCGGTCGCGGCGGTGACGCCACCGGAGACGTCGTTCAGGTCGGCGTCGCTGAGCTCGGCGGCCTCGATGTGGGCGGTGACGTTCATGGCGCGCGGTTCCTTTCGCATGAGCAATCCTCGAGGAGGGGGGACACCGGATGGAAGCACGCCGGGCATGGACACGGCCACTCAGCCGACCGCGTCTCACGGCACGTTCCGGTCGCCGTCTTCACCGGGGTCGCCACATGATCACCCAACCCACCCGCTTCTTCACAGGATTTGCAGCAGCAGGGTCCCGGTCCGGTGCGGCCATGGCCACTCTTCGGTCTCCGCGTGGCCGGGGGGTGAACGGTGTGCAGGTTCACCGGATTTTCGATGCGCCTCACTCCTGGCCCCTGGGACGGAAAACGTTTTATACGCGACCGGGGTAGACTTGCGTCGCCCATGGGGAGCAGCGAGGGGGTGGACGTCATGTCGGTTCGCCCCGCCCGTATCCAGGACGTCGCGGCCGCCGCCGGGGTCTCGGTCTCCACGGTGTCGAACGTCCTGAACCGGCCCGAGCGGGTCAACGCGCGCACCGCTGAGCGGGTCCGCGTCGCGGTCGCCGCACTCGACTACGTCCCCCATCCGGGAGCCGCCGGTCTGCGCACCGGCCACTCGTCGTCGATCGGCCTGGTGCTGCCGGACGTGGCCAACTCCTTCTACTCGCGCATCGCGCGCGGCGCCGCGGACGCGGCGTACGAGCACGGCTACTCCCTCGTCCTGTGCGACAGCGGGGACGCGCCGGAGCGCGAGCAGGGCTACTTCACGATGCTCATCGAACAGCGGGCGGTCGGCGCGGTGGTGGTCCCGCTCAGCGCCGACCCCACACGCCTGTCGCGGCTGCGCGAGCGCGGCATCCCGCTGGTGCTGGCGGACCGCGCGATGCCCGCCCAGGAGGGCTGTTCGGTCTCCGTGGACGACATCGCCGGCGGCCGCATCGCCGTGCAGCACCTCCTGGACCGCGGGGCCCGCGACATCCTCGTGGTGAACGGCGAGCGCACGATCCGTCAGTGTGCCGACCGCTACCAGGGCGCCCGTCAGGCCGTGCGCACCCGGCGCGAGGCCCGCCTCGGCCAGGTCGTCGCCGAGGAGATGACGGTGGCGTACGGCAGCGAGATCGCCCACGGCCTCGACGAGCTGCCCGACGGCGTGTTCTGCACCAACGACTTCCTCGCGGCGGGCCTGTGCCGGGCGCTGGGCGAGCGCGGTGTGAAGGTCCCGGAGGACGTGCAGGTGGTCGGCTACGGCGACCTGGACATCGCGAGCATCGTGGGCACGCCCCTGACGACGGTCCGCCAGCCAGTCGAGGAACTCGGCCGGGCGGCCGTCGAGATGCTCCTGGACGAGGTGGAGGCCCGCGCGGAACACGCCCATGAGGCAAGGGTGTTCGCGCCGGGACTGGTCCTGCGGGACTCCACGCGGGCTTCCTCAGACGCGCCTTTCTAGCCGCACCGGCCCCAGCAGCCCCGAGGGAAGCTGGGAGGGGAAGGCCCAGGCGGTCGGCGTGGCCTCGGCGAGGTACGGGGCCAGGGTGTTGTGGACGGTCACTTCGAGGCGGACGGTACGCCCGGCGGTGCCGCTGAGTTCGAAGCGGTACGGCGCGCAGAACGCCTCGCCGACGGGCTCGCCGTCGACACACACCTCGACACTGCCGCGCACCCGCCCCAGATCCAGCACCGGGTCCGGCCCGGCCGGCACCTCCAGGGTCCGGGCGTAGGTCACGCCCCCGCTCCAGCCGCCCAGGCCCAGCTCGCCCCACTCGCCCAGCGGCAGGGGCGCCGGTACCGTCCGCACCCGTACGGGTCCCCGCCAGGCGGAGCCACCGCGCAGAAAGGCCGTGGGGGCGGTGACGACTTCACACTCGGCCGCCTTGCCGAGTGGCCGGTCCAGCGTCAACTCATGCTCGACGAGGGACAGTTCGGGGCCGCCGTCGATCCTCACCCGCGCGGGAAGCTCCAGGGGCAGGTCGAGTGACACGGTCCCCGCCGGCAGGGTGAACCGGAAGCGCTGCTCGGCCTCCCGGAGCTCGTCGGTGGACCGCAGCGGCAGTACGGCGGAGCCGAGCACCGGGGCACCGGCCAGCCACTCGGCCCCGGGCAGCGGGTGCGGCCGTACCGCGGCGGCACAGTGCTGCAACTCCCCCCAGCGGCCCTCGTGTTCGACGGTCCGCCCGTGCCACTCCCCCGTCCGGGCTTCCCAACCCGGGCCGCTCACCAGCGCAGTCGTGCCCGCCACGAGGTCGACGTAGATCCCGTCCCGCGCATCGGTGCTGTCGACCACCAGGTCGAGGACGTGATCGCCGCCGTCCGGCGTCAGTTCGTGCCGGAAGAACGCGGGGACCGCGCCCCAGTCGGACTCGTAGTACTCGACCTTCTCCTGCCGTGCCACGACGGCTCCGTCCAGCAGCACGGTCACGCCCACCGCGGCGCCCACGACGAGGACCGCCGCCGCTCCCCGGTCCGGGGCGGTGATCCGGCCGCGGTAGGTCACGCTGCCGTCCGGTCGTACGCCGTCGGGCAGGCGCATGAACAGCGGTCGCGGCGCGAACCCGTCCGGGCGGGACAGACAGAAGTAGCTGCCCAGCGGGGTGTCGGCGGCGCCCGAGATGGTCTGTGGCCGGTCCTGGGCGTCGGACAGCTCGTACTCCAGCACGTTGCGGGCCCGTCCGACCTCCACTCGGGCCGACGCCAGACAGCCGCCGCCGCTCTCCAGCAAACTGCCGTTCCACCACACGCGTTTGACCGCCGCCGCGCCGACATGCAGGTCGGCGGGCCCGCGGTGGTCGGTCTCCACGACGGCCCTGACCCGGGCGACCGTCCCGCTCACGGGCACCGGAACCCGCACGAACTCCTCCGGCACCAGGCCCTTGTTGCCGAGCAGACCGTCGGGGTCCGGGATGCCACGACTCGACGAGTACAACGAGACACCCCAGTCCGCCGGAGCCAACTTCCGCTCCCCGGAAAGGACTTCTTCGACGGCGGCACTGTCCAGAGGCGCCGGCGCCTGCGCGCGGGGCACGGGCGCCAGGAAGCGGACACGGTTGCCGTAGGTGGCCCGTGCCGGCTCCCAGGAGGCTTCGGTCTCGGTCCACCGCATGGTCCAGATCTGCGGTTCGGCGACGGCGGAACCCGCGGGCAGGGCCAGGTCGCCCCAGGTGTTGTCCATGGTGGGAGCGAGACGGCCCTCCCAGCCGGTCGACAGGTCGACAAACTCCCTCGACCCCGTGGACGGCGAGGGTACGTCGTCCACCGGAGGCCCTTCACGCCATACGACGAGGGCGGCGGGGGCGCCCTCCAGCGGCACCTCGATGGTCGAGACGCCGTCGGTGACGGTGACGTGTCCGGGGCGGCGGGTGCCGGTCGCCGGGTTCCAGATCTCGGCCTCGGCGACCGGGGCCCGCACGGTGACGGAGGAGGTGCGGGCGTAGCGCGCGGGGTCGATCTCGTGGCGGTCCCCCGGCGGATGCGTCCGGGCGTCGGGGAAGGCCCCGGTGACCAGCGCGACCGCCGCGTCGCCCTTCCTCCTGACGAGCAGCGGCACCTGGCCCGTCGCGTAGCCGGCGGCGTCGGCCACCGCCGTGGCACCGGCCTCGGCGTCGGTCACCCGCTCCAGGCGCGGATGGTCCAGCAGCGCGGCTACGACGGAGTCGTCGCCGGCGAGCCCGGCCGCCCGTGTCGGAGGGCGGCCGACGACCACGACCCGTCCTCCGGCGTCGAGGAGTTCGGCCAGCCGGCGGGCCGTCTCGTGCTCCAGGACGCTCGCCGAGGGCAGCAGGACCGCGGTGTACGCCAGATCCCTGATGCGCAGGGCCCCGTCGCCGGCCTTGGCGCCCTGGATCGAGGCGTCGTCGATGACGTCGAAGGAGATCCGATGGCGGTCGAGGGCGCCCACGGCGGGCCCGAGCCAGTTGTTGGTGCCGCACAGCTCCAGGTAGTGGCGCTGGGTCTCGTCGACGTCGGCGTGGGTCTCGCCGAGGCGGCCGTCGCCGAAGTGCTGGACCGGGGCGTCGAGGGGGATGAGGGACTGCATCGTGGCGGTGGGGTGCAGAACCGCGACGTCGGCGCTGTAGGTGCCCCACGACAGGATCGAGCAGATCCGGGCGACGGCCCGGGAGAACGCGGGGTACTGCCGCCAGTAGGGCTGGCGCCAGTCGGTGGACGGCGGCGCCCACTCGAACCAGCCGCCCGCGGTGCCGAAGTAACTGGCGTGCGGGTTGTAGAGGTTGGCCCCGCTGCGCAGGAACGGCAGCAGCCAGTCGTAGGTCTCCTCCAGGGTGCCGCCCCAGCCGGAGGAGTGGAACGACTCGATCCAGACGCGCTCGTGGCCGTAGAGGTGGGCCATGGAGGAGTGGACCTTGGCGTCGCCGTGATGGTCGCTGCCGGCGGCGCTGTACCAGCGGTGGGTGCGGAAGTAGTCCGTGTAGAGCTGCGTCGACTGGGCGGGGAAGCCGGATCGGGCGGGGTGGCTCTGGTCGCAGCCCAGGAGCAGGCCGCGCTCCTCGTGCCAGGCGGCGAGGGGACGGAAGAGGGCCTCTTCGGTGAGTTCGGCGCGGACGGCGTAGTAGTCGGCGCGGATCCTCCCTGCCCGGTCGGAGTCGTCCCCCGTGAAGAGGGCGGGAAGGTGGTCGAGGAGGTCGTAGCCGCGCCGGGAGCGGAACTCCTCGGGGAAGCGGCCGGTCCAGGAGTTGGTGGCGGGCAGCTCGTCCTGGAAGCTGCCCGCGATGACATTGCCCAGGTGGTCGGGTACGCGGCGGTCGTACTCGTGATGGATGGCATCGAACAGGAGTCCGACGGCTGCGGGGTTCAGATAGTCGAAGGCCGTGGGAACGGCGAGGACCAGGCGTACCTCGGTGCCGTCGGGGGCCTCGATCCGTGGCGGTCCTCCATGGCCGGCGGAGCCGGGCCGCCCCGACGCCGTAGCGACCGTCAGGCGTGCGCCCGTGCCGTCGTACGCCCCCAGCAGCGTCTCCGTGCCCTTCAGCGCGACCGCGCCGCCGGTGACGACCGCCCGGCGCGAGCGCAGGGCGCGGCCCGCCGCCTCGGGGTGCCGGCGGGTGATGCCGCCCTGGACGTTGGCGCCGGAGAAGCCGATCTGGTCGTAGAACCACAGGCGCGTGCCCAGGTCCCCGGCGATCTCGCAGGCGTCCTGGAAGCGGGCCCACCACTCCTCGCCGAACCACACCGGGTCGTCGGTGCGGGCGCCGAAGGTCGGGCCGGCCGGTGCCAGGTTGATCACCACGAGGTTGTGGACGCCGCCGTCCGCGAACCGGCGCAGCTGCCAGGCCAGACGGTCACGGGTGACCTTCGCGCCGGACCACCACCACAGCGGGGTGGGGCCGAAGTCCCGGGGCGGGTTGTCGAACAGCTGTCGCAGGGCTGGAGAGATCACGGATGGGTCCTTCCGAGTACGGCCCGGACACTCTCACGGATCAAAAACGTTTTACGTCAGCCTCACCGTAGGACACCCCCACGGCCCCCACCAGAGCTGCGGGGCCGTCAGGTCGTTTCCACGGATGGCCGCATGACGTCTTGTTGGAACGTTTTTACCCTCCTATAGTCGCTGGACATCGGCCGAGAACAGCGACGTCCCCCTCCGCTCGGACCCCTCTCCCCAGACGGAGCCGCATCATGGCCCGAACCTCGCCTGCCCCGAACCAGCCGGAACCGCCCATCGAGAAGCGCCTGTGGAAGGTCGCGGGCCTCTCCGGCATGGCGTCCTACCTGGATGCCGCACTCATCGTCAGCATCGGTGTCAACCTGGCCATCTACCGCGACGCCTACGACATGGGCGTCTGGATGGCCGGTGCGATCAGCGCGATCGTCACCATCTGCATCGCGGTCGGCTCCCTGGTCGGCGGACGTCTCGCCGACGTCTTCGGCCGCCGCCGCCTCTACAACCTGGACATTCTCTGTTACGCCGTCGGGGCGATCATCATCACGCTGGCGCCCGACGACATCACCCTGCTGGTGGGTGTCCTGCTCGCCGGGCTCGCGGCCGGTGCCGACCTGCCGACGTCCCTGGCCGTGGTCTCGGACGCGTCCCCCGACCACGCCCGGGGCCGGCTCATCGCCTTCACGCAGGTCATGTGGATGCTGGGCATCATCGTCGTGGTCTTCGTCGGCTTCGCCCTGTCGGACACCGGCATGCTCGGGGCCCGCCTCATCACCGGCCATCTGGCGGTCGCCGCGCTGGTCACCTGGCATCTGCGCTCCCGGCTGGAACTGGCCACCGGGCCGGATCCGGAGCAGGACCAGGTCCCGGCCGAGCAGGGTGTCGCGCTGAAGAACGTCTGGACCCGGGCCGCTCTGGTGCCGATGCTCGCGACCTTCGCCTTCTACGTCACCTGGGGTCTGGGCGCCAACACCATGGGCCAGTTCACGACGTATCTGCTGGTCACCGTCAGCGGGGCCTCGCAGAGCGTGGCGACCGGCATCAATCTCGCCTGTCTCCCGATCGGTCTGGTGCTGACGCTCGCCTTCGTCCGGATCGCCGACGGCCCACGGCGCGACCGGATGTTCTACGTCGCCACGGTCGTGCAGATCGCGGCCTTCGCGATCGCCTCGCTCACCGTGGGCGCCATCGTCGGCTTCCTCGTCTTCTACATCCTCTACCAGCTGTCCTATCCCTTCGCGGGTGAGGCCAACTACAAGGTGTGGTCGCAGCTGACGCTGCCCGCGGAGACCCGGGGCACCACGCAGGGGATCACCTACGCCGTCTCCCGCGGGGTCTTCGCGGGCGTCGCGTTCGTCACGCCCGCGCTGCTCGACCGGAGCCCCAGCGTGCTGCTCTGGGTGATCACCGGCTGCATGGCGCTGTCGGCCGTCGCGGGTCTCTACATCGTGCGTGTCCTCGTTCCCCGCTCGTCCCCGGCCGCCACCGCGCCGGCGGACGTCAAGGTCGCGCAGGCCTGAACCGAATCCCGAAGGAGCGCCGACCATGGCGACGACCGAATCCACCACGACGTACGCCGGTGAACGGGAGGCCGGTCTGGGCGAGTTGCTCCCGCCCGTGACCCGGCGCCGCCCGCGGATCGGGCTGGTCTCCGGCGGGCTCGGCACGTACTGGCCGCAGTTCCCGGGACTGCTGCCCCAGTTGAAGGAGTCGGCGGCCTATGTCGCCGAGCGGCTGGGGCAGTTGGACGCGGAGGTGACGGACGCCGGGTTCGTCTCCGACGCACAGGAGGGCGCGGCCGCCGCCGAACGGCTCCGGCAGGTGGACTGCGATCTGATCGTGCTGTTCCTGACGACCTATCTGACCTCGTCGATGGTGCTGCCGATCGCGCAGCGCACGCACACACCAGTACTGGTGGTCGACCTCCAGCCGTCCGAGCGGATGGACCACGTCTCCTTCGACACCGGCGACTGGCTGGCGTACTGCTCGCAGTGCTCGGTGCCGGAGGTCGGCAACGTCTTCCGCCGGGCCGGTATCCCCTTCCGGTCGGTGTCGGGCTGGCTGCGGCAGGAGTCGGCGTGGCGGCGCATCGAGCGGTGGGTACGGGCCGCGCACGTCCGGGCCGCGCTCCGGCACGCCCGGCACGGGCTCATGGGGCATGTGTATCCCGGGATGCTCGACGTGCAGACCGATCCGACGCTGCTGTCGGCGACGTTCGGCTCGCACGTCGAGGTGCTGGAGTTCGACGATCTGCGGCACCGGGTGGAGAAGGTGACGGAGGCTCAGACCCGGGAGCGGGTGGAGCTCGCCCGGCGGATCTTCACCGTGGACGACAGCGTGGTCGACGAGGACTTCGCGTGGGGCGCGACCGTGTCGGTGGCTCTCGACCGGCTGGTGGAGGACTTCGGCCTCGACACCCTCGCGTACTACCACCGGGGGCTCGACGGCGAGCAGCACGAGCGGCTGGGCGCGGGCATGATCCTGGGTGCCTCGCTGCTCACCGCCCGGGGTGTGCCCGCGGCCGGTGAGTTCGAACTGCGCACCAGTCTCGCTCAGTTGGCCTCGCAGAGCGTCGGCGCCGGGGGCTCCTTCACGGAGATCCAGGCGCTGAACTTCGAGGACGGGGTGGTGGAGATGGGCCATGACGGACCCGCCCACCTCGCGCTGAGCGCCCGCGATCCGCTGCTGCGCGGCCTCGGTGTCTATCACGGCAAGCGCGGCTGGGGTGTCAGCGTGGAGTTCGACGTCCGGCACGGCCCGGTGACCCTGCTGGGCCTCGGCCAGGACGCCGACGGCAGCCTGTCGTTCATCACCTCCGAGGGCACGGTCGTCCCCGGGCCGCTGCTGGAGATCGGCAACACCACCAGCAGGGTCGACTTCGGCCGAGACCCCGGTGAATGGGTGGACGCGTGGAGCGCGACGGGGGTCGGGCACCACTGGTCGCTGGCGGTGGGTCACCACGGTGCGGATTTCGGGGCCGCGGCGAGTCTGCTGGGGATCGATCACCGGGAGGTCTAGGGCCCTTCTGATGGATCTCCGTGGAAGACGGAGCGGCGTGCGGTGAGCGTGTGTGCCGGGCGTCGCGACGCCGCGGAGATCCATCAGAAGGGCCCTGGTCCCGGTCGGGGAGCCTCGGCCGCCCGTACCCGGGCCAGGACCTCCCGGATCATGTCGGCGCTGATCATGAAGTGCTCCCGGGCTATCCCCTCGGCGCGCTCCGGCTCGCCCGCCGCGACGGCCTCGTAGAGCGCCGTGTGCCCGTGACCGGCCCGTTCATGGTGGGAGCGCTCGCCTCTCCCCCAGGGTTCGATCGGGAAGCCCAGACTGACCCTGGTCAGCAGGTCCCGGCTGAGCCGGTCGATCTGCGGATTGTGGGTGGCGGCGCAGATAGCCCGGTGGAACGCGCTGTCGGCGGCCTGCTCCTCACGGGGTGTGGCGGCGGAGAGATGTGCCGTCAGGGCCACGCGCATCGGCTCCAGGTCCTCGGGGCGCCGGCGCCGGGCGGCCGTCGCGGCCACCATGCCCTCCACCAGCCCGCGCAGGTCGAAGAGTTGCTCGAACTCCGCCCAGCGGGGCAGCAGCGTACGGCGGACCGCGGCGCCGGAGGACTCGGTCCAGCTGTCGCGGACGAAGGCTCCGCCGTTGCGGCCCCGGCGGATCTCGATGACGCCCAGCGACTGGAGGCGTGCGACCGCCTCGCGCACGGTGGGGCGGCTCACGTGCAGCAGTGCGGTGAGCTCGCGTTCGGCGGGCAGCCGCTCGCCGGGCAGGAAGTCTCCGACGGCGATCGCGGTGAGCAGCCGGTCGGCGACCTCGTCGACCGCCGAGTTCACCCGGACCGGACGCAGCGAGGACGACGGACTGTCGCCGTGAAGGACACGGTCGAGAACGCGAGAGAACTCGTCACCGGGTTCAGGTGCGGATGTCAGTTGTCCTCCCGCAAAGTCGTCGCTCCTGTAAACGCGCGCGGGCCACGTGAACCCGCTGTTACTTCTTGCCCCCACCCCGCTAAAAGGTCTTGTGGAGTGACCTTTTAGCCCCTCACTATCGCATCCATCCGTCACATCCCAACGATTTTCAGACAGCGGTCGGTTGGTTCCGACCGGTCTGGGAGGCTTCCGCGTGGCGATCCCCGAACCGAACCACACCGGAACCGTCGACTTCAACGGCCATTCCACCTGGTACCGGATCACGGGCGAACCGGGCAGGACACCCCTGGTGGTCCTGCACGGCGGGCCCGGCGCCGGCCACCACTACACGCTCAGCATCGCGGGGATCTCCGAGCAGGGCCGCCCCGTGATCCACTACGACCAGCTCGGCACCGGGTTCTCCACCCATCTGCCCGGCAAGGGCGCCGACTTCTGGACCGTCCAGCTCTTTCTCGACGAACTCGACAACCTGCTCCGGGAGTTGGGCGTCGCGGACGGCTACCACATCCTGGGCCAGTCCTGGGGCGGCATGCTCGCCGCCGAGCACGCGGTACGCCGCCCGCCCGGGCTGCGGGGACTGGTCATCGCCAACTCCCCGGCGTCCATGCAGCTGTGGCTCAAGGCGGCCGCCGAACTGCGCGCCGAGCTCCCCGAGGAGGTCCAGCACACCCTGCACGCCCACGAGGCGGCCGGGACCACGGACCACCCCGACTACCGGGCGGCCGAACAGGTCTTCAACGAGCGCCATGTGTGCCGTCTGACACCCAACCCGCCCGAGGTGCAGGCCACTTGGGACAACATCGCGGCCGATCCGACCGTGTACCACACGATGAACGGACCCAATGAGTTCCATGTCGTCGGCACCCTCAAGGACTGGTCGGTCATCGACCGGCTCCACCTGATCGAGGTGCCGACCCTGCTGGTGTCCGGGCGCTTCGACGAGGCGACCCCCGAGACCCTCCGTCCCTTCGCCGACCGCATCCCCGATGTGCGCTGGCACATGTTCGAGCATTCGAGCCACATGCCGCACGTCGAGGAGGAGGACCTCTACCTCCGGGTCGTCGGCGAGTTCCTCGACTCCACCGACTGACCCGGGAGTTCCCAGCCATGTCCCGCAACGCCGGACGGGGCGCGCTCGCCGCCGCCACCGTCGCCCTCACGCTCACCGCGGCCGCCTGTTCGTCCTCCTCCGACCCGGGCTCCTCCTCCGGTCCCAGCGCTTCCACCTCCGGGTCCTCCGCGTTTCAGACCCAGCACAAGGGCGGCACCCTGAAGCTCGTCGCCCACGCGGCCGCGGGCAGTTTCGACCCGCAGGTCAACTACACGCTCCAGTACTGGCAGTTGTTCCAGTCGATGTACGACGGGCTGCTCGCCTTCAAGAAGGTCGACGGGCAGGAGTCCTTCACCGTCGTCCCCGACCTGGCCACGGCCATGCCGAAGGTGACCAACGGCGGCAAGACCTACACCTTCACGCTCCGCAAGGGCGTCACCTTCTCCAACGGCAAGGCCCTGACCACCGACGACGTGGTGGCGTCCTTCCAGCGCATCTTCAAGGTCTCCAGTCCCACCGCGGGCACCTTCTACAACGGCATCGTCGGCGCCGACGCCTGTCTGAAGACACCGGCCTCCTGCACCCTGCCCCAGGGCGTGATCGGAGACGCCAAGGCCAACACGGTCACCATCAACCTGACGGCCGCGGATCCGGAGTTCGAGTACAAGCTGGCGGTCCCGCACGCCGTCGTCGTACCGAAGGACTCGCCGACGAAGGACGCCGGGACCAAGCCGCTGCCGTCGACCGGGCCGTACATGGCGGCCTCGTACGACCCCAACCGGGCGCTCGAGCTGGTCCGCAACCCGCACTTCGAGGAGTGGTCGCGTCAGGCGGAGCCGCAGGGATATCCCGACGCCATCGACTACACCTTCGGCCAGACCGTCGAGTCCGAGGTGACCGCCATCGAGAACGGCCAGGCGGACTGGATGTACGACGCGCCGCCCGCCGACCGCCTCAACGAGATCGGCACCAAGTACGCCTCGCGGGCACATGTGAACCCGCTGACGGCGTTCTGGTACGCGACGCTCAACGTCAACATGGCTCCCTTCAACAACAAGTTGGCGCGTCAGGCGATCAACTGGGCCGTGGACCGGTCCGCCGTGGTGCGGCTGTACGGCGGCACCAATCTCGCCTCTCCCGCGTGCACGGTCCTGCCGCCCGGCTTCCCCGGGCACGTCGACTCGTGTGCCTACACCAAGGGCGGCGGTACGACCTGGAAGGCCGCGGACCTCGCCAAGGCCAAGGAGCTGGTGAAGCAGTCCGGTACGGCTGGGCAGGAGGTCGGCATCGTCGTCCAGGACGACGACGTCAACAAGTCGATCGGGCAGTACCTGCAGAGCCTGCTCACCCAGCTCGGCTACAAGGCGACGCTCAAGCCGCTGTCGGGGAACATCCAGTTCACCTACATCCAGAACACCAAGAACAAGGTGCAGTTGGCCCTGACGTCCTGGTACCAGGACTATCCCGCGGCCTCCGACTTCCTCAACGTGCTGCTCTCCTGCGCGAGTTACCACCCGGGCAGCGACTCCAGCATCAACATCTCCGGGTTCTGCGACAAGGGCGTCGACGCGAGGATGCAGGCGGCGCTGAAGACCTCGGGGACCGACAAGGCGAGCGCCGACAAGCAGTGGGGTGCGATCGACCAGACGGTCATGGCCCAGTCTCCGGTGGTACCGCTGATCAACCCGAAGATGATCGACTTCACGTCGACGCGGGTCGGCAACTACCGGTTCAGCAAGCAGTTCTACATGCTGGTCGGGCAGTTGTGGGTGAAGTGACCCTGCCCCCGTCGGCAGGGGCCCGGCGCTCGCCGGGCCCCTGGCGGACCGCCGCCGGCGATCTGCTGCACAACAGGACGGCGCTGGCCGCCGCCGCGGTCCTGCTCCTCGTCGTGCTGGCGACCTTGTGCGCCCCGCTCTACGCGGACCACATCGCCCACACCGACCCCTTCCAGTCCCATGTCTCCGGCACCACGGTCGTGGACGGAAAGACCGTGCCGGTGCTCACCCCGAGCAGCACCGGCCTCGGCCTCGGCGTCACCCCGATCGGCCCGACCTGGGATCCCGCCCACGACTTCCTCGGCGCCGATAACCAGGGCCGGGACGTGCTGGCCCGGCTGCTGTACGGCGGCCGTACGAGCCTGTTCATCGGGTTCACGGCGGCGCTGCTCACCTGCGTCGTCGGTACGGTCGTGGGAGTCGTCGCCGGGTACGCGGGCGGGGTCGTGGACGCCGTCATCTCGCGGATCCTGGACGTCGTCTGGGCGTTCCCGGTGTATCTGCTGGCCATCTGTCTGTCGGTGGTGCTGCTCACCAACGGTCTCAGGCTGGGCCCCGTCACCGTCGACGCGGGAAGTCTCTGGCTGCCCGTCACGATCATCGCGGCGATCTATGTGCCGTACGTCGCCCGGCCGTTGCGCGGTCAGGTGCTGGTGCTGCGCAACAAGGAGTACATCCAGGCGGCCGTAGGCTCCGGCGCGCCCACCCCGCGCATCCTGTGCCGGGAGGTGCTGCCGAACGTGGTGCCGACGGCGATCGTGTTCGTCCCGCTGATGACCGCGCTCGCCATGCTCACCGAGTCGGCGCTGTCCTTCCTGTCCGTCGGCGTCCAGCCACCCGACGCCAGCTGGGGCACGATCATCGAGGACGGTCTGGGGCTCCTCTACACCCGGCCCGCCGTGACGATCGCGCCCGGTCTGCTGATCGCCCTGACCACGGCCGCGCTCAACGTCCTCGGCGACGGGGTGCGCGACGCGCTCGACCCGAGCGCCCGGCTGCGCGGAGGGGTGTGACCATGCTCGTCTTCGCCCTCAAGCGCTTCGCCTCGGCCCTGCTGGTGATGTTCGCGATCAGCGTGCTGGTGTTCCTTATCTTCTTCGCCACCCCGGGAGTCGACCCGGCGGCACGCATCGCGGGCCGCAACGCCGACCCGGCCACCCTCGCCCAGGTGCGGCACTCCTTCGGCCTGGACCGGCCGATGCCGATCCGCTATCTGCTGATGATGCGTCACCTGCTGATCGACCGGGATCTGGAGTCGTTCGTCAACCGCGGCTCCCGGGTCATCCCGCAGATCATCCAGGCCACCCCCGTGACGCTGTCCCTGGTCATCGGCGCGGCCCTGATCTGGATGACGGCCGGCATCCTCATGGGCACGGCCGCGGCGACCCTGCGCGGCCGGGCCGCCGACCCGCTGATCATGCTGGTGGGCGTTATCGGCGTCTCGCTCCCGGCGTACTGGCTCGGCGAGGTCGTCAACCTCCTCACCCAGAAGCAGCTGCACGACTCGCTCTTCTCCTGGGTGCCCCCGCCCGGCTACGTCGGTCTCGGCCAGGACCCCGGCCAGTGGGCGCTGCACATGCTCTTCCCCTGGCTGACGCTCGCCCTGCTGTACGCCGGGATCTACGCCCGGCTGCTGCGCGGCGAGGTCGTCACCGCACTGAACGAGGACTACGTCCGTACGGCCCGCGCCAAGGGTCTGTCCGAGCGGCGGATCCTGCTCCGGCATGCCCTGCGCTGCTCGCTGATCCCGATCGTGTCGCTGTTCGGCCTGGACTTCGGCGCGCTCGTCGGCGGCGCCGCCCTCCTCACCGAGGTGGTCTTCGGCCTGCCCGGCATCGGCAAGCTCACCTTCGACGCCCTGCAGAACCTGGACCTGCCCGTGATCATGGGCACGGTGCTGTACGCGGCGTTCTTCGTGGTCCTCGCCAACGCCCTGGTGGACATCCTGTACGCGCGACTCGATCCGAGGGCCCGCCATGCCTGAACCGCTGCTGGACGTACGTGACCTGCGAGTGCGCTTCCGTACCCGCCAGGGCCTCGTCACCGCCGTCGACGGTCTCTCCTTCTCGGTCGCTCCCGGCGAAGTCCTGGGCGTGGTGGGCGAGTCGGGCTCCGGCAAGAGTGTGTCGATGCTCGCCGTGCTGCGGCTGCTCACCAACCCGAACGTGAGCGTGTCGGGTGACGTCCGCTTCCGTGGCCGTGACTTGCTCGCCCTGCCCGACCAGGAGATGCGGGCGGTGCGCGGCCGGGAGATCGCGATGGTCTTCCAGGACCCGATGACCGCGCTGACCCCGGTGTACACCGTGGGCTGGCAGATCGCCGAGGCGATCAGGGCGCACGAACAGGTCTCCCGCAAGGAGGCACACGCGCGTGCCGTCCGGCTGCTCTCGGACGTCGGCATTCCCGACGCGGCCTCGCGGGTGAACGCCTATCCGCACGAGTTCTCCGGCGGGATGCGCCAGCGCGCGGTCATCGCGATGGCGCTCTCCTGCAGTCCCTCACTGCTGATCGCCGACGAGCCGACGACGGCACTGGACGTCACGGTCCAGGCGCAGATCCTCGATCTGATGCGGGACCTCAATGCAGGGGGCTCCGCGATGGTGCTCATCACCCACGACATGGGCGTGGTCTCCCAGATCGCCGACCGGGTCCTGGTCATGTACGGCGGCCGGGCGGCCGAGGAGGGTCCGCGGCGGGCGGTGTTCCACGGTCCGCGGCACCCGTACACCTGGGGTCTGCTCGACTCGGTGCCCCGGGTGGGCGGTCCCCGGCTGCGGCGGCTGCCCACCATCGCGGGGGTGCCGGTCGCACCGGGTGGGGTGCCCGAGGGGTGCGCGTTCGCGCCGCGTTGCCGGCTGCGGCACGACCGGTGCGAGGAACGGCCCGTTCTGTCGGGTGACACCCACCTCGACGCCTGCTGGCTGCCGTCCGGCGATCGGGCCGGACTGAGAGTGAGCGCGAGAGACACGGAGGCGACGTCGTGACGGCACAGAACATCGTGGCGGTGGACACGAACGCACCGCCCGCCGGAGAGGTCCTCCTGAGGGCCACGGACGTCACCAAGCATTACCCCGTGCGCGGAAGGCGTCAGGTGCTGCGTGCCGTCGACGGGGTCTCCCTGGCGGTGCGCGGCGGTGAGACCCTCGGCGTCGTCGGGGAGTCCGGCTGCGGCAAGTCCACGCTGGGCCGGTGTCTGGTCCGGCTCACCGAACTCACGGGCGGGCGTGTCGAGTTCGACGGGCAGGACATCTCGACACTGTCCGCTCGACGGCTGCGTCCGGTGCGGCCGGGCATGCAACTGGTCTTCCAGGACCCACAGGCCTCGCTCAACCCCCGGCGTCGTGCCGGGGACATCGTGGCCGAGCCGCTGCTCGTGCACCGGTACGGCAACGCGGCCGCGGTCCGCCGCAGGGTCCGGGAGCTCTTCGACGTGGTAGGACTGGCGGCGGCCCATCTGGACCGTTATCCGCACGAGTTCTCCGGCGGTCAGCGCCAACGCATCGGTATCGCACGGGCCTTGGCGACGAATCCGAAGCTGATCGTGGCCGACGAGCCGGTGTCCGCGCTGGATGTGTCGATCCAGGCGCAGGTGCTGAACCTCTTCGCCGATCTCCAGGAGGAGTTCGGTCTCACGTACGTGTTCATCGCGCACGATCTCGGTGTGGTCCGTCATGTGTCGGACCGGATCGCCGTCATGTATCTCGGTGAGATCGTCGAGCTCGCCGGCACGGAGGCGTTGTACTCGGACCCGGCCCATCCGTACACGCAGGCCCTGCTGTCGGCGGTACCGGACATCGACGACGGGACGTTCGCGGAGGACGGGCCGCCCCGGGAGCGCATCGTGCTGACCGGTGAGGTGCCCAGTCCGGCGGACAAGCCGACGGGGTGCCCGTTCCGCACGCGCTGTCCGTACGCCCAGGCTCTTTGTGCGGTGGAACGCCCGCGGCTCTCGCCGAACGCCTCCGGCCGTCAGGTGGCCTGTCACTACCCGCTCGCCGTTTGAGATGGTGAGGTCGGGCCCGGGGTCTGCAGCCCCCGGGGCCGGTCACCCGGCCGTCAGGTTCAGGTCCTCAGGTTCATCCGAACTGACCGACCACGTAGTCGCCGGCCGGCTGCTGGGTCATGACGTTCAGCCGGTTGAAGGCGTTGATGACGGCGATCAGGGAGACCAGGGCGAGGAGTTGGTCCTCGTCGTAGTGCTTGGCGGCGTTCTCCCAGACCTCGTCCGAGACGCCGGTCCCGTCGGCGAGGCGGGTGCCGTGCTCAGCCAGCTCCAGCGCGGCCCGCTCGGCCTCGGTGAAGACCTTGGCCTCACGCCACGCGGCGACCATGTGGAGACGCTGCGCGGTCTCGCCCGCGGCGGCGGCCTCCTTGGTGTGCATGTCGAGGCAGAACCCGCAGCCGTTGATCTGGCTCGCGCGGATCTTCACCAGTTCCTGGGTCGTCATCGGCAGTCCCGAGTCCGTGACCACCTTCCCCGCGGAGGCGAAGTGCTTCAGCAGCTTGCCGGCGAGCGGGCTGGCGAAGACGTTGAGCCGGGCTTCCATGGTGTGCTCCTTCTGCCGTTGTCGATGGCTACACACCTATGACCGAATGGACCGGCGGATTGTGACAGGCCCAGATGTGATCTGCGTCTCCCTGGGAGGGGTCCTGAGGGGTCCCCTAGCCGCCGTACGCCTTCTTCCAGCGGGCCCGATGCCGTGCGTCGCCCTGACCACGGCCGTTCACCGGGCCCAGCGACACGAGCGAAGCACCGTTGTTCCACAGGCCGAGGAGGTCGCGGTGCACGGCGAGGATGTCGTGCTCCACCGCGAACCTCTCGGAGGGGCCGGTGAAGCGGGAGGTCGTCACGAACACGGCCACGTCGGCGCGGAAGTGCACCCGGGCCCCCAGCAGATCACGCAGCTCGCGGTTCGGGATCGCCCTGCTCGGTGCGTACCGCTTGCACTGGACGACCATCGTGCGGCCGTCCGGCAGCCGCCCGAGGACATCGGCGCCGTTGTCGCCCGCACCGCCCACCCGGCGGACCTCGGTGCACCCGTCCCGCCGGCACAGCCCCGCGACCAGTTCCTCGAACTCGGTGCCCGTCATGACGTCCACCTCGGCGAGCGTCCGGCGGCCCGCGTCCACCGCGTCCTCCTGACGCCAGCGACGGTCCCGGCCACGCAGAAGCCGGTCCGTCCGCCACAGCCACCACCCGATCGCCCCGGCGACACCGACCAGCAGGAAACCCAACAGATACGGCCACACCCTCGCCCAGAACACCACGAGGAGGACCAGCGCCATCGCGCCGCCTGCCGCGCCCCACTTGAACCTCAGCGCCCGCCGTCTGCGAGCGGCCGTACCCCGTCGACGCCTGGCCACGGCGGCCTCCCCCCGGTGTCCCTGTCCAGGAGTCTGGGCAGTGCGGGCGGGCGTGGGAAGGGCGCGAGTCGGCCATGTCCGGACAGCCGCCATGGACGCGGCCGGCCGCGGTACCCGAAGGCACCGCGGCCGCCGGGGAACGGGTCAGCCCTTGACGGGCTTGCCGCGGCCCCAGGCCCAGGCGAGGCGGTCGGCGCCCGACTGGTTGGTGGTCTCCAGCCACGGCCCGTTGGCCGGGCCGACGAGCTTCTGCACCGAGTAGATGTCGTCGGTGCGCAGGCCCGGCCAGTACACCGAACCCATCTTCAGCTCGCGGAAGGTGTCGGTGACGGCCTGGATGAAGTTGACGAAGTTGTCGTCCGGGGTCTTCACGTTGTAGTTCAGACCGGTCGTCATCGGCGCGCCGAACTCGTCCGCCACGGTCCGGTTGGCGCAGTCGCCGATGCGGACCTTCAGGTCGGCCACCCACTCGTCGTAGGTGGCGTACGACTTCCAGAAGCCGTAGTGGTGCAGCGACAGGTAGGTGCCCTTCAGGCGCGGGTCGGCACAGACCGTGGTGACGTGGTCGTTGTAGCCGGCGCCGCTGACGAAGACGCGGTTGCGCGGCACCGACTTGTAGGTGTTCAGCCACTTCGCGGCGATGTCGGCCCACTGGGTGTCCGTGTAGCCGTGCGGTTCGTTCATCGGCTCGAAGTAGACCCGGGCGTTGTTCTTGTAGGCCTTGACGACGGTGTTCCACATCGGCCAGTAGGTGGCCTCGTCGTCGATGAAGCCGTCCTTGCGGTCGCCCGTGCCCTCCCAGTAGGACACGATGACCTTGAAGCCGTGGGCGGTCGCCGCGTCTATGACGCCCCGGTACGACTTCCAGTACGAGCCGTTGACGGTGTACGGGTTGATCGGCAGCCGGACGGTGTTGGCGCCGAGGTTCGCGCGGAACGCCGAGATGATGCGGCTCGCCTTGGTGTACGTCTGGGCGTAGGTGTCGGTGGTCGACAGGCCCGACAGCTGGAGCTCGTCGTCGGCGAAGTTGTCGCGCGGGTCGGCCCAGTTGACGCCCTTGAACTGGGTCGTGTCGGTGGTCGGCGCGGCGGCGGAGGCGGGGCTGCCGGTGAGGGTGGCGCCGCTGACCGCGGCGATCGCGAGGGCGACGAGCGAGGCTCGCAGCCTCGGGGCGCGACGGGTGCTGACGGGGGTCTTGCGCATCGACCAAACCCTTTCGGAATGACAGCATGTTTACGTAAACATGACGGCGCCGGAATCGTGGCATCCGCCTCGGCGACCGTCAAGGTTTCCCACACGTAACATCCGGTGCGACACGCAACACGTTCGTGTGCGGACGAAGGAGGCAGCAGTGGTGGAGCGGGGAGGTTCCGGTGTCCCCGGAGGCCGGCGCAAGCAGCGCGTGTCCATGGCGGACGTGGCCAAGCTCGCGGGCGTCTCCTCGCAGACCGTCTCGCGGGTCGCCAACGGTCAGCCCGGGGTGATCGATTCCACGCGCGAGCAGGTGCTGGCGGCGATGCGGGAACTGGGGTACCGGCCCAACAGTGCCGCGCGGGCGCTGCGGTACGGCCAGTTCAACACCATCGGCGTGATCCTTTTCAGCCTGTCCTCCACGGGCAACAGCCGGACGGTGGAGGCGATCGCCACCCACGCGGCGGCCGAGGGGTACGCGATCACCCTGATCCCCATCGACGTCCCGACGCAGGACAACGTCCTGGGCGCCTTCACGCGCATGGGCGAGCTGGCCGTCGACGCGGTCATCGTCATCATGGAGATCCATCTCCTCGACACCGGGACGGTGCAGCTGCCGCCCGGGGTGCATGTCGTCGTGGTGGACTCCGACGCCGGCGACCGCTACAGCGTGGTCGACACCGACCAGGCCGACGGCGCGCGGCAGGCCGTACAGCATCTGCTCGACCTGGGCCATCACACCGTGTGGCACGTGACCGGCCCCCAGGAGTCCTTCGCGGGGCAGCGCCGGACCCAGGCCTGGCGTGCGGTGCTGCGGGAGGCCGGGCGGCCGGTGCCGCCCGCGCTGTACGGGGACTGGTCGGCCGAGTCCGGTTACGCGGCCGGGCTGGTGCTCGCCGAACCGCCGGACTGCACGGCGGTGTTCGCCGCCAACGACCAGATGGCGCTGGGCCTGCTGCGCGCCTTCCACGAGCGGGGGCTGTCCGTGCCGTACGACGTCAGCGTGGTCGGTTTCGACGACATCCCCGACGCGGCGTTCTTCGTGCCGCCGCTCACCACCGTCCACCAGGACTTCGCGGAGGTGGGCCATCGCTGCGTGCAGAAGGTGCTTCAGCAGATCCGCGCGGGCGGAACCGGACAGCCCGGCACCGACCTCGTCCCGACCCGCCTGGTGGTGAGGGCGAGCACCGCGTCACCGCGGGGGTGAGTGGGGTGGCGGATCTTCGTGCATGATCCGACCCCCTGTGTGGCGGTGCTTGCCGTCGGCCTGGTCGAAAAGTACCGGTGCCCGCTCCTGGTCACCGCACCTTCTCAAGGTCGCGCCCGAGGCCCTGGTGCGGCGGATCGACGCGCGGCGCTGCTCTGGCCGGCCACGTGCTCGTCCGCGTTGGTTGACCTTGCCCCAAGGGGAGCCCGCAGCATCGCTCCATGGTGCGGAGCAAACGGCTGCTGGTCGACGTGGAGCCGCTGCGGACGGGCGCGTTCCGGCGGTTGTGGGTGGCGGGGATCGTGACCGCCCTCGGGGCTCAACTGACCGCGGTCGTCGTGCCGTTGCAGATCTACGAGTTCTCCGGTTCGTCGGCCTGGGTGGGTCTGGCCGGTCTGGTGGGCCTCGCCCCGATGGCCGCGGCGGCACTGTGGGCAGGGGCACTCGCCGACGTACGCGACCGGCGGCGCGTACTGCTGACGACCACGATCGGCGTCGGGGTGACGTCGTTGCTGCTGTGGGCGCAGGCGTGGGCGAATCTGCGGTCGGTTGCCGTGCTGCTCGTGCTGGTCGGTGTCCAACAGGCCCTGTTCGGTGCCCACTCCACGGTGAGCAGGGCCGTGACACCGCGTCTGGTGCGGCCCGGGCTGCTTCCCGCCGCCAACGCGCTGCAGTCGATGGTCCTCCTGTCGGCCGGGATCGCCGGACCGCTGCTGGCCGGTGGCCTGCTCCCGGTCGTGGGGAGCCGGACGCTGTACCTGGCGGACGCGGTCGCCGTCTGCGCGACGGTATGGGCGGTGTGGCGGCTGCCGGCTCTTCCCCCGGTGAGCGGCGGTGAGCGACGACAGGGTGCGGTTCTGCGCCAGATCGCTGACGGCGTACGGTTCGTGACCAAGCGTCAGGTGCTACGGACGGTCTATCTCTGCGACTTCGCCGCCCTGACCCTCGGTCTGCCCACGGCACTGTTCCCGCAACTGGCGGCAGAGACCTTCCACCCGTCGGACATCGGGGTGTTGTACGCCGCCGTCTCGGCCGGGGGTGTGCTGGCGGGGTTGTTCTCCGGGGCCTTCGCGCGCGTTCACCGCCACGGTGTCGCGGTGGCGGTGTCGGTCGGGCTGTGGGGCCTGGCGGTGGCGGGGTTCGGGTCGGCCCACTCGCTGCCCGCCGCGGTGGCGTGGCTGCTGCCGGCCGGCGGCGCGCTCCTCGCGCTGGGCGTGTTCCGGAAGACGGTGCTGCAGACGGCCGTTCCCGACGGGATGCGCGGCCGGCTCCAAGGGATCGACACGGTGGTGGCGGTCGGAGGGCCGCGGCTGGGCGACCTCCTGCACGGCACGGTCGGCGCCGCCCTCGGTGTCACCCGGACCGTCATGGGCGGCGGCGTCCTGACCGTCGTGGCGGCACTCGCCCTCCTCCTGTTCTTCCCGGGGTTCCGGCGCCATCGGGCACCGGCCGGGAGCGCACAGGAGGCGCTCAGCGCGTGAGCCGCGTTTCGGAGTCGGCGGCAAGGAATTGCTTCAGCCGCACCACGAAGTCACTTGGCCGCGTCGGGATCGACGAAGGGCGCCTGGAAGCCGACCCGCGCGGCCGGGGCGGGCCGGCCCCGCCTCGGGAACGAGCACCGCGTCCGCCGGCGTCCTCGCCACCTCGCGGCGCTGCTCCCGGCCCTCCCATGACGGTCGCCCTCAGACGTTGCGGCGGTACTGGCCACCCACCTCGAAGAAGGCCTCCGTGATCTGCTGGAGGGAGCAGACGCGGGTGGCGTCCATGAGGACGGCGAAGACGTTCTCGCCGCGTACCGCCGCGTCCTTGAGGGCGTCCAGGGCGGACCGGGCCTCCTCGTGGTGGCGGGCGTGGAAGTCACGTACGCGTGCCAGCTGGGACTGCTTCTCCTCCTCGGTGGCGCGGGCGAGTTCGACGACGCCGGGCTCGGCGGTGTCGGCGTGCGGGTTGCGGAACGTGTTGACGCCGACCAGGGGCAGGGAGCCGTCGTGCTTGCGCTGTTCGTAGAGCATCGACTCGTCCTGGATGCGGCCGCGCTGGTAGCCGGTCTCCATCGCGCCGAGCACACCGCCGCGTTCGCTGATCCGCTCGAACTCCTGGAGCACGGCCTCCTCGACCAGGTCGGTGAGTTCGTCGATGATGAACGACCCCTGGAGCGGGTTCTCGTTCATCGCCAGGCCCCACTCCCGGTTGATGATCAACTGGATGGCCAGGGCCCGGCGTACGGACTCCTCGGTGGGGGTGGTGACGGCCTCGTCGTAGGCGTTGGTGTGCAGGCTGTTGCAGTTGTCGTAGATGGCGATCAGGGCCTGGAGCGTGGTGCGGATGTCGTTGAAGTCCATCTCCTGCGCGTGCAGGGAGCGCCCGGAGGTCTGGACGTGGTACTTCAGCTTCTGGCTGCGCTCCCCCGCGCCGTACTTCTCCTTCATCGCCACCGCCCAGATACGACGGGCGACCCGGCCCAGGACCGAGTACTCGGGGTCCATGCCGTTGGAGAAGAAGAACGACAGGTTGGGGGCGAAGTCGTCGACGCGCATGCCGCGCGCGAGGTAGGCCTCGACGTAGGTGAAGCCGTTGGCGAGGGTGAAGGCGAGCTGGCTGATGGGGTTCGCGCCGGCTTCGGCGATGTGGTAGCCGGAGATGGACACCGAGTAGAAGTTGCGGACCTGGTGGGCGATGAACCACTCCTGGATGTCGGCCATCATCCGCAGGCTGAACTCGGTGGAGAACAGGCAGGTGTTCTGGCCCTGGTCCTCCTTGAGGATGTCGGCCTGCACGGTGCCGCGCACGTTCGCCAGCGCGTGTGCGCGCAGCTGAGCCGACTCGTCGGGTGAGGGGTCGCGGCCCTCCTCGGCGCGGAACCGCTCGATCTGCTGGTCGATCGCGGTGTTGAGGAAGAACGCCAGGACCGCCGGCGCGGGACCGTTGATCGTCATGGAGACCGAGGTCGTGGGCGCCACCAGGTCGAAGCCGTCGTAGAGCGCCCTCATGTCCTCCAGGGTGGCCACCGAGACGCCGGAGGTGCCGACCTTGCCGTAGATGTCGGGGCGCTCGTCGGGGTCACGGCCGTAGAGGGTCACCGAGTCGAAGGCGGTGGACAGGCGGGTCGCCGGCTGGCCCTGCGACAGGAGCTTGAAGCGGCGGTTGGTGCGGAACGGGTCGCCCTCGCCGGCGAACATGCGCGCCGGGTCCTCGCCGTCGCGCTTGAAGGGGAACACCCCTGCCGTGAAGGGGAAGTGGCCCGGCAGGTTCTCGTTCCGCCAGAACCTCACCAGCTCGCCGTGGTCGGTGAAGCGGGGCAGGGCGACGCGGGGGATCTTGTTGCCCGACAGGGACTCACGGGTCAGCTTGGTGCGGATCTCACGGTCGCGGACCTTCACGACCTGCTCGTCGCCGGAGTAGGAGGCGATGACGGCGGGCCAGTTCTCGATCTGCCGGACGATGTCGTGCGGGAGGCGGGTGCGGGCGTCGTCGAGCAGCGCGTGCACGTTCGCGGCGTCGGAGCCGGCGTCGGTGAGCTCGGCCCCGACCAGCTCCAGGCGCTGCACCCGCCGGGCCGCCTCGGCCAGCCGCTCGGTGTCGGCGTGGTAGGCCCGGACGGCCTCGGTGATCTCGGCGAGATAGCGCACCCGGTCCGGCGGAACCACCTGCCGGATACCGGAGGAGTGGCGTACGTCGACCCGCGGCAGGCTGCCCTCGGGCAGCGGCAGTCCCTTCTCCGCGAGGACCGCCGTGAGGTGCTGGTGGAGTGCGGTGACGCCGTCGTCGTTGAAGGTGGCCGCGGAGGTGCCGTAGACCGGCATGTCCTCGGGTCGCCGGCCGAACGCCTCGCGGTTGCGGACCAGTTGGCGGCCCACGTCCCGCAGGGCGTCCTTGGCGCCGCGCCGCTCGAACTTGTTGATCGCCACGACGTCGGCGAAGTCGAGCATGTCGATCTTCTCCAGCTGCGAGGCCGCGCCGAACTCGGGTGTCATCACGTACAGGGAGGCGTCGACGAACGGCACGATCGCCGCGTCGCCCTGGCCGATGCCCGGCGTCTCCACGATCACCAGGTCGAACCCGGCGGCCTTCACGACGTCGATCACGTCGGAGAGGTGCTCGGGCAGCTCGCGGCTGCCGCGGGTGGCGAGGCTGCGGAAGAACACCCGGTCGCCGTCGAGGGAGTTCATCCGGATCCGGTCGCCGAGCAGCGCACCACCGCCCCTTCGCCGGGTCGGGTCGACCGCGATCACGGCGATGCGCAGGGTGTCGCGCTGGTCGACACGGAACCGGCGCACCAGCTCGTCGGTCAGCGACGACTTCCCCGAGCCGCCGGTGCCGGTGATACCGAGAACCGGCACCCGCCGCGCCGCCGCCGCGGCCCGCAGCTCCTGCCGGAACTCCTCGGACAGCTTGCCGAGTTCGGCGCCGGTGAGAGCGCGGGCGATGGCGAAACGGTCGCCGGTCAGGACCGCGGTGAGGTCGGCCGGCTTGCCGTCCCAGAGGTCGAAGTCGCAGTCCTTGACGACCGTGTTCACCATCCCCGCGAGCCCCAGTCGCTGCCCGTCCTCGGGCGAGAAGATCGTCACCCCGCTCTCCCGGAGCCGGGCGATCTCCTCCGGCACGATCACCCCGCCACCGCCGCCCACCACCCGGATGTGCTCCGCGCCCTGCTTGCGGAGCGAGGCCACCAGGTACTCGAAGTACTCGACATGTCCGCCCTGATAGGACGAGACCGCCACGCCGTGCGCGTCCTCTTCGAGAGCCGCGTCCACGACCTCGCGCACGGATCGGTTGTGCCCGAGGTGGATGACTTCGGCGCCCTGCGACTGGAAGATCCGTCGCATGATGTTGATCGAGGCGTCGTGCCCGTCGAACAGCGCCGAGGCGGTGACCAGGCGGACGGGGTGGACGGGGCGATGCAGATCGCTCATGGCGGAGCCTTCCCGGGGCACATCGGAAGAACACGGGCTGAGAAAATAGTAGGACGTCCTAGTAAATATAGAGGGGTCCGGGTGACGAGAAGCACAGCGGCATGCCGCATGCATGACGGACGGACCTGATCCGGCCGCGGGCACCCGCTGGCGCCGAGCACCCCACCCTATGATCCCGTTCGGCGCGCAGGACGCGGTCCGGGCGGGCCACCGAAGGCGCCGTGGTCCCGGTCCCCCGTCCGGCCGACACGTCGGCCGGGTCGAACTGACTCCCGGTCAAGCGATCTCGATCCTTGATCTCTACGATGAGAGCTCAAGACAACCATTCCGGCCGGTCCAACGGGGGGACCCTGAGGGACCGGCCGGGGGTCGCCGATGCCAGGGTCCGCTCCCCGGGCTGCGGTGATCTTCCTTCCCAGGAGGACCTTCCGCATGTTCCGAAGTATTGGCAACGCTGTCGTCCGACATCCCGTCTGGACGATCGTTGCGTGGTTGATCGCAGCTGTGGCGATCGTGGCCACCGCTCCGAGCCTGCCCTCGAACAGTGACGAGAGCAGTTTTCTCCCCAGAAGTTATGAGTCCATCAAAGCGGCGGAACTTCAGGTGAAGGCGTTCCCCAGCGCCTTCACCCCGTCCGCGATCGCGCTGTACAAGCGCACCGACGGCGGCAAGCTGACCGCCGCCGACCAGAAGGATGTCGCCCGGATCACCTCCGAGCTGGGCAAGAAGAAGATCGACCAGGTGCAGAAGGTCGTCCCCGGCCAGCCGTCCTCGGACGGCAGGTACGCCCTGACCCTGGTCCAGATGGACAGCAAGAACGCCGGCCAGCCGAAACAGGCCGACGCGGCCAAGGTGTTGCGCGACGACGTCAAACAACTGGCCAAGGGCACGAACCTCGACGTCAAGCTCGGCGGCTCGGCCGCCCAGGCCCTCGACCAGCAGGACTCGTCCAAGCGCGGTGAGGCGCTGATCGGCATCGGCACCTTCCTCATCATCCTGGTGACGCTGCTGATCATCTTCCGGGCACCGATCCTGGCCTTCCTGCCCCTGATCACGATCGGGTTGGTGTCGGCGATCGCCAACGGGCTGATCGCGTACGCCACCAAGCTGTTCGACCTCCAGGCCAACAGTTCGATCTCGTCGATCCTGATCGTGGTGCTCTTCGGCGTGGGCACCGACTACTTCCTGTTCCTGATGTTCCGCTACCGAGAACGTCTGCGTCTCGGCGACGAACCGAAGCAGGCCATGATCAACGCCGTCGACCGGGTCGGAGAAGCCATTGCCTCCGCCGCCGGAGCGGTCATCATCGCCTTCCTCGCGCTGGTCCTGTCGACGCTGGGCTTCCTCAAGCAGATGGGCCCGGCGCTCGCGATCGCGGTCACCGTCACCCTGATCGCGGGCCTGACGCTGATCCCGGCCGTCGTCTCCCTCATCGGCCCGAAGGTGTTCTGGCCGTCCAAGTCCTGGCAACGCGAGCCGGAGAACGCCCGGTTCGCCGCCCTGGGCCGCGGCGTGCGGAACCGTCCGGCGCTCACCGCCGGACTCTCCGGGCTCATCCTGGTCGCGCTGTCGCTCGGGACGTTCGGCTACAACGCCACGTTCGACCTGGCGTCCGGCTCCATGCCCAAGACCAAGGAGTCGATGGTCGTCCAGGACGAGATGCAGAAGGCGTACTCGGCGGGTGCCGCCGCGCCGACCGACGTCTATCTGTCCAGCACCGACGGCAAGCCGATCGACACGACGGTCTTCGACGGGTACGTGAAGAAGCTCGGGGCCGTGGACGGCGTGGCGAACGCTCGCCTGTCGCAGTTGAACAAGGACGGCACGACCATCGACTTCACGGTCACCCTCAAGTACGAGGCGTCGACGGACAAGGCCATCGAGACGGTGGGCCGGGTCCGCGAGGTGGCGCACTCCGACGCCCCGGACGGCACCGAGGCCGTGGTGGGCGGCATGTCCTCGATCTACAAGGACATCGACACGGCGGTCAACCACGACTACCGGACGGTCTTCCCCGTCGCCGCCGCGCTGATCATGCTCATCCTGGGGCTGCTGCTGCGCAGCGTGGTCGCCCCCTTGTACCTGATGGCGTCGGTGGGCCTCGGCTTCGGCGCGACGCTCGGTGCCACGGTCTGGATCTTCCAGGAGGGCCAGGGACACTCGGGTCTGATGTTCATGCTGCCGGTGATCATGTATCTCTTCGTGGTCGCCATCGGCACCGACTACAACATCCTCATGATCGCCCGGCTGCGGGAGGAGGCCCGCGAGGGCCGTGAACCACGCGAGGCAGCCGGTATGGCGCTGCGGCACGCCGGTCCCACGGTGGCCGCGGCGGGCTTCATCCTGGCGGCGACCTTCGCCACGATGATGCTGGCGGGCAACGCACTGCTCACGGAGATGGGCTTCGCGGTCTCCTTCGGCATCGCCGTCGCCGCCTTCGTCATGGCGATGTTCTTCACGCCCAGTCTCACCGCCCTGATCGGCCACGCGGCCTGGTGGCCGGGGCACGCGGACCGGGCGAAGCAGACACCGGCCGCGCCCGAACCGGTCTCCGGCGATGACCGCGACACCGCGGTGCAGGATCCGGCCGGTCGCCGCAACTGACGCCGAGGTGACGGGAGGGACGGCGTCCGCCGGGCCGCACGGCTCGGCGGACGCCGTCCCTCCGTCCCGAGCTGCCGTCTCTTCCTCCCGAGACACCCCTGCCCGGCCGGATGCGACGGTTGTCTGCCACCCTGGACGCCGTGCCGAACCCCGCTCCCGTCACCCCGGACGCCCCCTCCCTCGTACGGGTCCCGCTTCTCACCCAGCAGTGGCTCGACCTCGCCTTCATCCACTGGGCCGCCGAGCCGGGCGTCGTGGCCGGGCTGTTGCCGCGCGGCACCGTCCCCGACACCCACGACGGGCTGACCTACGTCGGGCTGGTCGCGTTCCGGATGCACCGGGTCGGCTGGCTGGGGCTGCCGGGGGTGCCGTATCTCGGGACGTTCCCGGAGACGAACGTGCGCCTGTACTCGGTGGACGGGCACGGGCGGCGTGGCGTGGTGTTCCGCTCGATGGACGCCTCCCGGCTGATCCCGGTGGTGATGGGACGCGTCGGCTTCCGACTGCCGTATCTCTGGTCCCGGATGAGCGTCCGCACGGCCGCTGACACGGTCACCTACACCAGCTCGCGCCGCTGGCCCGGCCCGCGCGGCGCCCGCAGCCTGATCACGGTACGGACCGGCGGACGCATAGAGGAGCCGACCGGTCTGGAGCACTTCCTCACCGCCCGCTGGGGCATGCACAACGCCTTCTTCGGCGGATCCGAGTCGCCGGCCTACCTGCCCAACGACCATCCGCGCTGGCCCCTGTACCGCGCCGAGCTCCTCACCTGCGAGCAGGACCTCGTCACCGCAGCCGGCCTGCCCGCCCCGACCGACCCCCCGGTCAGCGTCCTGTACTCCCCGGGCGTCCCGGTCCGCCTCGGCCGTCCGGCCCGTCCCGCAGGCATCCCCACGCCCTGACCTCGGGGGCGGTGTGTTCACGGGGCCGGTCGGTGATCTCCGGCCGACGCGTCATCGAGCTGGCCGGACGGCGGCAGCGGCCCCGTCGAGGTCGTACCCATTGCGCGCGCCCGGGCCACCGCGGCAAGTAACTCGCCAACCCCTCCACGATGAGGAGATCTATCCGCCTGGTCCCCTGACCCCGACAGGAACGTCGTTCCTCGGACATTCACGCCGGGATCACGTCCGATGGGTTGAACCGGACCGCGACCTCACTACCGTCTGTGGCGTCCCGACCCACACAGTGAGGTGTCGATGTCCGCAAGACATGTCCTCGCCGGCTTGGCGCTGGTGCCGGTGCTCGCACTGCCGGCCGCCACCCCCGCAACGGCGTACGGCGGCCACCAACTCCCGGCGCCCAAGCCGCACTTCGACCTGCAGGCCCACCGCGGCGGCCTCGGCATGACGACCGAGGAGTCCCTGGAGGGCTTCGGGAAGGCGATGCGCCTCGGGGTGTCCACGCTGGAGCTGGACACCCATGTCACCAAGGACCGGAAGGTCGTCGTCAACCACGACCGCCAGATCAGCGCGGTCAAGTGCCGTGACACGGGGCCGGTGACGGCCGGCGACCCGATGTACCCGTATGTCGGCAAGTACATCAAGGATCTGACCCTGGCTCAGATCAAGTCCCTGGACTGCGGTTACCAGCAGCTGCCCGGCTTCCCCGAGCAGGAGGTGGTCAAGGGGTTCCGGATGGCCGAGCTGAAGGACGTGCTGAACCTGGTCAAGAGCTACCGCGCCAAGCGGGTCAGGCTCAACATCGAGACGAAGGTCGAGGCCGGCGCACCCGAACAGACCGCGCCGCGTGGGGTGTTCGTGCGGCGCGTGTACGAGGAGATCCACCGCTCGGGCATCGAGCGGCAGGTCACCGTCCAGTCCTTCGACTGGGGCGCGCTCAGGGCGATGCACCGGCTGGCCCCGAAGTGGCCGCTGGTCGCGCTCACCAACTACGACTTCCTCCAGGTCGGCAAGGCCGGCGCGTCCCCGTGGCTCGGCGGGATCGACGCCGACGACTACGGCGGCGACTTCGTCAGGGCGGCCGCCACGATCCCCGGTGTCAGGACCCTCTCCCCCAACTACGGCTTCCCGCAGAGCGGCAAGGTCGGCGACCCCGACTTCCGCTTCTACGCCGACCGGACGATGGTCGAGGAGGCCCATGCCCGGGGTCTGAAGGTCGTTCCGTGGACCTGCGACGACCCGGCCACCGTGGAGGCGCTCATGGACATGGGCGTCGACGGCGTCATCACCGACTATCCGAACCGTGTACGGCAGATCATGGCCGAACGCGGCATGCCTCTGCCGAGGGCGTACCGGCCCCGCTGACGCGGTGGCGCCACCGCGAGCCCGTCGCGGCGCCACCGCCGGCCCGGCGGCCATGACACTGTGCCGTCGGGCTCGTCGGGCTCGTTCTACAGTGTCCACAGGCCCGTTCCGCGAGCTTGACGCCGCGTCCGGCGCCAGTAAGAATCCCCGAATGAATGTGACCGGTCACACAAGCAGTTCCGCGAGCATCCGGGATGTCGCCGCGGCCGCCGGGGTCTCCTACCAGACCGTCTCCCGGGTGATCAACGGTCACCCGAGCGTGCGGCAGTCGACGCGGGAGCGGGTCCTCGCCGCCATCGACGAGCTGGGTTTCCGGCGCAACGCCACCGCGCTCGCCCTGGCCAGGGGCCGCAGCAGGGCCGTGACCGTACTCACCGCCGACACCACCCACTACGGCTACGCCTCGATCCTCCAGGGCGTCGAGGAGGCGGCCCGCGCGGCCACCTACTCGGTGGGCGTGGGCGTCCTCGAATCGGCCGACGAGGCCGCCGTCCTCGCAGAGGTGCAGCGGGCCGCGGACCTGGGCGGCGGACTGATCGTGATCGCCTACGATCCGGCCGGCGTCCGGGCCCTGGAGGCCGTCCCGGCCGGGCTGCCGGTCGTCGGCGTGGTCGAGACCCCGGCGAGCGCGCCCACCGACAACCGGCCGTGGGTGTGGACCGACGACCGCGAGGCCGCCTACGAGGCGACCCGGCATCTGCTGTCCCTGGGCCACGAGACCGTGCACTACGTCGCCATCCCCTCCGGCACCCGGCGCACCAGCGCCCGTACCGGTGGCTGGCGGCAGGCCCTGAAGGAGGCCGGTGCTCCGGAACCCCTTCCGGTGCAGGGCAGTTGGGGCCCCGCCGGAGGTCATGCGGCCGGCCTCGAACTCGCCCGGGACCCGTCCGTCACGGCGATCCTGTGCGGCAACGACGACCTCGCGCTCGGTGTGCTGCGCGCTCTGCACGAGGCGGGCCGCCCGGTGCCGGGCGAGGTCAGCGTGGCGGGGTTCGACGACGCCCCGCACTCCGCCTATCTGACGCCGTCCCTGACGACCGTGCGCCTGGACTTCACGGGCCTGGGCCGGTCCGCGTTCGCCCTGCTGCACGCGGCACTGGAGGAGTCCGCGCCGATCACCCCGCACCCGGTCTCCGCGCCGGAACTGGTGATCCGGGAGAGCTCGGGACGGCCGCCCGCCTGAACGTCCCTCACCCGGGCCCGCTCCGCCCGGCATGCCAACGACACGCCTATGAGCGGTAGTTGACCGCCGGGAGAGCCGGCCTCGGGGCAGGACGCCTGCTCGCCCATCCGTACAGAACCACCGAGCAGACCGCCGCCAGCGCGCACCAGGTCGACACGAACTCCAGCCGCCACAGCAGCCAGCACACCAGCGCGCCCGCCCCGGCCAGGACTCCGAGCCCGGTGAGCCACCGGTCGCCGGAGAGCAGCAGCGCGCCGACCGTGGCGATCAGGTAGCCCGCGACGAGGAGTTCGGCCCGGGGCAGCCCGATGACGTAGGCCATGGTGTGGCTGCGGATCTCGGCCCGGGCCGGGCGGGTGGCGAGCCCGTGGGCGAGGAAGGTGGCGGTCAGCGCCCCCACCGCCACGAGCGCCGCGACCCGGCCTCCGGCTCGGCGCGGGGCGGCGCACCACACGCCCACCGGCACCCACACGGCGAGCACGGGCAGGGCGATGACGGCCCAGGTGACGGTGGCCGCACCGGTCCCGCCCCCCACGTGCCAGATCCGGGCCTCGACCAGTTGGTGGGCGTCGAGCAGCAGGGGCAGCGCGGCGAGGGGCAGGTCCCCGGCGCGGCGGGTCCGGATCAGGCGGCCGCCCCGACGGACGCGATGGCCGCACCCGCCACGACGTCCGCTGTCGCACTCCAGCACATGACACCACCATGTCAGGCCGTGCCCCCGGCCGTGCGCTCCGCCACGACGAGGACAGGGCGGACCGCTCACGCGCAGATGCTCAGCGGTGGCCGGAACGAGCGGTCGGTGCCGGAGTCCGAGTTCACCTGGACGCGTACGGTCTCCAACTGCTGGAGCAGTGAGTCGAGTTGCCGCTGGGTCGGGTCGCGGAAGAACTCCAGGACCGCTCGGTGGAAGGCGTCCCGCAGTTCGGGCGGCATCACGTCGGAGGCGTCGAAGCACAGGGTGCGGGCGCGGGAGGTGAGCAGGGAGTCGAGTTTCCGCTCGACCGGCGTCACGGAGGCCGGCGGGGACAACCCGGCCGTGTCCGGGAACAGCGGCCGTACCGAGGAATCCGCCCGCGCCCGCCAGAGTTTCCTCCCGGCCGGGCTCGACAGCCGCTCCACGAGTTGCTGGGCGTCCGGGTCGTCGCTGAAGACGGCGGCCATGTCTCCCGCGACCTCGAAGGCGTCCTGGTATGCGGGCTCTCCGTCCAGATAGCGGGCCGACGGCTCCACCTTCACGTCGTCGCCCGCGTAGACGTACCGGATGAAGGCGCTCTGGTGCTCGTGCGTGCAGTCGAATCCCGGTGAGCCGAGCAGGCCGCGCGGCTGTCCGCCGGCGCCGGACACGCCCTCGAACGACGTGGTCAGGGACCGTTCCACCGACTCCGGGGGACGCTTGCCGAGCAGCCTCGCCCAGGTGGTCCAGGCGCGCTCGACGGCCGGGTCACGCCAGTCGAGGAGACCCCTGGCCCATGCGTCGTAGAGGGTGGGGCCCGCCTGGTGGAGCAGGAGGTCCTCGATCCAGTCGGTGCCGGGCCAGCCGGAGGTGGCCTGAGAGGCGAGCCCCACGCACCAGGTGGGCCTGTCGTCGGGCGCGTCCCGTCTGCTCCACACCAGGCTCTTGAGGTCGGCCTTCAGCGGCACCCAGTACGGGCGCGCCTTGTTGTCCACGATCATGGTCGGCACCCAGGGCGGGTAGGCCCGCTGGGTGGTCTCCGGGGCGAGCGGCTTCAGCTGGTCGCGGCGGGCGTACTCGGTGAGTTCGCCGATGCTGTTGAGGACCGCCACGTCCGGCGGGTCGTCGGCCTCCAGCTGTGAGACGAGCGTCTCGCGCAGTGAACGGGTGCCCTCGTAGGTGTACGTCCGTCCGGTCCCGTCGTCCAGCTTGTCGAGGACGGCTTCGAAGGCCTTGCCCTCCTCGCCGGTCCAGGGGCCGAGGACGACCAGCGGGGCGCGGGTGTCCGAACCGCAGCCGGGGACGAGGGCGAGCAGACACGCCACGAGGAGGACGCGCAGGACACGGCTCATGCGACGGCTCATGCGACGGCTCATGCGACGGCTCCCGGGCGAGCGACGAGCAGGTACTCGCGGCGATAGGCGTGCAGCGTGCCGGCGATCACGGCCGCGCCGACGAGACCCGTGGGGAAGACGAACGGGGCGATGCCGTCGAGGAGGGCGAGCCGCCCGTCCGCCAGGTCCTCGTCGATCCGGGCCCGGAGCGTCTCGATGGCCTGTGGCTCCGGTCCGGCGAAGGGCCTTTGCTCGGCGACCGTCTCCGTCCCGGGAGAGGTCCGCTTCGCCAAGGTGTCCGCGACGGGGACGGTCTCGTGCTGGGCGTCCAGGGCCAGCAGGGCGTCAACCGTCAGGAACGGTACGGCGAGCAACGGCAGGGCGGCGACCGCGAGGGGGATGCTCAGCCGGATCCGGAAGCGGCGGCGCAGGAAGGACACCGTCCGCCACAGCCCGGCGGCGAGCAGGGCGAAGGCGAGCGCGGCGATCACCGCCGCGGCGATCGTGTCCGCGCTCCAGGCGGCCCGGTCGGCGAGCCGTGCGCGCAGCCGCCCCTCCAGTCCGCTCACCCGGTCGACGATCGTGGTCGCGGCGGATCCGGTCTCGGCCGGACAGCTCGGATAGGGGTTCTCGCCGGTCGCTGCGACGGCCTGCGAGCAGAGCATGCTGCGCGCGTAGGTGAGTTCGGCGTCGCGCAGGACCGGGTCGGTCGCATGGCCCTGCGCCCGGCCGATCCAGCCGGTGTAGTCGACGACCAGCGCCGACACGACCCGTAGTTTCTGCTCCTCGGCGACGGTGAGGGCGCCGCTGCGGGTGACCTGGTTCAGGCTCTGCGTGGCGCGGGCGATCCGGGTCCGGTACCGCTCACTGAGTCCGCTGAGCTCGGCCGCCCGGCCCTCGGCGAGGTTCCGCTCGGCCTCGCTCTGCGCGATGAGCAGCGAGGCCCGCGCGTCCGCGAGGTCGACCAGCGCGGGCGCCGCGCGTTCCCGGATGTACGCGGAGTCGCCGCGCACGCCCGCGTAGGCCCAGCCGAGCGCGCCGAAGGCCACCACGGCGAGCAGCGGCAGCGCGACGAGCCGGTCCCGCAGGTAGGCGCGATTGCGGTGGCCGACCTCGGAGGGCCAGGCGTAACGGTGGACACGGCGGACGAGTTCGGCGGTTACGGCGGCGACTGCCCGCGTGAGGCGGAGGGTGTCCTGTGTGACGGCGCGTGTGCGACCGTACGGAGCCAGTCGGCGACTCTCTTGCCGAGCCATGGGCTGTCCCTGTGGTGTCGGTAGGCGAGCGGGCGGATCTCGTAGGCGCGGTCCAGGAGGATTTCGGCCACGGCCGCGTCCTCGGGTGCGGCGGAGCGGGCGGCCTGGTGGGCGAGGGTGACGTAACGGCGGGACAGGTCCCCCCGCAGGCCGTGCTCGTCGGGCGGGAGGCCGAGCCCGGGGTCGGCGCCGGCGGACAGGGCCGCGAGGCCCGGCGCGTCGAGGGCGCCGCGGGCGAGGGCGCCCTGTACGGCCTCCCAGACCTCGACGGTCATCCGCACCCTGGCCTCCTCGTCGGTCAGGCCGTGCGCGTGGAAGAGCAGAGCGAGGCGCTCCAGTGCCTCGCTCAGCCGCTGCGGCGCCTCGTGGTCGTGCCCGGCCCTGCGCACGTACTCGATGCCGATGCGCACGGCCGCGGTCCGCGCGGCGGTCCGGTGCCGCGAGTGTTGCGCTACGGCGTCCAGTTCGCGTACGGCCTCCTCGCGCGCCCTTTCGCCGTCCAGCGCGAGCCGGGCCCTGGCGGCGCCGAAGGCCGCGCTGCCCAGGGACGGGTTGCGCAGCCGGACCGCCTCGTAGAAGGTCAGAGCCTCGTGCCGGCGGCCGAGGCGTTCCGCACAGTGTCCGAGGGCCAGCTTGGGCGCGTACTCGCCGGGGATCGCCGCGTACACCCGGTCGAAGTGCCGCCGGGCCCTGGCGACCTGGTCGCGGGCGAGGGCGAGGAGCCCGTGGTGCCAGTCCAGCCGCCAGTCGTAGGGGGCGCGTCGGGGGCCGATCCGTGCCTCGGCCGCCCGCAGTTCCCGTTCGGCGGCTTCCGGTCCGTCGGCCGGGTTCCGCAACCGCAGCCGGCAGCGCAGGAGATGGACCTCCGTGGAGTCCCGCCAGTCACCGATGTGCTGGAGCAGGGCCTCCGGGGCGGCGTCGGCGAGCCTGCTCAGCTCGGCGTGGTGCTCGTCGTGGGGGTCGGGGTGCGGGACGGGTAAGCGCTGGGCGACTTCGGCGGGCGAGGGCGGGGCGAACGGGGACGGGGCGTCGGGGGCGGCCCAGTGGGCGAGGGGTGGCGCGGAACCGAGGGCGCCGTCGAGGGCGTAGGGCGACTGGAGGAAGAGCGGCGAGGGCTCGAAAGTCTCGGCGCCGGTGCGCAGTGACCTCAACTCACGGAAGACACCCCGTAGTTGCTGCTCCATCTCGCGCGCGTCGGCAAACCGAGCGGCGGGCCGGCTCAGCGTGGCGCGATGCAGAACCCGGGCGAGCGAGAGGAGCCCGAGCCCGCGGGGCACGGGGGCGGTGGCGTCACCGGGCACCCACGGTTCCTTGCCGGGCACTTCCCCGTCCCCCGACAGATCCTCGGCGTCACCGGGTGCCTCTCCGTGGCCGGACAGGTGTCCGGAGCTCGACGCCGCCCCGCCGTGCGGCGTCTGGAGGGGGCCCGGAGAGCCCGGGTCGTCCCACGACTGCGCCGGCCCGGGGACTGGTGCCCGGCCCGTACCCGAGCCCTCACCGACCCGCCGTGCCGCACTGGTGCCGGGCCCCTGGTCGACACCCGCCGCCTCGTCGCCGCCCGACGGATCCTCGACGCCCGGCCCTTCAGCCACACCCGAGGTCTCGCCAACGCGCGATGCCTGCTCGCCGCCTGACGTCACCCCGCGGCCCGGAACCCCCTCAACGCCCGGCGTCCCCCCGACACCAGGCGTCTCCGTCGCGCACGAGTTTTCGTCGACGCCCAAGCTCCCCTCGACGCCCGGCGTTTCGGCCACGCCCGACGCCTCGCCGACGCCGATCCCCTCCTCGCCGCTCGGAACCCCCTCGCCGCCCAGCGCTTCAGTCACACGCGAAGCCTCACCAACGCCCGGCGCCTGGACGTCTCCCGACCTCTGGGCCACGCCTCCTCTCGGAGCCGCACCCGACGCCTCACCCACGTCCAGTGCCCCCTCAGCAGCCGTTCCCTGCGCGACGGTCGGCGTCTCGCCCGTCGTCAAGGCGTCCTCGACAACCCGTGTCCGTTCGGCGGCCGACAGGGCGCCCCCTGCCGCCTGGGCCACCTCCGCAGCCGACGCCGTTCCGGCATCCGCCCCCGCTGCCCTTCCGACACCCATCCCCGTCGACCCGCCGGCCCCCTCCTCCTCCCCCAACGTCCCAAGGTCCCCCAAGCGAGCCAAGTCCTCCGCCGACGTGCCCAGTCCGCTCAGTCGGCGCAATGTCTCGCCCAGGCTGAACAGGTCGTCCTGTTGCCGGGACTCGCCGTTCGGGCCCACGGTCGCGGCCTTGAAGCCGGCGGTGGTCATCCCCGGTGCCCCGGCCGGGCGGACGCTCCCCACGTCGATGATCTTCGTCGTGGTGCCGTCGTGCATGACGTTGTCCGGTTTCAGGTCGCCGTAGACCTTGCCGGGCCGGTCGGCGTGCAGATACGCGAGGGCGGACAGGATCCGTACGCCGTAGGCGAGCACGAACTCGTGGAAGCGTTCGTCGCCGAACTCCCCCGGGTTCAGTTTCGCCCGCGCCCGCACCTCCTCCAGCGTCAGCCCGTCCACGTACTGGAGGACGAGGAAGTCACCGACGCCCGGGTGATGGCCGTAGTTGAAGACGCGGATGATGTCGTCGTGGCCGAGGTCGACGAGGGCCCGCCGCTCCCGGGCCAGGGCGGCCGCCGCGGTCGCCGCCTGATCCGGGTGCAGCATCTTGATGGCGACCTCGCGGTTGTCGACCTTGGTGTCGAGAGCGAGGTACACCTCCCCCATGCCGCCGTAGCCGAGCGGCCGGATCAGCCGGTACTGGCCCGCGAGCAACTGCCCTGGGGGCAGCGGCAGTTCCCCGGGGTCGATGCCGGGGCCCCAGCCGCGTCCCAGGAGCGTGATCGTGGGCAGCACGGTGGGATCGGGGTTCTCCGCGGGAAGGTCGACATGCGCCGCCCTCAGATACATCGGCGGTCCGGCGACGACAAGCGGACCGAACGACCCCTCGGATTCCGGTACTTCACCGAACGCACTCCCGCCCCGAGCCCCCTTCATGCCTCCTCAGAATAGGGCCAGGTGCCGGGATCGACCCCTCGCGTTCCCCTTCAGACCCGGATGTCGCCGGGTTCGGCCGGTCGCAAGGCCGGATCGGCGTCCCTCTCGCGGCGGCGCCCCTCTAGAGTGAGGGGTCCCTGTCAGAAGCGTCCGGACCGCAGCCGTCCTGGCCAGGAGCGGTGAAGGAGACACGGTGACCCTGCGCGAGAGCGATCCGGAGTCTGTCGGCGGCTACCGGATCGAATCGCGGATCGGGACCGGCGGCATGGGTGTGGTCTATCTCGGCCGGTCGGCCTCGGGACGGGCCGTCGCGGTGAAGGTCGTCCACACGCGGTACGCCGACAACCCCGAGTTCCGGGCCCGGTTCCGGCAGGAGATCGTCGCCGCCCGCCGGGTCAGCGGCGCGTTCACGGCGCCGGTCGTGGACGCGGACCCGGAGGCGGCACGGCCGTGGATGGCCACCGCGTTCGTCCCGGGCCGTACCCTCGCGGAGCTGGTCGACGAGTCGGGGCCGCTGGACTGGCCCGCACTGCGCCGCCTCGGCACCGAACTGGCCGAGGCGCTGCGGGAGATCCACCGCGCGGAGGTCGTGCACCGGGACCTCAAGCCGAGCAATGTGCTGCTCCTGGAGAGCGAGGGCGACGACGGCGCCGTACGCGTCATCGACTTCGGCATCTCGCGCGCGGCCGACAGCGATGTCCGTACCCAGACCGGCATGGTGATGGGCTCGCCGCCCTTCATGGCACCGGAGCAGTTCAGCCGCCCGCACGAGGTGGGCTCGGCGGTGGACGTCTTCTCGCTGGGCGCGGTGCTCGTGTACGCGGCCACCGGGCACAGCCCCTTCGAGGCGGAGAACGCCTATCTGGCCGCGTACAACACCGTGCACGGCGAGCCGCGGCTGGGGGAAGTGCCCGAGCAGCTGCGCCCGTTGGTCTCGCGCTGTCTGGCGAAGGAACCCGCGGACCGGCCGACGTCGGGCGAGGTCCTGGAGAGGCTGGCGGGCCTCCCGGAGGAACTGCCCGCCGGGCCGCCGGCCGACGAGCCGTCCCGGGCCCCGGAGGCCGGGACGACTCAGACGGTGCCCTCGCCGCTCGGTGCTGCCGGGACGGTCCCCCGCAGGCGCCGCTGGAGGAGACTGTGGGCCGCCGTCGCCGTCGTGGCGCTCCTCGGCGGGGCAGGGGCGGCCGCGGTCGCCGTGGTGGGCGAAGAGCCGGCGGGCACGGTCGACGAGTTCGACGCTCTCGCTCCGCGGACGACGCCCGGAATGACGGCACCCGCGGGCTGGCGGCCCTGGCACAACGCGCTGGGTTCGGACGGGAAGGACCAGCCGATGGGGATCGGCCCGTCGTGCACTCCGGACGCTCTCGGCGTCTTCTGCGCCTCGGAGGAGGTCGCCCTGATGCGACTGGACCCGGCGACGGGAAACCTCGATTGGACGAAGTCCATGAGCCGCAAGCAGGTCAGCAGCTTCTCGGTGCGCAGGCCCGTCGTCCATGACGGTGTGGTGTTCGTCTACGGCACGGACCGCTCGCAGGGCATCGACGCCTATGACGGGAAGACCGGCAAGCGGCTGTGGCAACTGAAGGGCCCCCTCGGCCAGTTCGATGCACTGGGCGGAGTGCTGCTCGTGCCCCTGGACGAGCCGAGTCCCTCCAACACGGCACGCTATGCGGCCTATGAGCCGCGCACGGGCAAGGAGTTGTGGCGGCGCGAGCTGGCCTCCACCTCGTCGAGCCCCTTCTACGAAGGCCCCGGGGACACGCTCTACGCCGATCTGCGCGGCGGCGAGGGCGGCATCGCCCGCCTCGACGCACGGACCGGCAGGACACTGAGCAGCGTCGACGCGCCCAAGGGCGACCTGTGGCTGGCGACGGTCCACGACGGCACGGCGTACTACGCGCGCTGGGAGGACGACTCGGGTGTGTCCGCGGCCTTCTTCGTCCAGGACCTCGCCAGCGGGAAGACCCGCCGGATCGACTTCCCCTGGAGCGTCGAGCCGGAGGCGCCGCCGCTGGTGCAGGGCGACACCATGTACATCTTCGACTACGGCAACGAGACCCTGCTCGCCCTCGACGTGAAGCGGGGCAAGCCGCTGTGGTCCAGCTCGCGCGACCTGCGCGTCTTCAGTGAACCGGCCTACCACGCGGGCCGGTTGTACGTCACGATGCCGGACACCCGCATCGTGGCCCTCGACCCGAGGACCGGCAAGGAGATCGGCCGCAGCGCCCCGTCCTTCGACACCGCCGGCCGCTCCTTCGAGGAACTGTCGCCGACTTCGGTGCCGCCGCTGCTGGTGGGGGACGTGCTGTACGGGGTCAGCGGCCCGGGGATCTTCTCGGTGGCCGACGTCACCTGAGCCGGGCGCCGGTCGCGCGGGGGTGGGCCCGGCGCGGAGGCCGGACCCACCCGGGCACTCAGGCGGTGTGCAGGGTCAGGCCGTACCGGTTGAGGATCTCGTTGACGGGCTGGAACCAGGTCTCGCCGCCGCCGGCGCAGTTGCCCCAGCCGCCGGAGGTGACGCCCTGGGCCTGGTCGCCGCTGATGAAGGAGCCTCCGGAGTCGCCGGGTTCGGCGCAGACGCTGGTCTTGGTCATCTGGTACACCGCGCCCTGGCTGTAGTTGACGGTCTCGTTCATGGCGAGGACCGTGCCGCAGTGCCAGTGGGTCGTCGAGCCCGAGCGGCAGATCGAGGAGCCGACGGGTGCCACGTTGGAGCCGCGCACGAGCTGGTCGGAGACGGTGCCCCAGCCGAGCACGACCGGGACGGTCCACCAGCCGCTGCCGACGTTGACCCAGGCGTAGTCGTTGTCGGGGAAGGACGAGCCCTGGAAGTTGCCGACGTAGCTGCGGTCCCAGCCGTAGACGCTGCCGGTGTGCTGGTCGCAGTGGCCGGCGGTGATGAAGCCGCCGTAGACCGAGAAGCCGATGGAACAGCGGACGTTGCCGGTGTAGTAGGGGTCGCCTCCGACGGTTCCCGCGGCGAAGGTGGTCGGCGCGGCGGCCACCTCCCGCACGGTGACGGGGCCTGCCTTGCGGGCGCGGGCGACGAACGTCCGGACATCGTTGTCACCCTGCCGGCCGCTGACGACGTTCACCACCACCGCGCCGGCCTTCGGGTCGACGTGCCAGCTGCTGACGGCGTCCGGTGCGGGGAGTTTGTCGATCCGGGCCTGGGTGGCGGAGAGTTCCCGGGCGCTGTGGGCGGCGGTGCGGACCGTGGCGCCGGCCGCGCGTATGTCGCGCAGGGCGGCGGTGGAGGCGTCGGGGGTGACGGCGACGGTCAGCGTGCCCTGGGCGGCGTCGAACCAGGAGCCGCCGTACGAACTGCCCGCGGCCCGGCGGACCTTGGGTTCCAGAGCCGTGGCTCGTCGCTCGGCGGCGAGCCTCGCCTCGGCCTGGGTCTTCGTGAGGTGGAAGTCCCGCTGCATCGCCGTGAGGAGTCCGGCCGAGGCGGGCTGCTTGTCGTCGGCGGCCGCGGGGACCGTGCCCGCGGTCGCTCCGACACCGAGCAGGACCAGCACGGCCAGGCCCGCGCGCATGATTCGGCTGCGTCTCATGGAGATTGCCCTTCGTCGTTCCAACGGGGTGGGGGTGGAACAGCAGAGTTCTCTGAGAGCGCTCTCAGTGGTGTGGCTCGGCAGAGCCTAGCCGCCCGCGATTGACAGGTCCATACCAATACCGAGGTTGTCGAAATCCTGGCCCCCGGAACGGGGATTTCCCCGGGCCCGTGCGGGGGAACTCCCCAGGAGCCCTTTCCTGCCTCACGAAGGAAGAAGATGACACGTAAGAAAGCCCTTGTGGTCCGCGGCGGTTGGGAGGGACACCAGCCGGTCAAGGCCACGGAGCTGTTCCTGCCCTTCCTGGAGGGCAACGGCTACGACGTGCGGATCGAGGAGTCGACCGACGTCTACGCCGACACCGCCGAGATGGCCGCCACCGACCTCGTCGTGCAGTGCGTGACCATGTCCGAGATCACCGCGGAGCAGGTGTCGGGGCTCAGCGCGGCCGTCGCCGCCGGCACCGGCCTCACCGGCTGGCACGGCGGGATCGCCGACTCGTTCCGCGCCTCTTCCGACTACCTCCACCTGGTGGGCGGCCAGTTCGTGACCCATCCGGGCAAGGAACCGTGCGAACGGCGGGGCGGCGAGGAGGACAACTTCCTGCCGTACACCGTCACCCTCACCGAGCTCGGCCGCGAGCACCCCGTCACCGCGGGCCTCGATGACTTCGAGCTGAACACCGAGCAGTACTGGGTGCTCCACGACGACCTGATCGACGTCCTCGCCACCACCACCCATCCGGCACAGCCGTGGCAGCCCTGGCACCGCCCGGTCACCTCCCCGGCGGTCTGGACCCGTCAGTGGGGTGCCGGACGGGTCGTGGTGACGACTCCCGGGCACAGCCTCGACGTCCTGGAGAACCGCGACGTCCGTACCGTCATCGAGAGGGGCATGTTGTGGGCGACGCGCACCGCATAGGTGTCATAGGGCTCGGCGTCATCTCCCGCGCCTATCTGGACACGCTCGTCGGCCACTCCGCCGTACGCGTCACCGCGGTCGCCGACCTGGACGCCTCCCGCTCGGCCGCCGTCGCCGCCGAACTGCCCGGAGTGCAGGCGCTGTCCGTCGAGGAACTGCTCAGCAGCCCGGACGTCGACACGGTGCTGAACCTCACCGTCCCCGCCGCGCACGCCGAGATCGCCCTCGGAGCCATCGGCCACGGCAAGCACGTCTACGGCGAGAAACCGCTGGCCGCCCGACTCGCCGACGCCCGTGCCGTGCTGGAGGCCGCGGCGAAGGCGGCGGTCGGGGTGGGATGCGCGCCGGACACCGTCCTCGGCACCGGCGTCCAGACGGCACGGGCGGCGGTGGAGGCCGGAACCGTCGGCCGCCCCCTGTTCGCCTCGGCCGTCATGGTCACCCCGGGCCACGAACGCTGGCATCCGCACCCGGACTTCTACTACACGGCCGGTGGCGGCCCCCTGCTGGACATGGGGCCGTACTACCTGTCCTCCCTGGTGCATCTGCTGGGGCCGGTGCGGGCCGTGATCGGGGCGTCCAGCCGGCTGCGCACCGAGCGGGTGATCGGGTCCGGCCCCCGGGCGGGCGAGCGGATCCCGGTCGAGGTGGACAGCCATGTCTCCGGGGTCCTCGAACACGAGGGCGGGGTCCTGACGACGATCACGACGAGCTTCGACGGCGTCGCCGCCACGGCCGCGCCGATCGAGGTCCACGGCGAGACGGGCACTCTCGTGGTCCCGGACCCGAACCACTTCGACGGCGAGGTACGGCTCCTCGAACTCGGCGGGTCCCAGTGGCGCACCCTCCCGCCCTCGGCCGGATACGTCGGTGCCGCGCGGGGCGTCGGACTGCTCGACTTCGCCGCCGCGGACGGGCACAGGGCGCCGCGCGCGAGCGGTGAACTGGGCCTGCACGTCCTGGAGACGATGACCGCGCTGCTGCGTTCGTCGGCCGAGGGGCGGCGGATCGAGCTGTCGACGTCGGTGGAGCGCCCCGCGCCGGTGCCGTTGACGCCGTCGGAGAAGTGGCGCTGATCAGTCCACGGGCCAGGTGTGCGCGGGTGCGTTGAGGTGCATGTAGTCCATGTACGTCGTCGTCATCCGCCGCAGCGCCTCCTGGCGGTCACAGCCCGCCTTCTCCAGATGGTGGACCGTCTCCGCCTGCCACAGGGCGCCGTTGCGGGCGGTGACGCACCGCTGCTCGATGACGCCGAGCAGGGGCTCACGCCACTCCGCGTCCATGCCGGCCAGCTCCAGCCCCCGGTGGGCGAGGGGCAGCAGCCGCCGCAACACCAGTTCCGTGACCGGCACTTCGCCCACTCCCGGCCAGTACAGGCGGGCGTCGATGCCGTCACGGGCGGCGGTGTGCAGGTTCTCCTCGGCGACCGAGAAGGACATCCGCGTCCACACCGGCCGGTCCTCGTCGACCAGGGCGCGGGTCAGGCCGTAGTAGAAGGCGCCGTTGGCGATGATGTCGGCCACCGTGGGTCCGGCGGGCAGCACCCGGTTCTCGATGCGCAGGTGCGGGCCGCTGTCGGTGACGGCGTAGATCGGGCGGTTCCAGCGGTAGATCGTGCCGTTGTGCAGGGTCAGTTCGCCGAGTTCCGGGACCCCGCCGCCGTCCAGTACCTCCTGCGGGTCCTCGTCGTCGCAGATCGGCAGGAGTGCGGGGAAATAGCGCACGTTCTCCTCGAACAGGTCGAAGACGCTGGTGATCCAGCGCTCGCCGAACCACACCCGGGGCCGTACGCCTTGTGCCTTGATCTCCTGGGGGCGGGTGTCGGTGGCCTGCTCGAAGAGCGGGATGCGGGTCTCGCGCCACAGCTCCCTGCCGAAGAGGAACGGCGAGTTGGCCGCCAGCGCGATCTGCACGCCCGCGACGGCCTGGGCCGCGTTCCAGTAGTCCGCGAACTCCTTGGGGGCGACCTGGAGATGGAACTGCGTGCTGGTGCAGGCGGCCTCGGGGGTGATGGCGTCGGCGTACATCGCGAGGCGGTCCACGCCGTCCACCTTGATGCGCAGGTCCTCGCCGCGCGCCGCGAAGATCTGCTCGTTGAGCAGCCGGTAGCGCGGATCGCCGGACAGTGCGGTCTCGCCGACGTCCGCCTCGCCCAGCGTCGGCAGGATGCCCACCATGATCAGGTGCGCGCCGACCGCCGAGGCGCGTTCCTCGGCGTGGTTGAGGGCGTCGCGGATCTCCTGCTCCCAGGAGCCGGGGCCGCCCGACAGCAGACGGCGGGGCGGGATGTTGATCTCCAGGTTGAACCGGCCCAGCTCGGTCGACCAGGCGGGGTCGGCGATCGCGTGGAGCACCTCGGTGTTCCGCATCGCCGGAAGCCCGTCCTCGCCCACCAGGTTGAGCTCGATCTCCAGCCCGACCTGCGGCCGCTCGCTCTCGAAGCCGGACTCGCGCAGCATCTGCGCGAGGACGTCGAGGCAGGTGTGCATCTTGTCCCGGTACCGTCGGCGGTCCTCCCGCGTGAACACCAGAGCCGGCACGTCACGTCCCATCGGGCCCTCCCGAGTCCCCTCGGCGGATACCACTCCCGTCCCAGAGTCCCACCTCCGCAGCACCCCGGACAGTCGGCGCACAGCACTGGGCGGTGCGCGACCCCCCGCTCACAGAACGTGCGCCCCGGCCCGCAGCCAGAGCGGGGCGGCGGTGAGGGGGATCCGGACCCGGCGCCAGGCGGGACCGGCGATCGGCCCGCCGGAGCCCGCGTACGGCAGCCACTCCCCCGGCGGGAACCACACCTGTCTCCGCCCACCCGGCGCGTACAGCGGGGCGACCAGCAGATCCGGGCCCAGCAGGTACTGCAGGTCGGCCGCGTGGGCGTCCGGGCGGTCCGGGTGGTCCAGGGCCATGGGGCGGGCGAGCGGCTCACCGGTGCGGACCGCGTCGGCGGCGGCCGAGTGGAGGTACGGCAGCAGACTCCTGCGCAACCGGGCCGCGTGCAGGACGGCCGCGTACGCCTCCTCGCCGAAGTCCCAGGGCAGCCGGGAGGTCATGCCGTGGAACCGGCTGAGAGGCGACATCAGACCGAACTGGGCCCAGCGGGCGAAGAGTTCGGGGTCCGGTGTGCCGTGGAAGCCGCCGATGTCATGACTCCAGAAGGGGTGACCGGAGAAGGAGAGCGAGAGGCCCGCGCGCAGGGTGGAGGCCAGGTCCTGCCAGCTCGCGTCGGGGTCGCCGGTCCACTTGGCGCCGTGTCGCTGGCCGCCGGTCCAGGTGGAGCGGCCCCAGGTCAGGCCGTGGCCCGCGACCTCCCGGGTGACCTCGGCGACCAGGTCGTTGAAGAGGAGGGGGTAGAGGTTGTGCAGTCGGTCGCCCGTCATGCCGTTGTACGCCACCGCCGCCACGGGGACCGCCTCACCGAAGTCGGTCTTCAGGACCGACACCCCGGTGGCCAGTACCCTTCGGACCCGGCCCCGGAGCCAGTCGGCGGCGCCTGGGTGCGTCAGGTCGAGGACGGCCGAGTCGGGGTGCGCGCCGCCCCAGACCTGCCCGATCCACGTACCGCCCGAGGCGGTGTGCAGGAACCAGCCGTTGTTGTCGGCCTCGGCGAAGTGCGGGCTGTCGACACTGAGGTACGGGTTCATCCAGAGCGAGACGTGAAAGCCCTGTCCGGCCAGGTCGGCCACCAGCCCCTGGGGGTCCGGGAACGCCTCGGCGTCCCACTCCATGTCCGACCAGCAGCCGGGTCGCTGCCAGTAGGTGTCGATGTGCAACACGTCGCAGGGGAAGCCGAGTTCGCGGATACGGCGGGCCCGCTCGCGTACCTCCCGCGCGCTGTCCCGGCAGAATCCGCCGGAGATCCAGGGACCGAAGGCCCACTGCGGGGGCAGCAGGGCGGGGCCGGTCAGGTCGCGGTAGGTGCGCAGGCACTCGCCGGGGGTGCCGGTGATCAGGTAGTAGTCGAGTTCCTCGTCGGGGACGGTGAGCGACCAGGCGCCGGTGTTGTGGTGGGCGAGGTCGAAGGAGGCCGCGGCGGTGGTGTCCACGAGGACGGCGTAGCCCCGGCTGGAGAGCAGGAACGGGACGGCCTTGTAGGAGCGGGTGCCGGTCGAGCCCTGGGCGTCCTCGACCCAGCAGTCGACGCGTTGGCCGCGCAGGTCGGGGCCGGTGAAGCGTTCGCCGAGGCCGTAGAAGTGCTCGTCGGGTTCGGTGAACCAGCTGTCGTGGTAGGCCGGTTGACCGTCGGCGAGTTCGGTGACGCCGAGCGGCAGGACGGTCCTGCGGCCGCTCGGGTCGCTCACGTCGGTCGCCTGCCGGAGGTGAGGGTCGGTCAGTTCGAGTGCCAGGGGCGAGAGATGGATGTCCAGACGCAGGGCGTCGAGTCGGAGGGTGAGTGTGTCCGGTGACCGCTCGACCAGGCAGCCGGTGGTCGCGGGCGCGGTGACGACGGAGACCCTGGGTGTCGTGGGTACGCCGTCCAATCGCAGGGTGATCCGCAGGGAGTTGCCCGTCGCGGGACGCAGGCGGAGCGTGCCCGTACGTCCGGCCGCCGTGCGTACGTCGAGGGTCACGCCGTCCGTGTCGGCGACGGCGACGCAGGCACCGGCCAAGGGATCCAGCAGGGCCGGGACCAGGGGTGGAGGCGGTGCCACCCAGGGCGTGCGGTCGCGTGGATGCATGGCGTTCAGCCCCTCACGCTGCCCGTGGTGAGCCCGCCGACGATGAAGCGCTGGAAGACGGCGAAGACGCAGACCACCGGGATGCTGATGAGGGTGGCGGTGGCCATCAGGGCGCCCCACGACGTCCCGTGCTGCCCGATGAAGGCGTTCAGCAGGACGGTGACGGGCTGGACGTCGGGGTCCTCGGCGAGTGTGAGCCCGAACAGGAACTCGCCCCAGCCGATCAGGAAGGACAGCCCGGCCGCCGCGACCACACCGGGCACCATGAGCGGCAGCACGACCCGCAGCAGCACACCGGGCAGTCCGCAGCCGTCGACCAGGGCCGACTCCTCCAGCTCCGGAGCGACGCTGCGTATCACGGGACGCAACACGATCACCGTGAAGGGCAGCGTGAGCGTGGTGTCTGCGGCGATCAGGCCGAAGTAGGTGTCGGTGAGACCGGCCCGGCGTTCGAGGATGAACAGCGGGGCCGCCAGCACGATGGCGGGCGGGAGCTGGGCGACGAGGAGCGCGAGCACCATCGCGCCCGAGCCCCGCAGCCGGATCCGGGCGAGGGCGTAGGCGAGCGGGACGCCGAGCAGCAGGGTGAGCGCGACCACCCCGCAGGAGATGACGAGACTGTTGAGCAGGGCCCGGGTCAGGCCCTCGTAGCCCAGGGCCGTGGAGTAGTTCTCGCCGGTGACGGGAGTGGGCGCCCACTGCGGGTCGGGGGTCTGGATGCGGTCCGGGCGGGTGAGGCCGGTCTTCACCATCCAGTACACCGGGAGCAGGAAGACGGCGGTGATCAGCGTGGCGAGCGCGGTCAGCAGCCAGGGGTGGCGCGGTGGTCTCATACGGCACCTCCCGCCGGTGCCTCGTCCTCGCGCCGCAGCCGTCGTACGTACCAGGCACCCGCCAGCAGGGGTACGACGAGCAGCAGCAGGCCCGCCGCGGCTCCCTGGCCGAACCGGAAGAACGTGAAGAACACCTCGTAGACGTAGAGGGAGAGCACGCGGGTGGCGTCGACGGGGCCGCCGCCGGTCATCACGAAGACGAGGTCGAAGACCTTGAAGGTGTAGAGGAGGCCGAGGAGGAGGACGGTCACCGAGACGGGCCGCATCAGCGGGAGGGTGATGTGGCGCAGGCGCTGCCAGGCGCTCGCTCCGTCGATGGCGGCGGCCTCGTGGAGTTCCGGGTCGATGGTGTGCAGTCCGACCAGGAGCAGCAGCATGTTGAAGGGCACGCCGACCCAGACGTTGGCGAAGATGACCCCCGCCATCGAGGTGGACGGGTCGGTGAGCCAGTCGTGGGACAGACCGGCCGGCTTCAACAGGGCGTTGTAGGCGCCGGATTCGGCGTCCAGCATCCAGCGGAAGAGGGTGCCGCTGACCACCGGGGGCAGCAGCCAGGCGACCAGCAGCAGGGAGCGCAGGAGGCCGCCCAGGGGGAACGGGCGGGCGAAGAGCAGGGCCAGGGCGAAGCCGATCGTGAACTGGAGCAGCAGCGAGCCCAGGGTGAAGACCAGGGAGAGGCGTACCGAGTGCCAGAAGGCCGGGTCGTCGGCCACGGTCCGGTAGTTGTCCAGTCCGTTGAACCGCGCGTTCCCGCCGAGGAGTTGGCCCAGGTCGACGTCGTGGACCGAGGTCCACACGGTGTAGAGGAGCGGGTACGCCAGGAAGAGGGCGAGGAAGGCCATGCCCGGCAGGCAGAACAGGTAGCCGGTGCGGCGGCGGTGCGCGGAGAGCGAGCGGGGTTGTCTCATTGCTCGCCCAGAGCCTTGTCGATCTTTCCGGCCGCGGTCCTGGCCGCGGCGGACGGGGACGCGGACCCGGTGAGGACGGCCTGCTCCGCCTCCGCGACGGTCTGCGAGGCCTCGGCGTAGTGGGCGCCGTACTGGCGTGGCCGGGCCAGGGGCAGCTGACTGAGGAAGAGCCTGAGGGCCGGGTCGGAGGCCCAGCTGCCCCGGCCGGCGAGGTCCTTGCGGGCGGGCAGCTCGCCGAAGGACACCAGGTACGGGACGAGGACCGAGGGGCGCTGTGTGTACTGCAGCACCTCCCACGCCTTGTCCACGTGCTTGCTGTTCGCCATCACGACCCAGTTCTCCCCGCCCAGGCAGGTGGCGGCCTCCTTGTCGCGGGGCAGGGCGACGACGTTCCAGTCGAAGTCGGCCTTCTTCAGGGTCGGGATCTGCCAGGGGCCGTTGATCTGCATCGCGGCACGCTGGTTGAGGAAGCGGGTGTTGACGTCCTGCTGGGTCCAGCCCACGCACTGCTCGGACAGGGAGCCCTTGGCGATCAGCTCGTCGAGGAAGGTGAGCGCGGTGGCGCCGTAGGTGCTGAAGGTGTCCAGGTCGCCGCCCGCCTGCCAGAGGAACGGCAGGAACTGGAAGACACCTTCCTCGGTCTTGATCGCGCTCAGGGCCAGGCCGTAGCGGTCGCCGCTGGTCAGTTTCTGGGCGGTGGAGGCGAGTTCGTCCCAGGTGGTGGGGGGCTCGACACCGGCGGACTTGAGCATGCGGGTGTTGTAGTAGAGGGCGAGGCAGTTGCTGTTGTTGGGGATGCCGAGGGTCTTGCCGCCGACCTGGCAGCCCTCCCACGGGCCCTTGTAGTACTGGTCGGCCTGGCCCCACTTCTCGACTCTGGCGGTGAGGTCGGCCAGGAGCCGGCTGCCGCCGAGGGTGTTCATGGCCACGTTGTCGACGATCGCGAGGTCGGGGAGGTCACCGGAGATCGCGCCCAGGGTGATCTGCCGTTCCAGCTCGGCGAAGGGGAAGGTGCGGCGCTCGATCCTGACGTCCGGGACACCGGCCTCGATGTCCTTGATCAGGCGGTTCATCCCGGGCTGGAAGTTGTCCAGGGTGAAGTAGTCCCACCAGCGCAGGGTCACCGGTCCGGACTCTCCGGAGCTGCACGAGGTCAGACCGAGGGCGGCGGTGGCCGCCGCCGCGCCGGTGACACGCAGGAAGCCACGGCGGTCGACGGGGTACGACATGGTCTGCTCCCAGAGGTTCGATGATCGGGCACAGAAACCGACGTATCAGAAATCCAGGTCGATATCGGGGAAATCGGGCAGGTCGGGGAGATCGGACTCGGGTTCCGAGCCGGGCACCGGTCGGCAGCGTCCCGTGCTCCCGCGCAGGGTGATCAGCGGCTTCAGCAGGACGTGCCGGGCAGGCGAGTCCGGTGCGCGCAGCCGCCGCACCATCAGGTCCACGGCGACCCGGGTCATCTCCTTGGCGGGAATCTCGGCGGCCGTCAGGGGCGGGTTCACCTGTTCGGCCCAGGGGCTCGCCGCCACGCCGACGACGGAGAAGTCGCGCGGCACGCTGCGGCCGTTGCGGGTGAGTCCGCGGTAGACGCCCTCCAGGGCCGCTTCGTTCATGGTGACCAGCGAGGTCGTCGCCGGGTCGTCGCTCAGGATCCGCTCCACGACCTCCTCCCCCGAGGCGACGTCGTCGCCGCACAGATAGGCGTGCGGGGTGAGCAGCAGTTTCTTCAACGCCTCGGTGTAGCCCTCGTCCCCGAGCCGGGCGAAGCCGTAGCCGCTGTCGAAGAGCTGCTCGGACCGGTTGACGAAGGCGATCCTGCGGTGGCCGAGGTCGGCGAGGTGCTGGACGCAGCCGCCGGCCAGTCCGGCGAAGTCCAGGTCGACCCAGCCGGCCGCGTCGGCCCGGCGGTTGCGGCCGATGGCCACGAACGGGAAACCCGCCTCGGCCAGGTACTCGACGCGGTCGTCCTCCCGGCGGATCTCCATGACGATGACGCCGTCCACCCGCCGGTCGTCGACCATCCGGGGGAACGAGGGGTCGTCATGGGCGCCGGCGGGGGCGAGCAGCAGGTCGTAGCCCTGCGCGGCGGCGGCCTCGGCCACGCCGCCGACGAAGGCGAGCTGCATGGTGGTGTACTCGCCCAGGCGGCCGGCGGGCGGGTAGAGGAGCCCGAGTGTGTGCGTGCCACGGTGGGGGCCGTCGGTTGCTGGTCGCGCTGCCATGGTCAGCCGGCCGGGAGGGACTGTTCGGCCCAGATGGTCTTGCCCGCGGGGGTCTGGCGGGTGCCCCAGCCCTGGGTGAGCTGGGCGACCATGTGCAGCCCGCGACCGCCCTCGTCGTAGGTGCGGGCGCGGCGCAGATGCGGGGCGGTGTTGCTGGCGTCGGAGACCTCGCAGATCAGGGTCCGGTCGCGGATGAGCCTGAGGCCGATCGGTACGGCGCCGTAGCGGATGGCGTTGGTGACCAGCTCGCTCACCACCAGCTCCGTGACGAACGCCGCCTCCTCCAGGCCCCACGCCCTGAGCTGGCGGGTTACCTGGGCGCGGGCGTCGGCCACGACCGACGGGTCGGAGGGCAGCGACCAGGCGGCGACCTGGTCGGCGTGCAGGGCACGGGTGCGGGCCAGGAGCAGCGCCACGTCGTCGGAGGGGCTCGCGGGCAGCAGGGCCTTCAGAATGGTGTCGCAGGTGGCCTCCAGCGAGGTGGCGGGGCCGGACAGCGCTTCGCAGAGCCCTTGGAGACCCAGGCCCACGTCGCGGTTGCGCGTCTCGACCAGGCCGTCGGTGCAGAACGCCAGCAGACTGCCCTCGGGCAGCTCGATCTCGGTGCACTCGAAGGGCAGCCCGCCGACGCCGAGCAGCGGGCCGGGGGTCAGCTCGACCACGCGGGCCGTCCCGTCGGGGAGCAGCACGACGGGCGGGACGTGACCGGCGCTGGCGATGGTGCACACCCGGGACACCGGGTCGTAGACGGCGTAGAGACAGGTCGCGCCGATCTCGCCGCTGACGAGGTACGGCTCGTCCGGGGCGATGTCCTCCTTGTCCGTGGCGAGATGCGTGACCAGGTCGTCGAGGTGGGTGAGGAGTTCGTCCGGGGGCAGGTCGACGTCGGCGAGGGTGCGGACGGCGGTGCGCAGCCGGCCCATGGTGGCGGAGGCGTGGATGCCGTGGCCGACCACGTCCCCGACGACCAGGGCGACCCGGGTCCCGGACAGCGGCACCACGTCGAACCAGTCGCCGCCGACGCCCGCGCCGGTCCCGGCGGGCAGATAGCGGTACGCCACCTCGACGGCCGCCTGCCTGGGCAGGTCCCGGGGCAGGAGGCTGCGCTGGAGGGTGAGGGCGTTGGTGCGTTCGCGGGTGTAGCGACGGGCGTTGTCGACGCCGACCGCCGCCCGGCCGGCGAGCTCCTCGGCGAGGAGCAGGTCGTCCGGTTCGAAGGGCGGGGAGCCTTTCACCCGGGTGAAGACCGCCACTCCGAGGGTGATGCCGCGGGCGCGCAGCGGGGTGGCCATGACGGAGTGGAAGCCGAACTCCGCCACCCGGGCGGTCCGCGTCTCGTGCCCGGCGATCCAGGCCTCGAAATCGGGGTCGTCCACGCCGCTGAGCACCGGTTTCCCGTCGGCCAGGCAGCGAGCGGGCGGTGAGAACGGCGGGTAGGTGTCCATGTCCCCCAGGTCGATGGCGGCCTCGGGCACATCCTCCCCCTCGGCGGTGGACTGATGGGCGGCCCTGCGCAGCACCACGGCCGCGTCGACCGGTCCCGGTACGGGTTCGTCGCCGCGCAGCACGGAGTCGAGGAGGTCCACGCTGACGAAGTCGGCGAGGCGGGGCACGGCGAGGTCGGCGAGCTCCTGGGCGGTGCGGGTCACGTTCAGGGTGGTGCCGATGCGGGCGCCGGCCTCCTGCAGCAGTGCCAGCCGCTGCCGGGCCGCGTGCTGGTCGGTGCTGTCGAAGGCGGCGGTGCCGACCCCGACGACCTCACCGGTGCCGGGGTCGCGGACGGGCCACAGCTCGATCACCCAGGCGCGGTGGTGGGTGGTGGTGAGGAGGGGGGTGGCGGGTGTGGCCCCGGGGGCGCAGGACGGCTCCGGGGCCAGACACTCGTAGCGCAGCGGGGCGCCTTCGTCGGCGACCCGGCGCACACTCCGCAGAAAGCCGTCGTCGGCGAGGGCGGCTGCCTGCCGCTCGCCGTCCGTCTCGGCAGCGCCCTCGACTCCGCCCTGTGCGACCGCGTTCCGTTGCCATGCGCCGGACGCCGTGGCGTGGGTCGAGAGCGCGATCGAGGACTGGTCGAAGGCCCACTGCACCAGGGGCGGCCCCGAGTGCGGGAAGAGGGCCACGACGAAGTACCGGGCCCTGCCGTCGGCGTCCAGTGAGGGCTGGGCGTGCAGGGTCGTCTCGACGCGGTGACCGTCCCGATGCCGTAGTGCGGCCGCGCCCCGCCATTCCTGGGAGCCGGTGAGGGAGAGCCCGGTCGCCTCGGGAGCCGCCGCACCGTGGAGCAGATCGGTCGCGGCGCGCCCTACGACCTCGGGGGCGCGGTGCCCCAGCAGTCGTCGAGCGCCCTCGCTCCACCCTGTGACCACGCCGTCCAGACTGAGGGTGACCGTCGCGACATCGGATGACCACCCGCTGTGACCGTTACCTTGATCAAAAGTGGCCATTCTTGCTCAATTCGCGCGGTGAGGTGCCTCACAGACCCAGGGTGCGCGCCGCACCGGAATCGGACAAGTCAGGTCCTTCACAGCTCGGTCCCCGGATCGCAGCACCCCTCACGCCGCATCTGCCGGCCCACCTCGAGCCATTCCGCGTCGGAGGACGCGCCAGGTGACGCGTCGGAGCGCCGCAGGGAGCCGAAGGAGTCCACGAGGTCCGCCTGCTCGAAGGGCACACCCCCGCGCAGTACCACCACCGTGCGGATGAGAGTGTCGAAGTCGGTGAAGGGATCACCGTCCACGACGGTGAGATCGGCGAGCTTGCCCTCCTCCAGGGTGCCCAGGTCCGCGTCCGCGCCGAAGACCCGGGCGGGCAGCAGGGTGGCGGTGCGCAGGGTCTCGGCCGGCGAGAGGCCGCCGCGGTGCAGCGCCCGCAGGGCGAGGTGCAGCTGCAGTCCGACCGGCACGAGGGGCTGGTCGGTGCCGAGCGCGACGAGACCGCCTTCGGCGAGGATCCGCCGATAGATGGCCAATTCCCGGTCGAGCGTGGCGAGTTGGGGGGACGTGGGTGGCAGCCCGGCCTGTTGGCGGACCAGCGCGCTGTCCCACGGCGGCATCAGCGTGGTGACACGGCGGTCCTCGGCGAGCGCGGGGTCCGCGCCCAGCAGGGCGAGCGCCGTGAACGGGGTGGCGATCAGGTGGAAGCCCGCCTCGGTGTAGATCTCCCGGACGTCCTGGTGGGCGCGGCCGGTGGCGGTGGTCGCATGCCCGAACTCCAGCCGCTGTGTGGCCTGCAGATGGGTCGTCAGGTCCTGCCCGAGCTGCACGCCCGGCGTACAGAGGTGGCTGCCGCTGCGCACCCCGAGCCTCTCGTGCGCGAAGTCCGCGGCCTCCTTCATCACCCAGCCCGGGGCGCGGACGTACGTCTTCACGAAGTCCCAGTCCAGCGCCACCGCACGCGCCAGTGAGCGGCGCAGCCCTTCGGGGGTGCGGTGGGCGCGGCCCATGCTGTAGGCGACGCGGGCTCCGTCGAGCAGTTCGCCGGTGGTCAGCAGCCGCGGCCCGGCGAGCGCGCCCGCGGCGACCGCCTCGCGGATGCGGGCCTGCTCGTAGGCGAAGCCGCCCAGGGAGACGGCGGTCGTGATGCCGTAGGCGAGTTGGAGCGCGGTCTGCCGTCCGCCGTAGGTGCTCTGCCAGGGGTGGGTGTGCGCGTCCCACAGTCCCGGGAGTACGGTGCGCCCGCTCGCGTCGACCCGTCGTGCGGCCGACCGTCCGGCACGGTGCGGGGAGACCTCCGCGATACGGCCGTCACGGATCAGGAGGTCGATGTCCTCACGGACGTCCTCCCCGGTGCCGTCCCAGAACCGGCCGGCGTGCACGAGGGTGTCGGCGGGGCGGGGGCGCCGGTAGCTCATCGGCACCTTGACGGTCCGGGCCTTGCCGCTGCGGACGTCGATGAGGCGCGGGGTGCCTGCGGAGAGGTAGAGCAGGGTGCGGGCGTCGGCGGACCACGAGGGGTGGTCGGCGGGCTCGGCGGTGAGGCGGCGCGGCGTCCCGTCGGGGGTGCCGTCCGCGCGGACCGGGAGCAGCCACAGGGCGGACTCGGTGACGACGGCCATCCAGCGGCCGTCCGGCGACCAGACCGGGCCCGAGTCGTAGCGGTCGGACAGGGAGGTGTGCGGGGCGAGGGCGTGCAGGGTGGCGCTGCCGGTGGTGGTGTCGACGACCCTGATGAGGTTGTAGCCCTCGCGGAAGCGCTGGTTGAGCCGGTTGCGATCGCACAGGGCGACATACCGGCCGTCCGGGGACCAGCTGGGGCGGCCGGGCAGCCCGCCCGCGCCGAGCGGGGCGACGAGGGTGCGTTCGCCGCCGTCCGGCAGGTCGCGCACGATCAGGTTGCCGGACATGTCCAGGCAGGCCAGCCGGGTCCCGTCGGGCGAGAGCGCGGGGAAGACCCGGCCGCCGTCGGCGAGCACGGTCTCCTCGCCGGAGTCGAGGTCGCGGCGCCGTACGGCGAACAGTCCGTCGCGGTCGTCGCAGTACAGCAGGGCGGTGCCGTCGGGTGTCCAGATCGGCCCCGACACATAGCGGGTGGGCGGTACGTGGAGGATCTTCCGGGGTGGGCGGCCGCCCGATGTCCCGGCGGTCCACAGGGAGTTGAGTGCGGCGAAGGCGATGCTGCGGCCGTCGGGCGAGAGCACGGGCAGGTGCAGGGCGCGCACCCGCCGGATGCCGGTGCCCTCGAAGTCGTAGGCCTTGCCCCGGTAGCGGGGCCGTTCCACGGGCATCTGAGCCGTGAACGGGATCTCCTCCGCCGCCGCGGGCGCCCCGGGGTCGAGGAGGCGGAAGTGGCCGTCCACCGCGAGCAGGAGCCGTTCGCCGTCGGTCCAGCGGGGCGGGGCGGGCAGCACGTCACCGTCGACGGCGACCGGCGTGCGGTCCACGACGAGGGTGCACGAGGCGCTGGGGGCGGGCGTGGTGCGCAGATACGCGAGCGTGCCGCCGGATGAGACGGCCGGGGTCATGAGCTGGGCGCCGGAGTCGTCGGTGTGCTCCACGGTGACCGGCCCCGAGCCGTCGGCGGCGACCGAGGCGACGGTGTCGGCGCGCAGGGCGCCCGAGGCGGTGACGGCCGCGCGGACGAACAGCACGCGCTCGCCGTCCGGCGACCAGGTGGGGTCGAAGTCCTCCCAGGCGCCGCCCTGCGCCGGGCCCTCCTGTCCGGGGTGCCCGGTGAGCCGGGTCAGCGCTCCGGAGCGCACGTCGACGACCCAGATGCGGTACGGGCTGCCGGTGACGGTGTCGCCGCCGCGCTCGGAGGCGAACGCGATCCGGGTGCCGTCCGGCGACCAGGCGGGGCCGCGGTCGTCCCAGGGCCCGTCGGTGAGCTGTCGTACGTCGCCGCCGTCGGACCGCAGGGTCCAGAGGTGGAAGCCGCCGCCACGGTAGGCGCACACGACGAGCCGACTGCCGTCGGGCGAGAACTGCGGCCGGGCGGGTTCCAGGCCGGGCGTGGTGAGCGCGCGGGCGGTGCCGCCGGTGCGCGGAAGGGACCAGAGCACGTTCTGCACCTCGGCGACGAGCCGGTCACCGGCCGGGGAGAGCGTCGCGGAACCGCCGGTGACAGCGGTCAGGGTGAGGGTGGCCGTGGCCTTGTCGGAGGGGGCCGCCGAGGCGGGTGGGCCGGCGGCCGCGACGGCGGTGGCGGTCACGCCGGCGGCCTGGAGGAATCTGCGCCGGGAGAGCGGGCCGGGCCGGGAAGTGTCGTGGGTGCCGTGGGCGTCCAAGGGAGCCTCCAGTGGGCGCGGGTGAGGTGCCGGACGACAGGGCCCTTCCCCGCGGGGACCGGTCCTGCGCACCAGCACGGTGTCCGGGGACGTTTTTCGCCCCCGGACACCAACCGCTCAGCTCACAGACCGTCACGCACCATCGCGGCGACGATCCGCACGTGGCGGTCGGCCGCCGTACCGGAGAACTCGTTCTCGTAGTTCAGGCCGTAGGGCCAGAAGTGCCCGCCGCCGGTACTCAACTTGACCGAGGAACCGTCGAACTGCCGGACCAGAGCGGTCGCCTGGGCACCGGTCCAGGTGCCGCTGCCGCCCAGGGAGGACCAGCCCGAGCTCGTGCCCACGCCGATGGTGTGGGCGATCTCGTGCAGGGCGGTCCGCTCGGTCATGTAACTGCGGTTGCCGCCGAAGCGGATGGTTCCGTTGATGTTGCCGTCCGCGGTGGGCACGCTCGGGTCGTAGCGGACCGTGAGGGACTTCCCCAGATCGCTGAGGTTGTTGTAGCGGGCCACCGCGGCGTTCATCGCCGAGGTGATGAGGGTGTACGCCGCCTGCTGGTCCGCGGTGGGGTTGCTCGCCCGCTCCAGGGTCCAGGTGATGGTGGCCGCCGCGACCTGCTCGTGGGGTGCGGTCGCGGCGGGCGGGGCGGCGTGGGCGATGCCGGGGCCGGCCAGGAGCAGGGCGGCCAGCGCTGCTGCCACTGCGGTCTTTCGTCGGTTCATGTGGGGGTCCTCTTGTGGGGGGAGTGGATCCCGTGGGGGGAAAGTCGAGGCATGAACAGTCGGAAAGCGCTTTCCAAGTGGCACGGATGCTAATGATCTGACTTGCTCACGTCAACAAGTTCGACCACAGGGAACTCAGCGCACCAAGCACGGCCGCTTCGCGTCGAACGTCCAGTCCTTGATCAGGTACTGCATCCCGGCGGCATCGTCACGACCCGCCGAGGCCACCTCCTCGTACAACTCCTCCGCGGCCCGGAGCCGGTCGCGGTCCAACCGGACGCCGAGGCCGGGGGTGCCCGGGACGGCGACCTCGCCGCCGCTGATCCGCGGCGGTTCGACGGTGAGCCGCTCCATGCCCTCCTGCCAGATCCAGTGGGTGTCGAGGGCGTTGTACTCGCCCGGGGCGGCGGCACCGCAGTGCGCCATCATCGCGAGCGAGATGTCGAAGTGGTTGTTGGAGTGGCAGCCCCAGGTCAGCCCCATGGCGTGGCACAGCTGGGCAACCCGGACCGAGCCCTGCATGGTCCAGAAGTGCGGGTCGGCGAGCGGGATGGACACGGACTGCAGGGCCAGGGCGTGGGTCAGCTGCCGCCAGTCCGTGGCGATCATGTTGGTGGCGGTGGGCAGCCCGGTGGCCCGGCGGAACTCGGCGAGGACCTCCCGGCCGGAGTAACCGCCTTCCGCACCGCACGGATCCTCGGCGTAGGCGAGCGTGCCGACGAGCGGACGGCACAGCTCGACCGCCGCCCGCAGGGACCACGCGCCGTTCGGATCGAGGGTGATCCGGGCCTCGGGGAACCGCTCCTTGAGGGCGCGTACGGCCTTCACCTCCTCGCTGCCGGGCAGCACACCGCCCTTGAGCTTGAAGTCGCGGAAGCCGTAGTGGTCGTAAGCCGCTTCCGCCTGACGGACGATCGCCTCGGGGGTCAGCGCCTCCTCGCGCCGGACGCGGTACCACTCGACGTTCGCACCGGGCTCACGGACGTAGCCGAGGTCGGTGCGGTCCGGGTCGCCGACGTAGAAGAGATAGCCCAGGACCCTTACCGCGTCGCGTTGTTGGCCGTCACCGAGCAGGGCCGCGACCGGGATGTCGAGATGCTGTCCGAGCAGGTCCAGAAGCGCCGACTCGACGGCGGTGACCGCGTGCACGGTCGTACGGAGATCGAAGGTCTGGGAGCCGCGGCCGCCCGAGTCGCGGTCGGCGAAGGTGTCGTGGAGGGTGCGCAGGACGCGCTTGTAGTCGCCGACGCGAGCACCGACGACCAGGGGCTCGGCGTCGCGCAGGGTCCGGGTGATGCCCTCACCGCCCGGCACCTCGCCGAGGCCGGTGCGTCCCTCGGAGTCCTCGAGGACGACGACGTTCCGGGTGAAGTACGGGGCGTGGGCACCGGAGAGGTTCAGGAGCATGGAGTCCCGGCCGGCGACGGGGTGGACGGAGAACTTCGTGACGACGGGTTGACTCATGGCGGGGCGGTGTCCTTCTGACGAGTGACGAGGGGGAGGTCAGACGTTCAGGGCGTCCAGCACCTGTTCCAGGACCAGTACACCGCCGAGGCCCAGGAGTGCGAGGACCGTCGTGTACGTGGTGCGTGCCTTGATCGCGTCGATGACGGACAGGTTGAAGTACTCCTTGAACATCCAGAATCCCGGGTCGTTGACGTGCGAGAAGGCGATCGACCCGCAGGAGACGGCGAGCACCATGACCTCGGCGTGGACCCCGCCGCCCGCGAGCAGCGGCAGTGCGACGCCGGAGGCGGTGACGACGGCGACGGTCGCGGAACCGAGGGCCACGCGCAGGATCGCGGCGATCAGCCAGGCCAGGATGATCGGGGAGATGGACCAGCCGTCGGTCGCGTCCTTGATGTAGTCGGAGATCCCGCCCTCGACCAGGACGTTCTTGAAGGCACCGCCCGCTCCGATGACCAGCAGGATCATCGCCATGGCCTGGGCCGCCTCTCGGCACGAGGTGCTCACCTCCGCCAGGCTGCGCCCCATGCGCGGTCCGAAGACCCAGACGGCGACGAGCAGCGTGAGCAGCAGGGCGATGGGCGCGGAGCCGATGAAGGCGACGAAGTGCAGTCCGGCGCTGTCCCCCGAGGTGGCCAGGTCGGTCACCGCGGCACCGGCGATCAGCACGACGGGCAGCAGGGCCACCGCCAGCGACCAGCCCATGCCGGGCATCTCCTCCTCCTCGAAGACCCGTTCGCTGACCAGGCCCTTGGGGATCTCGGGGTTCATCCGCCGGACGAACGGCAGGCGCGGCCACAGCAGCGCGATGAACGCGCCGACCGGCACGGCGATGAACAGGCCGTAGAACAAGGTCAGTCCGACAGAGGCGTGGAAGGTGGCCGCCACGGCCGTGGGGCCCGGATGGGGCGGCAGGAAGCTGTGCATGGTGGACAGGGCGATCGACATCGGCAGCCCGACCCAGAGCAGGTTGACCCGGGTGACCCGGACGAGGGTGAAGGCGACCGGCACGATGATGACGAAGGCGACCTCGTAGAACATGGTCACGCCGATGAGCATCGCGGACAGCACCATGGCGACCTGCACCCAGCGCGGGCCGCACACGTCGAGCAGTCTGCCGGCGATCCGTTGGGCGGCGCCGGAGTCCCCCATCACCCGGCCGACCATGGCGCCGAGCCCGATGGTGAGCATCGTGTCGCCGATCTGGCCCCCGATGCCCTCCGACAGGACGTCCGGTATCTCCTCCAGCGCTATCCCCTGGACCAGGGCGACACCTACGGCGACCAGGAGGAGGGCGGCGAAGCCGTTCAGTCTCAGCTTCGTCATCAGAAAAAGCAGGACGAGGACGCTGATCCCGACCACGACGAGCGGCATGTGTCAGTTCTCCCTTGAACCGGCGGAGCGGTGAGGAGAGTTCGGCGGAGTACCCCGGTGAGTCACCCCACTGAACTCGGTCCTCATACAAAGACATCGTCTACATATGAGGACGGAGGCTAGATGTAGGGATCATCGAAGGTCAATGGGTGGGCACACATCACCTCGCGATTGGCCAACGCCGGAGCGCGCGGGCGTCCCCGCGGTGAGGTCGGCGGCCCATGTCGCCGCGGTGCTCGATCTGCTCGCGGGGCGAGGCGAACTCGCGCAAGCGCCGGGGTCTCCTCGGAGCAGCGCGTGCGCCTTGTGCGGACCGTCATGGAGGGCGGCTGGGTCAGCCGGTGCCGGCGAGCCGTCGGGGGCGTTCACGGGCGCGGTCGACGGGCAGGAGCGGGCACCTGCGCACGCAGCCGCGTTGACCGGCGGGTGCCCCCCGGGGGTGCCCGGGGAGGCGCTGCTCACGGAGCACGCCGACGCATCGACGACGAGCCGTTGGAGGCGTTCACGGCCTCGACCCACCGGCAGGAGCGGGCACTCGCGCATGATCAGGCGCCTGGGCCAGCAGCCGCTGCCCTCGCACGCCGGGGCGCCCGGGGAGGCACGCGCCGATGCCTAACTCCCCGTGGGCGACGGGCTGTTGGAGGCATTCACAGGCTCGGGCGACCGGGAAAAGGCAGGCACTTGCGCACGATCAGCCGCCTGGGCCAGTGGCTGCCCTCGAATGCCGGGGCACCCGCGGAGGCACCCACCGATGCCTAACTCCCCGTGAGCAACGGGCTGTTGGAGGCATTCACAGGCTCGGGCGACCGGGAGGAGGCAGGCACTCGCGCACGATCAGCCGCCTGGGCCAGTGGCTGCCCTCCTATGCCGGGGCGCCCGGGGAGGCACG
>NZ_JBIWLX010000016.1:113511-113829 GCF_044766405.1 Streptomyces sp. NPDC102270 | reverse complement strand
CACGCGCCGATGCCTAACTCCCCGTGGGCGACGGGCTGTTGGAGGCATTCACAGGCTCGGGCGACCGGGAGGAGGCAGGCACTTGCGCACGATCAGCCGCCTGGGCCAGTGGCTGCCCTCCTATGCCGGGGCGCCCGGGGAGGCACGCGCCGATGCCTAACTCCCCGTGGGCGACGGGCTGTTGGAGGCATTCACAGGCTCGGGCGACCGGGAGGAGGCAGGCACTTGCGCACGATCAGGCGCCTGGGCCAGCAGCCGCTGCCCTCGCACGCCGGGGCGCCCGGGGAGGCACGCGCCGGTGCCGAACTCCCCGTGACT
>NZ_JBIWLX010000016.1:0-113413 GCF_044766405.1 Streptomyces sp. NPDC102270 | reverse complement strand
CTGACTAGCCGTTGCAGGCGTTCACAGGCTTGGTCGACCGGGAGGAGCGGGGATCTTCGCACCATCAACCGCGTGGGCCGGCGGGTGCTCGCGCACGCCTCGGCGCCCGGAGAGGCACGCGCCAATGCCGAACTCCCCGTGACTGACTAGCCGTTGCAGGCGTTCACAGGCTTGGTCGACCGGGAGGAGCGGGGATCTTCGCACCATCAACCGCGTGGGCCGGCGGGTGCTCGCGCACCCCTCGGCGCCCGGAGAGGCACGCGCCAATGCCGAACTCCCCGAGACCGACCAACCGTTGCAGGCGTTCACAGGCTCGGCCGACCGACAGGAGCGGGGATCTTCGCACCATCAACCGCGTGCGCCGGCCGGTGCCCCCGCATGCCGGGGCGCCCGGGGAGGCACTGTTCGCGGAGCGCGCTGATGCCGAACTCCCTGTCGAGGACGCGCCGTTGGGGGTGTTCAGGGGCTCGGTCGACCGGGAGGAGGTGGCCGTCGGGATCGTCGGGTTCGGATTCGCCTTGCGCTACGACACCTCCCCACCGTCGACGCGTTCAGCTGCTCGGTGTGGCGGGAGGTTCGTGCGACGCTCGGATCGGCGGGGCTGCTGCACGAGGCGAGGCCAGGGCGCGCGGTCTCTTCGACTGCGGCTCCACGCGAACGGAGCCGCGTTTCGCTGCGGACCGTCTTCAGCGAGGTCCTCGACCCCGGGGCTCCCCGGACAGCGTCCCGGCCATCTGCCCCGCTCCCCGAGCCCGCCCGGCTCGGTCCCGAGGTGATGATGCACGGCGACGACAACGGCCTGCGCGTCCGCCGCGGCTCGCGCAGACCAGATCGTCGTGCTCGCGAGGGGTTCGGTCTGCTCCATCCCCCGCGTGAACGTCACGTCGACGCCGATGTGCTGTTGCAACCGGCCCGTCCCGTCGACGACGACAGTCCGCGGCGTGCTGGGGCTGTGCCGTCACGACCGCAGGACTCGACGGTGCGGTCTGGCGATGGGTCATCGACGGCGCTTGCCTCAGTTGCCGCTCCCCCGGACCGCTGTGTGTCCACGGCCGCCTTCTCGGCCGTGGACACCGCTCACTGCTTGGCCTACGCCGGGACGTTCGGTGTACGCCCGCCGCTCAGTACCAGTTCCTTCGCCCTGCGGAACTCGTCCTCGGTGATGTCACCGCGAGAACGGATCTCGGACAGCCGGGCGAGTTCGTCGACGCTGCTGGGCCGGCTGTCGGCACTGCCCGCCGTCTGCCGGATGTAGCTGTCGAAGGACTCCTGCTGAGCCCGCGCCTGCGCGACCTCCCGGCTGCCCATGTGCTTGCCGCGTGCGATCACGTACACGAAGACGCCCAGGAACGGCAGGATGATCACGAACACGAGCCAGCCGGCCTTCGCCCAGCCGCTCATGGCGTCGTCCCGGAAGATGTCGACCACGATGCGGAAGAGCAGGACGAACCACATGATCCACAGGAAGAACAGCAGCATGCTCCAGAAGACGCTCAGGAGCGGGTAATCGTACGCGAGGTACGTCTGGGCGCTCATGTCTCTCCCCTTCTCTGCCGGGCGACCGCCCGGTAGGAGTTGTCTCCTGTCACAGCGTGCGCATGGCGAGAACGGACCTGCCTCACCCGAGGCGGGTGAGCGCGCTCGCCCAGTCGTTCACGGCGCGGGACCGACCGTCTTCACGCCGGGTGACCTGCGGGCGGCGGCTCGCAGTGCGAGGGCGAGAAGGAGCTCGACGACGCCCAGCAGGACGAGCCACAGTCCCAGCAGCCGGGTCAGCGCACGAGCCGATTCGGCGGGCAGGGCCAGCACCACGATCCCGGCGACGACGGCGAGCGCCGCGGCCCCGAGGACCAGGCCGCGGTGCGGCAGATCCTCGGCGACCAGCGCGGTGTAGGCCGTCAGCACGCCGGAGAGCAGCCAGACGACGCCGACGATCAGGGACAGCGCCGTGATCGTCTGGAGCGGATTTCGCAGGCACAGCACTCCGGCCAGCAGGTACAGCACGGCGAGGATGAGCCGCGCGACCCGTTCACCGGGTCCCCCTGCAACGAAGGCCGTGACGAAACGGAACGCCGCGACCGTCAGCAGGTAGAGGCCCACCAGGACCGCCAGGACGTGCAGGGTCTCGTCCGGCCACACCAGCACCAGGATGCCCGGCACCAGGGTGGTGAGCGCCGCCCCCAGGATCCAGGTCCATGAACCGCCGACTCCGGCGAGCAGCTCCCCCGGCTCCCGCCCGGTGGCGGGGGCCGGCCCGTCGGACATCCGCTCCGGCCCGAACGGCCGTGCGGGGTCATGCGGTGCGGTCATGACGCCTCCTCGCGTGATCACGCTTCCTCGCGTGATCGCTTCACCGCGTCACCGTCCCCCGTGGCCGCAGGCCGCCGCGTCACCCATGACGGGTGATCCATACGCACGGCGGCGGGGATGAGGTGAGGTCGGACGTCACCGACGGACCCGGAGGCCGGACCATGACCGTATTCAGCGAGTTCACGGCCTCCCTGTCGGCCACCGAGAGAGCGGCCCACGGCCGCCACGCCCGTACGCACACGCCACGCTCGCTCCACGGCGGCTTCGAGGCCGGGCCGGACCGGGAGGACCCCGTGGAGGTGCTGGTGCGCCAGTCGGACACCCGGGTGCCCGAACTGGTACCGATCCGCTACGGCCGGATGCTGGAGTCGCCGTTCCGCTTCTACCGCGGGGCGGCCGGCCTCATGGCGGCGGACCTGGGTCCCCTGCCCCGGACCGGGCTTCGGGTCCAGCTGTGCGGTGACGCGCATCTGCTGAACTTCCGGCTCCTCGCCTCACCCGAACGGCACCTGGTATTCGACATCAACGGCTTCGACGAGACGCTGGCCGGACCCTTCGAGTGGGACGTCAAGCGGCTGGCGGCCGGCTTCGCCATCGCGGCCCGGGCCAACGGCTTCTCGGTCGAGGAGCAGGACGACGCCGTACGCCACTGCGTGAAGGCCTACCGCAAGCGCATGCGGAAGTTCTCCGGCATGCGGACCCTCGACATCTGGTACGCCCAGGACGACGCGGACCGGATGCGGGAACTGCTGGCGTCCTCCATGGACCGCGAGGCCAGACGCCGTACCGCCCGTGCGACGGCACAGGCGCGCACGCGCACCCACCTCCTGGCGTTCGGCAAGCTCACCCGGCAGACGGACGAGGGCCGCCGGATCGCACCGGACGCGCCGCTCATCACCCCGCTCGCCGACCTGCTGGCCGACCCGGCCGAGCAGGGCAGGGAGAAGGAGGTCCAGGCCGTCGTGGACGAGTACGCGCGGACCCTGCCCGCCGAACGCGCACAGTTGCTGAGCCGGTTCACCCTGGTGGACATGGCACGCAAGGTGGTGGGCGTCGGCAGTGTCGGCACGCGCTGCTGGATCCTGCTCCTGCTCGGCCGCGACGACGACGATCCCCTGCTGCTCCAGGCCAAGGAGGCGCAGGAGTCGGTGCTCTCCGCCCACGTGGGCGGAGATCCGTACGACAACCAGGGCCACCGTGTCGTCGCGGGACAGCATCTGATCCAGACGACCAGTGACATCTTCCTGGGCTGGACGCACGTCGTGGGTCTCGACGGCAGGGCCGGGACTTCTACGTACGTCAACTGCGGGACTGGAAGGGAATCGCACAGCCCGAGAGCATGGAGCCCCGCCTACTCTCGTTCTTCGGGCGGTTGTGCGGGGCCTCCCTGGCCCGCGCCCACGCCCGCTCGGGCGACCCGGTCGCGATCTCCGCCTACCTGGGCAGCGGCGACCGCTTCGACCGAGCGCTCACGGAGTTCGCCCAGTCCTACGCCGACCAGAACCAGCGCGACTTCGAAGCCCTGGGAGCCGCCGCCCGGTCCGGCAGGATCACCGCACTACGGCTCTGACGGCACCGGCGGGTGAACCGTCCGGGTCGGCGCGCCGGGTCAGTGCGTCAGCAGGATCTTGAACAGGACGATCAGCAGACCCAGCAGCAGATTGACGAAGGCGGTGACCGCCATCAGGCGCCGGCTGGCGCCCGCGCGATGTGCCGCGAGGGTCGACCAGCCGACCTGTCCCGCCACGGCGACGACGAGCGCGAGCCAGAGACCGCCTTGTACGCCGATGCCGAGCAACGGGCTCACGGCCACGGCGACGGCGGGCGGCACGGCGGCCTTGACGATCGGCCATTCGTCCCGGCACACCTGCATCACGACCCGGCGGTCGAGGGCTTGCCGGGCCAGCCGTGCCCCGAACAGCTGGGCGTGCACATGGGCGATCCAGAACACCAGCCCGGTGAGCAGAAGCAGCAGGACCAGTTCCAGGCGTGGAAACTCGCCGAGTGTGCCCGCGCCGATCACCACGGAGGCGGCCAGCATGGACCCGTAGACACCGCCGGTGTAGTCGGTGTGCCGAGGATCCCGGACGCCGCTCTCGGGTCGTCCCGTATCGATCTCGCTCCTGGGCATGCTCACCTCCCTCCGCACGGTGTCCGCTCCGTGCCGACCGGCCCATCGCAGCCGATGGGAAGCGCCGTCCGCCTCACCCGCCGCGGGCGAGCCGGACGGCGCGCGGTTCACAGCAGCCCGAGCTCTCGCGCCCGGCGCACCGCGTCGTTGCGCCGGTTCACCGCCAGTTTTCGGTAGACGCTCTTGAGATGGGTCTTCACCGTGTTCACGGAGACGAACAGCTCGGCGGCGATCTCCTCGGTCGACATCATCAGGGCCAGACGCTGCAGCACGTCACTCTCCCGCCCGCTCAGCTCCTCCACCACCAAGGGCGGGGACGGGTCCAGGAACTGGGGATGGCTGCCCGGACGCGGTGGTGGCCCGGCTGTCAGCCAGCCTGCCGCCAGGCCCTGGCAGGGCTCCGTGGTCAGCAGGCGACGCATCCAGGGGCCGGCCTCGAGGAAGGGCCGCCGCAGCCGCTCGTGCCGGGCTGCGGTGAGTGCCTGGACGACGAGCCCGCGGGCGGTGACGCGGTCTCCGCTGTCCTCCGCCGCCTGCGCCCGCACCAACAGGGCCCCGACGGTCACCGCGGGGCCGCTGGGGCCTTTGGCGCGCAGCCCGTTCAGCGTGTCGATGGCGGCACGGGCATTCCCCGTGGCGAGCTGAGCCCGAGCGGCTTGCACGGCACAGACCTGCTGGTCCTCGGGGGCGTCCAGCAGCACCTTCGCGGCCGTGTCCGGCCGTCCCTCGGCCAGATGCACGGCCGCGGTGGCGAGGGCCGACTGCCCGCGTGCCCAGGGCGAGACCTCGACGGCGGGGACGAGGTGGTCCAACGCCGCCGCGGCCGCGGCCGGTTCGCCCTTGGCGAGCAGCAGACGCGCGGTGGCCACCGACCGGCCGGCCAGCGTCACCGGATCCCGCAGCGCCCCGGCCGAGTGAGCCGCCTGGTCCAGATAGGCCTGCGACTCGGTCAGTTCGTTGCGGTCGGCGGCCACGGCGGCCAGGACCAACTGCTCGATACCGGAACCGGACGGCGTGGCCAGGCCGTACCGCGCCGTCTCGGTCATCGCCGCCAGAGCTTTGCGCTCCGCCCGGCCGAGCCAGCCGTTCAAGTAGTCGATCAGCGCCAGATGCCCCAGGGACTCCTCCCGCAGCGGCGCCGTCAAGGCTCCGCCGGCGGAGTCGGCCACGGTACGCAGCGCGGCGCGCGCCTCCTCGAACCGTCCGGCCCACAGCCGTGTGGAGCCCAGGTGGGTGAGCAGGAGAGCGGTGAGTTCGGGATGCTTGTCCAGAAGGTGGGCGGGCACCTCCTGCCGCAGTTCCTCCGCGGCCTCCGCCGCCTTCTCCGCCTCGCACGGCGAACCGGTCAGCCGGGCCGCCAGGGTTTCCAGCAGGGCACAGCTGAGCCGGCCCGTCGCGGGCTCGGACTCTTCCGCGGCCAGCCCCGCCTCGGCATGGCGCAGGTGGGCCAGGCCGTGGTCGATGTCGGACCGGGACAGGTCCCGGGCCGCGCGGACCAGGTCCGTCGTGGGGCTCGACGACTCGGGACCCATCCGGGAGAACAGTTCGGTGATGTCGTCGGCGCCCCGTCCGGTGAAGAGCCGGCCGATCGCGAGATCCTCCACGAAGGCGCGCGTGGTGAACTCCCAGTCGCCCGCGGCGGCTCCGTGCACCAGGGTCTCGGCGAGTGATCCGGAACTGCGCAGCCAGTGTGCGGCCCGCCGGTGCAGCTCCGGCTCCAGGCCGGGAGAGCGCAACCGCAGACGGGCCCGCAGGATTTCGCCCAGCAGCGGATGAAGACGGTGCCATCCGTGCCCGAGATCCTCGACGAACGCGTTCTCGCGCCGCAGCCCTTCCAGAAGGGGTGCGGCGTCGGTGCGGCCGGTCAGGGCGTTCGCCAGGTCGGGGCAGAACCGGTCCAGGACGCTGACGCGCATCAGGAGGTCCTGGGTCTCGGCAGGCTGCCGGCCGAGCACCTCGGCCAGCAGGAAGTCGGCGACCGTGGTCCGGTCCGCCTCGAAGTCCTGCAGATAGGCCTCCGGATCCCCGCTCTCCTGGGCGGCCAGGGCGCAGAGCCTCAGTCCGGCGGCCCAGCCACGGGTGCGGTCCACGACGGCACGCACGGCAGGCGGGGGCAGGCTCAGGCCGTGGAGATCCAGCAGCTCGGCGGCTTCCTCGGGGGTGAAGGCCAGTTCGCCGTCACGGATCTCGGTGATCTCGCCGGCCATCCGGTAGCGGTGCAGTGGCAGCAGTGGTTCGGTGCGGGTGATGAGGACCAGGCGGAGTCCGGATCCCGCGTGGTGCAGAACGAACTGAAGCTGTTCCTGGGTCTGCGAGGCGGTCACCCGGTCGTACTCGTCGAGCACGACGATCGCGGGAAGGGGACGACGGCTGAGGTCGGCGGCCAGTCGGGCCAGCAGCTGGTGGTCGATCCGGTTCGCGTCCAGCGGGCAGCCGACCTCGTCGGACACCAGCAGGCCCGAGGCACGCAGGGCTTCGAGCAGGTACGCCCAGAACATCCCGGGGCCCTGCCGGCCCGCGTTCGCGTCGAGCCAGGCGACGGGCCGGTCCAGGTTCTCGGCCCAGTCGGCGACCAGCAGGGTCTTGCCCGCGCCGGCCGCGCCGTTGACCATCGTCAAGGGAGTCCGGAGTGCCTGGTCGAGGTGCCTGGCCAGGCGCTCGCGCCGCAGGAAGGTGGGCGGTCTGGTCGGCACGGCGAACCGCATGCGCAGATAGGGTTCTCCCAGGGGATCGAGACAGGGAGCCGTCGGTTCCCGGGCCTTGTCGTCCCTCGTACTCATGGCGCTCACTCCCAGTGTCCTTGGGTGGCGCTCCCCCTCAGCAGCTCTCAGCATTACCGTACATATGCTTTCTGCATAGGGCCTCCCGGGAAGGGATCGGCTCATCCCCTCACCCGTGACGGATGATGTCCTCGCGGCGCCGTGCTGGTGCGATGGCGGGGTGACCGGAAACAACGGTGTGGGACTGGCGAGGGCGCTGGCGCGGCTGCCGCTTCGCGTGCTGGGTGTCCTCGCCGGGGGCACGGATGTGTTGACGCGCAGGCTAGTGACCGCCGTCGTGGACCGGATCGACCTGGACGACGTGGTCTCCCGGGTGGACGTGAACAAGGTGGCCGACCGAGTGGACATCGCGCGGGTCGCGGACCGGGTGGACGTGAACCGGATCGCGGCCCGGATCGACGTGGACGACATCGCCGGCCGGATGGACGTCGACCGGATCGCGGCCCGGATCGACCTCGACGGCATCGCCGGCCGGATGGACGTGAACCGCATCGCCGACCGGATCGACGTGGACCGGGTCGCCCGGCGGCTGGACGTCGACGCGGTCGCCGGGCGTATCGACGTCGATGCCGTGATCGCCCGCGTCGATCTGATCCCGCTGACCTTGGGAGTGCTGACGCAGATCGATCTGGGGCGAATCGTCAAGGACACCGGCGGCGGAATGGCCCAGGAGACGATCGACGCCGTCCGTGTCCGCGGTCTTCGTGGCGACCGGCTGGTGAACCGGGTGACGGACCGGCTGCTGCGCAGGACGGGGCTGCCCGAGGTGCCGACCGAGATGCCGACGCCGCCGTGACGTCTGCCGGGCGGGCGCGGCCACAGGGGCTCCTGGGGTATCCGGCCGGACTGGTCTCCCGTGCGGTCGCGGCCGGTGTCGACGCGGTCGTGGTGGCCGGACTCGGACTCGTCGCCCAGCTGTGCGTCGGGGCCGCCAGGCTGCTGGTCACCGGACCGCCGTTCCGGTACCCCGACCCGCCGGACTGGCTCACCGCGACGGGCGGCACGCTGATCGCCGTCCTGTATCTCACCGGCAGTTGGGTGTCGTCCGGGCGTACCGTCGGAGACCGGTTGATGGGCCTGCGCGTGACCGCCCGTACGGGACGGGAACTCGGTGTCCCGCGCGCCTTGTCGCGTGCGCTGCTGTGCCTGGTGTTCCCGCTGGGACTGCTGTGGGTCCCGGTCAGCGCAACCCGTTCGTCGGTGCAGGATCTCCTCGTCTCCAGCGCGGTCCGCCACGACTGGCGCTGAGCGCTCGCCCACCGCCTCACCCGCGCCGGGTGGTGCGGTCACTTCCCGCCCACCGCAGCCTGATCCTGGCGACCCCGACGAAGGAGTGACGGTGAACACCTATCCGAACATCGCAGACCACGGAATGGTCGGCGATCTCCAGACCGCCGCCCTGGTGTCCTCGGCGGGGACGATCGACTGGTGGTGCACGCCCAGGTTCGACTCGCCCAGCGTGTTCGCCGCTCTCCTGGACGGCGAGCGTGGCGGCCACTGCCGGCTCACGGCTGATGTGGCCGACGACGGCCGGGCGACCGTCCGCCAGCTCTACCTGTCGGACACGGCCGTGCTCGTCACCCGCTACATGGCGCCTGAGGGCGTCGGTGAGGTCGCGGACTTCATGATCCCGCTGGAGACCACGGTGCCGACCGAGCGGCACCGGCTGGTGCGGGTGGTCAGGGTGGTGCGGGGCCGACTGGACTTCACCCTGGCGTGCCGTCCGCGCTTCGACTACGGCCGCGCCCCGCACGACCTGTCCAGGGTCGACGACCGGTCCGCGGTCTTCCAGGGACCCGGCACGGACCTGCATCTGCAGACCCTCGGCCCGTTCGTGCTCCAGCCCGACGGGAACGACATCACGGCCCACTGCACGCTGTCCGCCGGCGAGGTGGCCGCTGTCGTCCTGACCACCGACGCGAGCGGCGGCCCCGTCCCGGATCCGCTGTCGGCGGACGGCATCCGGGACGAGCTGGAGTCGTGCAGGGGCTTCTGGCACCGATGGCTGCGCTCCTCCACGTACCACGGCCGCTGGCGGGACATGGTCAACCGCTCGACGATCACGCTGAAACTGCTCACCTACGCCCCTACGGGCGCTCCGATCGCCGCCGCCACCATGGGACTCCCCGAACAGATCGGCGGAGAGCGCAACTGGGACTACCGCTACACCTGGGTCCGCGACGCCTCGCTGTCCGTCCGGGCGCTGGCGGGTCTGGGGTTCACCGACGAGGCCGCCGCCTTCCGCCACTGGATGCGCGACCGGCTCGACGCCGGCCGTACCGAGACGGGCGAACCGCTGCAGATCATGTACCGGGTCGACGGCGAACCCCGGCTGACCGAGGAGGTCCTGGACCATCTCGAGGGATACCGGGGCTCCGCGCCGGTGCGGGCCGGCAACGCGGCGGCCGACCAGATACAGCTCGACATCTACGGCGAGGCGGCGGACGCCCTGGCGCAGGGTGGTGACATCGGGGCCATCCAGGGCTGGAAGTCTCTCGCGACCCTGCTGGACTGGCTGGCCGACCACTGGGACCGCCCCGACGAGGGGATCTGGGAGACCCGGGGCGGCCGGCAGGAGTTCACGTACAGCCGCCTCATGACCTGGGTCGCCTTCGACCGTGGTGTCCGGCTGGCCGCCGAGCACTCCAGGCCCGCGGACATCGACCGCTGGCGGACGGCGCGCGACACCGTGTTCGAGCAGATTCTGCAGCGTGGCTGGAGCACCAAGCGGCAGGCTTTCGTCCAGCACTACGCCACCGACGTCCTGGACGCCTCGCTGCTGCTCATGCCCCAGGTCGGCTTCCTCTCGCCGAAGGATCCCGCGTGGCTCAGCACGCTGGACGCCATGGACGAGGAGCTGGTCACCGACAGCCTGGTCTACCGCTACGACCCGGAGGCCTCGCCGGACGGGCTGCGCGGCTCGGAGGGCACCTTCAGTCTGTGCAGCTTCCTCTACGTCGAGTCACTGGCCCGGGCCGGCCGGTTGCAACAGGCGCGGTACGCCTTCGACAAGATGCTCACCTACGCCAACCATGTCGGTCTTTTCGCCGAGGAGATCGGCCCCTCGGGTGAGCAACTGGGCAACTTCCCGCAGGCGTTCACCCATCTCGCGCTGGTCGAGGCGGCCCTGGCGCTCGATGAGGAACTCGACCGGGCGCAGCGGTAGGACCTTGCGAAGGAGCTCGCGAAAGCGGGGCGTACGGTCAGCGAGGGGGCCCGGTCCGCGGCAGCTTCGCCGCCGCGACGAGCCCCCCGCACCCGATCACGATCAGCACGATCAGTGCCGCCGCGTACGCCCCGAAGGCGGGGTCGGCGACGAGGATCGTGCCGGCGATCGCGGTGCCGAAGGACGATCCCAGGTTGGACACGCTGCGCGAGAGGCCCGAGATCTCGCCCTGCTGCTGCTCTCCGAAGCTGGACTGCACCACGTTGACCGACGGGGTCAGCATGACGCCCAGTCCCAGCCCGATCAGCAGCAGCCCGGGCACGAAAGCCCAGGCGCTCGTCCAGGCGTTCACCAGGACGATGAGCAGCCCGATCCCGCAGATCGTGACGGCGAAGCCCGTCATGACGAGCGTCCGCTGCGACCACTTTTTCGCGAGGCGCTCGGCGCCGAGCGACGCCGCGAGGAGGCCGGCCGTGGCCGCCGTGAAAACCACGCCGGTCCGGATCGCGTCGTACCCGCGGACGACCTGGAGGTAGGCCGCCGCCACGAACGACACCCCCATGAGCATCAGCCACTGGGCGTTCTGTGTGATGAGGCCGAGATTGGACGTGCGGTCGCGGAACAGGCTCGTCGACAGCAGCGGCTCCGCGCCGGAGCGTTCCCTGGCGCGTATCCACCGGTAGAACCAGACGAGCACGAGCGCGCCGAGGACGAACAGACCGGCCGCCAGCCAGCCGTTGTCGTCGGTGGCCAGGATGCCCATGACGACGAGGACGAGCCCGACGGCCGACAGGACGGCACCGCCGGTGTCGAAGACCCGCGTCGGGTCGGGCGGCAGCGGATCCGTGATCCGCCGGCTCAGCAGGATGATCACCACGATGACCAGGGCCTGAAAGAGAAAGGCGGCCCGCCAGCTGAGTGCCGAGGTGATGAGCCCGCCGATCAGCGGTCCGGCGGCGGCACCTATGCCGGCGAATGCCATGACTGTTCCGAACGCGCGGGCCCGGGCCACCACGTCCACGAACAGGAGTGTGGTCAGGATGTAGACGGGCGGGATGAGCAGGGCCGTACCGACGCCCTCCAGCAGGGAGTTGCCGAGGATGAGGACACCGAGGTTGGGCGCGGCCGCGCTGAGGAGGGCTCCGACGCCGTAGACGGTGAGACCGATCAGGAGGCACCGCTTGCGGCCGAGGCGGTCGGTCAGTTTGCCGCCGGGGATCATGAGGGCCGCCATGACCAGCAGGAAGAGCGTGATCGCGAGTTGTACGCCCTGCACGGTGGTGTCGAGGTCCTCGCTGATGTCGTTGATCATCACGTTCATGTTGGAGCCGGCGAAGCTGCACACGAACTGGGCGAGCGCGAGCGGCGCCAGCACCGCGCGCGCGGTGGCCGGTGACCGGCCCGCCGTACCGCCTCCGGTGGGGCTGTGCTGTACCCGCATGTGTTGCCTCCGGCTGCTGGGTTCGCCTCATCGTCGCCAGTCGGCGGCCCACCGGTCGTCACCCCCCGGGGGTGAGGACAGGGGCGCCCCACCTGGAGCGACACTCGTGGGCGTAGCGCTGCAACCAGTGCCGGAACCGAAGACGGAGGTATCTTCCATGGCCACTACGACCGCTTCGCACCACCGTTCGGCAACCACCGTTTCCGCCGCCGGCGGCTTGACGGTCTTCGCCGCCGTGATGCTGTTCCTGACCGGCGTCCTCGGCATCTTCCGGGGGATCATGGCGATCGCCGAGGACGAGGTCTTCCTGAACACCCGCAACTACGTCTTCAAGTTCGACCTGACGAGCTGGGGTTGGATCCACCTCGCCCTCGGGGTGATCGCGGTGGCGGTGAGCCTGGGCCTGTTCTCGGGGGCCACCTGGGCCAGGGTGTGCGGGGTGGGCATCGGCGGGCTGGTGATCATCGCCAACTTCCTGTCCCTGCCGTACTACCCGTTCTGGTCGCTCACGCTGATCACGATCAGCGGATTCATCATCTGGGCGCTGTGCGTGGTGAGGCCGGACGACCTGCACGACTAGCGGTCCGGCTGCGGTCCGGTGGTCCACGACCCGGGGGGAGGTGGTGAGCGTGCGCGACTTCGTGCCGGGGCTGCGGACGTTCTCGGCCTACCGGCGGGAGTGGCTCCTCAAGGACGCCGTCGCCGGGGTCGTCCTCACCACACTGCTGGTGCCGCAGGGAATGGCGTACGCGGAGCTGGCGGGGCTGCCGCCGATCACCGGTCTGTACACCTCCGTGCTGTGCCTGCTGGCCTACGCGGTGTTCGGCCCGTCGCGGTTCCTGGTGCTCGGTCCCGACTCCTCCCTCGGGCCGATGATCGCCGCGACGGTCCTGCCCCTGATCGCCGCCGGCGGGGACCCGGGGCGGGCGGTCGCGCTCGCCTCGGTGCTGTCCCTCATGGTCGGCGCGATCACCCTCCTGGCCGGTGTCGCCAAGCTCGGCTTCATCGCCGACCTGATCTCCAAGCCGACCATGATCGGTTACATGAACGGCCTGGCTCTGACCATCCTGATCGGCCAGTTGCCGAAGCTGTTCGGCTTCAGCACGGACGCCGACGGGCTGGTGCACGAGCTGGACGCCTTCGTGCGGGGCGTGGCCGACGGTGACACCGTGCCCGCCGCGCTGGCGGTCGGTGGCACCGGCATCGTGCTGATCCTGCTGCTGCAACGCGTGCTGCCGAAGGTGCCGGCGGTGCTCGTCATGGTCGTGGCGGCCATCGGGGCGACGGTGTTCTTCGACCTGGGCGAGCGCGGGGTCGACCTGGTCGGCACCCTGCCCGAGGGGCTGCCGCCGCTCACGATCCCCCACGTCGGCCTGGACGACCTGGGGCCGCTGTGCGTCGGCGCCCTGGGCATCGCCCTGGTGTCCCTGGCCGACGGCATCTCCAACGCGACGGCGTTCGCGGCCCGCACCGGGCAGGAGGTCCACGGCAACCAGGAGATGATCGCGATCGGTACGGCGAACGCGGCGGCCGGTCTCTTCCAGGGCTTCCCGGTCAGTACCAGCGGATCACGTACGGCCGTGGCCGAACGGGCGGGCGCCAGAACGCAGTTGACCGGTGTGATCGGGGCGGGGTTGATCGTCCTCATGCTCGTGCTGGTCCCCGGTCTGTTCCGCAACCTGCCGCAGCCCGCGCTCGCGGCGGTCGTCATCACGGCGTCCCTGTCGCTGGCCGACCTCCCGGGCGCGGCCCGGCTGTGGCGGCAGCGCAAGGCGGAGTTCCTGCTGTCGACGGCGGCCTTTCTCGGGGTGGCGCTGCTCGGTGTACTGCCCGGGATAGCGGTCGCGGTGGGCCTGTCCATCCTCAATGTCTTCCGGCGGGCCTGGTGGCCCTACAGCACGGTCCTGGGGCGGGTGTCGGGTCTGGAGGGCTACCACGACATGCGCTCCCACCCGGACGCCCAACACCTGCCCGGCCTGGTGATGCATCGCTTCGACGGCCCCTTGTTCTTCGCCAACGCCAAGGCCTTCCGCAACGGTGTCGTTGGGCTGACCCGCTGCACGCCACCGCCCCGGTGGGTGCTGCTCGCCGCCGAGCCCGTGACCGACGTGGACACCACCGCTTCCGACGTGCTGGAGGATCTCGACGAGGCGCTCGACGAGCGCGGCATCAGCCTGGTCTTCGCCGAGCTGAAGGATCCGGTGCGGCGCAAGATCGAACGCTACGGGCTGACCCGCACCATCGACGCGGACCGCTTCTATCCCACCGTCGAGGCCGCCGTCGCCGCGTTCCGGGAGCAGACGGGCGCCGAGTGGGCACCGGCCCCGCCGTCGCCCGAGGAGCTGAGGGACCAGGACCCGAACACGGGCGAGCCGACACCCGGCAGGTCGCGGGCCGCGTGGTAGCTCCTCGCCCCGGCGGCCAGGCACGCGAGCGGGCGTGGTCGTGCCGTCCCCGCAGCCCCGATGGGCCCGGCCGCCTCCTCACGCGCTTTCCTCACCCTCCGCGGGCGCTGCGGTCCGGCGTGCCACGTGGGTGACTGTGGCCTCGTACGACGCCGGTAGCGCCGCCACCACGAGCAGACCGGTCCACGAGGACGTCAGCAGCGCACTCAGGGCCACGACGGCGATCCCCGTTTCCCTGGTACCGACGAGGTAGGTCACCGCGGCGAACGGCCGTCGGTGCCCGGCATCGGGACGCAGGTCCTCGACCTCGGCGCGCCTGGTCGGATGATCCACGGCGGGTTTGCTCACCTGTCGCGGGTGACGGGAGGGCGGGCGCGCTGCTGCTGGATGAGGGGGATGGTTCCGCCGAAGGGAGTTGTCGTGAACAGCATCGGACCGGTCCAGCTGTTGACCGTCGAGTTCGGCCCCGACGCGAAGTTCGAGCGCCGTATCGTCGAGGAGCTGGACATTCTGGAGGCGAACGGGCAGATCTGCGTCCTGGACATGCTCTTCGTGGGGAAGGAGCCCGGAGGCGCTCTGTTCGCCCTGGACTACCAGGCCGAGGGCATGGGCGACACCGTGGCCGCGCTGCTCGGACTTCCCAGCGAACGCATCCGGTCCACCGTGGGCACCTACCCGTCGCCGGCCGAGGGCAACGCCTTCAAACTCACCCCCGACGAGATCAGGCAGACGGCCGAGGCCCTGGACCCCGGGAGCTCGGCGGGGTTCATCCTGCTCGAACACGTCTGGGCGAAGTACCTGAGGAGGGCGATCCGCGACGCGGGTGGCGTGCCGGTGGCCGAGGGGTTCCTCACCGAGGAGGCGCTGCGACCGGTGACCGCGGAACTCGTCGCCTCGGCCCGACGGCTGGACTGACCCGCTCGCCGGGTGATCCGGCAGCCGGTCCGGTCAGGGCCGTCGGTGATGCCCGCCGGCGGACCGGGCCAGTCCGAGCCCGGCGACCCGGCGCCAGTCGAGCGGCGGCCGGACCCGGCGCAGGCCCGGCCGCTGTCGGGGCACGATCACCCGCAGCGCCCGGGGCCGCAACTCACAGCGCACCGGCACGGGCAGCCGTACCGCCTCTCCGTCGATGCCGACCGGGATCCACGCCTGGTCGGCATCGACGACGACGTCCCGGGCCGCGGCCCGCGTCAGTTCGGTGGACTTCCGTGTCCGCAGCAGCCCTACGACCCTGACCGCACCGGTCACATGGACACCGACCACGCCCAGCTCGCCGCCGTCAAGCCGTCCCCGGCGGCCGAGGCCGGCGAAGTCGCCGGTGCCGTAGGGATTGTTGCTCACCAGCAGGGCCTGCGGGTCGGCGATGGTGAGCTCGCCGACCCGGGCGCTGAGGTGTGCGCCCTGATGACCCGTGAGGAGGTCGGGGAGCAGTCCCAGGGTGGTGCGGGTCTTGTCGTCACGGTAGGAAGGGCTCTGGACCACCTCCGCGTAGGCACCGAGCGACACGTTGTTGACGAAGGGGCGGCCGCCCGCGCGACCGAGGTCGACGTGGAGTTCCACGCCGTCGTGCAGGGCGTCCAGCGCCTTTGCGGGGTCCTCGCGGTCCAGGCCGAGGTCGAGGGCGAAGTGGTTGCGGGTGCCGGCCGGGATCACCAGGAAGGGCACGCCGAGCGCGGCGGCGACGTCGGCGACCAGCGCCTGGGTCCCGTCCCCGCCGGCGACGCCGAGCAGGTCGGCGCCCTCCGCGACGGCCGTGCGGGCCAGCGCGGCCACATCGGTGTCGCCGCCCCGCTCCAGGATCAGCACCTGTGCTCCGAGCGCCTCGGCCCGCTCCTGTAGGGCGAACCGGCCTACTTTCCCGCCGCCCGAACGCGGATTCATGATCAGCACGGGGTGACGGATTCCCGGCGCGGGGAGTTCGGGCATCGGGGCGGCCACGTCGTCCCGCGCGAGGGCGGCCCGCCCCGCTCCGACCGCGACCAGCCACAGTGCTGCCGAAAGAGCGACGACCCAGGCCAGATGGGCCCTGGTGAACATCACCAGCACCCACGCGGGCGCGGTCAGGGCCAACAGGGCGGCAAGCGTCCGCAACAGCCCCCGCCTGGTCAGAGCCCACCAGATCGCGGCTCCCGTCATGACGAGGCCCGCGATCGCGACGCCCACGAGGGCGAAGGTGCGCAGCCCCGCGAAGACACCCAGTGTCAGCACGGCCGCCGCAGCCGCGGCCAGCGAGACACGAGCCTGCCACGGCCGGCTCCGTACGGTCGGTTCCATGGCGCCACCGTGTCGTGCCGGGCCGGGGCGGTCCTCACCCCCGAAGGGCGATTCCGGTGCCGTCCGAGGAGGCCGGGGCGTCCTCGCGCAGGCCCGGTGTCCGGGCGGCCGCGGCGCGATACCAGCGGCCGTAGCGCCCGGCCAGGACTCCGGCGCTGACACCGTGGGCGTACACGCTGATCGTCACGGTCAGTGCCACGACCGCCGAGACCTGCTCGGTGCCGGGTATCCGCTCCTCGAGGACCAGCAGCCCGAGCACGATGGAGGCAAGACCCCGGGGCCCGAACCAGGCGACGTAGGCCACCGTGGGCGGACGGAGCCCCGAGCGGGCCAGGCTCAGCGCGACGGGCAGCCCGCGGATCACGGTGAGACTCAGCACCGCGTAGACCGCCATCCGCCAGGTGAGCTCGCTCAGCGCCGGGGCGAGAAGGAGCGCGCCGAACGCGAAGAAGCTCAGCATCGCGAGCAACGCGCCGAGCCGTTCGGTCAGTTCGCACTCCGGGTCCGGTGTCCCTCGCTCGGTGGGGTGGCGCCGTACGGCGTTGCCGTAGGCCAGGCCGGCGACCCAGGCGGCGATGAACCCGCTGCCCTCCAGCGCGGCGGCCGCCGCGAACGAGGCGAACGCGACCATCGCGGGCAGGAGCTGCCGCCACTCGCCTGCCGCCCAGCCGCGGCGCCGCGACCGCACCAGAGCCCACCCGGCGGGCAGACCGAGCCCGATGCCGCACACCGTGGACAGAAGCAGGGCCCGGACCACTACCTCACCGGCGCCCGGTGTCCCCGCCCGTCCCGCCTCCTGGCCCGCGGCGGCGAGGAAGAGGACGAAGAAGGGCACGCACAGACCGTCGTTGAGTCCGCTCTCGACATTGAGTCCCTGGCGGACGAGCGCCGGGACCCGGCGGTCGGTGATCGCGGGTTGCCCGAGGGCGGCGTCGGTGGGCGCCAGGATCGTGCCGACCAGAGCGAGCCCCCAGACACCGAGGCCCGGCAGCAGCGGCCATGCCGCCAGCCAGCCGAGGCCGATGGTCAGCGGCAGCCCGATGCCGAGCAGCCGTACGGGCAGGAAGTCGTCGCGGCGCAGCTCCCGCGAGTGCACGCCGGCGGCGTCGGTGAACAGCACCAGTGCGAGGGCGGCTTCGAGCAGCGCCCGCACGGGTTCCACGTCGTGCGCGGGACTGACCAGGCCGAGCCCGGGCTCGCCCAGAGCCGTGCCGGTCGCCACGAAGATCATGGGGCCGGACACCGCCCAGGCGGCTGCTCGGGCCGACACCAGGGCATATCCCGCGACGACCGCCGCGACGACGAACACCGCCCAAGCCGACATGAGCCGCTCCGCTCCGCCCTCCGTGGCCTCCGTGGCCTCCGTGTCCGAAGGCCGAGGCCATCCTGCGGGCCGGGGGCGTCACGGGGCCTCACTCGCGGAAGGTGAACCGGGCCACCGCCCCGGCCCATGCGGCGGCTGGAATGCACCGGTCGGCGGCTCAGCAAGCGCAGGTCCGGCACTTCCGCTCACCCGAACACCCTTGCCCACAATCGAGCACACGCCTACCCTGACTTTGTGCCGCTGATAAACAAAATGCGTACGCGCATCGCCGTGCCGGACAACTCCCTCACCCGACTCCGTATCGCCCTCACCGTCTTCTTCGCCGTCGACGGCTTCATCTTCGCCGGGTGGGTCGTCCGGATTCCCGCGATCAAGGAGCAGACCGGCGCCTCCGCCAGCGCCCTCGGCCTCGCCCTCCTCGGTGTCTCGGCCGGCGCGGTGATCACCATGACGCTCACGGGACGCCTGTGCCGCCGCTACGGCACCCACCGGGTCACCGTCGTCTGCGCTGTCCTGCTCTCCCTCAGCGTCGCCCTGCCGCCGCTCACCCACTCCGCGCCGGCACTCGGCGCCGTCCTGCTCGTCTTCGGCGCCGCGTACGGCAGCATCAACGTGGCGTTCAACAGCGCCGCGGTCGATCTGGTGGCCGCGCTGCGGCGGCCGATCATGCCCAGCTTCCACGCGGCCTTCAGCCTGGGCGGAATGCTCGGTGCCGGGCTCGGCGGGCTGGTCGCCGGGGGCCTGTCACCCACGCGGCACCTGCTCGGTCTCACCGTGATCGGTCTGCTCGTCACCGCCGTCGCGGGCCGGACCCTGCTGCGCATCCAGCCCCCGACACCCGAGCAGGACACGCCGCGGCACAAGTCCGCACCGCGTCCGCCGGGCACCCGCACCCGCACCCGCGGCCTCGTCATCACCTTCGGCCTGATCGCCCTGTGCACGGCCTACGGCGAGGGTGCCCTGGCCGACTGGAGCGCCCTGCATCTGGAGCACGACCTGGACGCCACGCCCGGCGTCGCGGCGGTCGGTTACTCGTGTTTCGCGCTCGCCATGACCATCGGCCGGCTGACCGGCACCAGACTGCTCGAACGGCTCGGCCAGACCCGCACGCTGGTGGGCGGCGGCACGGTCGCCGCGCTCGGCATGGTGCTCGGCGCTCTCGCCCCGTCCGTCTGGGCGGCACTGCTCGGCTTCATGATCACGGGGCTCGGTCTGGCCAACCTCTTCCCCGTCGCCGTCGAGCGGGCGGGCAGGCTGGCCGGGCCGGACGGGGTCGCCATCGCCTCCACCCTCGGCTACGGCGGCATGCTCCTCGGCCCGCCCGCCATCGGTTTCATGGCCGACTGGTTCTCCCTCCCCGTCGCCCTCACCAGCGTCGCGGCACTCGCCGCCACCGCCGCGGCGATCGCCGCGCTGACCCGACGCGCGGCAACAGCCTGACCGGGCTCCCCGCCAGCCCGTCACCACCGCGAGGAACAATCCGGCAGCCGGTCGACAGGTCGACAAACTCCGTCAGCCCCGTGGACGGCGAGGGTACGTCGTCCACCGGAGGCCCTTCACGCCATACGACGAGGGCGGCGGGGGCGCCCTCCAGCGGCCACCCCGGCTCCGATCACCACCGGACCCCGAAACGCACCCCAACCTCCGCCAACCCCCGCGTCATCGCACCGCACACCTGACGCACGACACCAACCTGACCACACCCCCGCCAGCCCATCACCACCGCGAGAAACAATCCGGCGCGCCCCTCCGATCACTGCCCGAGTGCGAAAGCGCCGCGCCCTCCACCGACCCCCACCACCACCAAGAAGCTCCAAGACGCCGCGGCCACCCCGCGCTCCCCGGCCTCCACGCGACGAATGGCTCATCCGGATCACTCCGGATGAGCCACCGCATCCTTCTGCAGCTGCACGGCCGCCAACAGGCTCAGCTTCGGCTCCGCCTTGCGCAGGGCCCGTACCGCCGCGACCGAGGTGATGTCGCCCGTGAAGCCGACGGCGGCCAGCCGGAAGCGGACCCAGCGGGCGCGCAGCACCGTCTCGGTGGCGGCGGCGCTGGACTCGACGAGGGCCACGGCGCGTTCCAGCCCGGGGCGTTCTTCCGGCGGGGCCTCGGCCAGCGCCTGGCGCAGGGCCGCCGCCACGACGTCCGTGTCCCGGACGAGCAGCACGAAGTTGTGTTTCTTGTTCAGTCCCGCGATTGCCGACATGCGGTCATCGTGACGGTCATGTTCCGCGCCCGCCAAGCGACTTGAGGAGCCTCAGAGGCTCAGCCCAGCTTTTTCAGCAGTTCGACGGCGAGCGGCGCGGAGGACGCCGGGTTCTGCCCGGTCACCAGGTTGCCGTCGACGATCACATGCGGAGCCCACGGCTCGGCCACCTCGACCTGCACGCCGGCCTCGGTGAGCCGGTCCTGGAGCAGCCACTTGGCCTTGTCGGCGAGGCCCGCCTGGGTCTCCTCGGCGTTGGTGAAGGCGGCCACGCGGCGCCCGGCGAACGCGTTGGAACCGTCGGCCTTCGTGGCGGCGAGCAGCGCGGCCGGGGCGTGGCAGACGACCCCGAGGGGTTTGCCGCTCTCCAGGGCGCTGCTGAGCAGTCGGCCCGAGACCGCGTCGACCGCGAGGTCCTCCATCGGCCCGTGGCCGCCGGGGTAGAACACGGCCGCGTAGTCGTCGAGGTTCACCTCGTCCAGCCGCAGCGGGGCCTGGAGTTCGGGGGCCGAGGCGAGCACCCCGGCGATACGGTCGGCGTTCTCCTGCCCACCGTTGACCTCGGCCGCGAGGCTGCCCTTGTCCACGGTCGGCACGACACCGCCCGGCGTGGCCACGACGATCTCGTGTCCCGCGGCCTTGAACGCCTCGTACGGGGCGACGGCCTCCTCGGCCCAGAAGCCGGTCGGGTGCTGGGTGCCGTCGGCCAGGGTCCAGTGGTCGGCACCGGTCATTACAAAGAGGATCTTCGACATGGTGAAACCGTAGTCCTCTCGTGTCATAGAAATCCAATAGGCTCACGCATATGAGGGATAGGAACACCAATGGCTCCGAGGATGCGCGCCAGACCGTCGGCACTCCGCCCGACCTGAACCTGCTGCGGACCTTCCTCACCGTGTACCGCACCGGCTCCTTCACCGCCGCGGCCCGTCTCCTCGGCCTGTCCCAGCCCACCGTCACCACCCAGATCCGTACCCTGGAACGGCAGTGGGGCCGCGAGCTGTTCGAGCGCCGGGCGCGGGGCGTGACCCCGGCACCGTACGCGGACGAGCTCGCCGCCCGGATCGTGCACCCCCTGGACTCGCTCGCCGCGGTGGCGGGACCCGCCGGGGACACGGAGGACGCCCCGGCCGAGCCGGTGCATCTGGCCGGCCCGGCCGAGCTGCTGTCCCGCAGCGTCCTGCCCGGCGTCGCGCCCTTGGTGGACAAAGGGGTACGGCTGCGCATCACACCGGGTCTGACCGAACCGCTCCTGGACGACCTGCGCACGGGGCGGCACGACCTGGTGATCGCCACGTTCCGGCCGCGCGGCCGTGCGCTCACCGCCCTGCCGCTCAACGACGAGGAGTTCGTGCTGGTCGCCTCCCCCGCCCGGGCCCAGCGGCTCGGCGCACCGGAACACCTAGCGGCCGCGCTGCACGGCGTGCCGCTCGTCGCCTATGCCGAGGACCTGCCCATCGTGCGCCGCTACTGGCGGCACGTCTTCGGGCGGCGCCTGGTGCAGCAGCCGGCCGTGACCATGCCCGACCTGAACGCGGTCAAGGCCGCGGTGGTCGGCGGCGCCGGATTCACCGTGCTCCCCCGTTATCTGTGCGCCGAGGAACTGGCGTCGGGGGCACTGGTCCTGCTCCAGGACCCCGACGACCCGCCCATCAACACGGCCTACCTGGTACAGCGCCCCGGCACCTCGGGCAATCCGCACGTGGCACTGGTCCGCGACCACCTGCTGCAGGCCGCCCGCGACTGGTAGCCCGGCGGGTCGGGTGTCGTCAGGCACACTCCTCCCATGGAGACAGCCGAGTTCATCCGGATCCTGGACCGCGAAGGCCAGTTGCTCGCGTCGGCCGCCGAGGAGGCAGGTCCCGACGCCAAGGTACCGACCTGCCCGGAGTGGCAGGTGCGCGATCTGCTGCGGCACACGGGCACGGTGCATCGCTGGGCCACGGCGTTCGTGGCCGAGGAGCAGACCGCCTTCCGCCCCTTCGGTGACGAACCCACTCTGGACGGGGAGGAGTTGCTGGCCTGGTTCCGCACCGGCCACCGCACTCTGGTCGACACGCTGGGCTCCGCCGCGCCCGACCTGCGATGCTGGCATTTCCTTCCCGCCCCCTCACCCCTCGCCTTCTGGGCCCGGCGGCAGGCGCACGAGACGGCCGTGCACCGCTTCGACGCGGAGGCGGCGCGAGGCGGAACTCCCGAAGAATTCGGGCGGGACTTCGCGGCCGACGGCATCGACGAGTTGCTCCGCGGCTTCCACGCCCGCGACAAGAGCCGGGTCCGCAGCGCCGAGCCCCGGGTGCTGCGGGTGCGGGCGAGCGACACGGACGGCGCCGTGTGGACCGTACGACTGACCGACGAGCCGCCGGCGACCTCGTACGGCGAGTCGGGGGACGCCGACTGCGAGGTGTCCGGGCCCGCCGCGCGGTTGTATCCGGCCCTGTGGAACCGGCTGCCGCTCCCGCGGGTGACGGGGGACGTGTCGGTCGCCGAGCTGTGGCGGGAGAAGTCCGGCGTGATCTAGGAGGATGCCAACATCCGCGTGAGGACCGCGCGTTGCACCGGCAGGGCGTCACGGTGCAGCGCGCGCCCCTTGGAAGTGAGTGAGACGCGTACGCCCCGCCGGTCCTCCGCGCACATCCCGCGCTCGACGAGCCCCTCCTTCTCCAGCCGGGCGATCAGCCGCGACAGCGCGCTCTGGCTCAGGTGGACCCGCTCGGAGATCTCCTGCACGCGGTAGTCGCAGCCGCCGTGGGCCAGGACGTCCAGCACCTCGAAGTCGCTTGCGCACAGGCCGTGTTGATGAAGAGCGCGGTCCAGTTCGCACTGCGTGCGCGCGTGCAGCGCCAGGATGTCCCGCCATTGCTCCGCGAGTGCCTGCTCGGGCTTCTTCGCCACCATGCGCGGCACCGTAGCAGAGAAGAGGAATTATTGCACCGGAATTAAATGCGTTTGCATTTGATGCATGCGCATGTAGTGTCTTCGCCATGACCTCTCCGCTCACCACCCCCGTGGACCCGTCCTCAGGGGTCCGCTGGACACCCAGGCTCTGGGGCACCCTGCTGGTGCTGTGCGCCGCGATGTTCCTGGACGCCCTGGACGTTTCCATGGTCGGCGTGGCGCTCCCGTCCATCGGCGCCGACCTGGGCCTTTCCACCTCGACGCTGCAGTGGATCGTCAGCGGCTACATCCTCGGCTACGGCGGCCTGCTGCTCCTGGGCGGCCGCGCCGCCGACCTGCTGGGCCGGCGCCAGGTATTCCTGGTGGCCCTCGGTGTCTTCGCGGTCGCCTCTCTCCTGGGCGGCCTCGTCGACTCGGGTCCGCTGCTGATCGCCAGCCGCTTCATCAAGGGCCTGAGCGCGGCCTTCACCGCGCCCGCGGGCCTGTCCATCATCACCACGACGTTCCCGGAGGGCCCGCTGCGCAATCGCGCGCTCTCCATCTACACCACCTGCGCCGCCACCGGCTTCTCCATGGGCCTGGTGCTCTCCGGCCTGCTCACCGAGGCCAGTTGGCGGCTGACCATGCTGCTGCCCGCGCCCATCGCCCTGATCGCGCTCGTCGCCGGTCTCAGGCTGCTGCCGCGCAGCGCCCGCGAGAAGGACCACAACGGCTACGACATCCCCGGCGCCGTTCTCGGCACCGCCTCGATGCTGCTGCTGGTCTTCACCGTCGTCCAGGCTCCGGAGTCCGGCTGGGCCTCGGCCCGCACCCTGCTGTCCTTCCTCGCCGTGGCCGTACTGCTGACGGTGTTCGTCCTGGTCGAGCGGCGTTCGCCGGGCCCGCTGGTCCGGCTCGGCGTGCTGCGCTCCGGCACCCAGATCCGCGCCCAGCTGGGCGCCATGGCCTTCTTCGGCTCGTACGTGGGCTTCCAGTTCCTCGTGACCCTGTACATGCAGTCGCTGCTCGGCTGGTCGGCGCTGCACACCGCGCTCGCCTTCCTGCCCGCGGGCGCACTGGTGGCGGTGTCCTCGACGAAGGTCGGCTCGATCGTCGACCGGTTCGGCACCCAGCGGTTGATCCCGGCGGGCTTCGCCCTGATGGTCGTCGGATACGCACTGTTCCTGGGGGTCGATCTGAACCCCGGTTACGCCGCCGCGATCCTGCCGTCGATGCTGCTCATCGGCGCCGCCTGCGCACTGGTCTTCCCCTCGCTCAACATCCAGGCCACCAACGGCGTCGAGGACCACGAGCAGGGCATGGTCTCCGGACTGCTCAACACCTCGGTCCAGGTCGGCGGTGCGATCTTCCTGGCCGTCGTGACCGCCGTGGTGACCGCGGGCGCCCCCGAGAACGCAACCCCGCAGGCCGTCCTCGACAGCTACCGCCCCGGCCTCGTCGTGGTCACGGCCATCGCCGCGGCCGGGCTGCTGATCACCCTCACGGGACTGCGCACCCCGCGCCGCCCGCAGCGGTCCGTCGTGGTCGCCAAGTCCACTGTCCAGGAGGCGGAACGCGTCACCGTACGCGACTAGGGGGACGCCTCCGACACCGTGTGCCCGGCCGAGCTGCTTGCTCCGCCGGGCACACGGCTGTGAGACTCGGGGCGTGGAGACTTACGGGGGACGCCGGAACCAGGCGGAGCGGGACGCCATCACCGTCGAGATCGGATACGCACTGTGCAGCGCGCTGTTCGCGGCAGCGGTGCTGTTCGGGGCGATGGCCGGACCGGCGCTGCTGTTCGAACTGCCGGGAACCGTGGAGAAGTTGCTGCTGCGCGTCGGGCTCACGATCGCGCCCGTGGTCTTCGTCGCCCGGGTGATCAGTGTGCTCGTGCGCTTCCGGCAGCAGCGCCCTCAGCCAAGCCAGCCCGGCCGCACCAAGCCCGACTCGTAGGCCAGCACCACCAGTTGGGCGCGGTCGCGGGCGCCGAGCTTGACCATCGTGCGGCTGACGTGGGTCTTGGCGGTGAGCGGGCTGACGACCAGGCGGCGGGCGATCTCCTCGTTGGACAGGCCGATCCCGACCAGGGCCATCACCTCCCGTTCCCGCTCGGTGAGCCCGGCGAGGGCGCCTTCGGCCGCGGGCTCCTTGGAGCGGGCCGCGAACTCGGCGATGAGACGGCGGGTCACGCCGGGCGAGAGGAGCGCGTCGCCGTCGACCACCGCTCGTACCGCGCGCAGGAGTTCCTCCGGTTCGGTGTCCTTGACCAGGAAGCCGGAGGCGCCGGAACGGATCGCCTCGAAGACGTACTCGTCGAGTTCGAAGGTGGTGAGCATGACCACCTTCACGTCCCTCAGCGCGGTGTCCTCGGTGATGCGCCGGGTCGCGGCGAGACCGTCGAGCAGCGGCATCCGGATGTCCATCAGGACGATGTCAGGCCGCAGTTCGCGCACCTTGCGCAGCGCCTCCTCACCGTCCGGGGCCTCACCGGCCACCTCGATGTCCGGCTGCGCGTCGAGCAGGGCCCGGAAACCGGCCCGCACGAGTGACTGGTCGTCGGCGAGCAGTACGCGGATCACCGGTCGTCCTCCTTGGCCTTCGCCTCGCGCGGCAGTACGGCGAGCACCCGGAACCCTCCGTCGGGACGCGGGCCCGCCTCGATCGTGCCACCGAGTGCGGCGGCCCGCTCCCGCATTCCGGCCAGACCGTTGCCGCTGCCGCCCGCGTCGGTGCCGGTCGCGGGCCCGTCGTCGTCGATACGCAGCCGTAGCGCGCCCCCGCCGTGATCGAGCCGCACGCGTGCGTGCCGCGATCCCGAGTGCCGTACGACATTGGTGAGCGCCTCCTGGACGATACGGAAGGCGGCGAGGTCCGCGCCGGGCGGCAGGGCCGGCGCGGACCCCTCGACCTCGACGGTGAGGCCCGCGTCGGCCGCCTGGGACACCAGCTCGGGCAGGCGGTCGAGGCCCGGTGCGGGGGCGCGCGGCGCGTCACCGGGGGTGCGCAGCGTGTCGAGCACTTGGCGCACCTCGCCGAGCGCCTCCTTGCTGGCGGCCTTGATGGTGGTGAGGGCGGTGCGGGCCTGTTCGGGGTCGGTGTCCAGGAGGGCGAGGCCGACGCCGGCCTGGACGTTGATGACGGAGATGCTGTGCGCGAGGACGTCGTGCAGTTCGCGGGCCATCCGCAGCCGCTCCTCGTCGGCGCGGCGCCGAGCGGCCCGGGCGCGCTCGGCCCGCTCCCGGGCCCACTGTTCACGGCGGGTCCGGGCCAGCTCCGAGACGGCGACGATGGTGACGACCCAGGCGGCGATCACGCCCTCCTGCCCCCAGGGCGCGGCCGGGTCCCCGGACGGAGGCAGCCACCGGTAGAGCCAGTGAGCCACCAGGACGTGCCCGGCCCACAGCATGCCGAGCGCGGTCCAGGCGGCCTTGCGGTGTCCGGCCACGACCGCGCTGAAGCAGGCGAGGGCGACGGTGAGGAACACCGGCCCGTACGGATACCCGGCCCCGAGGTACAGCATCGCCGCGGCCGCCGTACCGAAGACGACGAGCACCGGATTCCGATGCCGCCACAGCAGCAGCCCGGAGCCGGTCAACAGCAGCACCCGTGCGAACAGATCGAGCGCGGCCCGGTCACCGACCTGCTGGTGGGCCGCGTAGTTCGACCCTCCGAGCACGAAGAAGGTGAGCAGCAGAGTGGACGGCCACGGCCACCGGGCGCCCTGCCCGTCACCGCCGGCTCCGCGCCACCACGGCGGCCCGTGCCGCCACCACCGCGGCGAACCGCCCCCGCGTACGCCCTGCTCACCGTCCATGACAGCCACGCTAGACGCCACCGCCCGGCCGGGGCGTCAGCCGACCGTGGTGATCACGCGTACTCCCGGCGGCGTACGCCCGCTCCCGTCCCGGCCGGTCATCGGAGGCCCACTTCCCGTCCGAGCCGGGTGACGGCGTGCCGGAAGAACGTCTCCCGGTCCGCCACGATCCGGTTGAACTGACCGAACAGCTCGAATCCGACCAGGCCGAACAGCTGGGCCCAGGCGGCCACCAGCGCGGTCACCGCCTCGGCCGGGAGGTCGGGGGCGATGTCGGCGTTCATGCGCTCGGCCTCGGAGCGCAGCTCCGGGGGCAGTGCGAGCAACGACAGACCGGGGCCCGTGTGCGCGTCGCGTGCGATGCCGATGAGGAGCAGGCCCACGCGGGACGCGGCGGGAATGGTCGTGGCGGGGGCGGTGTAGCCGGGGACCGGGGATCCGTAGATCAGCGCGTACTCGTGGCTGTTCTCCAGCGCCCACCGACGCACCGCCTCGCACACCGCCACCCAGCGCTCCACGGGGGCCGCGTCACGGACCGCGTCGTGCGCCCGCTCCGCGCTCTCGCCCAGCGAGTCGTAGGCGTCGATGATGAGAGCGGTCAGGAGGTCGTCGCGGCTGGCGAAGTAGCGGTACAGCGCGGAGGAGACCATGCCGAGCTCACGGGCCACGGCCCGCAGCGAGAGCTTGGCGGCGCCCTCGGCGGCGAGCTGTCTGCGCGCCTCGTCCTTGATGGTGGCGGTGACCTCGATCCGGGCTCGGGCGCGGGCGCCTTGTGCGGTACTCATGGGCCTCAGTCTCCCATGTAATGAGAGCGGTGCACACAAACGAGAGCACCGCTCTTGCTCTGAGGGTCCGCCCGTGCCAGACTGAACACCGGAAGAGAGCAGTGCTCACAAAAGAGAGCGACGCTCTCCCGAATCCTGGGGGTCACATGTCCACGCACGTGCAGAAGCCCGGCTGGTTCACGGTCAACATCCTCAACCGCTCGGTGGCCTTTCTGACCCGCCGCGGCTTCAGCGTCTGGGGCTCACGGGTCCTGGCCGTCCGGGGGCGCAAGAGCGGCGAGTGGCGCACCACCCCGGTGAACCTGCTCACGGTGGACGGCGAACAGTACCTGGTCGCCCCGCGCGGCCACGTCCAGTGGACCCACAACATGCGTGCGGCCGGCGGCGGCGAACTGCACCTGGGCAAGAAGGCGGAGGCCTTCACCGCCACCGAGGTGACCGACGAGGAGAAGGTCCCGCTCCTGCGCGCCTACCTCAAGCGCTGGAAGGCCGAGGTCGGCGTGTTCTTCAAGGGTGTCGGTCCCGACTCCCCCGACGCCGACCTGCTGCGCATCGCCCCCGACCACCCCGTCTTCCGCGTCACGCTCACGAAGTGACTCCGTCGTCCGCGGCGCGCTCGGCCGGACGCGGGTCCAGCGCGGCCAGCGCCCGCTGGGCCATCGGCCGGCCCCGGACCAGCTCGCCCAGTGAGGTCGCACCCTGGGTGATGTCCTTGAACGCGTTCCACGCGGGCCGGAAACCCGTCAGCGCCGCGTGGAACAGTCCGGGCCGGCGCTCGAACGCGGTCAGCATCCGCTTGCCGACGCTCATCTCGACGCCGAGGCCCGCCTTGACGGCGAACGCGTAGTTCAGCGCCTGGCGCCGGGCATCCACCGCGTCGTGGGCCTCGGCGATCCTGACCGCCCACTCCCCCGCGAGCCGCCCGGAGCGCAGCGCGAAGGAGATGCCCTCGCGGGTCCACGGCTCCAGGAGCCCCGCCGCGTCACCGCACACCAGCACCCGCCCGCGCGAGAGCGGCGAGTCGTCGGCCCGGCAGCGGGTCAGGTGGCCGGAGGAGATGCTCGGTTCGAACCCGGCGAGGCCGAGCCGCCCGATGAAGTCCTCAAAGTACCGCTTGGTGGCCGCACCTTCGCCGCGCGCGGAGATCACGCCGACCGTCAGGGTGTCCCCCTTGGGGAAGACCCAGCCGTAACTGCCGGGCATCGGGCCCCAGTCGATGAGCACCCGCCCCTTCCAGTCCTCGGCGACGGTCTCCGGCACCGGGATCTCCGCCTCCAGGCCGAGGTCCACCTGGTCGAGCTTCACCCCGACATGCGCGCCTATCCGGCTGGCGCTGCCGTCGGCCCCGACGACCGCCCGGGCGAGGAGCGTCTCGCCGCCCTGGAGGACCACGGCGACGGTACGCCGGTCGGGCACCGCCGAGCCGTGCTGCTCGACGCGCTGGACGGTGACGCCCGTGCGCAGCTCGGCGCCCGCCTTCTGCGCGTGCTCGACGAGCTGGTGGTCGAACTCGGGCCGGTTGATCAGGCCGAACAGCATCTGCTTGGAGCGCCGGGTCCGCGTGAAGCGGCCGTTGTTCGAGAACGTGACCGCGTGCACCCGGTCCCGGAACGGCAGCTCGAACCCGGGCGGCAGCGAGTCCCGCGAGGGGCCGATGATCCCGCCGCCGCACGTCTTGTACCGCGGCAGTTCGGCCTTCTCCAGCAACAGCACGCGCCGCCCTGCCACCGCCGCCGCGTAGGCGGCCGAGGCCCCCGCGGGTCCCGCGCCCACGACGACGACGTCCCACACCCGCCGTCCGTCGTCCCGCACGCCGTCCGCCGAAGAGTCGTCCGCCGGGGAGTCGTCCGCCGAGGGGTCGTCCGCCGAAGGCTCGCCCGCCGAAGTGTTCTCGCTGCTCACGATGGTCTGCTGCTCCCGATCAAGCCATTGCCGCACCTGTCTCCCGCATCCTACGGCGGGCCCGCCCACAGACCACTGTGGGAGGATCTACGGCACTCACAGGTACAACGTCGCACCCACAAGGAGCGTGCCCATGTCGTCCAATCCGGTCGCCGAGACCGTCGCCTCACTGATGCCCAGGGCGCGGGCGGAGCTCAGCGAACTGGTGGCGTTCAAGTCGGTGGCGGACTTCGACCAGTTCCCGAAGAGCGAGAGCGAGGCCGCCGCCCGCTGGGTCGCGGACGCGCTCACCGCCGAGGGATTCCAGGACGTGGCACTGCTCGACACCCCGGACGGGACCCAGTCCGTCTACGGTTACCTGCCCGGCCCGGCGGGAGCGAGGACCGTTCTCCTGTACGCCCACTACGACGTGCAGCCGCCGCTGGACGAGGCCGGCTGGACGACCCCGCCCTTCGAACTGACCGAGCGCGACGGCCGCTGGTACGGGCGCGGGGCCGCCGACTGCAAGGGCGGCGTGCTCATGCACCTGCTCGCGCTGCGCGCCCTGAAGGCCAACGGCGGGGTCCCGGTCCACGTCAAGTTCATCGCCGAGGGCTCGGAGGAGCAGGGCACGGGCGGCCTGGAGCGGTACGCCGAGGAACATCCCGCGCTCCTGGAGGCGGACACCATCGTCATCGGCGACGCGGGCAACTTCCGCGTCGGTCTGCCGACGGTCACCGCCACCCTGCGCGGCATGACCATGATGCGCGTCCGGGTCGACACTTTGGAGGGCAACCTGCACTCGGGCCAGTTCGGCGGCGCCGCCCCTGACGCGCTGGCCGCGCTGATCCGCGTACTGGACTCGCTGCGCGGGAAGGACGGCACGACGAGGATCGACGGGCTCACGCCGGACGCGTCCTGGGACGGCCTGCAGTACGACGAGGAGCAGTTCCGGGCGGACGCCAAGGTCCTGGACGGCGTCGAGCTGATCGGTGACGGCACGGTCGCCGACCGCCTCTGGGCGCGCCCGGCCGTGACGGTCCTCGGCATCGACTGCCCGCCGGTCGTCGGCGCCACTCCGTCGGTGCAGGCGAGCGCCCGCGCCCTGGTCAGCCTGCGGGTGCCACCGGGCATCGACACGGACGAGGCGACCAGGCTGCTCGAGGCCCACCTGGAGGCGCACACCCCGTGGGGCGCGCGGGTGAGCACCGAGCGGATCGGCCACGGCCAGCCGTTCAGCGCGGACACCACCAGCCCGGCGTACGCGGCGATGGCCGAGGCGATGGCGGTGGCCTACCCGGGCCAGGAGATGCAGTACGCCGGTCAGGGCGGCTCCATCCCCCTGTGCAACACCCTCGCGGCGCTCTACCCGCACGCCGAGATCCTGCTCATCGGCCTGAGCGAGCCGGAGGCCCAGATCCACGCCGTGAACGAGAGCGTCTCCCCCGAGGAGCTGGAGCGCCTGTCGGTGGCGGAGGCCCTGTTCCTGCGCAACTACGCGGCGAGCTGATCCGACGGCTCTGCTGTCGGCAGAAGGCCCTCGTCCACGGACGGGGGCCCTTCTACGGTCGTCCCATGGACGTCGTCGAGCTGCTCCCGCACCTCCACCTCCTGCGCTTCCCCGTCGGCCAGGCCTACCTCTGGCACGACGGCGACGAGTCGACGCTGATCGACGCCGGTCCCGCGGGTTCCGCCGCGCCGATCGCCGCCCGCGTCCAAGGACCCCTACGACGGATCGTGCTCACCCACTTCCACGAGGACCATGTGGGCGGGGCGGCCGAGTTGGCCGCGGTGACCGGCGCCGAGGTACTGGCGCACCGGCTCGACGCCCCCGCCGTGCGGGGTGAAGTGCCGGGCCCGCCACCGGCGTTCGAGGACTGGGAGCGCCCCCTGCACGCGGAAGCTCTACGGCACCTGCCGCAGGGCGGGTTCGCGAGGCCGCCGAAGCTCACCGAGCTGTCCGAGGGCGATGTCCTCGACTTCGGCGGTGGAGCCCGCGTCGTCCACGTCCCCGGTCACACCCCCGGCAGCATCGCGCTCCATCTCCCTGCGCACCGGGTGCTGTTCACCGGGGACGCGGTGGCCGCGTCCCCCTTCGACGGAAAGGTGATGCTCGGCGTGTTCAACGTCGACCGGGCCCAAGCCGTGCACTCCTTCGCGAAGTTGGCGGCACTCGACCCGAACATCGCCTGCTTCGGCCACGGGGACCCGATCATGGGGCCATGGACACCCTCCCCCGTCTCCGCACCCACGCCGACACCGCCAACTCCCTCGCCCTCCTGAGCGACCGGGAGCTCGCCGGCCTCGTGGCGTCGGGCACCCCCGCGGGCACCGGGATCGGTGGCCGGGCGACCCTGCTGGAGGTGAACGGCGTACGGGTCTTCGTGAAACAGGTGCCACTCACCGACACCGAGCTCCACCCGGACCACGTCCGCTCCACCGCGAACCTCTTCGGCCTGCCCGCCCACTGCCACTACGGCATCGGCGCGATCGGCAGCCCCGGCTTCGGTGCCTGGCGCGAGCTGGCCGTGCACGAGACGACGACCAACTGGGTGCGCTCGGACCGCTTCCCGGGCTTTCCCTTGCTGCACCACTGGCGGGTGCTGCCCGACATCCCACAGCCGCTGCCCGAGGGGCTCGCCGACGTGGAGCGGGCCGTGACCTACTGGGGCGGTTCACCAGGCCTCAGGGAGCGCATCGAGGCCCTGCGCACCGCGTCCGCGAGCCTGACCCTGTTCCTTGAGTACGTGCCGCACACGGTCCACGACTGGCTCTCCGCCCAACTGCGCACACAGGACGCCGACTCGGCCTGCGCCGTCGTGGAGCAGGGCCTGGAGGACGTCACCGGTTTCCTCCGCGAACAGCAACTCGTCCACTTCGACGCCCACTTCGGCAACTTCCTCACCGACGGGAACCGGCTCTACCTCACCGACTACGGTCTGTCCCTGTCCAGCCGCTTCCAACTCACCGCCCAGGAACGCGAATTCCAGGTCCGCCACAGCGGCTACGACCGCGCCTACGCCCTCTCCTACCTGGTGCACTGGCTCGTCGTGGACCAGTACGGCCTCCCCAGGGACGAACGTGAGGACTTCATCCGCGCCTGCGCCGACGGCCACCGCCCCGAGGGCATCCCCGGGGCCGCCGCCGCGCTCGTCCCACGCCATGCCCGACTGGCGGCCGTGGTCGGCGACTTCAACCGGCGGCTGGAACAGCAGAGCAGGCTCACCCCCTACCCTCACGACGAAGTCGACGCGCTGTCCCCCGACGCGGTCAGCGCCGGGTCGAGCACGATGTCCTCGTCCCGGGCCTCGACGCTCGGTTCCTCCGGGAAGTGACAGGCGGTCAGGTGGTCCTCGGCGTTGCCCGTCAGGCGCACCAGGGGCGGCTCCTCCGTCGCGCACCGGTCCTGTGCCTTCCAGCACCGGGTACGGAAGCGGCAGGAATCGAACGTGCCTCGAACATGACGAAGCCCCGTCGGCGGTGCGCACCGACGGGGCTCATCCGGAGGTCAGCCGACCGGCACCCCGGCTTCCAGGTACAGCGCCGCCCCGCGCTCCCGGGCCCGCAGCGCCCACCTGAGCCGCTCGTAGCGCACCGGCGGCAGCAGCTCCGCGGCCTCCTCCTCGCTGGCGAAACACCAGCCGCGCAGTTCGGGACCCGGCAGCAGAACACCTCGCGCCCGGGTGGAGTCGAGCCGCCCGCCGTCGAAGAGGAGGCGCAGTCCGCCGTATCCGGGAGGGACGGGCGGTTCCCAGTCGACGACCAGAAGACGCGGTACGTCGTCCAGTCGGATGCCGGTCTCCTCGGCGACCTCGCGCATCCCGGCCCGAGCGGGCGCCTCGCCGGGCTCGACGACGCCGCCGGGGAACTCCCAGCCGGCCTTGTAGGTGGGGTCGACGAGCAGCACCCGGTCCCGCTCGTCGAAGAGGAGGACCCCGGCGGCCACGGTCTCGGCGGTGGGCTCGGGGGTCTGCACGATGTCGCACACGGGCACGGTCCCGGCGCCGAGGTCCTCGGTGATGCGGGCGGCCGTCTCGTACGGGGTGAGTGCGCTGGTGTCGATCGGATGAGCGTCGGCGGCGAGCCAGGAGGCGAGGGCGGCCCGATAGGGCCCGATGTGGTCGTACGCCCAGTGCCCCTGCCCCACCCCGCCGAGCGGAAGGGTCGGCGGGGTCTCCCGCCCGGCTATTCGTTCACGCAGGATCGTTTCCGCCGGAGCGAGGAGAATGTGGTGGACAGCGATCCGGCGGGCGGCGAGACCGCCGAAGATCTCGTCGCGGTACTCCTGGCGCAGCAGGGTCATCGGGACCACGAGGGTCCCGCCGAGTTCGGCGAGCATCGCGGCCGCCGTGTCGATCACCAGTCGTCGCCAGATCGGCAGGTCCTGGAAGTCGCCGACCTCGGCGAGGTGCTTGGGCGGCAGCAGCCGCACGACCGCCGCACCGATGTCCTCGGGGTCGAAGAGCGTGCTGTTCGGGATCAGTTCGATCAGTTCCCGTGCGGTGGTGGTCTTCCCCGCACCGAACGCGCCGTTGATCCAGACGATCACGGACTCCCCCTCTTCTGTTTGGCCCCCTGAGGCTTGCCCGTTCCACCCTGCCACGGAAACCAGCCGCAGATGAGGGCGCACAAACGCGGCACCGGGGCCCTCGTGCCGAGAGCCCCGGTGCCGCGGTCCGTGCGGTCGCCCGCCGCCGTTGTCAGCCGCTCTGCCCGAGCGCGGTCTCGTCCAGGCCGTCCAGGCTCTCGGCGGCGACGGTGTGATCGAGGGTGCTGAGGGTCTTGTCGACGTCGAGGTGATCGAGTCCCTCGCCCAGGGCGTGCGAGGGACTGACCGCCGCGACGACGAAGCCGGTGGCGAGGGAGGCGATGGCGAGCATGCTGCGCTTCTTCATGGCCTGATCAACGGCACCGGACGGAATGAGTCACGCTGCCGTACGCCGCGCCGCTCCCTTCCACCACAGTCCAACACGTCCTAACGTAAACGCCCACAACATGACGCGTACATGCCGTCATGACACCTTCCGCTGGTTCGGAGGAACGTAACGATGCGTCACCTTCACACCCGCACGACCCGCCGAAGGATGGTCACCGCGCTCACGGTGCTGCTGTTCGCGGCGTCCGGGGCGACTCCCGCCGTCGCGGCCGAGGAGGGCACGGGCTCCCCCGCCCTGGCCGACGGCCTCGCCCTCACCCCGCCCATGGGCTTCAACAACTGGAACTCCACCCACTGCCGGGCCGAGTTCAACGAGTCCATGGTCAAGGGGATCGCGGACATCTTCGTCGACAAGGGCCTCAAGGACGCCGGGTACCAGTACGTCAACCTCGACGACTGCTGGGCCCTGCCGGACCGGAACGCCGACGGCAAACTCGTCCCGGACCCGGCCCGCTTCCCGAACGGCATCAAGGCCGTCGCCGACTACGTGCACTCCAAGGGGCTCAAGCTCGGCATCTACACCAGCGCGGGCACGAAGACGTGCAGCGGCTCCGGTTTCCCGGGCGCGCTGGGCCACGAGTACAGCGACGCCCAGCAGTTCGCCGACTGGGGCGTCGACTACCTGAAGTACGACAACTGCAACAACCAGGGCGTGGACGCCAAACTGCGCTACACGACCATGCGCGACGCCCTGAAGGCGACCGGCAGACCGATCGTCTACAGCATCTGCGAATGGGGCCAGAACAAGCCCTGGGAGTGGGCGGCGGACGTCGGCCACCTGTGGCGCACCACCGGCGACATCAGCGACACCTGGGGCTCGATGCTGTCGATCCTCAAGCAGAACCTGCCCCTGGCGCCCTACGCCGGCCCCGGGCACTGGAACGACCCCGACATGCTGGAGGTCGGCAACGGCGGCATGACGGCCACCGAGTACCGCTCGCACTTCTCGATGTGGTCGGTCATGGCCGCGCCCCTGCTCATCGGCAGCGACCTGCGCTCGGCCTCCGCGGAGACCTTCGAGATCCTCGGCAACAAGGAGGTCATCGCCGTCGACCAGGACCCGCTGGGCAAGCAGGGCGGCGTGGTCTCCTCCGGGGGCGGGCGCTGGGTCGTCGCCAAGGAGATGAAGGACGGCAGCCGTACGGTCGCCCTGTTCAACGAGTCGGGCAGCCCCCAGCGCATCGCCACGACCGCTGCGGCCGTCGGCCTGCCCGCCGCCGACGCATACACCCTGCGCGACCTGTGGCAGCACCGGAGCTACAACACCGCGGGCACCATCTCGGCGACCGTCCCCGCGCACGGGACGGTTCTCGTACGGGCCTTCGCCGACCGCAGGTGGCACCAGCACCCGCCCGCCGTCGAACTCGGCCTGGACGGCGACACCTTGGTCCAGGCCGGCACGCCCGCCGCCCTGACGACGACGGTCACCGACCTGGGACGCACCCCGGCCACGCGGGTCTCCGTACGACTGTCCGGTCCGGAGGGCTGGGCCGTGCAGGCCACGTCACCGACCTCCGCCACCGCCCTGCCCACGGGCCGTTCGCTGCGCACGAAGTGGTCGGTCACCGCTCCGCCGGGGACGCCGACGGGGTCGTACGACCTGACGCTCAGGGCGAGTTACCGCTCACCGACCGGCGTCCGGGCCGACAGCACCCTGTCCTTCGCCGCGACCGTGGTGGTCCCGCCGCCCCCGGGCACCTCGGGGCTCGGTGATCTGCCCTGGCTGTCGGCCGCCAACGGCTACGGTCCCGTCGAACGCAACACCAGCAACGGGGAGAGCGCCGCGGGCGACGGTCATCCGATCACCATCGGCGGGGCGGTGTACGCCAAGGGGCTCGGGGTGCACGCGGAAAGCTCCGTCGAGTACTACACGGGCGCGGCCTGCGAGACGGTCACCGCGCAGGTCGGCGTGGACGACGAGAAGGGCGCGAACGGCACGGTCGCCTTCGAGGTGTGGGCGGACGGCACCAAGGTGGCGTCCACCGGCGTCCTGACCAACGCCATGCCGGCCCAGCCGCTCACCGCGGACGTCACCGGGGCCCGGCTGGTCCGGCTGGTCGTCACCGACGGCGGCGACGGCATCGACTCCGACCACGCCGACTGGGCCGACGCGCAGCTGAGCTGCTGAGAGCTGCCGTACGCACTTGGCGGCCGGGCCCGTGTCCGGACCCGGCCGCCAAGTGAACGTTTCTCCGACCCTGTCGGCCCGGACCACCCGATGTCAGACCACGGCGGCCGTGTCGGTCCGCTTCGCCAGCGCCGCCGCGGCCGCCCCGACCAACCCCGCGTCCGTGCCCATCTGCGCGGGCACGATCGTCAGGCGCTGCACGAAGGACAGGGTCGCGTAGTCGCTCAGCGCCTTGCGCAGCGGTTCGAACAGGACGTCGCCCGCCTTGCCGACCCCGCCGCCGATGACCGCGATGTCGATCTCCACAAGGGTCGCGGTGGCCGCGATGCCGGCGGCCAGCGCCTGGGCCGCCCGGGCGAACGAGGCCACGGCGACCGGATCGCCGCCCTGGGCCGCGTCGGCCACCGCGGCGGCGGAGGTGTCCCCGTCGGGACCGGGCCGCCAGCCGTTCTCCAGCGCGCGCCGGGCGATGTTCGGGCCGCTGGCTATGCGTTCCACACAGCCGCGCGCGCCGCACGGACACGGGTCACCGTCGAGATCGACACTGATGTGCCCGATGTGACCGGCGTTCCCGGTGGGTCCGGCGTGCAGTTGGCCGTTCAGCACCAGACCGCCTCCCACCCCGGTCGACACGACCATGCACAGCGCGTTGTCGTGACCGCGCGCGGCCCCCTGCCAGTGTTCCGCCGCCGTGATGGCCACACCGTCGCCGATCAGCTCGACGGGAAGCCCGCCGGCCGCCTCCCGGACCCTGCGGACCAGCGGATAGTCGCGCCAGCCCGGCACGTTCACCGGGCTCACGGTGCCGGTGGAGGCGTCCACCGGGCCCGCGCTGCCGATGCCGAGAGCGCCTGCGCGCCCCCACAGCGGCGAGTCGGTGAGCTCGCCGAGAGTCTCCTCGACGGCCCGCATCACGCTCTCGCCGTCCTCCTGCGCGGGCGTGGCCCGCTGTGCGCGGAGCAGGATCCGGCCGTGGCCGTCCACCAGCGCTCCGGCGATCTTGGTGCCGCCGATGTCGAGCGCAGCCACGAGGTCGGTGTGCATCAGTGTCAGTTCTCCCCGGTCAACCTTGAGGGATGGACAGGCCGGTCTCGCGGTGGGGGCGCCGGCCGACAGATTGCGGTGGACAGTGTCTCCCGCATCTGACAACGTTGTCCAGGCTCTATGCTCGACGCCACATCCTCATACAAAATCATGGACCAGCGCATCCCCGTCGACGACAGGACAGGACGCCGTATCGTGCCCGACACCCACAGCCGAGCAGACCGCCTCGCCACGACCCGGTACGGCAACCGGCCGACCATGAAGGACGTGGCCGCGCGAGCCGGCGTCGGACTCAAGACGGTCTCGCGTGTGGTGAACGGCGAAGCGGGTGTCACACCGGAGACGGAACACCGGGTCCGGGAGGCCATCGAGGCCCTCGGCTTCCGTCGCAACGACAGCGCGCGCGTGCTGCGCAAGGGCCGTACCGCCAGCATCGGCCTGGTCCTGGAGGACCTCGCCGACCCGTTCTACGGCCCGCTCAGCCGCGCGGTGGAGGAGATCGCCCGGGCCAACGGTGCCCTGCTCATCAACGGTTCCAGCGCCGAGGACCCGGAGCGCGAGCAGGAGCTGGTGCTGGCGCTGTGCGCTCGGCGGGTGGACGGCCTGGTGGTCATTCCGGCCGGTGACGACCACCGTTATCTGGAGCCGGAGCTCAAGGCGGGCGTCGCCACGGTGTTCGTGGACCGTCCGGCGGGCCGGATCGACGCCGACGTCGTCCTCTCCGACAACTTCGGCGGCGCCCGCGACGCCGTGGCCCACCTCATCGCCCACGGCCACCGGCGGATCGGCTTCATCGGCGACATGCCCCGCATCCACACGGCCGCCGAGCGGCTGCGCGGATACCGGGCCGCCATGGAGGACGCGGGTATCGAGGTGGCGGACGCCTGGACGTCGCTGGGCGTCACCGACCCGCAACGGGTGCGCCGGGCGGCCGAGGGGATGCTCACCGGCCCCTCCCCCGTCACCGCGATCTTCACCGGCAACAACCGGGTGACGGTCACCGTGATCCGGGTCCTCGCCGAACACACCCGCCGGGTCGCCCTCGTCGGCTTCGACGACATCGAACTCGCCGATCTGCTGCAGCCGGGCGTCACGGTGGTCGCCCAGGACGCGGCGACGCTCGGGCGCACGGCCGCGGAGCGGCTGTTCCGCCAGCTGGACGGCACGCTGCTGACGCCGGAGCGGATCGAACTGCCGACCCGACTGATCACCCGGGGCTCGGGCGAGCTGCCGCCGGCGGACTGAGCGACCGATGGAGAACTTCACCCTTGAGGCACTCGGCCTGGCCGAGGCTCCCCGCGATCATCCGCTCCTCTATCCCGGCGCCTGGCCGGCGGACTCCGCGCTGCTCGACGGTGGCCGGTTGGTTCCTCTTCCCCGTGACGGCAGGTGGCACGAGGAGCGCGCCCCCGTCCTCGCGGTCGGCTCCAACGCCAGTCCGGCACAACTGCGGCACAAGATGGCCGAGTTCGGGATCACCTCGCCGATCCCGATGGTGAAGGCACGGGTGACCGGCGTCGACGTGGGCGTCTCCGCGCACGTGAGCCGCATGGGATACGTGTCCGCGTCGCCCTTCGAAGCGCCGGACGCGGTGCGGGAGTTGTTCGTCCTCTGGCTGGACGCCGAGCAACTGGCGATCATCGACGCGAGCGAGGGAGTGCCCCTGGCGCACGGCAACTACGCGCGGGCCTGGCTGCCCGCGCCCGAAGTGCGCATCGAGCTGCCCGGCGGCGTCACGCTCCCGGGCGTCCACGCGTACGTCAACCGCCACGGCGTCCTGCACGACGGCACCGGCGTCCCGCGCACCCACCCCGGCCAGCGGGAGCTGCTGACCGAACTCCTCGTGGGATCGGCCCGGTTGCGGGAGCTGTTCGGGGTCACCCCGGAGGAGTTCGTGGCACGGGCCCGCGCAGACCGGCAGCTGTGTGCGGCGGGCACCCGGTTGTTCGCCGACGAGAAGCGGGTCACGGAGTCCGGCCTGGAGCAGTACGTGACGGCTCAGCAGACCGGGAGTCCGGGCACCGGCTCGTCGTTGTTCCCGCCCTTGAGGTAGACGTCGCTGACGTAGACGCCGGTGTTGCCGCTGTCGTCGTCCGTCTTCGCCCACCACACGTTGGTCCACTGGCCGGACGTCTCACGGCGCCCCAGGTTCGACTGGCAGAAGAAATAGTTGGTGCCCGCGTAGAGGACGCCGACCTCGGCGCCGGAGGCGGTGTAGGACTTGGCGGTCTTCCAGACGGTGCAGTTGTACTTGCCGCCGCCTATGGCCGTGCAGGCCGGTGCCGGGGCCGGGGTGCCGGTGTCGTCGTCGCCGGTCGTACCGCCGTCCCCGGAGCCGCTGCCGCCGGCATCGTCGCCGGCCGAGCCACCGCCCGAATGGTGCCCTGGGGAGGACGCGGAGGCACGGCTCGTGGGTTCGGCGCTGTCGTCCTCGCCCGACGTCTTCTTCGCGCCCGGGGTCTTCTTGGCCTGCCCGTCCGTCAGCGCGGCGCTGCCTGCATGGTCACGGTCGGTCCGCGCGGAGGCGGAGGCCGAGGCCGACTCACTCGTGCCGGAGGCGGTCGGCCGGGCGCCGGCCTCGGCCTTGCCCGAGTTGTTCATCAACGCGACGGCCGTGCCGGCCACCGCGAGAACGACCACGACGGCCGCGGCGGCGAGCAGGGCGCGCCGGTTGCGACGGGGCGCGCGGGAGGGGTCCATGGGGCGCGTGTCGCGAAGGACGGGCGTCTCGTGGCTGTGCGCCAAGGGTGCCGGCGGTCCCGGAACAGGGCCCTGGGGTACGGCGGATGTCGCCGAACCAGGTGCCGGAGCACCGCCTTGGGAGGCGGGTCCGAAGCCCTGCTCCGGCGGTCCGGCCTGTCCCCCGGCATCGCCCTGAGCAGCGGACCCCACCCACCAAGGCGCCGGGGCCTCGGCCTGGCCCGTGGCACCCACGGCAGGAGTTCCGGGCCCGGTCGGCCGGGTGCCCGCCGGTCCCGGTGCCGCTGCGGGTCCCGCCGTTTCGTGCCGCGCGTCCGGCTCGGCCTCATCCCTCGCCGGCGATCCGGATCCCGGCGCCGCCGGGACGTCGGGTGCCGTCCCTGCCTGCCCCGCCGAGGCCGTCGTACTCCGCAGGGTCGTCGTGGCACTGTCCGCCCGGGCCTCGGCGCCGTCCGCCACCGCCTGCAGCAGCACGCGCGCCTCCTCGGCCCCGGGGCGGGCCTCGGGCCGCTTGTCCAGCAACCGCTGGAGGACGGGGCCGAGGGGGCCGGCACGGTGGGACTCGGGGAGCGGTTCGCCGACGATCGCGGTGAGCGTGGAGAACGTCGACGTACGACGGAACGGCGAGGCCCCCTCGATCGCCGCGTACAGCGTGGCGCCCAGACCCCACACGTCGGAGGCCGGTCCCGGATCGGCGCCCTGGGCGCGCTCGGGGGCCATGTAGTCCAGGGAACCGACGAGATGCCCGGTGCGGGTCAGGCTGGTGGCCGAGCCGTCGCCCGGTTCTTCCATGGTGGCGATGCCGAAGTCGGTGAGCAGGACACGCCCGGAGCGGTCGAGCAGGATGTTGCCGGGCTTGACGTCCCGGTGCAGTACGCCGACCGCGTGGGCGGCGGCCAGCGCGTCCATGACCTTGGCGCCGATCGCGGCCGCCTCACGCGGGTCGAGGGGGCCGCGGCTGCGCAGCACGGCGTCCAGGGACGGCCCGTCGACCAGCTCCATGACGATCAGGGGGCGCCCGTCGACCTCGGCCACGTCGTGCACCGCGACGACGCCGGGGTGCCGGACCCGGGCGGCCGCTCGGGCCTCGCGCTGCATCCGCAGCCGCAAATCGGCGAGTTCGGGGCCGTCGGCGTCGGTGTAGGTGCGCAGTTCCTTGACGGCGACCTCGCGGCCGAGGACCTCGTCGACGGCCCGCCAGACCACGCCCATACCGCCGCGCCCGAGCTGGGCCACGACACGATAACGCCCGGCCAGGAGCCGACCTGCCTCGTCCTGGCCCTTTCCGTTGGTCTCCCCCGATGACACCGCTGCCCCGTTTCTGTGACACGTCAATGCGTGCGAGACAGCCTACGGGGCAGGAGTGACAACTCCAGTCGCTGGTTGCGTCTGTGACAGGGCCGCTACGTCTTCCCCTACTTCGTGGAGACCGTCAGATCACCGCGCCGGGGCGCCGCGTAGCCCTGCAGGTCGGCCCGGGTCAGGCCGGTCAGCCGCGCGACCTCGCCGATGTCGAGGGCGCCGCAGTCGAGACCGCGCAGCAGGTAGCCGCTGAGCGCCTTGGCGGTGGCGGGCTCGTCCATGACGTCACCGCCGACCCGGCCCGCGTACCGGGCGAGACGGCCGGCGGCCTGCTCGAAGCCCTCGCGGTAGAAGGCGAACACGGCCGCGTACCGGGTGGGGAGGTGGCCGGGGTGCATGTCCCAGCCCTGGTAGTAGGCGCGGGCCAGGGCGCGGCGCGTCAGGCCGTAGTGCAGCCGCCAGGCATCGTGGACCTTCGCGGTCGGTCCGACCGGCAGGACGTTGGTGGAGCCGTCCGAGACGCGTACGCCGGTGCCTGCGGCCGCGACCTGCATGACGGCCTTGGCGTGGTCGGCGGCGGGGTGGTCGCCGGCCTGGTGGGCGGCGGAGACGCCGAGGCAGGCGCTGTAGTCGAAGGTGCCGTAGTGCAGTCCGGTGGCGCGGCCCTCGGCGGCCTGGATCATCCGGGCGACCGTGGCGGTGCCGTCGGTGGCGAGGATGGACTGGCTGGTCTCGATCTGGATCTCGAAGCCGATTCGGCCGCGGTCAAGGCCGTGCGCCTTCTCGAAGGCCTCCAGGAGCCGGGCGAACGCGCTGACCTGCTCGGCGTACGTCACCTTCGGCAGGGTGAGCACCAGCCCCTCGGGCAGGCCGCCCGCCGCCATCAGGCCGGTGAGGAAGACGTCGAGGGTGCGGATGCCCCGGTCCCGGACGGCCGCCTCCATGCACTTCATGCGGATGCCCATGTACGGCGCCGCCGTGCCGTTCTCGTACGCCTCGGCGATCAGCCGGGCCGCGCGGGCCGCCGTCTCGTCCTCCTCGGCGTCCGGGCGCGGGCCGTAGCCGTCCTCGAAGTCGACGCGCAGATCCTCGATCGGCTCGTGCTCCAGCTTCGCGCGTACGCGCGCGTGGACGGGCTCGGCGAGTTCCTCGGACAACCCGAGAACGGCGGCGAAGGACGTGGCGTCCGGGGCGTGTTCGTCGAGGGCGGCGAGGGCCTTGTCGCCCCAGGAACGGACGGTGTCGGCGGTGAAGGCGTCAGCGGGGACGTAGACGGTGTGCACGGGCTGGCGGGTGCCGGGGTCTCCGGGGTAGCGGCGATCCAGTTCGGCGTCGACCGGCGCGAGGGAGGCGCTGATCTCCTCGCTGACGGCACCCGCGAGGCTCGTCGCCACCTGCTCCTGCTGGCCCTGACCCATCCCACAGCCTCCTTTTTTTCCGCGATACGGAATCAACAATCCGTAGAACGAAGTTATCCGCGAAGCTTCCCGGCGGTCAACACCCCGTCCACAGCATGAGCCACCCGGTTCATTCAAGGTGCCGAGAACCTCTACGCCCTCTACCGCACTCCGGTTCGAACATTCATCCTGTCCCGTCGGGAGGGAACAACATGTCGGACACCCACAGAATGACGCGTCGCATGGGCCTCAGAACCGCCCTGGCCGCCGCCGTCACCGTGCCGCTGATGGGCACGCTGCCGGCCTCCGCCGCCAGGCCGTACCACCGCCGACTCGATGTCATGACGTTCAATCTGCGCTTCGCCAGCACCTCCGAACCCAACAGCTGGGCCGCCCGCCGCCCGGTGATGCGCCGCCTGCTGCGCCAGGAGGCCCCCACCCTGATGGGCACCCAGGAAGGCCTCTACCAGCAACTGCTCGACATCCACGCCGACCTCGGAGCGCACTACGACTGGATCGGCACCGGCCGCGAGGGCGGCAGCCACGACGAGTCCACGGCGGTCTTCTACGACACCCGGCGCCTGGCCCCCGTCGAGCACGACACGTACTGGCTCTCCGACACGCCCAGGGTCATCGGCTCGAACACCTGGGGCGCCGCGCTCCCCCGGATCGTCACGTGGGTCCGCTTTCGCGACCGGGCAGCCGGCGGACGGGAGTTCCACGTCCTCAACACCCATTTCGACCATGTCGGCCAGTACGCGCGTGAGCGGTCCGCACGGTTCCTCGCCCAGAAGATCGCCGCGTTCGACCCAGCCCTGCCGGTCGTCGTGACCGGCGACTTCAACGCCGCAGCCCACGACAACCAGGCGTACGACACCCTGCTCGCCACGGGACTGGTCGACACCTGGGACGCGGCCGCCGAACGCAGCGCGCTGTACGCCACCTTCCACGGCTACAAACCACTGGTCCCCGACGGCGACCGCATCGACTGGATCCTCGCCACGCCCGGCACGACCGTGCACCGGGCCGCCGTCAACACCTATGCCAGGAACGGGCAGTTCCCGAGCGACCACCTGCCGGTGCAGGCCACGCTCACCCTGGGATGAGCCGAGGCCCCCGCGACCGCGTCGGCGGTCACGGGGGCCTCGTACGCCCGGAGCGGGATCAGCCCTTTCGGGTCTTGACCTCCTCGGTGAGGGCGGGGACGACGTCGAAGAGGTCGCCGACGACGCCGTAGTCGACGAGGTCGAAGATCGGGGCCTCGGCGTCCTTGTTGATCGCCACGATCGTCTTCGAGGTCTGCATGCCCGCGCGGTGCTGGATCGCGCCGGAGATGCCGGAGGCGATGTACAGCTGCGGCGAGACGGACTTGCCGGTCTGGCCGACCTGGTTGGTGTGCGGGTACCAGCCCGCGTCCACCGCGGCACGCGAGGCGCCGACGGCCGCGCCGAGGGAGTCGGCGAGGGCCTCGATGATCGCGAAGTTCTCGGCGCCGTTGACACCACGCCCACCGGAGACCACGATCGCGGCCTCGGTCAGCTCCGGACGCCCGGTCGACTCACGCGGGGTACGGCCGGTGACCTTGGTGCCGGTCGCCTGGGCGGAGAAGGTCACGCTCAGCTCCGAGACCTCACCGGCGGCCGGGGCGGCCTCCACGGCGGCGGAGTTGGGCTTGACGGTGATGACCGGGGTGCCCTTGGCGACACGGGACTTGGTGGTGAAGGAGGCGGCGAACACCGACTGGGTGGCCACCGGGCCCTCGTCGCCGGCCTCCAGGTCGACGGCGTCGGTGATGATGCCGGAGCCGATGCGCAGCGCCAGACGGGCGGCGACCTCCTTGGCCTCGGCGGAGGACGGCACCAGCACGGCGGCCGGGGAGACGGCCTCCACGGCGGCCTGGAGGGCGTCGACCTTGGGTACGACCAGGTAGTCGGCGTACTCAGCGGCGTCGTGGGTGAGGACCTTGACGGCGCCGTGCTCGGCGAGGGTGGCGGCGGTGTCGGCGGCACCGGCACCGAGCGCGACGGCGACCGGCTCGCCGATGCGGCGGGCCAGGGTCAGCAGCTCCAGGGTGGGCTTGCGGACGGCGCCGTCCACGTGGTCGACGTAGACGAGAACTTCAGCCATTGCTACTCCTGCGCGAGAATCCCGGACTTCGGCCGGGGGAAGACTTGTTGACTGCTACGCTCACGCCCGTGCCTTTAGGCACCGGGCAGGGCTTGTCCGTCATGAGGCTGTCTCGACAGTCGATTGAGAAGCCCCTTCGGGGGAGGAGTCACGGGAATGCTCTCCTGCGAGGCAGAAGCACTCCGAGAGGCGCGGGTCGTGTTGCAACCGGCCCGCGCCACCATTCCCTTTAGATGAACTTCTGGCTCGCGAGGAACTCGGCGAGCTGCTTGCCGCCCTCGCCCTCGTCCTTGACGATCGTGCCGGCCGTGCGGGCCGGACGCTCCGCGGCGGAGTCGACCGTGGTGTAGGAGCCCTCCAGGCCGACCTGACCGGCCTCCAGGTCCAGGTCGGACAGGTCCCAGGACTCCACCGGCTTCTTCTTGGCCGCCATGATGCCCTTGAAAGAGGGGTAACGCGCCTCGCCCGACTGGTCGGTGACGGAGACGACGGCCGGGAGGGAGGCCTCCAGCTGCTCCGAGGCGGCGTCGCCGTCGCGGCGGCCCTTGACGGTGCCGTCCTCGACGGAGACCTCGGAGAGCAGGGTGACCTGCGGGACGCCCAGGCGCTCGGCCAGCAGGGCCGGGACGACGCCCATGGTGCCGTCGGTGGAGGCCAGGCCGGAGATCACCAGGTCGTAGCCGGCCTTCTCGATGGCCTTGGCCAGCACCAGGGAGGTGCCGATGACGTCGGTGCCGTGCAGGTCGTCGTCCTCGACGTGGATGGCCTTGTCGGCACCCATGGACAGGGCCTTGCGCAGTGCGTCCTTGGCGTCCTCGGGGCCGACGGTCAGGACCGTGACCTCGACGTCGTCGTCGGAGTTCTCCGAGATCTGCAGCGCCTGCTCGACCGCGTACTCATCCAGCTCGGAGAGCAGACCGTCCACGTCGTCACGGTCGACGGTCAGGTCATCGGCGAAGTGCCGGTCGCCGGTGGCGTCGGGCACGTACTTCACAGTGACAACGATCCTCAAGCTCACGCCGGCTCTCCTACTGCATCGTCATTTCTCGGCTGCCTCTTGCAGGCAGCATAGGCGCCCCAAGCGGCCGATCCCGGTCGGGGCGGGCTCTGCTCCGACCGCAATATTACTCACCAGTACATCCAGTTCCTGCCCGCTAAGCAAGCGCTTTGAACTGTGACCTTCGCAACGCAGCGTAATCGGAACTCGACGGCCCCGCACACCGGCGGACGGCGTGGATGAGCCGATCAGTCGCGCAGGCTGTTGAACCGGCCCTGGTGGTAGAGCAGCGGCCGGCCGGCGCCCGCCGGGTCGCCGAGCCGCACCTCCGCCAGCACGATGCGGTGATCACCGGCGGGCACGCGTGCGTGCACCCGGCACACCAGCCAGGCGAGCACGCCGTCGAGGACGGGGACGCCCTCGGGCCCCTCGCGCCAGACGGTGGGGGCGCCGAAGCGGTCGGCGCCGCTGCGGGCGAAGGTGGCGGCCAGCTCCTCCTGATGCTCGCCGAGTATGTGCACGCCGACGTGTTCGGCCCGGGATATCGCCGGCCAGCTGGAGGCGGTGGTGCCGATCCCGAAGGACAGCATGGGGGGCTCGGCGGAGACCGAGGCCAGGGAGGTGGCGGTGAAGCCGACCGGGCCGGCGTCACCGCTCGCGGTGATCACGGCGACTCCGGCCGCGTGCCGCCGGAAGACGGAGCGCAGGAGGTCGGGAGAGGCGAGGCGTGGACTGCCGAGGTCGGGCGTGGCCGTCATGCGGTGTTCCTTCTGCGAGGAGTGTCGAGCTGGACCGTGGCTGCTCAACAGGCCGGACAGCGCGCGCTCGCGGTGCGGGCGAGGTCGACGTGGACCCGCCCGAACAGAAGGAGTTCCGTAGGCATACAGTCAGGCTGACGATAGGTGTGGTGCACAGTCAAGTGGGTCCCGGCATATGGGAGATGCCTCACCGCAGGCGCGTGGGACGTCACACCGCCTCTCCGATCGCCGCGATGACGTCCGCCTTGCGCGGCTGGCCGGTGGCACGCCGTACGACCCTGCCGTCGGCGTCGAGGACCAGCACGGTCGGCGTCTTGAGGATGTCCAGTTCACGGACCAGGTCGAGGTTCTTCTCGGCGTCGATCTCGACGTGAGCCACGCCCGGGACCATGCCGGCGACCTCACCCAGCACCCGGCGGGTCGCCCGGCAGGGGGCGCAGAAGGCGCTGGAGAACTGCACGAGCGTGGCACGCTCGCCGAGGTCCTCTCCCAGCTCGGCCGCACCGATCCTCTTGCCGTCGTCGCGCCCGCGCACCCGCACTCTCCCGCTCCGCCGCCGTTGCAGCACCCCATAGGCGCTCGCCGCCGCGAGCACCACCACGCACACCACCAGTCCGGTCATCACCGGCTAAGCATTCACGAGACTGCAAAGATTCCCGTCTCCCCACAGTCTTTCCGTTTGCGGAATGCTTGATTCATGGACATTGATGCAAGAGGGCCGCGTTTCGGCGCGGCCGTGACGACCGTCGTACTGGCGGCCGTTCTGATCACGGGCAACGTCTGGCTGCTGGCCTGGCAGACGCTGGCGTTCGCGCTGGGCGCGGCGGGCGGGGTGGGCCGCTCGCCGTACGGCTGGCTGTTCCGCGGAGTCGTACGCCCGCGGATCGGGCCGCCGACCGAGTTCGAGGCCCCGGAGCCGCCGCGGTTCGCGCAGGCCGTGGGCCTCGCCTTCGCGGCCCTCGGACTCGTGGGACACGGGCTCGGGCCGGAGTGGCTCGGGCTCGCCGCCACCGGCGCGGCACTCGCCGCGGCCTTCCTCAACGCCACGTTCGGGTACTGCCTGGGATGCGAGATGTACCTGCTCGTGCGGCGGGTGACGGTACGCGCGGAGTAAAGGTGACTCAAAACGCCGAGGTGGATCACCGGACGGACGTGACGAGAATCTCGCGCCGAGCGGGCACCAGGGCTGGCTCCCCGTCCGTTCTTGGGGCACGATCTGCGAGATGCCGTAAACCTACGGCTGCGTAACTTACCGCCGGGATCTCCCTTCCCGGGCAGAGCAGGAAAGGGCCCACCCCGCCCATGGCAGAGCTTGTCTACCGTCCCGTCATCGGATTCGCGCAGGCCTTGTTCAAGGCCTGGGATCTCAAGATCGACCTCAAGGGTTCGGAGAACATCCCGCGCTCGGGCGGCGCCGTGCTGGTGAGCAACCACATCAGCTACCTGGACTTCGTCTTCAACGGCCTGGCAGCTCTCCCGCAGAAGCGTCTTGTGCGGTTCATGGCGAAGGAGTCCGTCTTCCGCCACAAGGTCTCGGGTCCGCTGATGCGCGGGATGAAGCACATCCCGGTCGACCGCAAGCAGGGTGAGACGGCCTACGCGCACGCTCTGGAGTCTCTGCGGTCGGGCGAGATCGTCGGGGTCTTCCCGGAGGCGACGATCTCGCAGTCGTTCACGCTGAAGAGCTTCAAGTCGGGTGCGGCGCGGATGGCTCAGGAGGCGGGTGTCCCCCTGATCCCGATGGCCGTCTGGGGCACGCAGCGGCTGTGGACCAAGGGGCATCCCCGCAACTTCAAGCGCAGCCACATCCCGGTCACGATCCGGGTCGGGGAGGCCATCGAGGCGTCCCGGGACAAGTACGCGGGGGCGATCACCCGACAGGTGCGGGAGCGGGTCAACGAGTTGCTGGAAGCCGCCCAGCGCGCCTACCCGGTGCGCCCCAAGGGGCCGGACGACACGTGGTGGATGCCGGCGCATCTCGGGGGTACGGCGCCCACGCCCGAGCAGGTCCGCGAGGCCGAGGCCCGCTAGCGTTGCTGAACGGCCGTCGTGATCCGCGCTCCCGGACTGAACTTCTCCAGCAGCTCGGCCAGTTCGGCGGCCGCCTTCTGCACGTCCGCCACCGGCATCGGCGCGAGGCTCTCGAGCAGGAAGATCCCCGAGACCGTCTCCTCGGTGAGCCTGGTGCGAGGGCCCTGCCGCCAGTTCCAACGGCGGCAGGTCACGCCTGTGTCGTCGCGCCATACGACCTCCCCCGCGTCGGGATGCTCGACGACCTCCTCGCCACCGGCCACCGTCACGAAGTCCTCGTCGCCGGTGGCCCTGACGAGGCGCATTCCACCCCGGACGTGGTCGAGGTCCTCGCCGCCGACGGGGATGAGGTGCGCGACGCTGATCGCGTTGTAGAGGTCGACCAGGAGGTTGATGCGGGGCAGGCCCGCGTCCGACAGGGCCCTCTTCGCGAGCGCCTCCGCCGAGTTACGGGTGCGTGAGGGCTTCGAGCCGAACGCCGTGTAGACCTCCCGCCAGGCCGCCATGTGCGGGTCCTCGTGCGGGGCGCGCCCGTCCAGCCGTACGGCGAGACGGCGGGCCGCGTCGTCGAGCAGCGCGGAACTGGCCTCCGTACTGGGCCCGTTGACGAGTCCGTGGGCCTCGATGGCGAGGTGCGTGAAGCCGGGCGCGAGAGCGCGCACCTCGTCGGACACGGTCAGGGAGAGGGTCATCGGGTGCCTCAGAGTGCGGTGGGGAGCGTTTTCCAGAGGTACGGCCGGTCGGGGGCGGCCTTGAGGACGCTCAGGACGGCCGGGTGCGGTTCAGCGTACAGCACCGGGTAGTCCATCTCGTTGGACTCCGGATCGGGCGTGAAGGCCAGCCGCTCGCCGTCCAGGGAGAACTGGGCGTCCACACCGGGCTTGTTGCCGCGGGGATCCTGGCGGTGCCAGGCGCCGTTGAACCGCACGGCGACCAGACCGTGCACCACGTCGAACTTCTGGTAGCAGAGCGCGGTCGGGATGTCCTCGGCGCGCAGCAGGGCGGCCAGCGCATGGGCCTTGGCGTAACAGATGCCGGTGCCCTGCTCCAGGACGTCGGAGGCCCGCCAGGTGACTCGGAGGTCGCCGGAGTCCTGGGAGTGCGGGATCGCATCGCGGACGAATGCGAAGGCGAGCCGCGCATAGGCATACGAGTCCTCTGCCTCCCTGGCGATCCGTGCGGCCGTCTCCCTGACGACCGGATGGTCATGATCGATGGCCTCGTCGGCTGCCAAGTACGCGGAAAGGTCGGGGGTGTTCTGGATCAGCTCCATGCCCGCAGAGCATAGGAAGACGATCACTCCACAGTCAATTGTTTTACGTGCCACGGTATATTTATGCGCCACGGCGCTGCACGGTCACAGCGGTGTCGCGCTTCGCGGGACAGGCTGACGTGCCCCGCCACCCGGCCGTCCAGCTCGGCGACCCAGCTGGCCAGCACCGAGGCCTGCAACAGCCAACCGCCGGGCCGGGCAGGCCCGTTCAGTAGATGACCGTCGCTTCCGGCCTAGCGCGCCATCTCCTCCTTGAGCGCCGCCACGAAGGCGTCCACGTCGTCCTCCGTGGTGTCGAAGGCGCACATCCAGCGGACCACGCCCGCGGCCTCGTCCCAGAAGTAGAAACGGAAGCGCTTCTGGAGGCGCTCGCTCACGTCGTGCGGAAGCTTGGCGAAGACGCCGTTGGCCTGGACCGGGTAGAGGATCTCGACACCGTGGACTGCACGGACGCCCTCGGCCAGGCGCTGGGCCATCTCGTTGGAGTGGCGGGCGTTGCGCAGCCACAGGTCCTTGGCGAGCAGGGCCTCCAACTGCACCGACACGAAACGCATCTTGGAGGCGAGCTGCATGGACAGCTTGCGCAGGTGCTTCATGTGGGAGACCGCGTCCTGGTTGATCACCACGACCGCCTCGCCGAACAGCGCGCCGTTCTTCGTCCCGCCGAGCGAGAGGATGTCGACGCCGACCGCGTTGGTGAACGTCCGCATCGGGACGTCCAGGGAAGCGGCCGCGTTGGCTATGCGCGAGCCGTCCAGGTGGACCTTCATGCCGTGCGCGTGGGCGTGCTCGCAGATCGCGCGGATCTCGTCGGGCGTGTAGAGCGTGCCGAGCTCCGTGGACTGGGTGATCGAGACGACCTGAGGCATCGCGCGATGCTCGTCCTCCCAGCCGTAGGCCTGCTGGTCGATCAGCTCGGGGGTGAGCTTCCCGTCGGGGGTGGGGACGGTGAGCAGCTTGAGACCGCCCATCCGCTCCGGGGCGCCGCCCTCGTCCACGTTGATGTGCGCGCTCTCGGCGCAGATCACCGCGCCCCAGCGGTCGGTGACCGCCTGGAGCGCGACGACGTTGGCGCCGGTGCCGTTGAAGACGGGGAACGCCTCGGCCGTGGCCCCGAAGTGGCTGCGGATGATCCTCTGGAGGTTCTCGGTGTAGTCGTCCTCGCCGTACGCGACCTGGTGTCCGCCGTTGGCGAGGGCCAGGGCGGCGAGTACCTCCGGGTGGGCCCCGGCGTAGTTGTCGCTGGCGAAGCCGCGGACCTGCGGGTCGTGGTGGCGAAGAGCGTCGGTCTTCGGGGGGTTCACGGCTTCTCGGTCAGCCACAGACGGTTTCCGTTCACTTCGGCGGCGGGCTTGTCCCAGACACCGGCGATGGCCTCGGCCAGGTCCTTGACGTCGGTGAAGCCCGCGAACTTCGCGTTGGGGCGGTCGGCGCGCATGGCCTCGTGCACCAGCGCCTTGACCACCAGGATCGTAGCCGCGGACGTCGGCCCGTCGGCGCCCCCGGCCTTGCGGAAGGCGTCGGCGAGAGCGAGCGTCCAGGCCTCTGCGGCGGCCTTGGCGGCGGCGTACGCGGCGTTGCTCGCGCTGGGCTTCGTGGCTCCGGAGGCGCTGATCAGCACGTACCGGCCGCGCTCGCTGCGCTGGAGGGCCTCGAAGAAGGCGAGCGAGGTGTGCTGCACGGTCTTGATGAGCAGCAGCTCCAGGAAGTCCCAGTCGTCCAGGCTGGTCTTGATGAACGTCTCGCTGCCCCGCCAGCCGCCGACGAGGTGGACCACGCCGTCGACCCGGCCGAAGTCCTTCTCGACGCGCAGCGCCCAGTCCCGGGTCGAGTTCAGGTCGAGCAGGTCGACGGGCTCACCGATGACGGAAGCGCCGCCTGCCCCGTAGCGGGCCGCGTCGACGGCCTCCGCCAGACGCTCCGGGTCGTTGTCCGCGCCGACGACGGTCGCGCCGGCCTCGGCGAGCCTGAGCAGCGCCGCCCGGCCCGCGGGTCCGCCCGCGCCGGCCACCGCGATCACCGCACCGCTGAGAGCCCCGTTCCCCATGTTCTTCGCCTCCTGAGCAGTGTTCTCGGTACGCGGCTCGCTCACGCGGCGATCCGCTCGGCGCTGTCCGCCGTGATGCCCCTGGTGGAGGCGATCACGTGCTTCAGCTTCTTGGACAGGGCCTCATAGAACATGCTCAGCGGAAACTCGTCCGGAAGCACGTCGTCCACGAGTTTGCGGGGCGGCAGCGACAGGTCGAGGGCGTCGGGGCCCTTGGCCCACTTGGAGCCCGGGTGCGGGGCGAGGTAGGTGGAGACCAGCTCGTAGCCGGCGAACCAGTGGACGAGCTTGGGCCTGTCGATGCCGTCGCGATAGAGCTGCTCGATGTCCGCGCACAGCTGGTTGGTGACCTGGGGGGCGCGCTGCCAGTCGATGAACAGCTTGTTGTCGGTCCAGCGGACGACGTCGTGCTTGTGCAGGTAGGCGAAGAGGAGCTGGCCGCCGAGGCCGTCGTAGTTGCGGACCCGCTCGCCGGTGACCGGGAAGCGGAACATGCGGTCGAAGAGGACCGCGTACTGCACGTCACGGGCCTGCGGGACGCCGTCGGCCTCCAGCTTCACCGCCTCCTTGAAGGCGGTGAGGTCGCAGCGCAGCTCTTCGAGCCCGTACATCCAGAACGGCTGGCGCTGCTTGATCATGAAGGGGTCGAAGGGCAGGTCGCCGTGGCTGTGGGTGCGGTCGTGGACCATGTCCCACAGTACGAAGGCCTCCTCGCAGCGCTTCTGGTCGTGGACCATGGCGGCGATGTCCTCGGGCAGCTCCAGGCCCAGGATGTCGACGGCCGCGTCGGTGACCCGGCGGAAGCGGGCGGCCTCGCGGTCGCAGAAGATCCCGCCCCAAGAGAAACGTTCCGGCGCCTCGCGCACGGCGATCGTCTCGGGGAAGAGAACGGCCGAGTTGGTGTCGTAACCGGCCGTGAAGTCCTCGAACTTGATGCCGCAGAACAGCGGGTTGTCGTAGCGGGTGCGCTCCAGCTCGGACAGCCACTCGGGCCAGACCATGCGCAGCACGACCGCTTCGAGATTGCGGTCCGGGTTGCCGTTCTGCGTGTACATGGGGAAGACGACCAGGTGCTGCAGGCCGTCCGCGCGGTTCGCGGCGGGCTGGAAGGCCAGCAGGGAGTCGAGGAAGTCGGGCACCTCGAAGCCGCCCTCGGACCAGCGCAGGAGGTCCTTGGCGAGGGCCGCGTGGTAGTCGGCGTCGTGCGGCAGCAGCGGCGAGAGCTTCTGCACCGCCTCGACGACACGCCGTACGGCGACCTCGGCGTCGGCGCGCGCGGGGGCGCCCTCGGCCTCGAAGTCGATCGCCCCGTCCTTGGACTGCCATGGCCGGATCCGCTCCACGGCATCCTTGAGCACAGGCCATGCCGGGTGCTCCACCACCCTGGTCACGGGAGGAACCTGGTCCCCCGAAGCCACCTGTTCAAGAATTTCCGTCATGTCCCATCCTCCACGGGAGAAGCTCTCGTACGGAGACCGTATATGTACGAGCTTCCGTCCAGCAAGAGCAGTAACGGGAAGTTATCCCGCCCGACCCCATGGTCACAGAACTTTTTCCTGTCACGGCCCATGAACACCGCGATTCGGGGTAAGAGAGATCACTTCCCCGTACGTCACCGCGTTGCCTCGTGTACGTACGGGTCCATCACGCGGCGTAGCCATTAGGCTGCGGCTCTGCACCGAGCCGCCGTCGACGGAAGCGAGTTGAACCTTGAACTTCCTTACCATCGGTCATCGCGGAGTCATGGGTACCGAACCCGAGAACACCCTCCGTTCCTTCGTCGCCGCCCAGCAGGCCGGCCTCGACGTCATCGAACTCGATCTGCATCTGAGCAAGGACGGCGCCCTCGTCGTCATGCACGACACCGACGTGGACCGCACGACCGACGGAACCGGCCCGATCGCCGAGAAGACCCTCACCGAACTGCGCGCCCTGGACGCGGGCCGCGGAGAACGTGTCCCGGTGTTCGAGGAGGTCCTGGACACCGTACGGTCGCCGCTCCAGGCCGAGATCAAGGACATCGCGGCGGCCCGCGCCCTGGCCGAGGTGATGCTCCGGCGGGACCTGGTCTCCCGGGTCGAGGTGTCGTCGTTCCACGACGAGGCGATCGCCGAGATCGGCCGCCTCGTGCCCGGGGTACGGACCGCGCTGATCGGCAGCCGGTTCGGCCCCGACATCGTGGAGCGCGCCGTCGAGGCCGGGGCGGGGACGGTCTGCCTGAACATCCGCCGGCTGACCCTGGAGGTCGTGGAAGCGGCCCGCAAGGCGGACCTGAAGATCATCGGCTGGGTGGTGAACACCCAGGACCATCTCAAGCTGGTGCGGGCCCTGGAGCTGGACGGCGCGACGACCGACTACCCGCAGATCAAGCGCACCGGCCGCTTCACCGCGTGAGGCGGGGCAGGAACGTCACACCAGCGGCTTGACCAGCAGCTCGAACTGCAGATCGTCACGCTGCGGAACGCCGAAGCGCTCGTCGCCGTACGGGAAGGGCGTCATCTCTCCCGTACGGCGGTAGCCGCGCCGCTCGTACCAGGCGATGAGGTCGTCGCGCACGGAGATCACGGTCATGTGCATCTCGGTCACGCCCCAGGTCTCCCGCGCGATCCGCTCCGCCTCCGCGATGATCACCTTGCCGAGGCCGCCGCCCTGGAGCGTGGGGCTGACCGCGAACATCCCGAAGTAGGCGTGGGTGCCCCGGTGTTCGAGCTGGCAGCAGGCGACCACCTGGCTGTCCCGCTCCACGGTGAGCAGCCGGCTGTCGGGCGACTTGATGACCGCGAGCACACCCTCCGGGTCCGTCCGCTGCCCCTGAAGGATGTCCGCCTCGGTGGTCCACCCGGCCCGGCTGTCGTCTCCGCGGTACGCCGACTCGATCAGCACGACCAGCGCGTCCACATCGGCGTCGGTGGCGTCACGGAAGGTGAGGCCGGCGGTGGTCTCCATGGGGCGCGTCTCCACTTCAGGGGCACGATTCGGGCACGGTCGAGACTAGCGCCCCGGATAGGCTCGCCCGCATGGTGCACGTACTGAGCGGCCGCGTCCTGCTGCGGCCCACGGATCCGGAACGTTCCCGAGTCTTCTACGGCGGCCAGCTGGGCCTCGCGGTGTACCGCGAGTTCGGTACGGGGCCGGAACGGGGCACCGTCTACTTCCTCGGCGGCGGGTTCCTGGAGCTGTCGGGACGCTCCGAGGCCCCACCGGCCGCGGACGTCCGGCTGTGGCTCCAGGTCCCGGACATGACCGCGGCGCACGAGGAACTGCTGGCCAAGGGTGTCGAGATCGTACGTCCGCCGGTGAAGGAGCCGTGGGGGCTGGTCGAGATGTGGGTCGCAGACCCGGACGGCACCCCGATCGTGCTGGTGGAAGTGCCGGCTGACCATCCCATCCGGTACCGGCCAGGCATCTGAGCCCCGCACCACACACGCACGGTGCCGGTCGTTCCGACGACTTGGATATGCTCCGCCGACCGCCGTGGCCCGAGGGCGCCGAGCAGTGGAGGAGCACATGAGCGTGGACCTGAACGCCGCGGCCTGGCGCAGTCAGCGATGGGCTGCCCGGACCTCCCTGGCGGCGGCCGCCCTCGCGGTGCTGCTCCCGCTCGGGTACGGCGGTCTCGGCGGCGTTCTGCTGCTGGCCGCCGGGCTCGCCGGTGCGGCCGGCACGGCGGCGGCGGTGTGGTGGACGCTGACCCGGCGCGGACCGGAGCGCTGGCTGGCCGCGGGACTCGCGGCCGTCACCCCCGCCCTCGTCCTGGTCCTCTTCGTGGTCACCCTGGGATGGGTGCTCGTGCTGTCGCCGGTGCTGTGGAGCGTGGCCGTGTGGAGCGGGCGGTACGCGCTGCGCAGCACCGGCACCCGCCCCAAGCGGATGAGGGAGCACCGGGCGCGGTCCGTGCGGCAGCCCGTCCTGATCATGAACCCCCGCTCCGGGGGCGGGAAGGTCGAGCAGTTCCGGCTGCGGGAGAGGGCCGAACACCTGGGCGCACGGGTCGTGCTGCTCGACCCCGAGGGGTACCAGGACGTGACCGCGCTGGCGCGGGCGGCCGTCGCGGAGGGCGCGGACCTGCTCGGGGTCGCGGGCGGCGACGGCACCCAGGCGCTGGTCGCCGCCGTCGCCGCGGAACACGACCTGCCGTTCCTCGTCGTCTGCGCCGGTACCCGCAACCACTTCGCGATGGACCTCGGCCTCGACCGCACCGACCCCGCGACCTGTCTCGACGCGCTCACCGACGGTGTCGAACTCCGGGTGGATCTCGGCTTCGTGGCGGACCATCCGTTCGTCAACAACGCCTCCTTCGGCGCGTACGCGGCGGTCGTCCAGAGTCCCGCCTACCGCGACGACAAGATCGGCACCACTCTGGAGCTCCTGCCCGATCTGCTCACCCGTCAGCGCGGCCCGCATCTGACCGCGCGGATCGAGGCCACCACGATCGACGGCCCGCAAGCCCTGCTGGTGAGCAACAACGCCTACCGCACCGGCGACCCGGTGGGCCTCGGCCGCCGCGAGCGGCTCGACTCCGGCATGCTCGGGATCCTCGGCGTCAGGGTGGACAGTGCGGCCGAGGCCGCTGCGCTGTTGCTCGACCCCGACCCGGAGGGTCTGGCGGTCCTGTCCGCGCGGGAGGTGGTCGTCGACGCCGACCATCCGGAGATCGAGGTCGGCGTCGACGGCGAGGCCCTGGTCCTGCCCACCCCGGTGCACTGCCGCCTCGCGCCCGGGGCACTGCGCGTCCGCGTCCCGAGGAAACGGCCCGGGGTACCGACGGCACAACCCCGCCTGAACTGGCGCCGGTTGCGCAAGCTGGCGGCGCCGTCCGGGCGGGGCTGAGCCGGAGCGGCCGGCGCTCCCGGACGGTCGCCGGCGGGTCAGGCAGGTACCTCCTCCGGGGCGAGCGGTGTCACCGTGACCTGGTCGATGACGGGGGCGTAGGCGGAGCGCTGGCCGAACTCGTTCCTGGTGCCGCCGGCGAAGTCGGGGAGCTCGTCGGCGGTGAAGGTGAGCGTGTTGAGCCCCGGGCGCAGGGTGACGGGCACGGACAGGTTCCAGAAGTTGTTGAAGTGGAAGGTGGTGGGGAACAGGACGCGGTGGGCAGGGGCGCCGTTGACGGAGACGTCGGCGTGGCGGCAGACCGGGTCCGGGTTGTAGTGGGTGGAAGGGGGCTGCTCGCCGTTGGAGTAGCGGATCGTCAGCGCGTGGCGTCCGGCACGGTCCGCCGTGACCGTCAGGGTGAGCGCGTTCGCGGGCCCGGCGCCGACCCCGTCGACCGCCTTGCCGCCCGTCGCGTACGGGTATCCGGTGACCCTCGCCGCGCCGGTCAGGACGCCCTCCTCGGCGGCGTACGCGGTGCTGGGCAGGAGGCCGCGGGAAGGGGCGACCCGCAGCCGGTCGACGATCAGCCGGTCCGAGGTCCCGGTGACCGTGACCTTGTTGACGCCCCCGGCCAGGAAGAGGGGTACGGCGCCGCGCTCGACGCGCCCGGTCTCCTCGCCGTTGACGCTCAACAGGCCCTCCCCGGGCCCGAGCACGTCGACGGTCAGGGAGGCCTCGCCGTCGTCGGCCGCGTACACCCAGAAGGTGACGGTACCGCCCCGCGGGAGCACGGCTACCCCGGGTCCCGAGGCGCCGCGGTGGGCGTGGCTGACCCGGGCCCCGCCGCCGAGGTCCGCGAACTCGGCGTCGTACAGGGCGGTTTCGTCCTTCTCCCGCAGCACGACGTCCAGCTTGTCGACGACCGCGTCGCCCTTGGTGACCCCGAGGTCGCGGTCCTGGGCGGCGAGGGTGATCCGGTGGCGGCCCTCGGTGAGCTCCACCCGGGTGTCGGTGTGGCCCCACACCGCCCACTTGTAGCCGAGCGGCAGCCGCAGCTCGCGCGGGTCCTCGCCGTCCACGCGCAGGAAGACGTTGGTGGGGCCCTGTTCGCGCACCAGATCGGCGAGGTTGTGCGAGCCGGCGAACACCACGAGGTCATAGGTCCCGTCCTCGGGGACCTCGACGTCGAAGGCGAGCACACCGTCGGAGCCGGTGCGCAGTCCGCCCACGTGGTAGCCGCCGGACGTGGCGAACCGGTCCACGGCGGACGGGGATCCCTCGGGCCCGTTCTTCGAGTAACCGCCGCCCGTGTAGGTCGCGTCCTCGGCCTCGTAGGTCCGCCTCCAGCGCACCACGGGCGGCAGGGACACGGCTCCGTTGCCACCGGGCGAAAGGATCACCTGGTAGGCGGACATCTCGTCGAGTTCGGCCAGAGTCAACGTCACCTCGCCCCCGCGAACCGGTATTTCCTCGTCCCGCAGCCTCAACGGCTGTGCGCCGGCGCCGACTTGGCCCGTCCAGGGGATCTCCACCAGACGCGCGTGGACCACGGTGCCGAACACCTCCGCGTCCACGCCCTCGAACACGATCTCGGCCTCGCCGCCCGCACCCCCGAACACCGACCTGGCCTGGCGCTTCTCCCGGTCGAGGGTGGCGACCCCCTGCAGGGTGTACTGCGCGTCGGGGTGCGGGGCGAGGACCCGGACGGTGTTCCCGGTCAGCTGTCCGTAGGCGTTGTACAGCCACCACTGGCCGTTGGCCTTGTTCGCCTCCACCGCCGAGTCGTTGAGGTTGCCGGCGATGTTCCAGTACGCGAGGTCGGCGTCGACCTTCGACTCCTCGATCGCGGCGATCCACTGGATCATCTGACCGGGGACGGAGACGTGGTAGTTGTGCGCGTACTCGTTGATGTTGACGGGGAGCGGACCGATGCCCAACTCCCGCTCCAGCTCCCGGTACTCGGCTATGTTGGCGCGGACCTCGGCGGGCGAGGACAGCTCGTGCCAGGTGACGATGTCGGGCAGCACGTCGTGCGACTTCGCGAACTCCAGGAAGCCCCTGACCTCGGGGTACAGAATGCAGGTGTTGGGTCCGGCCACCCGGGCGTCCGGGTCGAGCTCCTTGATGAGGCGGTACGCGGCTTCCCAGGCGGCGAAGTAGTGGTCCGGCCGGGTCCGCCAGGAGACCTGGTCGTAGCTCCACTCGCCCTCGCCGAACATGTTGCCCTCGGGCTCGTTGAACGGCACGTACACGACGTGGGACCGCAATTCCCCCAGGGTCAGGACCTGTTCGACCTGGCGGCGGATCACGTCCAGGTGCCCGACGAGCCGCTCCTCACCGGTGGCACCCGGCCACTCGTACGGAAACCCCCGGTAGAAGTCGGGCAGATAGACGTAGACGTCCTTGCCGCCCGCCGCGACGAACGGCGGCAGGATCTCCAGGGCATCGCCGCCGGGATGCTGGGTACCGCCCTGGGCCTTGGTCGTCACCGTGCGCGGGTACATGCCCTCGACCACCGTGCGGCTGGGCACGCCGTCGCCGTAGAGGCCGTAGAGCGTGCCGCTCGCTCCCCCGTGGAAGGGTCCGGTCTCGGTGCCGAGGTCGATGATGAGCTTCTCGCGGGCGGGACCTTCGGCTGCCACGGCATCCATCCTTCGTTCGACACTCCGTACGACAGTCGATGATCCGCACCGACCTGGACGAACGTAGGAAGCGCGGGTGGACCGCGTCAACAGGCAGCGGGCTTCGAAACTTCCGAAACCGCAGGTGGGAGGGTCACACCCGCAGCACTCCCAGGCTGCCCTCCAGGCGGCCGAGCAGCTCCCCGAGCCGGGCGGCGAGTTCGTCACGCGCCTCGGGCGTCAGCACCGACAGCACGGCCGTCTCGTACGCCAGTTGCTCGGGCAGGATCCCGTCGACCAGTTCACGGCCGGCCTCGGTGAGACGGACGTGGGCCACGCGGCGGTCGCGGGTGTCGCCCCGGCGCTCCACCAGGCCGCGTTCGGTCAGCTGCTTGACGCGCTTGGTGACGGCGGCGCCGGAGGAGAAGGTCTCGCGGGCCAGGTCGCCGGGGGTGAGTTCGTGGCCGGTGCGGCGCAGCGCCCCGAGCAGGTCGAACTCGGGGCGGCTGAGCCCGGCCCGGCGCAGGGGGGCGTCCTCGGCCTGCTGGAGGAGGGCGGCACAGCGGTTGACGCGGCCGATGATCTCCATGGGGCCGGTGTCGAGGCCTGGGTGGACGGTCTGCCACTGCCGGACGACGGCGGCGACGGTGTCGTTTCTCGTCGGGTCCGCCGGTCGGCCGTTCGGTGCCGTCATGGACGTACGCCCTCCGTTCTGTGGTGCCGGATCGTCGCGGCGAGCGTACGGTGTGCGGCCTGCTCGGCGCGCACGACCCTCTCCTGGGGCAGGGCGCGTTGCCACCATTCGCCGGACGCGGCCTCGACGGTGGCCCGCAGGTCGACCAGGGCGGTGGCGAGGGTGCGGCGGGCCAGGTCGAGGGCACCGGGGGCAGGGTGCGGCTCGGCCAGGAGGCGGGCCGTGTGGTCACGGGCGCCCTCCACGGCGGCCAGCGACTGCTCGACCCGATCGCCCGCGCGCCGGTTGGTGACCGCGAGGGCGGCGACGAATCCGACCAGCGCCCCGACGAGGGTGTCCACTACCCGTTCGGTGATCAGCCGGCCCGGCTCCTGGTGGCCGGCGAACTCGGTGATGAGCAGGGCCATCGGGGTCACGCAGACGCTGCCGAGCCAGTAGTTGCGGGCGATGAGCGCCTCGGCGCCGAAGTTGAAGGCCAGGCAGCACAGGACGAGCGCGGCGGGCCCGAGATGGGCGAGCGGGACGACGGCGGCGAACACCAGCACCCCGACCAGGTTGCCGACGACCCGCTGGACGCCCCGGCTCCAGGTCAAGGTGATGTTGGCCTGGTAGAGGGAGGCCGCGGTGACCAGGGCCCAGTAGGGGCGGCCGATGCCGAGAGCGAGGGAGGCGTACCCGGCGAGGGCACAGCCCAGGGCGGTGCGTACGGCGATCGGGGCGAGCATGCGCCACACCGGGTGGGCCGGGGCGGCGAGTTCGACGTCCACGCCGAGGAGTTCGTCGTCGTCCGGCGCCTGCGGGACGGGGGCCGTGCCGCGCAGGTCCCGGGCCCAGGCGCGCAGACGGTCCGGGTCCGCGTCGGCGGGGGCGGCGAGGGCGACCTCGGCGCGGACGACGAGGCGTTCGAGGGCGCGCCGGGTTGCGGAGCGGGCTCCGGCCGACAGGAGGGTCTGCCAGGCGGCCTGCACGGCGGCGTGGGCGGTTCCGCTCGCATGGGAGCGCGGGTTTTCCGCGTACGCGGCAGCCGCGTCCAGGGCGCGGGCGGTGGCCCGTCGCTCCGGACCATGGGGCCGCAGCAGGCCGGGGGCCATGCCGACCAGCCAGGCCCAGGCACCCGCCGCGAGGGCCAGGGCGAGGTGGCCGGGAACCTGGGCGAGGGTCTGCGGGGCGAACAGGGAGGCGGAGCTGATGAAGGTGAGGACCACATGGCCCGGGGGGCCTATCCGGGTCGCGTCGCAGAGCGTCTTCTGTACGGCGGCCACCAGTGCGCCGACGGTGACCAGCACCATCGCGCTGCCGGTGAGCGAGGCGGCGACCAGGCCGACGCCGAGGCCGGCGACCATGCCGAGCACCACCCAGGCCAGGGCGCGGGCCCGGGCGGCATAGGGCCGGTTGTGGGCGTACAACGCGCACAGGGACCCGGCCATGGTGTACATCGCCAGGTCGAGGCGGCCGAGGGCCAGCAGGACCAGGTTGGACGGGGCGACCGCGACCACGACGCTCAGGGCGGGCTTGAACCAGATGTCGGAGGGCCTGCCGAGGCGCAGCACGCCGGCCAGCGGGAGACGGCGTACGCGCGGGGTGTCGGTGTGGGGGGTCGCACTGCTCATGAGACAATACTTTAGCCGGTGTTTTACCTGTGAACCATGTAGGAAACATCACCCTGACCTGCTGTGCTCCCGCCGCACGCTCCCCGCGTACACCCTTGCGCTCGATTGCGCGCCGCGTGGCCCGGGCATTCCTTGACCGACCGTCGAGCGGGGAGGTGGGCGTGCACGGACCGGTTTCGCCCGGCTGGCTGCTGGTCGCGCTCTGCGCGGCGACCGGGGCGTACTGCCTGTTGCGGATGCGCAGCAGCGTCGAGGAGCAGCGCCGGGCCGCGGGCGGTGAGGCACTGATGGGCTTCGGAATGGCCGCGATGGCCGTCCCGGCGACCGTGTTCACGCCACCGGCGTGGGTCTGGCCACTGTGCACGGCGGTGTTCGGCGGGGCCGCGCTGCGCGCGCTGTGGGCGGCGCGCACGAGCACTCATCATCTGCATCACCTGGTGGGGGCGGGGGCCATGGTCTACATGGCGGTGGTGATGGCGGCCTCCCCCGGCCACCACAGCGGTTCGGGAGTCCCCGTGGTGACGGGCGTACTGCTCCTCTACTTCGCGGGATACGTCCTGCTCTCCGGCGCCCGCCTGATACCGGTGACCGCCGGTGGCGGCAGCGTCGGCTGGGGCGACCGTCCCGAACTCGCGCGGGCGTGCCGCCTGTCGATGGGCATCGCGATGGTGGCCATGCTGCTGACGCTCTGACGCGCCGGCGACGCGCCGCCCTGCCCGGAGTCAGGTGTCGCCGACAGCCGACATCGGGACAGCGACAGACGGGCGGCCGGGGCATACACCCGCGGATCCCGGGGAACCCGGCATGGCCATGCCCCCCAACGCGAGCAGCCGGCCATGACCGCGGCCCCGGACCACGGACCGTCCGGCCCACCCGCGCCCCGGAATTCGCCCCCCACCGCACAGGTCGGCGAGGATCTCAGTATGCACACCCAGTCCGTCGACTCCCCGCCCCGTCCCCCGGAGCACCGGACCGCCGCCCGCGCGAGCGGTGTCCTCGCCCTGTTCTCGGTGCTGCTGCTCGTCCTGGTCGCGGCCAAGTGGCATCCGCTGCTCACCGTGGACGGCGACATCGCCGACACCACCCACCGCTGGGCGGTCGACGAACCGGGGCTCACGCATGCCTTCCGCATCCTCACGGACTGGGTCTGGGACCCCTGGGCGATGCGCATCCTGGCAGCGGTCGCGGCGATCTGGCTGGTGTGGCGGCGCAATGCCCGCTGGACCGCCGTATGGCTGGTGGCGACATGTGCGCTGGGCACACTGCTCCAGCAGGTCCTGAAGGCCGCGGTCGGCCGCGAACGCCCCGTCTGGCGCGACCCCGTCGACACCGCGCACTTCGCGGCCTACCCGTCGGGCCACGCGCTGACGGCCACGGTCGTGTGCGGCCTCCTCCTGTGGCTCCTCCATCACTACGGCGCCGGCCGCGCCCTGTGGCTCACGGCCCTGGCCCTCGCCGTGATCTCTGTCGTGGGCGTCGGCCTGACGCGTATCTGGCTGGGCGTCCACTGGCCCTCCGACGTCCTCGGCGGGTGGTTCCTGGGCGCCCTGCTCGTGACTCTGGCGGTGATGGTCCACCAGCGCTGTCGGCCGTGACGTACGGTCCCGGCCGGGTCCACGGCCATCGGGACCCGTCCGCGCCGACCCGTAAGATCACCGTATGACTGCCGTCCTGTTCGACTTCTCGGGAACCCTCTTCCGGATCGAGTCCACCGGCTCCTGGCTGAGGGCTGTCCTCGACGAGGCGGGACTTCCCCTCACCGAGGCCGAGTTGACGCGGGCCGCGCGGGAGCTGGAGAACGTGGGGGCGTTGCCCGGCGGCGTGGCACCCCGGGTGCCGATGCCGGACGAGCTCGCCGCCCTGTGGGCGATCCGGGACGAGAGCGCCGAGCTGCACCGGGCCGCGTACACCGGGCTTTCGCGGCTCGTCACGCTGCCGGATCCCGCACTGCACGACGCGCTGTACGACCGGCACATGCTCCCCGCCGCCTGGCAGCCGTATCCCGATGCCGCCGAGGTGCTGCGCGCGCTGCGCGAGCGCGGGATCAAGGTGGGCGTGGTCAGCAACATCGGCTGGGACCTGCGTCCGGTCTTCCGCGCGCACGGGCTCGATCCGTATGTCGACGTGTATGTGCTGTCGTACGAACACGGCATCCAGAAGCCGGACCCCCGGCTGTTCAAGACCGCCTGCACGGCGCTCGGTGTCGAGCCCCGGGACGTCCTGATGGTCGGCGACGACCGGCGGGCGGACGGCGGTGCGGCGGCCCTCGGCTGCGCAGTGCACTTCGTGGATCATCTGCCGGCCGCACAGCGGCCCGACGCACTGCGGTCCGTCCTCGGCCTGGTGGACTGACGGACGGGATCGACGCCCGCGACCGGCACCGGAAAAAGTGTCCGAAAACCGGGTGGTCACCCCGCCGAGAAGGTCGCCCGAGCACACCATTGGGGCGTATGCGCGCCCACCCTGGACGATCCCCCGCGTCGCCCAGAGCAGGCGGCAGCCCCGACCAGGCCTTTTTCGGGCCGGTCCGGACGCACTGAGTATAGTTGGCTGATAGCCAGTCAACGCAGGAGTTAGAGCATGTCCCCGCGCAGCGCCTCGGTCAATGAAGAGCTGCGCCGTCGTTCCCGGGAGCGGCTCCTGCAGGCGGCAGTCGAACTGGTCTCCGAGCGCGGTTACGAGGCGACGACCCTCGGCGACATCGCGGACCGGGCCGGTTCGGCGCGCGGTCTGGTGTCGTACTACTTCCCCGGCAAGCGCCAACTCGTGCAGTCCGCCGTGCACCGGCTCATGCACCGCACGCTGGAGGAGGCACTGGAGCGCGAGCCGCGCACCGAGGACGGCCGGGAGCGGATGGCCCGCGCCATCGACGCGGTCCTGGGTCTGGCCCGGGACCGGACGGTGCTGATGCGCCAGCACATGGCGGGGCTGCTGGACACCGAGGGTTTCGTGGAGTGTCCGGAGCAGCAGCGCCTCGCCGAACTGCTGCGGGACACGATGGAACGGCACGGTTCGCAGACGGTCGAGACCGACTACCCGATGCTGCGCTCGCAGCTCATGGGCGCGGTCTACGCGATGGTCCTGCCGAACGTCCCGATGTCGCTCACGACCCTGCGCGCCGAGCTGTTCACGCGTTACCGGCTCGACTGGGAGCAGGGCGTCCCGCCGGGCACCGGGGCACCCGACGGGACGTACGGCACGGACCTGTCGCGTTTCTTCGAGACGGGCCCGGAGCCCGTGGATCAGTCGAAGTAGTCAGGCTGCGTCTGGACGTTGAGCTCGCCGAGCCGCACCTTCCCGGCCGGGTCCGTGCGCCGGTCGCTGAGCTTCAGGACGTCGAAGCCCTTGGCGATGTCGTTGGAGTAGATGTAGCCGTTGTAGTAGTACGCCGACCAGGGGCCGGCGGTCGTCAGCCGCTCGGTGGTCACGGGGCCGCGCTCGAAGTAGCCGATCTCCTTCGGGCGCGAGGAGTTCGTGAAGTCCCAGACGGAGACACCGCCCTGGTACCAGGCCTGGACCATGATGTCCTTGCCCTTGACCGGGATGAGCGAGCCGTTGTGGGCCACGCACACCTCGACGTCCGCCTGGTGGCGGGGGATCTTGAAGTAGCTGCGGAAGACGAGCTTGCGCTTGTCGCCCTTGCCGACGATGTCGTAGATACCGTCGGCGCCGCGGTTCGGACCGATCTCCGCGTTGCAGGTGGCCGCACCACCGCCGCCCAGCTCGTCGGTGAAGACGACCTTGTTCGCCTTCTGGTTGAAGGTCGCCGAGTGCCAGAACGCGAAGTTCACGTTGTCCTGCACCCGGTCGATGACCTTCGGATGCTCGGGGTCCTTGATGGAGAACAGGATGCCGTCACCCATGCAGGCGCCCGCCGCCAGGTCCTTGTCCGGGAGCACCGTGATGTCGTGGCAGCCGGTGGTCTTGGAGACGCCCGGGTTGGTGGGCGAACCGGGGTTGCCGCCGCCGTCGGGGCCCTCGCCGGGGAAGAACACCGGGAAGTTGACGACCGCCGCCTTCTCGGGGGCGTTGCGCGGCACCTTGATGACGGAGATGCCGTCGTGCGGCGGTTGGCAGTCGGGGTAGGCCGCGTTCGGCGAGTACGAGGAGACGTAGAGGTAGACGTTCCTGCGCTCGGGCACCAGGGTGTGGGTGTGCGAGCCGCACGCGGTCTCCACGGCGGCGACGTACTTCGGGTTGCTCTTGTCGCTGATGTCGAAGACCTTCATGCCCTCCCACGACGACTTCTCGGTCGCGGGCTGGGTGGTGCTGCTGCAACTGCTGTCACTGCGCGAGGAGTCGGTGGACAGGAACAGCAGGTTCCCGGAGACAGAGATGTCGTTCTGCGATCCGGGGCACAGCACCTGGGCGATCGTCTTGGGCGCCTTCGGGTTGCTGATGTCGAAGATGCGGAAGCCGTCGTAGTTGCCGGCGAAGGCGTACCGGCCCTGGAAGGCCAGGTCCGTATTGGCGCCGGGCAGGGCGTCCTTGGGGATGTTGACGAGGTGCTCGATGTTGTCGGAGTGGACGATCTCGTCCTGGCCGGGTATCTCGCCGTCGGCGATCGCCGCCTTCACCTCGGCCTCGGTGGTCTTCGACACCTCCTTGCTCGCCGCCGGGCCGTCCCCCGGGTCGGGGGTCGCGTCGGCCGGGCCCGCGGTCAGCAGCGCGGCCAGGAGACCCACGGCGGCCGCGGCAACTCCCAGCCGTCTGTGCCGGGTTCGGGACTCTTTCAACAGGATCACTGTTTCCTCCCTGTGCCGTTCATGTGGAACGGTTCACACGTCCCCGCAGTATCGTCTTCACCATGCACAGATCAACAGAGGGCAACGAACCTGTAATGAAGGGGCCATGGGTGGCCACTGTGCTCTTCCGCCGCGCGCCGTACGCGACGGCTGCTCTGGCCGCTCTCGCAGCCCTGACCCTCGGGGGCTGCGAGAGCGGCGCAGACCCGAAGTCCGCCCCCGCGACCGGGCCTTCAGTGCTGGTACCCGGCAAGCCCGGCGAGGCGAACCGCACCCTGTCCGCCGAGGACGCACAGGAGCAGCGGGCCGACGACGACACGCCCAACTCGGCGGACGTCTCGTATGTGCGGATGATGATCGCGCACCACACCCAGGCCCTGGAGCTGACCGAACTGGCCCCGCAGCGGGCCGAGTCGGCGAAGCTCAAGGCCCTCGCCGAGCGGATCTCGGCCGCACAGGGACCGGAGATCAGCGCGATGAGGTCCTGGCTGAAGGAGTACGGCCAGTCCGAGAAGAGCGACGGTCACGCGCACGCCACGATGCCCGGCATGGCGACCGAGGCGCAGGTCAAGAAGTTGCGCGCGGCGAAGGGGAAGGCCTTCGACGAGCTCTTCCTCACCCTGATGATCACTCACCACGAGGGGGCGATCACCATGGCGACGGACGTGAAGGGGCAGGGCAACAACGTCCGGATCGAGGAGATGGCCGACGACGTGGTGGCCCAGCAGACGAGCGAGATCAACCGGATGCGGGACATGCTCTGAACGGGATGCTCCGGTGAACTCGGCTGTTCAGCGCCGTGCGTGCCGTGGTGTCAGGAATCCCGCGTCACGCGCCTGGGAGATGAGCCGGAGCGACGTACGGCGGCTGTGCCCGGTCGCGCACATCACGGCGAGGACCGGGTCGACGCCGTCCTCCTGGGCGGCCCGGTACTCCTCGACGATCAGCCGGCGCCCTTCCATGCCACGCGGCCAGGCGGGCCGGGCACGACTGCCCGACGCGGCGCCGGGAGGCGCCACTCCACAGGCCTCGAACAGCGGGCCCTCGATCCAGTCGCCGAGGGCGCCCAGGTCCTCGAGCGACAGCGCAGGCTGCGCACGTACGTCCTCCAGGGACACGCCGCCTTCGGCCACCACCGCGAGCGTGTCCACCCGGGCACCGTCGGCGAAGGCGAGCCGGACGTGGAACCACGCCATCACGTCCCCGTCCTCCCGCACTTCCCACGCGGGCCACACGGACACGCTGCCGTCCGTCGGACAACGATCAGAAAGATTAAGAAAGGATGCTTCTAGCACACACGCAACGTAACTGCATGATCACATTCCATCTGAACGGACACGCGTGCGCGTGCCGCGCGCAGCACCCTGTCAGCGGAGCGGTGGCGGTGCGATCCTGGAAACATGCGTGTCGCCGTCGTCGGCTCCGGGCCCAGCGGGTGCTACACCGCCCAGAGCCTCGTCCAGCAGGACCCGGACGTGCTCGTCGACGTCCTGGACCGGCTGCCGTGCCCGTACGGCCTGGTGCGTTACGGCGTGGCACCGGACCACGAGAAGATCAAATCGCTCCAGAACAACCTGCGGGCCATCCTGGAGCACGAACGGGTGCGGTTCCTCGGCGGTGTGGAGATCGGCCCCGGCGGGGTGCCGGCCGCGCGGTTGCGCGAGCTGTATCACGCCGTCGTGTACTGCGTGGGCGCCGCGACCGACCGGCATCTCGGGATTCCGGGTGAGGACCTGCCGGGCAGCTGGTCGGCGACGGAGTTCGTGTCCTGGTACAGCGCGCATCCCGACTCCATGGCCGACGGTTTCGTGGCCGACACCCGGTCGGCGGTCGTCATCGGTGTGGGCAACGTCGCCGTGGACGTGACGCGGATGCTGGCGCGCGGGACGACCGAGCTCAGCCCGACCGACATCCCGCATCCGGCGCTCACCGCGCTGGCGGCCAGCCGGGTGACGGAGGTCCACATGGTGGGCCGGCGGGGCCCGTCCCAGGCCCGCTTCACCACCAAGGAGCTGCGCGAGCTGGGTTCACTGCCGGACACCGAAGTGGCCGTCCAGCCGGAGGAGTTGGCGCTGGATCCGGCGTTCCTCGACCCCGCTCCCCTGCCCGCACCGCAGCGCCGCAACGTGGAGGTGCTGCGCGGCTGGGCGGCCGCGGAGTCACGGGCGTCCTCCCGCAGGATCTCGCTGCGTTTCTTCCTGCGTCCGGTCGAACTCCTCGCCGACGGCGGCCGCGTGGGCGCGGTCCGCTTCGAACGGACGGTGCCGGACGGGCATGGCGGCGTGCGCGGCACGGGGGAATTCGAGCAGATCGAGGCGCAGTTGGTGCTGCGCTCGGTGGGCTACCGGGGAATGCCGGTGCAGGGGCTGCCGTTCGACGCGGAGAGCGGCACGGTGCCCAACGTCGACGGCCGCGTCGTGCGGGGCGGTTCCGCCGTCCCGGGAGAGTACGTGGCCGGCTGGATCAAGCGCGGCCCGACAGGCGTGATCGGCACCAACCGCCCGGACGCCAAGGAGACGGTGACCTCACTGCTCGAGGACGCCCCCACGCTCGTACACAAAGAACTACGCGGGGACCCGCTCGACGCACTGCGGACAGCCGGGGCCGAAGTGGTGCAGTGGGCGGGCTGGTGCGCCATCGAACAAGCCGAGGCGCAGCTCGGCGCGTCACTGGGCCGGGGTGTGGTGAAGCTCCCGGACTGGCAGTCCCTGATGAACGCGGTGCACGGCAGTGCTTCTTAGGGCGCGTGCACCCCCTGGCCCGCACCGGGCAACCAACCGGCAACACCCTGGAAATCAACAAACTGTTCAACGCCCTTACGGTTTCGGACATGGCCCAAACCACTCCTGCGCATCCCGTGGACGAAGTACCCCCGGTACGGCAGCTCGCCGCCTTCGGCCTCCAGCACGTCCTCGCGATGTACGCGGGCGCCGTGGCCGTTCCCCTGATCGTCGGCGGCGCGATGAAGCTGTCTCCGGCGGACCTGGCATATCTGATCACCGCCGATCTGCTGGTGTGCGGCATCGCCACACTCATCCAGTGCGTCGGCTTCTGGCGCTTCGGCGTACGGCTCCCGATCATGCAGGGCTGCACCTTCGCGGCCGTGTCCCCGATGGTCCTGATCGGCACGACGGGCGGCGGACTCCCGGCGATCTACGGCTCGGTGATCGTCGCGGGTCTCGCGATCATGCTGCTCGCACCGGTCTTCGGCAAGCTGCTCCGCTTCTTCCCGCCGCTGGTCACAGGCACGGTGATTCTGATCATCGGCATCTCGCTGCTGCCGGTCGCGGGCAACTGGGTGGCGGGCGGCGTCGGGTCGGCCGACTTCGGCGCGCCGAAGAACATCGCACTGGCCGTGTTCGTCCTGGCGGTGGTGCTGGGGGTGCAGCGGTTCGCGCCGGCGTTCCTGAGCCGGATCGCGGTACTGATCGGCATCGTGGTGGGCCTGGTGGTGGCCGTTCCCTTCGGGTTCACGGACTTCGACGGGGTCGGGGACGCGGACTGGGTCGGGATCAGCACGCCGTTCCACTTCGGGGCGCCCACCTTCGAGTTCTCGGCGATCGTGTCGATGCTGGTCGTGGCGCTGGTGACGATGACCGAGACGACCGGCGACCTGATCGCGGTCGGCGAGATGACGGATCGCGGGGTCGAGCCGCGCTCCCTCTCGGACGGTCTGCGCGCCGACGGCCTGTCGACCGTGCTCGGCGGCGTCTTCAACACCTTCCCCTACACGGCGTACGCCCAGAACGTGGGCCTCGTCGGCATGACCCGGGTGCGCAGCCGCTGGGTCGTCGCCACGGCCGGCGGCATCCTGGTCCTGCTGGGCCTGCTGCCCAAGCTGGGCGCGGTGGTCGCGGCGGTACCCGCGCCGGTGCTCGGTGGGGCGGGCCTGGTGATGTTCGGTACGGTCGCGGCGAGCGGTCTGCGGACCCTGACTCAGGTGGACTTCAAGGGCAACCACAACCTGACGGTGGTGGCCGTCTCGGTGGCCATGGGCGTGCTGCCGGTCGGCGTGCCGACGATCTACGAGAAGTTCCCCGACTGGTTCCAGACGGTGATGAACAGCGGCATCAGTGCGGGCTGCCTGACGGCGATCGTGCTGAACCTGCTCTTCAACCACCTGCCCTCGAAGACCGCGTCAGGCGCTCCCGACCCGGACGGCCTGGCGGGCGGCGGCGTCGAGGAGTCTGTCGAGAAGCCCCGGGAAGAGATCGTCTAGGTCGTCCCGGCGCAGACCGTTCATCTTGGCCGTGCCCCGGTAGATCTGCCGGATCACCCCGCTCTCGCGCAGCACCCGGAAGTGGTGGGTGGTCGTCGACTTGGTGACGGGCAGGTCGAAGTGCGAACAGGAGAGCTCGTCGCCGACCGCGGCGAGCTCTCGCACGATCCGCAGGCGCATCGGGTCGGAGAGGGCGTGCAGGACGCCCTCCAGCCGGATCTCGCCGCGCTCCGGGTGCGGAAGGGTACGACTGCTGACGGCGGGGGAGGTCACGGCGGCTCCACTTCTCCAGGCTTCCCCGGGGCTCTGCCGACTCGCGGACCGGCCCCCGGAGACTCCCATTGTACGAGACCTCTCGTAGTTTGACATCTGGCGTACTACGATGCCTATCGTACGAGTCGACCAGCACCGGTCCCGTGACGATTGGAGCCCGCCGTGAGCGCACTCTTCGAGCCCTTCACCCTCCGCGACGTGACGATCCCGAACCGGGTGTGGATGCCGCCGATGTGCCAGTACTCGGCCGCTCCGGACGGCCCGGGGATCGGCGCCCCCGACGACTGGCACTTCGCGCACTACGCGGCCCGCGCGGCCGGCGGCACGGGTCTGATCATCGTCGAGGCCACCGGCGTCAGCCCCGAGGGCCGCATCACCCCCTACGACCTCGGCATCTGGAACGACACCCAGGTCGAGGCGTTCCGCCGCATCACCCGCTTCCTGGTCTCGCAGGGCACGGTCCCGGGAATCCAGCTCGCGCACGCAGGCCGCAAGGCGTCCACCGACCAGCCATGGAAGGGCGGCGCGCCGCTCGCCCCGGACGCGGGGGGCTGGCAGCCGCTGGGCCCGAGCGCGCTGGCCTACGACGAGAACCACCCGATCCCCGCAGAGCTGACGTCTGATCAGATCGCCGAGGTGGTCGGCCAGTTCGCGGACGCGGCCCGTCGCGCGCTCACCGCCGGTTTCGACATCGCCGAGATCCACGGCGCCCACGGCTACCTCATCGGCAACTTCCTCTCCCCGCACAGCAATCACCGCACCGACGAGTACGGCGGCTCGTACGAGAACCGCACCCGCTTCGCGCTCGAGGTCGTCGACGCGGTGCGCGAGGTCTGGCCCGACGACAAGCCCCTCTTCTTCCGCATCTCGGCGACCGACTGGCTGGAGGAGGGCGGCTGGACCGCGGACGACACCGTGCGCTTCGCCCACGACCTCCAGGCCCACGGCATCGACCTCCTGGACGTCTCCACCGGCGGCAACGCGTCCGGCGTCCGCATCCCGGTCGACCCCGGTTACCAGGTCCCCTTCGCCGCCCGCGTCAAGGCGGAGACCACCCTCCCGGTCGCCGCGGTCGGCCTCATCACGGACACCGAGCAGGCCGAGAAGATCCTCTCCAACGGCGAGGCGGACGCCGTACTGCTGGGGCGCGAACTGCTGCGGAATCCGTCCTGGTCCCGGCATGCGGCACGCGAGCTCGGCGGAGACGTGCGGGTGCCGGACCAGTACCACCGGTCGGTGTGACGCCGTTTCCGTAAAGGGCCTTCGGCGCGAGGCGCTCGGGACGTACGCTCTCTTGGGCACGGTCGGCCTCGCCGACTGCGACGGGAATGGGTCCGGCGTCCCTTTCGGGCGCGTCCGCCGAGCAATCGGTGGCGCGTCAATCGCGACAACTTCACACGCGGCCTGCACGCCGGCAGGGCCTCAGTTGATCACCGTCGGTTCAGGGTGGTCGACCTGAGACACCTGCCATCCTGCCCGCGGCTCGCGCTCGGTTCGATCGCCCTCCCTCTCGGAGGAGGCCCCGAGCATGGAGTCGCGAATCGTCCTGGACATCCTGGGCGCGGCAAGCGTGGTGTCCGTGTTCCTGTACGCCCTCACCGGACTGCTCGACCAGGTACGAGGTCTGCTGCGCTCCTGGCACGCCGTCCGGCGGGACGCCCGTGCACTGCGCCGGAACGCCCCGCCGGAGGACCGCGATGGCCGGTGAGTCCTCAACTCGACGTGCAGGTCGCTCCGTTGAGAGTGAAGCCACCCGGAACCGCGCTGTTCCCGCTGTGGTTCGCCTGATAGCCGATGCTGACGCTCGCGTTAGGCGCCAGCGTGCCGTTGTACGTCGCGTTCGTCGCCGTCACCGCCCCGGAGGACGGGGTGTAGGTGGCGCCCCAGCCGTTGGTGATGGTCTGTCCGGCGGGGAGAGTGAAGGCCAGCTTCCAGCCGGTGACCGTCGTCGTGCCCGTGTTGGTGACGGTGACCGATGCGGTCAGGCCGGTGTTCCAGGCGTTCGTCGTGGCCGTCACCTTGCAGGCGCCGGGTTGGGGCTGGGGCTCGGGCGCGGGGCCGCCGGTGTTCAGGCCGAAGAAGGTCAGGGCGCGGTCGGCCATGCCCCAGCTGTACAGGTTGTGGCCGACGCCCTGGAGGCTGATCGCCTCGACGGGGGCCCGGTCACCGGTGGCGCCGTAGCGGGTGCGGGTCCAGCCGGAGACGGGCGAGTCGGTGGCGGCGGGAGTCTGGCCGACGCCGAGGACGTTCGTCCACTGCTTGATCTCCTCGCCGAAGTTGGGGTAGCGCAGCACGTCGTCCTCGGTGCCGTGCCACACCTGCATGCGCGGCCGGGTGCCGGTGTAGCCGGGGTAGGCGGCGCGGACCAGGTCGCCCCATTGCTGCGGGGTGTGGGTGACCGTGCCGCCCGAGCAGGCGCTGTTCCACTCGGAGCCGTCCGTCGTCGCGAAGCAGCCGAAGGGGACGCCGGAGAAGGCCGCGCCCGCCGCGAACACGTCCGGGTAGTCGCCGAGCAGGACGTTCGTCATCATGGCGCCGGAGGAGATGCCGGTGGCGTAGATCCTGCCGGTGTCGGCCGAGTAGGTGTTCACCGTCCAGTCGATCATCGATTTGATGCCGACGGGGTCGCTGCCGCCGCCCCGTTTCAGCGCCTGCGGAGAGGACACGTCGAAGCACTTGCTGGACCGGGTGACCGAGGGGTAGATCACCACGAAGCCGTAGGTGTCGGCCAGTTGGGCCCACTCGGTGCCGTTGTACATGGCGGGTCCCGAGCCGGTGCAGTAGTGCACCGCCACGACGACCGCCGGGTGCGCGGTGACGTTGTCCGGCACGTACAGGTACATCTGGAGGTTGCTGGGATTGGCACCGAAGCCGGTGACCTCGGTGAGGGTCGCCGTGGGGACGGCCTCCGTGCGGGCCGATGCGGTGGGAACGGCGGCGAAGAGCGCCGCCGCGAGTAAGGCCAGCAGGGTCGGCAGTACGGAACTCAGCGGTCTCCTGGAGGTGGTGGACACGTCCTTGCCCCTCTCTTTCGGAAGGATCGGCAGGATGAGTTGATCTGGGTCAACAGGGCTGGTTGCCAAGGCAGTTGGGGGTGGCTGAGACAGCTCGGCGCGTCGGGAGATCGTGCCGCCCGAGCACAACCTCTTCGGCCTGTTCGTAGTGAGCCACGTGTACCGCTCGCCGGGACCGGAAACCGCCTGACGCTGGTGGAGGCCCTGGCCACCGGCTCCGACTGGCGCCGCTGGCGCCGCTGTTACCGCGCCTGGACCGCGGCTTCTTGCACGCGATGGGGAAGACCTGGTGCGCGGCCGCGCACCGATCGCCGATGTCCGGGGAGGCGCCCAGGAGGGGCAGGGGCGCCTCGGCCGCCTGCCACCAGCCGGCGAGGCTCGGGTGGGCGAGGCTCGACGCGCCGACGGTGTCCGAGGTCGTCGTGTGGACGTGCCGGCGTGTACCGGAAGACCGTCGGGGCCTTCACGGAGTCGATCGGCCGGCAGGCGTCCCGATCGGGGTCGTTCAGCGGGTCGGCGGAGATCCAGCCGAAGAACTCCGGCAGCGGGACGGCCCGGTCGCCCGCAACCGCCGGTCCGTTGGCCAGCGACGTGAGGCCCGGGGCGGGCGGAGTGAGCACCGGGCCGCCGACAGACGTACGCATGTGTGGAGTCGCCACCGACTCACCCTCTCGGAAGCTCTCGGAGGTCCTCGGAAATCTCGCGGAAGGGAAGCGTCCGGCGAGCATCGTGGCATGCACATGGCCGCCATGGAAGCGCTCCCACACGTCGAAAGAATTCGCTCGCCGTCACCACCCCCTCCCCCACCTGGGCGACCGAATGTCTTCTGCGCAAAGCGTTGACCAGAAAGCGCTTACCCTCTACGTTCCGTTCAGCGATGTGATCGACCCGCCCCACCTGGGTCGCACATTGCCGCTCTGCACTGCGTACACAGTTCAACATGGCGAACGATCTTCACGTATATGACCAACCAGGCGTCAGGCAGGCGCCACGAAGGGACGCACCCGCATGCGTACTCGCCCCCCACGTACACAAGCGCAAAGATCCGCTCTGGCCGCCGGTGCGGTCGCGCTCGCGACGGCGGCCGCCCTGGCCGTCCCTCAGTCGGCCGCGGCCGCCGACTCCTCCCCCGTCGGTTTCGGCGCCGGAACGACCGGCGGCGGCAGCGCCTCCGCGGTCACCGTCTCCACGCTGAGCGCCTTCAAGACGGCTGTCACCGGCAGCACGGCGAAGGTCGTCAAGGTCAACGGCCTGATCTCGCTGAGCGGCACGGTCGACGTCGGCTCCAACACCACGGTGCTGGGGGTCGGTTCGTCGTCCGGGTTCACCGGCGGCGGGCTGCGGCTGAAGAAGGTCACGAACGTCGTGGTCCGCAACCTGAACATCAGCAAGCCCCTCGCACCCGCCGACGGCATCGAGGTGCAGGCCTCGACGAAGGTGTGGATCGACCACAACTCCTTCTCGGCGGACCGCGATCACGACAAGGACTACTACGACGGGCTGCTGGACATCAACCACGGCTCCGACAACGTCACGGTGTCCTGGAACACCTTCAAGGACCACTTCAAGGGCTCGCTCGTCGGCCACAGCGACAACAACGCAAGCCAGGACACCGGCCACTTGAAGGTGACGTACCACCACAACTGGTTCAACAACGTCAACTCGCGCATCCCCAGTCTGCGCTTCGGCACCGGGCACTTCTACGACAACTACGTCGTCGGCGCCGAGACCGCGGTGCACTCGCGCATGGGCGCCCAGATGCTCGTGGAGAACAACGTCTTCCGGAGCACCGGAGTCGCTGTCACCACGAACCGGAACAGTGACGTGGACGGCTACGCCAACCTGCGCGGCAACGACCTCGGTGGAGCCGCCACCGAGATCTCCCAGGTCGGCACCTTCACCACCGCTCCGTACAGCTACACCGCCGAGCCCGCCTCCTCCGTCGTCACCTCGGTGACGGGCGGCGCGGGCGCCGGAAAGCTCTGACACCCCCACACATCCACCCCCAGCAAGGAAGAAGGATTCGGGACATGACTTCTTCGGCACGTCCACGCGCGCGCAGGCGCGCGCTGACCGGAGCCATGGCCGCACTCGGCCTTTCGGTTGGCATGATCATGACACTCAATGCGCCGACGGCGACCGCGGCCACCTGGCCCACCGCCAACGGCAGCCAGGCGGTCTCCTCGACCATCGAGCTGTCCGGCACCAAGGACTACGGGATGAAGCGCCTGTACGGCACGGGCGACCTGGGCACCGACAACCAGGACGAGGACCAGGGCCCGATCCTCAACCTGGCCGCGGGCACCGTCCTGAAGAACGTCATCATCGGCTCCCCCGCCGCCGACGGCATCCACTGCGCGGGCAGCTGCACGCTCCAGAACGTGTGGTGGGAGGACGTCGGCGAGGACGCGGCGACCTTCCGCGGCTCCTCGTCGTCGAACGTGTACACCGTCTCCGGCGGTGGCGCGAAGTCGGCGAGCGACAAGGTGTTCCAGTTCAACGGCGCCGGCACGCTCAACGTCTCCAACTTCGCGGTGCAGGGCTTCGGTACCTTCGTGCGGTCCTGCGGCAACTGCTCGACGCAGTACAAGCGGACGATCAACCTCAACACCATCGAGGCGACCTACTCGGGCAACAAGCTCGTCGGCATCAACACCAACTACGGCGACAGCGCGACCCTGAAGAAGATCACGATCGTGGGCGACTCCAGCAAGAAGATCATCCCGTGCCAGAAGTACATCGGGAACAACTCGGGCAAGGAGCCGACCACGAACGGCTCCGGGCCTGACGGTACGTACTGCAAGTACGCGGCCTCGGACATCACCTACAAGTAGCCGCTCGGCTGCTGAAGGCGGCCGTACGAAGCGTCCCCGCGCGGCGCTTCGCACGGCCGCCGTGTCATGTGCGGAGCTGGTGCTGGGGCACGGTGTCCGCCAGTTCCCGCTGATAGGCCGCGTACGCGGAGCGCAACCGCGCGCCGGGCCAGTCGGGCGGCAGGAGGCCGGGCGGCAGCATCGGATCGGTCAGCAGTTGCCGTACGACCGCCGCGAAGCCGGTGAGCCGGTCCGCGGGCCGGTCCGCGCGGGCGACATGGGCGAGCAGCGCCCGGGAGTCGGCCGCCCAGCCGTCGAGGGGCCACAACGCGGCGGCCAGCTCGGGGCCGGAACCGTCCGGGCGGGCCGTGTAGCGCTGGGCGACCCCGTCGAGGACGTCCGGGAGCGGTCGCAGCAGGTTGGCGGGGCGCAGCCAGACGCCCTCGCGGAGTTCGGCGAGCCGCAGGGCGGTCAGCCGGGCGCGCAGCTCGGCGCGTTCGGCCGGTCCACGGCCCGTCGCGGTGATCACGACCATCTCCCAGTCACCGCTCCACGCGCGCGTGCGGGGGTGCACGGAGTCGTCCTGACGGCGCCGACGAGCCAGCAGCCGGTCGCTGAGGCCGTAGACGGTGTCGGCGCGCCGCAGGTCACCGGCGCTGACCATCCGGCTGAGCGCGGCACGCAGCGTGGAGCCGCCGATCCCGAACGACTCCACCGCGCGGACCAGGTCCTTCACCGCCATCTCCGGCGGATGCGCGCCGAGCAGCAGGCTCAGCACGACCGACCGGGCGGACAGCGGCCGCAGGTCGACCTCGCCGGGCTGCTCCGACACGTTCCTCCGCATGGTCACGTACTGTACGACCGACTTCCTCTTGTTGCGCTATTGCTACGGTCGCAGGCCGAGTGCAACATGGACTTCATGGTCTCCCTCCCCGCGCCCGATCAGGCCGCCGCGACCCACGCCGTCACCAACCAGCCCCCTCCCCTGGCCCCCTACGACGCTTCCGACGACCCCGTCCTGCTGGAGGGACTGCGCCGCGAGGGCGCCGACTGGGCCGAGGAGGGTCTGAGGCGGCTCGGTCTGCGGGCCGGCAGTGCCGAGGCCCAGGAGTGGGCGGACCAGGCCAACCGGCACGAGCCGGTGCTGCGCACGCACGACCGGTACGGCAACCGGGTCGACGAGGTCGACTTCCATCCGAGCTGGCACCACCTGATGCGGACCGCCGTCGCCGAGGGCCTGGCCGGCACACCGTGGGCGGAGGACCGTACCGGCGCCCATGTCGCGCGTACGGCGGGCGGCCTGGTGTGGGGACACACAGACGCGGGCCACGGCTGTCCGACGTCGATGACGTACGCAGCGATCCCCGCGCTACGCAGGGAGCCCGAGCTGGCGAAGGTCTACGCGCCGCTGCTGACCGGCCGCGAGTACGAGCCGGAGCTCAGGGTGCCGACCGAGAAGCGGGGCCTGCTCGCCGGCATGGGGATGACCGAGAAGCAGGGCGGCTCCGACGTCCGGACGAACACCACGACGGCCACCCCCACCGCGGAGCCCGGCGTGTACACGCTGCGCGGGCACAAGTGGTTCACGTCGGCACCGATGTGCGATGTGTTCCTGGTGCTGGCGCAGGCGCCCGGCGGGCTGTCGTGCTTCCTCGTCCCGCGCGTCCTGCCGGACGGCAGCCGCAACACCTTCCGCATCCAGCGCCTCAAGGACAAGCTCGGCAACCGGTCCAACGCCTCCTCCGAGCCCGAGTTCGACGGGACGGTGGCCTGGCTGGTCGGCCCCGAGGGCCAGGGCGTCAAGACGATCGTCGAGATGGTCAACTGCACGAGGCTGGACTGCGTGATGATGTCGGCGACCCTGATGCGCAGGACCCTCGTCGAGGCGGGTCACCACGCCCGGCACCGCAGCGCGTTCGGCGCCCGGCTGATCGACCAGCCGCTGATGCGCAACGTCCTGGCCGACCTGGCGCTGGAGTCCGAGGCCGCGACCACCCTCACGCTACGGCTGGCGGGCGCCGCCGACCGGGCCGTACGCGGGGACACCGGCGAGCAGGCGTTCCGCCGTATCACCACCGCGGTCGGCAAGTACTGGGTCACCAAGCGGGGTCCGGCCTTCACGGCGGAGGCCCTGGAGTGCCTCGGCGGCAACGGCTACGTGGAGGACTCCGGCATGCCCCGGCACTACCGGGAGGCGCCCCTGCTGTCGATCTGGGAGGGGTCCGGCAACGTCAACGCCCTCGACGTCCTGCGGGCGTTGCGCCGGGAGCCGGACACCGCTCAGGCGCTGTTCGGCGAACTCACCCTGGCCCAGGGGGCGGACGCCCGCCTGGACACGGCCGTCGCCCGCCTCAAGGACCTGCTGGTAACGGCGTCCGAGGCGGGTGCGCGCCGGCTGGTGGAGTACATGGCCCTGACACTCCAGGCCTCCCTCCTGGTCCGGCACGCCCCGTCGGCGGTCGCGGACGCGTTCTGCGCGAGCCGGCTCGGCGGCGACTGGGGGCACGCCTTCGGCACGCTGCCCGGCGCCGCGGACCTGGACGCGATCCTCGGGAGGGCGCTACCCGGCGGCGACTGAGGCCGTGCCGGCGCCGTTTCTGCTCGCGCTGGTGGTGAGCGGGCAGGTCGCACCGGAGCGGGACGACCGGGTCCTCGACGTCCTGACCGAGAGCCTGGGCCTTTTCGTACGGCGACACCCCGGGCACGCGGCCGGGGCTGGAGGTTGCCGACGGCACTGAGCACTGCGCCGCACGGCCCCGGCCCCTGCCTCGCCGCCCTCGGCCCTGCGGGAGCGCCGCTCCATGAACTCCTTGGGGTGGAGCTGTCGGCCCGGCGACGGCAGCCGACATCGCCGTCCGGGGGGTACGGCAGCGTGACGTCGTTCGCTCCACGCGGCCCCGCCCGCCGGTGCTACCTCCCGTCGGCCCGCCTCCCGGCCCACAACGGTCCGAAGTGCGCCCAGTCCGTGTCCCACTGGTCGAGGCGGCGGCGCTCCATGCGACCGCGCAGGACTCGGCCCCCCACGAAGGGGACGGCCGCGGTACTGAGGCCCACCAGTGCGCCGATCATCCCGGCACGGATCCGGGCCTGGCCCTCGGTGGCGGGCTGGGTCATCAGGCGGCCGTGGGCATCGGTCCAGACGGTGACCGGAGTGCCCTGCGCACTGCCGGGATCGACGCGCACCTGGCCCTTGTGCGGCGAACCGTCGGCCCCGGTCCAGGCCACCTCGCCCCACACCCGTTCACCGCTCGACGTGCCCGGATCGGCCGTACCCGGCGCCTGGTCGGCGAGGCGGGCCACGACGGGCCGCCACTCGACGCGCTCCAGCGCCAACTGGTGCTCGACCGCCCGGCTCACCCCCAGACCGGCGAGCACCCCGGCCACCACGGTGAGCAGCCAGGCACCGAGCACGACCCACGCCTCCAGGGCGTCGGCACGGCGTCGGAGCGGATTGCGCCGCCAGCGCCACAGCCAGACCTTCGGACCACGGAACGCCATCGAAGGCATCCTCCTCATGAGCGACGGGCGCACGAACATGCCGGACCGACCTCCCATACGGGAGATCCCCCCTCGATGCTCACGGCTCACGGCGAGTTCTCCGTCACGACGGTTCCACCGGCCGCCCCTCGCCGCGCGCATCTTGCCGAAAGCTGCCCGTCAATCGCCGGGGCCGGTTACCATCCCCGCCCTGACCTGCGGTGAAGCCCTTTCCGGAGGTGGCTGTCAGTGGCGGGGTGCAGACTGGCCGGTGTCTGGGACAAAGACGTCACGGAGGTGATCGGTATGGCCGAGAAGCTGCTTGCCGTAGGGACGCGCAAGGGCCTGTTCATCGGGCGCGAGCGCGGCGGCACCTGGGAGTTCGACGAGAGCCCGTACTTCAACGCGCAGGCCGTGTACTCGGTGGCGATCGACACCCGGGGCGGCCGCCCGCGACTGTTGGCCGGCGGTGACAGCGCGCACTGGGGGCCGTCGGTGTTCCACTCCGACGACCTGGGCCGCACCTGGGCGGAGCCGGCCCGGCCCGCTGTGAAGTTCCCGAAGGACACCGGGGCCTCCCTGGAGCGGGTCTGGCAGCTGCACCCGGCGGCGGCCGAGCCGGACGTGGTGTACGCGGGCACGGAGCCGGCCGCGTTGTACCGCTCCGAGGACCGCGGGGAGAGTTTCGAGCTGGTCCGGCCACTGTGGGAGCATCCGACCCGCTCGAAGTGGGTCCCGGGCGGCGGCGGTGAGGGTCTGCACACGGTCCTGACCGACAAGCGGGACCCGCGCGCGGTGACGGTGGCCGTCTCCACGGCGGGTGTGTTCCGCACCAGGGACGGCGGGGCGAGCTGGGAACCGTCCAATTCCGGTGTCTCCGCGGTGTTCCTGCCCGACCCGAACCCGGAGTTCGGCCAGTGCGTGCACAAGGTCGCACGGGACGCGGCCGACCCCGACCGGCTGTACCTCCAGAACCACTGGGGTGTGTACAGAAGCGACGACGCGGGGGCGCACTGGACGGACATCGGCGAGGGGCTGCCGTCCACCTTCGGCTTCGCGGCGGTCGCCCACCCCCACCGCGGCGAGACCGCGTACGTCTTCCCGATCAACGCCGACGCGGACCGCGTCCCGGCCGGTCGCCGATGCCGCGTCTTCCGCACGGCGGACGCGGGCAAGAGCTGGGAACCGCTCACTTCGGGTCTGCCGCAGGAGGACCACTACGGCACCGTGCTGCGGGACGCGATGTGCACGGACGACGCGGACCCGGCCGGCGTCTACTTCGGCAACCGCAACGGCGAGGTGTACGCCTCGGCCGACGACGGCGACAGCTGGCGGCAGCTGGCCTCACATCTGCCGGACGTGCTGTGCGTGCGCGCGGCAGTGGTCGGGTGAGCCAACAGCTCTTGGTGAGGTACGGGTACTGATCGTCGGTCAGGACCACATCGGACACGCGGACCTCTCGACGTCGACGACCGACAGGGTCTGCGGCACCGAGGTCACGGCGGCGGCCGTCGCGTGGCGCATCGCGTGCCAGCTGCCGACCGCGACAGCCAGTGCGTCGATCCCGGTGGCGGACACGAACTCGCGCGCCTGGTCGGGGTCCGTACGTGTCGGGGGTGTGTGCACTCCGTCCTCTCCGCCGATCTCGCCGAGTTCCGCCTCCACCCACAGATTCTGCGCCGCCGCGCGCTTGGCCGCGACGTTCTCGGCGTGCGGCAGGTGACGGCTGCGGCAGGTGCCGGGACTTGCAAAAAGTGCAGAGCGTTGCTTGTTTGACGGTCATAAAACACCCAATCAAGCACTGTGGTTTCATGGTGCTGCGCACATCGCGGCGCACCCCACCGACAGGGAGTTGTGAGACATGGCAGCACCGCAGGCCCGGTGGAGCGCGCTGCTGGAGATGCTGACGCGCGACGGGCGGATCGAAGTCGAGCCGGCTGCCGAGGAGTTGGGGGTCTCCGCCGCGACCATCAGGCGCGACCTCGACGAGCTGGCCCGCCAGCAGATGGTCACTCGCACACACGGCGGAGCCGTGCTCAACGCGGTCGCCTACGATCTGCCCCTGCGCTACAAGGCCGCGCGCAACGCTCCGGAGAAGGAACGGATCGCGCACGCGGCCGCCGCTCTGGTGAAGGCCGGTGCCGTGGTGGGGCTGAACGGCGGCACCACCACCACCGAGGTCGCGCGGGCGCTGGCCACCCGCGCGGACCTGAGTTCCGGCGGCGCGGAGACGGCGGTCACCGTGGTGACCAACGCCCTGAACATCGCCAACGAGCTGGTCGTACGGCGCCACGTCAAGCTGGTGGTGACCGGCGGGGTGGCACGGCCGGCGTCCTATGAGCTGATCGGGCCGCTGGCCACGGAACTGCTCGCGGAGATCGCGCTGGACCAGGTCTTCATCGGCGTGGACGCCATCGATGTGGCCCACGGGGCGACCGCCCACCACGAGGGCGAGGCCAGCATCAACCGGGCCCTGGCCCGCCGCGCGCAGCAGGTCGTCGCGGTCGCCGACTCCACCAAACTGAACAGGCGGGCCTTCGCCCGGATCTGCCCGGTGACCGACATCGACGTTCTGGTGACCGACAAGGCCGCCTCCGACGAACTGACCGAGTCGTTCACGTCGGCCGGCGTGGAGGTCATCCGCGCCTGACACGGCGCACCGCTCCCGTACCGGCCCCCGCGACGGCCCCGGCCGCGACGCGGATCCCGGCGTCATCCCCGCACACCACCCGCTGTCAGACCGGCGACGAGGTAGCGCTCCACGAAGACGAACAGCACCACCACGGGCACGATCGCGACGATCGAGGTGGCGAACAGGTACTGCCACTGCTCGTGGTACGAGGTGACGAAGCCGGGGATCGCCCGGGTGAGCGTCATCCGGTTGCCGGACGAGGTGATCGTGAGCGCCACCACGTACTCGTTCCACGCGCCGATGAAGGTGTAGACGAGCGCGGTCACCACGCCGGGCATCGCGAGCGGCAGGATGACACGGGTGAGGGCGCCGAATCGTCCCGTGCCGTCGAGCCAGGCCGCCTCCTCCAGTTCCTTGGGGATGCTCGCGAAGTACGCGTTGAGGATCCACACGCAGAACGGCAGGTTGAACGCCGCGTTCACCAGGATGAGTCCCTCGGCGGTGTCGGTCAGATCGAGGCTGACCATTTCCCGGTAGATGCCGACCAGGAGCGCGGTCGGCGCGAACATCTGGGTGACGAGGACGAGGATCAGGAAGGCGCCGCGCCCGCGGAAGCGGTGCCGTGCGGTGTAGTACGCGGCGGGCAGTCCGACGGCCAGGGCGAGCAGCGTCGAAGCCCCGGCGACGTACAGCGAGAACAGCAGGGCGTCTCCGACGCGCGGGTCGGTGAGCGACCAGATCTGCGTGAAGTTGGACCACTGCCAGTGCGAGGGCAGGTAGGAAGGCGGTGACTTCATCAGTTCGGGCGTCGGTTTGAGCGCTGTCAGCAGCATTTCCGCGTAGGGCGCGAGAAACGCGAGCGCCACCAGCCAGCCGGCCGCGGTGAGCAGGACGGTGCGCAGTTTCATCGGTCGTGGCCGCCTTCTGGGCGGCGTGGAGATGCGGGAACTGACGGTGGTTCTGCTCACGCGGTGTCCTCCTGTCGGCGGACGACGCGCAGATAGACCAGCACCACGGCGAGGACCAGCCCGAAGTTGACGACGGCCATGGCGGCCGACTCCCCCACCGACTGGTTGTCGAAGGCGAGTTTGTACAGGTAGGTGGTGGTCGTGTCGGTGCTGAAGCCGGGGCCGCCACGCGTCATGGCCCAGATGATGGGGAACGAGTTGAACACGTTGATGACGTTGATGATCGCGGCGACCACCAGCGAGGGCCGCAGCAGCGGCAGGGTGATGCGCAGGTAGGCGCGGACCGGGCCGGCGCCGTCCACCCGCGCCGCCTCGTAGATCTCGCCGGGGATGCTCTGCACACCGGCCAGCAGGACGAACGAGGTGAACGGCAGTGAGACGAACACCGCGACGCCCATCATCGCCGCCAGGGCCTGCCCGGGATGGGCCAGCCAGTTGACGGGGGCGTCGAGCACCCCGATGTCCATGAGCAGCCGGTTGATCACGCCGTAGAAGTTGTTGAGCATCCAGCGCCAGATGAGCGCCGTCATCAGTACGGACGAGGCCCAGGGCACGATCATCGCCCATCGCACCAGCCGACGCCCGGGGAAGCTCGCGTTGAGCAGTTGGGACAGGCCGAGGGAGACCAGGATCGTGACGGTGACGACCCCGATGACCCACACGAGGGTGCGCAGCAGCACTCCGGGCAGGTCGCTCTCGGCGAACAGGTCGGTGTAGTTGCCGAGGCCGGCGAATCCCTCGGACAGTCCGGTGGAGCTCACCTTCGTCAGGGACGTCCGGATCATCTCGATGATCGGCCAGACGACCATGGTCAGGATGAGGAGGGTCGCGGGCCCGAGCCACAACAGGGGCTCCAGCGCGCGCCATGACCTGCGACGGCGGCGCGGCGGATGCGGCGCCGGCGCCGCCGGGGCCGGGTGTTCGGCCCCGGCGGCGCTTGCGGTGACATCGTGTACGGCCACCGAAGTCAGTCGCCCTTCTGCGCGGTCTTCTGGATCTCGCCCAGGACCTTCGCCGGGTCGCCGCCCGCCACCCCGCTGCCGATGCGCTGTTTCACCGCGCCGTCGACCGCGGCCCATGCCGGGTCGTCGGCGGGGGCGAACTCGGCGCTGGAGAGGGCGTCGACGAACGGCTTGTAGTAGGCGGCGTTCCGGCTGTCGGAGCTGAGCACCTGACCGGCCGAGGCGGTGACCGACAAGAACCCTTCGGTGGAGACGAACTTGGCGGCGTTCTCCTTCTGGTAGAAGAAGTCGAGGAACTTCTTCACCGCCGCCTTGTTCGAGCCGTCGCTCTTCTTGAACGCGACGAGGTAGTCCTGCACACCGAGCGTCTTGTGGGTGCTGCCGTCCTTGCTGGGCAGGGCCGCGACGCCGTAGTTCAGTTTCGCGTCGACCGGGTCGATGAAGCCCTTCCGCATGAAGACCGCCCCGTTGAGCATGCCGATCTTGCCCTGGGCGAACTGATTGAAGACGTCCTTGCGGTTGGTGGCCTCCGGGTTGGGCTGGGTGACCTTGTCCTTCGTCAGTTTCCGCAGATAGCTGAGCGTGTCGACGTTGGCCTGCTGGTCGATCGCCCACTTGCCCGAAGTGTCGGTCCAGCCGCCGCCGTTGTTCATCGCCCAGATCTGGAACTCGGCCTGCGCCTCCTCGGGGCCCAGGGGCAGCCCGAGGCCGATGTAGCCGGCCTTCTTGATCTTCTTGGCGTCGGCCTCGACCTCGGCCCACGTGGACGGCGGCTCGGCTATGCCCGCCTTGGCGAAGATGTCCTTGTTGTAGAAGAACAGGCGCGCGCTGGAGATGAAGGGCAGGCCGTACTGGGTCCCCTGGTACTGCGCCTTCTGCCGGAACAGTGGGAGGAAGTCGGACAGCACCTTCGGGGAGACGACGTCCTGCGCCTTGTGGACCAGGCCGTCGCGGGCGAAGTCGGAGAACTTGTTGTAATTGAGGACGTCGGGTTCCTGCTTGGTCTGGACGTACGTCTTGACCTTGGAGTCCATCTGCTCCCAGTCGACGACTTCGAGGTTCACCCGGTAGCCGGGGTTCGCCTTTTCGAAGTCCTTGATCAGCGCGGTCCAGTAGGCCTGGGTGTCGTCGTCGTACTTCGCCGCGACGAACCTGATCGTCCTGCCGTCGGATCCGCCGCTGTCCGAGGAGCTGCCCTTGCCGCAGCCGGTGAGGGCCAGTGCCAGGGCCGTACCCCCGGCGAGGCCCGCGAGGTGCCGTTTCACGGAGTACCTCTCCGCACGCATGGCGTGCTTGGTCAAGCGCGTGCTCGCCTGATTGCGCGCCCGCTTGCTTGTTTATGCTCGATTACTGGTGCTATCAATCATCGAACGACATGATGCTCAATCAAACGCGCACGCTGTCAAGGGCCGTCGCATCACGTATCGGTCACGCCGTGCGCCCGAGAGGGGAGTCCCCGATGAGTCGGACCGACATCGAGATCGCCACGCAGCCCGACTGCTGGCGGCAGGCCGTGGCGCTGGCCCGGAGGCCCGACGGCCCCGTCTCCGCCTCGCTGCCGCGGCCCGGTGAACGGGTGGCCGTCGTCGGCTGCGGGACGTCCTGGTTCATCGCCCAGGCCTACGCGGCACTGCGGGAGTCGGGCGGCCACGGCGAGACCGACGCCTTCCCCGCCTCCGAGATGCCGCACGGGCGGGCCTACGACCGGGTGGTCGCGCTGACCCGGTCCGGCACCACGACCGAAGTGCTGGAGCTGCTCGGCCGACTGCGCGGGCACACGCCCACGACCGCGGTGACCGCGGTGCCGCAGTCGCCGGTGGCGGGACCGGCGGACGCCGTCGTCGTACTCGACTTCGCCGACGAGACCTCGGTCGTGCAGACCCGGTTCGCCAGCACCGAACTGGTGCTCCTGCGAGCCCACTTGGGCGAGGACCTGGAACATCTGCCGCAGCAAGGGCGCTCCGCGCTGGACGAACCGCTGCCGGCCGGGTTGCTGAAGGCCGAGCAGTTCACCTTCCTGGGGCAGGGCTGGGCCTACGGGATCGCCCAGGAGGCGGCGCTGAAGATGCGCGAGGCGGCGGGCGCCTGGACCGAGGCGTACCCGGTGATGGAGTACCGGCACGGCCCGATCAGCGTCACCGCTCCCGGCCGCGTGGCGTGGTGGTTCGGAGACCCGGCGGACCTACCGTCCGGCCTCGCCGACGACATCGCGGAAACCGGCGGGCAGTTGGTGGCACTCGGCCGGGACCCGCTGGCGGATCTCGTCGTGGCGCACCGGCTGGCCTCCGCCCTCGCCTCGGCACGCGGGCTGGACCCGGACAATCCGCGCCATCTGACCCGTTCCGTGATCCTGGCCTGACCGGGCGTTCCCCGCGAGGATCCCGGAAGTCGCAGAATTTACCCGCCCGTTACACACGCTTTCCGAGTCCGCCGAGGCCGGTCGGCGGGCTCCGGGACCGACCGCCACCAGGGACAACAGCCGCTCCACGACAGCCCTCGGGGCACTCGGGGCACCGGATGCCCCGCATGTTGACAGCTGGCGGTTCCCGCAAGAGCATGTGCGAAATCCCTCTGAATCTTGCATCTGTACGCAGAATCAAGCAGACCTCAGCTGGCGGGCGCCGCGTCATTTCGTGACTGTGCGCTCCGCACGCCACCGGCACCACGCACCTCCGCTCCTGAGCCACCGTCCTGTCCGACAGGAGGACACGAGTGCACGCCCGATCGAGCAGTCCCGGCGGCCTGTTGTTCGCTGCCGCACTGACCGCCGCCATGCTGATGGCGCCCGTCACCGGTTCCACCGCAGCGGCAACGGTCTCCGCCCGCCCCAGCACCGCCACCACCGGCGGACCGAAGGTCGTCGTCACCGCGCACGCCGTCACGGTCTCCGTGCCGGCCTCCGCGGGCGCCCCCGGCTACGCCCTCGACGTGGCCACCGGCGAACTCGCCCTGACCACGCGCCGAGCCGGGAAGACCGTGCTCGCCACCGCGTCCGGCGCGACCGGCGCCCTGCGCTTCACAGCAGCCGACGGCACGTGGCAGCACGCGACCGACGTCACCGACTGGACGTGGAAGAACGGCGTCCTGACCGTCACCGCCGACAGCACACTCGACGGTGCCACGGTGGAGGCCCGGATCACCCCCGGCGCCGACCGCTACCAGCTCGACTGGGACGTCCGGGGCGGCGCACCGAAGCAGCTGGGACTCACCTACGACCTGTCGTCGGCCGGCCACTGGTACGGCCACGGCGAGGCGGAGACACCACAGGGCGGTCCCGGCACCGACCAGCCCTGGCCGCTGGACGCCGGCGAGGTCGACCACCCGACCTTCGGCCCTGCGTCGTACCACATGATCGACCCGTTCTGGTACACCTCCAAGTCGACCGGTCTGCATGTCGACACCGGAAATGTCATGGACGTGGCGCTCAACAAGGGCAAGGACGGCCTCGGCAGCTTCGTCGTCGAGTCGCCCGACACCTTCAAGGCCACCGTGTTCGTCGAGTCGACCCCGCTGGCGGTCTACCGCGACTACATCGGCATCGTCGGCAAGCCCCTCAAGAGCGACGCCCCGTACGAGCAGTACGCGAAGCCGCTGTGGAATTCCTGGGCGCAGTTCTACACCAAGGTCGACCAGGAGAAACTGCTCGACTACGCCACCGACCTCCACGACAACGGGCTGGACGGGCACACCATCCAGCTCGACGACAAGTGGGAGTCGAACTACGGCAATCTGACCTGGGATCCCAAGACCTTCCCCGATCCCAAGGGCCTCTCCAAGAAGATCCACGACATGGGGTTCGACTTCGGCGTCTGGGTCACCCTGTGGATCAACCTGGACTCCGCCAACTACCGGTACGCGGTCGACCACGGCTATCTGCTCATGGACGCCGAGGACAAGACCAAGCCGTGTGACGTGACCTGGTGGAACGGCGAGGCGGGGATCATCGACCTGGCCAACCCCGAGGCCAAGGCCTGGTACGAGGGCAACCTCAAGTCCCTCATGGGTACGTACGACATCGACGGGCTGAAGTTCGACACCCGCTTCTTCGACGAGCGGTGCGCCCCGCGCGAGGGCTCCCAGGTCACGGACTACCAGAAGCTCGGCACGCAGCTCGCCGACGAGTTCGACCTCCAGGGCGCCGGTATCCGGGTGCACTGGAACAAGACGGCCCACGAGGCCGGCTTCGTGACCCGTCAGGTCGACAAGGGCACCGGCTGGGACTCCCTGCGTGCCTCCGCCTCCCAGAACCTGGCCATCTCCACCATCGGCTACCCGTTCGTCGAGTCCGACATGATCGGCGGCTCCGGCGGCCAGCCCGCACCGACGAAGGACGTGCTGGTGCGGTGGGCGCAGTCCGCCTCGCTGATGCCGCTGATGTACGGCTCGACCTCCCCGGTGGACACCAACGACACCACCACCGGGCAGAAGGTGGACTACGACCAGGAGACGGTCGACCTCTACCGGCAGGCGATCAAGACGCACGAGAAGCTCGCCCCCTATATCTGGGACCAGGTGCAGAACACCCTGAAGACCGGCGATCCGATCATGCGGCCGCTGTTCTTCGACTTCCCGAAGGACGAGGCGAGTTACACGGTCGCCGACGAGTGGATGCTCGGCCCGGCCGTACTGGCCGCGCCGAAGCTGAGCTCCGGCGCGACCCGTTCCGTCCATCTGCCGCCGGGCACCTGGTACGACGTGAACCAGGGCACCGTGATCCGCGGTCCCAAGACCCTGAAGGGCTACTCGGCGCCGCTCGGTGTCACCCCGGCCTTCGTCAACCTCAAGGCCAAGGGCGCCGCCAAGGCCATCAAGGCGCTCAAGCGCGACGACGCTCCGGCCGCCTCCGTCCTGATCACCCCGGACGCCCCGGCCACCGACGCGGGCAAGCCGTTCCAGGTGACCACCGAGGTGACCAACTGGAGCACCGGGACCATCAAGAACGTCAAGGCGGCCCTCGGCCTGCCCGACGGCTGGAGCGCCAAGGTGACCGGCCCGACCACCGCGAAGTCCCTCAAGAACGGTGCCACCCTCACCACCACCTGGACGGTGACCCCGGCCGAGGACGCCCGCTGGGGCAGCCATGACCTCACCGGCACCGCCACCTACACCGGATCCAAGGGCTCGACGAAGGTCTCCGATACCGTGCAGGCCCAGGTGAAGGCCGCCCCGGGCAATGTGCAGGCGCCGTACCTGACGACCGACACCACCTCCGAGGACCCGCAATACGCCCAGGCCGGTGACCAGTTCGCCATCTGGGCGGGCGGCCAGGACCTGTCCGGCTGGAAGGACGAGAAGGGCGTCATCTACCGCGACGACGTGGCAGGCGAGAAGTCCACCGTGCAGGCCCAGTTGGTCTCGCAGAACAGCGCCTCACCGGTCGGCAAGGCGGGCGTCGCCCTCGCCAACGACCTGACCGCACCCGAGAAGGGCGGTTACGCGGTGCTGGTCATGACCCAGAGCTACGGCCTGGAGTTCATGACCGACAGCAACGGCGACGGGAAGCTCGACACCTGGGCGGGCGGCGGCGCCACCTACCACCCGGCGTATCTCAAGCTGACCCGGGACGGCACCACCTACACCGCGTACGCCGGCAAGGACGGCCGGACCTGGTCGCAGGTCGGCACCGCCCAGGTCCCGTCGGCCGCAGGCACCGAGGACGCCGGGATGGTCGCCAGTGCGGCCAACGTCAACTACCCCGGCCAGGACATCGAAGCCGTCTTCAGCGGATTCACCGTCACCTCCTGACACACCGGTATCACCCTCCCGGTTTCCCGGCAGGCCCCTCCTCCCCCTGAGGGCCTGCCGGGGACCACTCCCCGCACCTCCGTGAGAGAGGGACCCCACCCCCATGGCACGTACGTCCTCACTCGCCGCCGGTTTCGTCGCCGGCGTCGTCGTGGCCGCGAGCACCACCGCGATCGCCGTCACCGGTACGGCGAACACCAGCACCGACCTCGACTCCAAGGCCACCACCACCTGGCTGACCGTCAAGGTCGCCGACGCCATGGGCACCAGGAACACCATCACCTGGGTCCCCACCGGCTCCTTCGCCGGCTCCGCCGAAGAACGGGTCCCGCGCTACCCGATGACGCCCCTCCAGGGCAAGGACACCAAGGAGCTCAAGCTCTCGGCCGTCCGCAACGAGCAGGTCTCGGCGCAGCTGGCGATCGCCTCCGGCCACCACCTCGACGACGTCAAGGCCGTGGTCGGCGACCTCACCGGGCCCGGCGGGGCGAAGCTGTCCGGTGCTGACACCCAGGTCCGGTTCGTGAAGTACGTGCCGGTGCAGCGTTCCAAGAGCGAGGTCGACTGGTCCGCCACCATCGACCAGGTCAGCTCCGGCAAGGAGGTGTCCGGCGACCGCAACCCGGACGTGGTCGGCGACCCGCTGGAGGATCGGGACTCGGTGGACGTACCCGCGTACGCGGCACAGCCCCTGTGGTTCACCTTCCACATTCCCAAGTCGGCCAAGCCGGGCACCTACACCGGCACGGTCAAGGTCAACGCCGACGGCCGCACCCAGAGCACGTACCCGCTGACCATCGAGGTTGCCGACGCGAGTGTGCCCGACCCGAAGGACTACAGCTTCTTCCTCGACGTATGGGCCCAGCCGGAGACGATCGCCAAGAACCACGGCGTCAAGCTCTGGTCGGACGAACACTGGAAACTGATCGACACGTACGACCGCGACCTGGCCTCACGCGGCCAGAAGGTCATCAACACCACCGTCGTCGACAATCCCTGGCACCACCAGTGGTCGCTCGGCACCCGGGAGTCGCAGACCGCGACGCCGTACACCAGCATGGTGGGCTGGACCTGGAACGGAAAGACGTTCTCCTTCGACTTCAGCCGCTGGGACAAGTACGTCCGGACCGCCAGACGCGCCGGTCTCGGTCCCGACATCGGCGCCTTCTCCATGCTGGCGTTCCAGGACCAGGAGCACCTCACCTACACCGACACCAGCACTGGCAAGACGGTCTACGAGAACGTCGATCTGGGCGGCGCCCGCTGGCGTCAGGCGTGGGGAGCCTTCCTCCCCGCCTTCGAGAAGCACGTGAAGGCGAAGGGTTGGCTGGACCACACCTGGCTGTCCTTCGACGAGCGGCCCATCGACACCATGACGGTCGTCAAGAACTTCGTCCACGAGGTCGCGCCGGCCTTCGACGACCGTATCTCCGTGGCCGGTTCGATCAACACCGAAGGCGTTGCCTCCAACCTGTCCGTCGACTGGGGCGGCATCGACGCGATGCCGAAGGAGAAGGTGGCGGAGCGGCGCAAGGCCGGCAAGATCACGACCTTCTACGTGTACGGCTCACCGGCCCACCCGAACACGCTGTCCTACTCGCCTGCCGTCGAGTCGCGGATGTTGCCGTGGATCTCCGCACAGCGGGATCTGGACGGCTTTTTGCGCTGGTCGTACAACAGCTGGACCAGCGATCCCTTCAAGCAGCCGGTGCACATCTTCACGCAGGGCGACGAGTACCTGGTCTACCCGGGCAAGGTCGGCCCGATGTCCAGCATCCGCTGGGAGCAGCTGAAGGAGGGCATCGAGGACTACGAACTCATCGCCGAGTTGCGGAAGAAGGACGGCGGCGCCGACAGCGACGCGCTGACCGAGGCGCTCACGACGGCGACGAGGAACCTCGACGGCCGGACGAAGGACGTGGGCGACATCGAGACCGCGCGGGCAGCCGTCGTGAAGGGGCTGACGTCATGAGGGTGAAGTGGAAGGCGTTGCTGCTCGCCACGGCCCTGACTGTCATGCCCCTGACCGGCACAGCGGTCGCCGCGGCACCGGTCCAGGCTGAGCCGCAGGCCCAGGCCCCGCACACTGTCACCTACGACCAGTACTCCGTGCGGGTCGACGGCAAGCCCCTCTACCTCTGGGGCGCCGAGTTCCACTACTTCCGGCTGCCCAGCCCCGACGCCTGGCGCGACGTCCTGCAGAAGATCAAGGCGGGCGGATTCAACGCGGTCTCGCTCTACTTCGACTGGGGTTACCACTCCTCCAAGCCGGGCTCGTACGACTTCACCGGCACCCGTGACGTGGAGCGGCTGCTCGACGAGGCCGAGCGCGCGGGCCTGTATGTGATCGCTCGGCCGGGCCCGTACATCAACGCGGAGGTCTCCGGCGGCGGTATGCCCGCCTGGCGGTCGACCCAGGCCGGCGTGAACCGCACCTCCGAGCCGGAGTACCTGAAAGCGGCCCGGGAGTGGATGAGCCGGATCAACCCGATCATCGCGCGCCATCAACTCACCCGTGGCACGGGTTCAGTGATTCTGTATCAGGTCGAGAACGAGTACCAGGGCGGCCGCCATGACGCCGACTACATGCAGACCCTGATCGACTGGGCGAAGGAGGACGGCATCGATGTGCCCACCTTCGTCAACGACGGCGGCGCGAACCAGAACTGGGTGAGCGGCAAGGGCGCCCCGGACATCTACGGCTTCGACGCCTACCCGCAGGGCTTCGACTGCAAGGACCCCGACACCTGGAAGAGCCTGCCCGACTATTCGTACGTCAACGACTGGAAGCCCGAGTCCCCGCTCATCATCCCGGAGGCACAGGGCGGCGCCTTCGACCCCTGGGGCGGCACCGGATACCAGGACTGCGCGAAGCTCACCGGCACCGACTTCACCCGGGTGTTCAGCAAGATGAACATCGCGGCCGGGGTGAGCGGCCAGTCCTTCTACATGACGTACGGCGGCACCAACTGGGGCTGGCTCGCCGACCCCAACGCGGTCTACACCTCGTACGACTACGGCGCCCCGATCAACGAGTCCCGCCAACTGACCGACAAATACCAGGAGTTCAAGCGCCTCGGGTACCTGGTCGACTCGGTGACCTCACTGGCGCGCACCGACAAGGCCGAGGCGCCCACTCCTTCCGACGACGCCCTGCGCATCGACCGGCGCGTCAACCCCGACGACGGCACACAGTTCTTCACCGTGCGGCATGCCGACACCCGGGTGAAGGACAAGGACGAGACCACCCTGTCGCTGAAGGGCGTGGACGGCGACTACCCGCGCGTACCCCAGCAGGGCGCCATCACCGTCGACGGCCGGGACGCCAAACTCCTCGTCGCGGGTTATGACTTGGGCGAGAATCAGCGGCTCGTCTACTCCACCTCGGAGATCATGACGCACGCCGAGATCGGCGGCCGGGAGGTGGCGCTGCTCTACGGGCGTGCGGGCGAGGCCGGCGAGACCGTGCTGCGGTACGCCGAGCGGCCCGAGGTCAAGGTCCTCGACGGAGATGTCACCACCACCTGGGACGCCGCACGCGGTGACCTGCGCCTGAATTACACCCACAAGGGCCTGGCCCGGGTGCTGGTGAACGGCATGGAACTGCTGATCGCCGACACCGCCGAGACAGCCCACTGGTGGCGGCAGGACACCGCGGGGGGACCGGTCCTCGTACGCGGTCCTTCCCTCGTCCGTACGGCTGAACTCGCCCAAGGGACATTGAAGTTGACCGGCGACTCCACCAAGGCCGCGAAGATCGAGGTCATCGCGGAGGCCAAGAAGATCACCTGGAACGGGAGCAAGGTCACCGTCACCCAGGCGCCGCGCCCGGTCGAGCTGCCCAAGCTGAGCACGTGGAAGTACAAGGAAGAGGCACCCGAGGCGGCCCCCGGCTTCGACGACTCCACCTGGACCACGGCCGACCACCTCACCGCCAACAACGGCGTGCTCGAAGGGTCGTTGCCGGTCCTCGCGATGGACGAGTACGGCTTCCATCACGGCAACGTCTGGTACCGCGGCCGGTTCAGGAGCACGGGTGCAGCCACCGCGCTCGCGCTCGACGCCAAGACCGGCAACACGGGCCAGTACGCGATCTGGCTCAACGGCCACTACCTCGGCAGCTCCGGCGACGGCGCGTACTCCTTCGACATCCCGGCGAACACCCTGAAGGCCGACGGGGACAACGTCCTCTCCGTCCTCGTGGAGAACGCGGGCCACAACGAGGAATGGGGCCACGACTACTCCAAGGAGCCGCGCGGTCTGCTCTCCGCCGAGGTGATCGGCGGGGCCTCCACCCTCACGTGGAAGATCCAGGGCAACCGGGGCGGCGAGGACCCGGTGGACCGCGCACGGGGGCCGTACAACAACGGCGGGTTGTACGGGGAGCGGGCCGGCTGGTCACTGCCGGGGTACCCCGACGGCAGCTGGAAGAGCACCACCCTCTCGCAGCAGACCGAGAACACCGGGCCCGGCGTGCGCTGGTACCGCACCTCCGCCCGGCTCGACATCCCGCAGGACCAGGACAACGCGCTCGCACTGGACCTCGCCGAAGCTGCAGGCGGCAACACCCGCTGTCGCGCCGAGATCTTCGTGAACGGCTGGCTGATCGGCCGCTACCTGCCGGACACCGGACCCCAGACACGGTTCGTCATCCCCAGAGGCCTCCTGCGCGAGCAGGGCAGCAACACGATCGCCCTGGCCGTGTGGTCCACCGAGGCCGGCGCGGGCCCGGGCTCGGCGAAGCTCGTCGACCTCGGCGCGTCGGCGGGCGGAACCAAGGTCGGTACGGTGGCGGCGCCCTCGTACGACTCCAAGACCTACGCGATGCCGACCGCGGGTGCCCGGGTCACCGTCGACGCCGAGCCGTTCCTGGCCACCGGTACCGCGACGAAGGTCCCCGTCACCCTCAGGGTTCCGAAGGACGCGCCGACGGCCTCGAACGTCGAGCTGGCGCTGAAGGTTCCGGACGGCTGGACCGCGACCACCGACGACAGGACCCGTTTCGGCCGGGTCCGGCCCGGCGACACGGTGACAGCGGACTACACCGTGACCCCGCCCGGCGATCCCGTCCACTACGCCGTTCTGTCCGCGACCGCCCAGCTCACCCAGCCGGGCCGTCCGGGCACGGTCACCGGTGTACGGGCCGTGCAGGTGCCGCCGCCGGGACTGTCCGCCGACGCCTATGTCAGCGGCTTGACCCTGGTCAAGGCGGTCAACGGCTGGGGTCCGGTGGAGAAGGACACCTCCAACGGGGAGGACGCGGCGGGTGACGGTCGTCCCCTGAGCATCGGCGGCACCATGTATGCCAAGGGCCTCGGCGTGCACGCGAACAGCCAGGTCCGGGTCTATCTCGGCGGTGGCTGCACCCGCTTCACCGCCACCGCCGGGGTGGACGACGAGGTCGGCGACAGCGGCAGCGTCTCCTTCAGGGTGGTCGCCGACGGCCGTTCGCTCGCCACAACTCCTGTTGTGCGCGGCTCCGACGGCGGCACCGGCATCGACGTGGACGTGACCGGCGCCCGCTGGCTGGACCTGTCGGTCGACGGGGGCGGCGATGTCTCCGCGGACCACGCCGACTGGGCCGACGCCAGGCTGAGCTGCGGTGGCGGTGCCTGATGCTCGTGCCGGTGATACGCGGCAGGCTCATGGCGTTGCTGCTGACCGTCTCGGCCGTCGTGGCCGGGACGGTGGCACCCGCCGAGGCCGGTCAGCAAGGGGACCGGCGGGGCTGGACGGGGACCTGGGCGACGGCGGCCAGTGAACACTACGAGGTCTCGGGAATGTCCGAGGTGACGGTACGGATGCCGGTGCGCACCAGCGTCGGCGGCGCGGCCGTACGCATTCGGCTGACCAACGCCTACGCCACCGACCCGGTGACGATCGGGCACGCGACCGTGGGCCTGCGCGACGGCGGCTCCGCCGTGGCCCGCCCGTACGACCTGCGGTTCGGCGGGAAGCGCGCGGTCACCGTCCCGGCGGGTGGCCAGGCCGTCAGCGACCCGGTCCGGCTCGCCGTGCCTGCTCTGGCCGACCTGGTCGTCAGTCTGCATCTGCCCGGCCAGGTCACGCACATCACCGATCACTGGTGGGCGCAGCAGACCGTGTACTGGACGGACTACGGGGCGGGCGATCACGCCGCCGACACCTCCGGTGACGCCTACACCTGGACCACCACGAGCTGGCCGTTCCTCAGCGGTGTCGATGTGACCGCGCCGAGGACAGGGTCGGTGGTGGCGCTCGGCGACTCGATCACCGACGGGTCCTACTCGACGGCCGACACGAATCAGCGCTGGCCGGACCTGCTGTCGGCCCGGCTGAACGCCTGCCTGCCCGGCGCCGGGGTGCTCAACGCGGGCATCACCAGCAACCGGATCACCGCCGGGACCGAGACCAACCCGTCGGCGCTCGACCGGCTCGACCGCGATGTGCTCTCCCAGCCGGGAGCCAGGACTCTGATCCTCTTCGAGGGCATCAACGACCTCGGCGGGGCGAGTGCCGAGCGGATCATCGCCGGGATGACGGAGATCGCCGCCCGGGCGCACCGACGCGGGATGCGGGTCGTCGGCGCCACGATCACGCCGTACAAGGACTTCACCTGGGGCGGCTGGAGCGAGGAGACGGAAGCGCGGCGACAGCAGGTCAACGCGTTCGCCCGGGACTCCGGCCGGGTCTTCGACGACTACGCCGACTTCGACCGGGCGGTCCGGGATCCGGCGGATCCGCAGCGGCTGGGTGCGGCGTACGACTCCGGTGACCATCTGCATCCCAATGACGCCGGGATGAAGGCATTCGCCGACTCCATCGACCTGAGCGAGCTCGGCCTCGGCCGCGGCTGTTCCTGAGGAGGAACCGTGTCTGGACGGCTTGAACACTGGCGGGGACACCGAAGATTCGCGGTCCTGGCCACGGCGTTGTCGGCCATCGTGGCAGCCCTGCTTCCGGCGGTACCGGCCGCGGCCGAGACCACACAGCAGGCGTGGACGGGGACGTGGGCGACCGCCCAGCACGCCGCGTACGACCCGGGCACCTCGGAGGTGACGGTTCGGATACCGGTGCGGGTGAGCGCCGGCGGGTCGAGCGTACGCATCCGCCTGACCAACGACTTCACCACTGAGCCGGTGACGATCGGGCATGCGACCGTGGGTCTGCGCGACGGCGGCTCCACCGTCACGAGACCGCGGCAGGTGCGGTTCGGCGGAAAGCCCGAGGTGACGATCCCCGCCGGTGGTCAGGTGGCCGGCGATCAGGTCCGGCTCACCGTGCCCGCCCGCAGCGACTTGGTCGTCAGCCTGTACTTCCCCGGCCGGCTCACCCACGTCAGCCAGCACTGGATGGGCCTCCAGAGCGTCTACTGGACGCCCGACGGAGGCGGCGACCACACCTCGGACGCCGACGGGGACGCCTTCACCAGGACCGACTCCACCTTCCCGTTCCTGACCGGTGTCGACGTACGGGGCGGCAGCACGACGGGCTCTGTGGTCGCGCTCGGCGACTCCATCACCGACGGCGCGGCCTCCACCTCGGACGCCAACCGGCGCTGGCCCGACTACCTGGCGGGGCGGCTCTCGGCCTGCTCGACCACCGCCGGAGTGCTGAACGAAGGCATCAGCGGCAACCGGATCACGGCCGGCGTCGACGGCAACCCGTCCGCGCTGGACCGGCTGGAGCGCGATGTGCTGTCGCAGCCGGGAGCGCGGACGGTGGTCCTCTTCGAGGGCGTCAACGACCTCAGTTGGGGCGGCGCCACCGGTGATCAGGTGATCGACGGCATGAAGGAGATCGTGCGCCGCGCCCACGAACGCGGGCTGCGCGTGATCGGCGCGACCGTCGTGCCGTATCGCGGCTGGGGGGACTGGTGGACCGAGGCCAAGGAGGCCGACCGGCAGCGGGTCAACACGTTCGTCCGCGACGGCGGCGTCTTCGACGGCTACGCCGACTTCGACAGGGCCGTAAGGGATCCGGACGATCCGACCCGCTACGCCGCCGCGTTCGACTCCGGTGACCATCTGCACCCCAACGACACCGGGATGAAGGCGTTCGCCGACGCGGTCGACCTCGCCGGGCTGCGGGTGGCCCGTGACTGCCCCTCGGCCCGCGTCCGGCTCACGCCGTATCGGCCGATGCTGCAAACGGGCGGCGAGGGTACGGAGATCACGTCGACCGTCACCAACACCGGTCCCAGGGCGGTCACTCGGGTCAGGACGCGCCTCAGCCTCCCCGACGGCTGGTCCGCCGAACCGGTCGGCAGCACGCGCACCCGCTCCCTCGCCCCGGGTGACAGCGCCACCGTCACCTGGACGGTGACCCCCGCGGCCGACACCACCTGGGGCGCCCACGAGATCGGCGTACGCACCTCCTTCGTCCAGGACGGCCGTACCCGGCACGACTCCGACAGCGTGGACGCCACGGTGACCCCCGCTCCGTCCGAAGTCCGGGCGCCGTACCTGACGACCGCCACCACCACCGAGCCGGCCCAATACGCCCAGAACGGCGACCAGTTCGCCATCTGGGCGGGCGGCCAGGACCTCTCCGGCTGGAAGGACGAGAAGGCGGCGGTCTACCTCGGAGACGTCGCGCCGCCGTCCGGCACGGTGACCGCCCGGGTCGTCGGTCAGACCGGCAGTGGCCCGTCCGCCAAGGCGGGGATCGCCGTGGCCAACGACCTCACCGCGCCGGAGGCGGGCGGTTACGCGGTGCTCACCATGTCCGCTCAGTACGGCCTGGAGTTCCTGACCGACAGCGACGGCGACGGGAAGCTCGACACCTGGGCCGGCGGCGGCAGTTCGTACCACCCCGCCTGGCTGAAGCTCGTCCGCGACGGCACCGCCTACACCGCGTACGCCAGTTCCGACGGCACCGCCTGGCAGCAGGTCGGCACCGCGACCGTTCCCTCCGCGAGCGGCACCGGTGACGCAGGTCTGGTCGCGAGCGCCGTCAACCTCAACTACCCCGGCCAGATCACCACAGCACTCTTCGACTCCTTCTCCACGCACGGCTGAGAGGCACCTCCATGGCAGTCGACCGCAGACACTTCATGACCACCGCGGCCGCCCTGGGCGGCGCGGTGCTGCTCGCCCCGCCCGGCACGGCCCAGGCGCTCACGCAGGGCGCCGTGTCCGGCACCCCGGGCCTCCCCGACTACCGGCCCACCAAGGCCTCCCTCGACACCCACCCGGTGCCGCGCTGGTACAAGGACGCCAAGTTCGGCATCTTCGTCCACTGGGGCATCTACTCGGTGATCGGCGGCGCGACACCGAGAAGCGCCTCCGAGTGGTACCTGTGGTACCAGAGCACCAAGGACACCGCCGAGTGGAAGTACCACCGCGACATCTACGGCGAGAACGTCACCTACGACGACCTCATCCCCCGGTTCAAGGCCGAGAAGTACGACCCCGACGCCTGGGTGCGTCTGTTCGAGCAGGCGGGCGCCGAGTACTTCGCGCTGACCAGCAAGCACCACGACGGATTCGCCCTCTATCCCAGCAAGGTGACGAACCGTCACTCCGTGGCGTACGGCCCGAAGCGTGACCTCGTCGGTGAGCTGATGACCGCGGCCCGCAGGCGCGGCACCGTACGCCCCGGCCTGTACTACTCTCTCGGCGAGTTCTTCAACCCGGCGATCGGCCGGCCGATGCGCAACTTCTACACCGACCAGGAGATCCCGATGACCGGCTACAAGCCGGTCCAGGACTACGTCGGCGACTACGAGCTCAAGCAACTGTACGAGATCGTCGACCGCTACGACCCGGAGCTGCTGTGGGCCGACGGACAGTGGTTCCGACCCACCGGCAACCCGCCGTGGCGCAGCGAAGAACCCATGGCCCACTACTACAACCAGGCCAAGAACCGTAGGCACCCCAAGGGTGTCGTGATCAACGACCGGTTCGACACCCACTTCGACTTCGCGACGTACGAGCAGCGCACCAACCCCACGATGGACCCGCAGAAGTGGGAGTGCTGCATGACCATCGGCTACTCCTGGGGCTACAACAAGCACGAGCCGGACGAGGACTACAAGACCTCCGAGTTCCTGATCCAGCTGCTCGCCGACGTGGTCAGCAAGAACGGCAACCTGCTGCTCAACATCGGCCCCAGGCCGGACGGCACGATCCCCGAGATCATGCAGGAGCGGCTGCGGGACATCGGCGCCTGGCTGAAGATCAACGGCCCGGCGATCTACGGGTCGACACCCTGGGTACGGGCGGAGGAGGAGGGCAGCCCCCTCGGCATCCGCTACACCGTCTCCCCCGGCAAGTTCAACATCATCGTCCTGGGCAAGCCCAGTGGCACCCTCTCGGTGCCCGGCGACATTCCCATCGGCGCGACGTCCCGGATCCGGCTGCTCGGCGCGAGCGGCAGTCTGCGGTGGACCCGCCGTGACGGGAAGATCAACATCACCGTGCCGTCCTCCCTGCCCAGCGACATCGCCAACGTCTTCACCGTCGACTGGGCCCGGTGACCGGCATGAGAATCCACAACGGTACGGAGTTCGACACCCTGGGGCCCACGCTCACCGTCACCACGGAACCCGCCGAGCCGGCCGGTGGTGACACGGTCACCGCCACCGCGGTCCTCACCAACGACTGTCCCTTCCCGCTCCGCAACGCCGTGCTCCATCTGCTCAACCCCCGAGCCACCACCGCGGCGAAGACCATCCCGCTCGGCGACCTGCGGCCCGGCACGAAGACGACCCGGCGCTGGCGGACGGCGATCCCGGCCGACATGGCCGGGGACGTGTCATTCACCGCGCACCTGGTCTTCGACGTCAACGAGCGCAGCAGCGACTGCGCGCGGTCCGCGAAGACGTTCACCGTGCCCTACGAGCCCAATGGGGTGCGGGACCCGTACCGGACGTTCGCCACCACCGACGACGCCGAGTTCGGCCAGTACGGCAGCCAGTTGGTGATCTGGGCGGGCGGCCGCGACTTCTCCGGCGGCACCGATGAGAAGGGGGGCATCCTCCTTCCCGGCTCCGCCGCCGAGTCGAGCGTTGTGCAGGTCGAGACGGTCAGCCTCACCGGCAGCGACAACCCCACCGCCAAGTACGGCATCGCCGTCGCCAACGACCTCACCGCCCCGGAGGAGGGCGGCTACGCCGTCCTCACCATGTCGAAGTCGTACGGCGTCGAGTTCATGACCGACAGCGACGGGAACGGACATCTCGACACCTGGGCCGGGGGCGGCGTTTCCACCCACCCCGCCTGGCTGCGCCTGGTCCGTGACGGCACGACGTGCACCGCGTACACCAGTATCAACAACGGCCTCTCCTGGAACGAGATCGCGAGCGCGACCGTGTCCTCCGCGAGCGGCGCCCTGGACGCGGGCGTGGTGGCGAGCGCCGTGAACCTCAACTACCCCGGTACGACGGTCCAGGCCGTGTTCGACCGCTTCACCGTGGAGGCGTCGTGACCGCCTACCGTCCCGAGGAGGACTTCCTCTCGCCGCCGGTCTCGCTCACCGTCACCCCGGCCGCACCCGAGGCCGGCAAGACCGTGACCCTGACGGCCACCCTCACCAACTCCACCAGGATCGCGCTGCGCGGCACCGTGCTCTATCTCGCTGTGGACGACTCGGCCGAACCGGACGGCCTGGGCGACCTCGCGCCCGGACGGTCGGTGACCCGCACCTGGCGGACCCGGCTCGCCGACGACGCCGAGGGCCGGATCGTGTTCACCGCGCACGCCCTCTTCGACGTGCACCGCCACGGCTCCGACTGCACCCGCGCCACCACCCCCGTCCTGCTGCCGTACCGCTCGCTGTCCAAGGCGTTCGACAACGCGGGGATCTCCTCCGCCGACGCCCTCACCGCCGCGAACATCGACGGCTCCAACTCCAGCCTGTCCGCCGAGGCGCTGGCGTCGGTGGGGCTGACTCCAGGTGCCACGGTCACCTACGACGGGGTGCCCTTCACCTGGCCGGACACCCAGCCCGGGAGCCCGGACAACGTCATCTCCTCCGGTCAGACCGTGCTGCTGTCCGGCTCCGGTTCCCGGCTGTCCTTCCTCGGCACCAGCACCTGGGGCGAGGGCAAGGGCGACGGCAAGGTCGTCTACGCCGACGGCACCGAGCAGGCGTTCTCGGTCGCCGTCCCCGACTGGTACGGCGCGAACTCCGCCGCCGCGGTGGTGCTGCCCTACCGGCACCTCAGCTCCGGCCGGGACGACAACCCCGTCAGCCTGTTCACGTTCGGCGTCGATCTCGCGGCCGGGAAGCAACTGCGTTCCGTGGTCCTGCCCGAGGTCAGCGACGGCATCCAGGCGGGCGCCCCGGCCCTGCACATCTTCGCCTTGACGATCAACTGAGCTCTGCGGAAGGACGTTCATGCACGACAACCGAGGCGACCTCGACCTCCCAGGCGTCACCCGCAGACGGATCCTCACGGGTGCGGTGGTGCTGGGCGGCGCCGCGCTGCTGCCCCTCCCGCAAGGCGCGTACGCCGCCGACGGCGCCCTGTTCAGCACCGCGCCCGCCGCGGCCGCTGTGAAGCGGCTGCTTCCCGACCACTACCGGCAGCTCACCCTGCGGGCCGTCAAGGACGACACCGACCACTTCCGGGTCACCGGCCGGGCGGGGCAGATCACGGTGGAGGGCACCAGTCCCGCCGTGCTGCTCACGGGCCTCCACACCTACCTGCGGCGGACCGCGCACGCCTCCGTCTCCTGGACCGGTGAGCAGCTGAACCTGCCGCGCGTCCTCCCCGCGCCCGCCGCAGCGATCACGGGAACGGCCAACGTGCCGCACCGCTTCGCCTTCAACGACACCAACGAGGGTTACACCGGCGCCTACCGCGACTGGGACGCCTGGCAGTACGAGCTGGACGTGCTGGCCGTGCACGGAGTCAACCGGGTCCTCGTCTACGTGGGGGGCGACGCCGTCTACTACGACACGTTCCGTCGGTTCGGCTACACCGACGCCGAGATGCGCGCCTGGATTCCGGCCCCGGCCCACCAGCCCTGGTGGCTGCTGCAGAACATGTCGGGCTTCGGCGGGCCCGTCTCCCGGCAGCTCCTCGAGAAGCGTGCCGCGCTCGCCGAGAAGATCATCGACCGGGTGCGCGACCTGGGCATGACGCCGGTCCTGCCGGGCTACTACGGCAGCGTCCCGGACGACTTCCCCGCCAGGCACGGCGGCGACGCGGCGGTGGTGGCGCAGGGCACCTGGGGCGCCTTCAAACGCCCCGACTGGCTCGACCCGCGCACCACTGCCTTCGCCGACGTGGCCGCCACCTTCTACCGTGCCCAGAAGGAGCGGTTCGGCGGGAGCACGATGTACAAGATGGACCTGCTGCACGAGGGCGGCAACGCCGGTGACGTGCCGGTGGGCGAGGCCGCGGGGGCCGTCCAGGCGGCACTGCAGAAGGCCCACCCGGGGGCCGTGTGGGCGATCCTCGGCTGGCAGAACAACCCGGCCAAGGAGCTGCTCGACGGCGTCGACACGAGCCGGATGCTGATCGTGGACGGCCTGTCGGACCGCTACACCACCGTCACGGACCGGGAGAGCGACTGGGGCGGCACCCCGTACGCCTTCGGCAGCATCTGGAACTTCGGCGGCCACACCCCGATCGGCGCCAACGCCCCGGACTGGGTGGAGCAGTACCCCAAGTGGCGTGACAAGGAAGGCAGTTCGCTCGCCGGCATCGCGGCGATGCCCGAGGGGGCGGACAACAACGCGCCGGCCCTCGCCCTCCTCACCGACCTGGCCTGGACGCCCGGCACCGTGGACCTGGACGACTGGTTCGCCGCGTACGCGCTCTCCCGCTACGGCGGCCCCGACCGGCACGCGGCGGCGGCCTGGCAGACGATCCGCGACACCGCGTACAACATGTCCCGCGCGGACTCCTGGAGCGAGGCACCCGACGGCCTGTTCGGCGCCCGTCCGAGCCTGACGGCGAACAAGGCCGCCGCCTGGGGGCCGGAGAAGGACCGCTACGACACCACGGTCTTCGACGCCGCGCTCACAGAACTCCTCGCGGTACGGGCGGAGTTGAGGGACAGCTCGGCCTACCGGTACGACGTCGTCGACGTGGCCCGTCAGGTCCTGTCCAACCGCAGCCGGGTCCTGCTGCCGCAGATCAAGGCCGCCCACGACGCCGGGGACAAGCCCCTGTTCGGCAGGCTGACCAAGACCTGGCTGGGCTGGATGGACCTCCTCGACGACCTGCTGGCGACCTCCGGCCCGCATCTGCTCGGGCGGTGGCTCGCCGACGCGCGCTCCTGGGGCGCCGACCGGGCCGAGAAGGACCGCCTCGAGTACGACGTCCGCTCCCTCATCACCACCTGGGGCGGACGCCAGAGCAGCGAAGAGGGCCTGCACGACTACGCGAACCGGGAGTGGTCCGGACTGGTCGGCGGCCTGTACCGCACCCGCTGGTCGACGTACTTCAACGCTCTCGCCACGGGAAAGGACCCGTCGACGATCGACTGGTTCGCCCTGGAAGACCGCTGGGCGCACGCGCACGAGACGCACCCGACCAGTCCTCACGGCTCCCCGTACGCCCTGGCCCGCAGGGTGCGCGATCTGCTCGCCGCCATTCCCTACCAGGCGGCCCTCACGGCGGGTGTCGACCGGGGAGCGGTGGCCGAGGGCACGCCCGCGACGGTGACGGTCACCTTCACCAACAGGAACGGGTTCACGGCCGCACGCGGCGTGGCCCTCTCCGTCACAGCCCCCGAGGGCTTGGCGGTGAAGGCGCTCGATCCGGTGAACAAGGCGTCGGTGGCGTCCGGCGCAACGTTCGCCGCTCGCTTCGAGGTCTCGCTGGCGGGTGCGCCTACGGAACTGGTCGGCCAGGTCGTCGCGTCGGCGGCATACGCGGGTGGCGGGAAGGCGGTGGCGCCGGTACGGCTGATGGCCGCGGCCGGGGTCGGGAACCCGTACCGGGCGGTCTCCTACAACGACGCGGTGTTCGGCCAGGCCGGCGACGAGATCGCCATCGAGGGCGCGGGGGCCGATCTGTGGGGCGGCACCAACGAGTTCGGGGCGGTGTACCGGGCGGGCGGGTACCAGGACGGAACGGTGGCCCAGGTCACGGTCACGTCCCAGGACGCCACCGGAGGGTGGGCACGGGCGGGCCTCATCGTCCGCAACGACCTCGGTACGCAGGGGAGTGCGGGCTATGTGAACCTGGCGATCACACCGTCCAACGGCTGCGCGCTGAGCTGGGACGCGGACGGTGACGGCCGTTTCGACTCGATCGAACTGTCTGGGTCCTTCACCGCCCCGGTGCGGCTGCGGCTGACCCGGTCCGGCACCTCGTACACCGGTGAGGCCAGCACCGACGGCATCACCTGGACGACGGTGGGCACGGCCACGCCGTCAGGCGCGGCCGCCGCACAGGACGTCGGGGTCTTCATGACCGCGGCCAACGGCTGGACCGACGGGCGGGGCATCGCCACGTTCGACGGATTCACGGCGACCTGATCGCGGTCGGCGGCCCGGCCCTCTCCACCGCGCGGTGGAGGGGGCCCACCGGGGGTCTACGGCAGTCGCCAGTCCACCGGCTGGGCACCCTGCCGCAGCAGCAGATCGTTGGCCCGGCTGAACGGACGCGAGCCGAAGAATCCGCGGTCCGCCGACATCGGCGAGGGATGAGCGGACTCAATGGCCGGAAGGTCCCCCAGGAGCGGCCGCAGATTACGCGCGTCGCGCCCCCACAGGATCGACACCAGCGGCTTGCCACGCGCCGCGAGTGCACGTATCGCCTGCTCGGTGACCTCTTCCCAGCCCTGGCCGCGGTGCGCGCCCGGCTTGCGCGGGGCGGTCGTCAGCGCCCTGTTGAGCAGCAGCACGCCCTGCTCGGTCCACGGCGTCAGATCGCCGTTCGACGGCCGGGGCAGCCCCAGGTCGGAATGCATCTCCCGGAAGATGTTCTCCAGGCTGCCCGGCAGAGAACGCACCTCGGGCGAGACCGCGAAACTCAGACCGATCGCCATCCCCGGCGTCGGGTAGGGGTCCTGACCGACGATCAGGACTCGGACGTCGTCGAAGGGCTGCTGGAAGGCCCGCAGGACATTCGCCCCGGCCGGCAGGTAGGTCCGGCCCGCCGCTATCTCGGCCCGGAGGAAGTCCCCCATGGCGGCAATGCGTTCGGCCGCGGGCTCGAGAGCCTTCGCCCAGCCTGCTTCGACAAGTTCGTGCAAGGGTCGTGGTGCCACGGCGTGTCACTCTACTGGCACCCACTGACACCCCGCATGCCCAGGCAAGCCTCCCCGCGCGGGCGGCTCCACGGGCGTTACTCTTCCTCCCCGTCGAGACCTTCGAGCGGGTCGGGCAGAGCGCGCGGCCGGTCATCGGGAAGGCGGGAAGCTTGTCACTTCACGGGACCGCTACGGGGGACGGGTTCCTCGCCGTCGACTCCGGCGGCTCCGGCCTGCGGGTCGTCGTCGGCGCCCCCGGCCGGGGGACCACGGCCCCGCGAGAGTCGCGGGTGCCGGTGCGGACGGGGCCGCGCGGTATCGATCCGGGGCATCTGATGGAGCAACTGGTGCCCATGGTGCGCGCGTTGCTGCCCGAAGCGGGGGTGAGCGGGCTCGGCACCGCCGTCGTCGGGGCGGCCGGTGTGGCGACCCTGGGCGATGCCCTGCGGGCCGAGCTTCCCACCGCGCTGGAGCGGGAGTTCGGGGTGCGGACCGTCGCGCTCGTCGCGGACGCGGTGACCGCCTACACCGGCGCACTCGGATCGCGTCCGGGTGCGGTCGTCGCCGCCGGTACCGGTCTCATCGCGATCGGCACCGACCTCACGTCCTGGCGGCGGGCGGACGGCTGGGGCCATCTGCTGGGCGACTGCGGGGGCGGCGCGTGGATCGGGCGGGCCGGTCTGGAGGCCGCCCTGCGCGCCCACGACGGGCGGCCCGGGGGCTCGGCGGTGCTGCTGGCCCGGGCCGAGGAGTCGTTCGGACCGGTGCGGGAGCTGCCGGGCCGGCTCTATCCGCGTACCGACCGGCCCGCCGTGCTCGCCTCGTTCGCGCCCCAAGTGGCGGCCTGCGCCGACAGCGACCCGGTGGCCGGGGGGATCCTGCGCGAGGCGGCCCGGCACATGGCCGAGTCCGCGGCCACGGTCTGTCCGGCGCGGGGCGAGGCGCATGTCAGCCTCACCGGTGGCTTGTTCGCGATGGGTGCCGCCCTCGTCGTACCACTGGAGGAGGAGCTGGAACGGCGGTTGCCGCACGCGCGGCGGGTCCCGGCGGCGGGCGGACCGTTGGAGGGATCCGTACAGATCGCCACAGAACTGGCGCGAAGTTCGCTCACCCTGCCGGGTGATGAGGCGATGCTGTACGTGGTGGCCCCAAAGAGGGGCTGAAGCGGACGTAACTCATCAGACAAAACCGGACGGATACCGCTCACCTGCACCCTCCCCGAACAGGGAAGCCCAGGAAGCCAGTAACATGCGTCGCCATGAGCTCCCCCACTGGACCCGCGTCCGGCCTGCCAGTACGAATGCCGCGACCTCGCCAGCCCGGGCGGCACCGCCGACCCGAGCCGCTGGCGGCTCCCGAGGGCGCGCCCGCGCTCGTCCTCGCGGTGCCGGGCACGCCAGGCCCGGCCACGCGCAGCCTCGCCGAGGAGGTCGTGAGCATCGCCCGCTCCGAGCTGCCCGGCCTCGACGCGCGGATCGGGTACCTGGACGGTGACGACTCGGAGTTCCCCACGCTCCAGGCCGTGCTGGCCCACACCGCCGGTGAACGCACCGCGCGTTACGAGCAGGCCAAGGCCGCCGGCGTGGACGTCAGGGAGCCCGAGGGCCCCGTCGCCGTCGTCGTGCCGCTGCTCGCCGGGCCGGACAGCTCGCTGCTGCGCCGGATCCGCCAGGCCGTCATGGACAGCCGGCTCGCGGCCGACCTCACCGATGTGCTGGGCCCGCACCCGCTGCTCGCCGAGGCGCTGCATGTGCGTCTGTCGGAGGCCGGGCTGGCCCGCGCCGACCGCGCTCGGCTGTTCGCCGTGACGACGGCCGCGGACGGCATCATCCTCGGCGCGGTGGGTGGCGAGGAGGCCGTGCAGGCGGCCGGGATCACCGGCATGCTGCTCGCCGCGCGGCTGGCCGTGCCGGTCATGGCGGCGGCGCTCGACCAGGACGGCTCGATCGCGTCCATCGCCGATCAGCTGCGGTCCTCCGGTTCGCAGCAGCTGGCGCTCGCGCCGTACCTGATAGGACCGGAGATCGACCCCGCGGTGATCGAGGAGGCCGCCAAGGAGGCCGGCTGTTCCGCCGCCGAGCCGCTCGGCCCCTACCCGGCGATCGGCAAGCTCGTCCTCGCCAAGTACACGACCGCGCTGGGCATCGCCCCGCAGCAGGTACAGGGCGCCCCGGTGCGCTGAGCGCGCGCACCGCGACCGCGACACCGAAAGGGCCCGCTCCATTCCTCGGAGCGGGCCCTTCGGCGTGGCGGCCCGGATCAGCCGAAGATCACGCAGGACGCGGCCGGTACCTCGATCGAGCCCTCGTACCGGGGCAGGCCGGTCGCCGGGTCCACGGCGAACCAGGTCACCTCGCCGGAGCGCTCATTGGCGACGTACAGGAATCCGCCGGACTCCGCGAGGGCCCGGGGCCAGCGGCCGCCGCAGATGACCGTGCCGACCAGGCGCAGGTCGTCGCCCTCGACGGCGAACGTGGACAGGACGTCCTCGCCGCGGGTGGCGGTCCACACGAACCGGCCGTCGGGGGACGTGACGACACCTGACGGGTACGCGTCGCCCGCAGGGGCGCCCGCCAGCACCTGGGTCTCGCTCAGGGGCTTCAGCGTGCCGTCCTCGGCGTCCCAGCGGCACACGGTGAGGGTCGGGGTGAGCTCGTTGAGGATGTAGGCACGGGTGCCGTCCGGGTGGAAGGCCAGGTGGCGTGGCCCCGAGCCGGGGCGCAGGGCGATCTCGCGGTGCACGTCGAGCGTGCCGTCCGCCAGGGTGCACACCCGCACGGAGTCCGTGCCGAGGTCGACGCTGACGATCCAGCGCCCGCTCGGGTCGGGCTGCACCTGGTGGGCGTGCGGGCCCTGCTGGCGGGGTGCGTGCGGGCCCGAGCCGGTGTGCCGGAGCACGCCGGAGGGGGCGCCCGCGAGGGAGCCGTCGGGGCGCAGCGGCACGGTGGTGACGCTGCCGGAGCCGTAGTTGGCGGTCAGGACGTGTCCGGCGTGCACGGCGAGGTGCGTGGGCGTGTTCCCGTCCACCGTCACCGGGGGGCCGGCCGGCTCGGGCCGGTCGCCGGTCACCCGGTACGCGGCCACCGCACCCTCGGCCGTCTCACTCACCGCGTACAGCACGTCCCCGTCGGCCGACAGGGCCAGATACGACGGATCGGGTACGCCGTTCAGGCCGCTCAGCACCTTCAGCGCGCCCGTGTCCGCGGTCACCGCCGCCGTCACGATGCCGGGGCCTCCCGCCGCCGTGAACGACCCGATGTAGGCCCGTCGCCGCCCGCCGCCGTCTGCCACAGTCGTCCCCTCTCGGTCTGTGCCGTTCGGGGCGACGGTAGCAGTCGATCACTACCGGTCTAGACCAACCCGGTGAAATTCACGGGGTCGTCACGGACATGGGGGGGTCAGGCGCCCACCAGCGGCGAGCCGGTCGGCGTCCGCAGGGGCGCCGCCAGCTCCGCGAGCGCCCGTTCCAGTCCGTGCAGATGGGCCAGTGCGGGTTCCTCGGCGGCAGGACGGTCCGCCACCGGGAAGTCCCGGCCGCCCGTGAGTGCCTCCACAGCGGCCTCCACCCGTCGGCACGCGGTGGTCAGGCGGGTGTCGTGCGAGGCGTCCGGGTCGGCGGCGACGGTGACCAGGCCCCGGATCTCCCGGGCGCAGTCGTCGAGGAGGGCGAGGACACGGCGGGCGCGCCGCTTGCGGGCCGGCATGGGGTTGAGGGGGTGGACCAGTGGGGCCACCGAGAGGCGGACCCTGCCGAGCAGGTGCTCCAGTTCCGTCACCCGGCCGCCCGGGTCGGCGCCCGGCACTCCCGCGAGGCGGGCCGCGGCCTCTGCGGTGCAGGCGTGGACGCAGCGCAGGGCGCGCTGGATCCAGGCGTCGGTGACGCTGTGGGTGGTGATCGGCAGGACGAACAGCACGGCCAGGACGGCCCCGACCGCGCCCACGCCGGTCTCCGCAAGCCGCAGGGCCAGCAGGCCGGGGTTCAGAACGCCGAGGAGGCCGTAGAGAAGCTCGGCGAGCAGGGTGACCCAGAGCATCATCCACGTGTACGAGACGGCGGCCGTGTAGAAGATGCCGAAGACACAGACGGCGACCAGGGCGGCCGTGGGCGTCGGCGCTCCGTGCAGGGGTACGGCGACGAGCAGGCCGAGGCCGATGCCGATCACCGTGCCGAGGACACGGCGGAAGCCGCGCACCAGGGTCTCGCCGCGCGAGGCGGTGTTCACGAAGATCCACCAGGTGGCGCCGACGGCCCAGTACCAGCGCTGCCCGGAGACGAGCTGGCCGACGACGAGGGCGAAGCCGGCGCCCGCCATGGCCTGGACCGCCTGGCGGGTGGTCGCGCGGGCGAGGCCGGTGCCGGCGGGCGGGGCGGGTACGGGGGCCGGGGGCAGCCGGCGCTCGTAGCACCACAGGCCGAAACGGACCGCGCCGGCGGTGAGCACGGACAGCAGGACGGCGGCGTACAGCTCGGGCAGCCGGCCGGTCGTCGCGTGCAGGAACTGCGCCACGAAGAAGGTCATGAACGCGAAGACGCCGAGACTGTGGCCGCGCGGTCCCCAACGCCGGGCGTACACGCCCGCGCCGACCACGGCGAGGAAGGTGAGGTCGCGGGCGACGGGGTGGTCGTGGAGCTCGGCCGCGGCGGTGAGGACCGGGAGGCCGACGACGGGCAGCAGGGCGGTGGTGAGCGCCTGCCGCCGGACGGTGGCGTCCGTGACGGTGAACAGGGCGAGCAGCGCGGCGAGGCCGCCGGTGACGGCACCGGCGAGCGAGTGGCCCGCGAGGCCGCACACCACGACGGCGAGACCGATGCCGAGCACCGCCCGCGCGGCGAAGCGCAACCGGACCCGGCCCGGGTCCGGCGCCATGAACACCCTCTTCAGCACGTACCGCCCCCTGAAATCCTCGGACACCGGCTGGACACCGGCATGGAAAAGGCGCCGCGGGGTCCGCAGCGCCATCGACGGGCCCATTGCAGCATCCACGCCACTGTCGGCTCAAGCGCGGCCGATTATGCTGGACCATTGGTACAGAAGAGGCGGTCCTGGAGCGTCCGGCGGCGGGCCAAAGGACCAGGCACGAGGAGGTCGTACGCCATGGCCGTGGACGAGCTCGACACCCGTATCCTGCGGCTGCTGCTGGAGCGGCCGCGGACGAGTGTGCGGGAGTACGCGCGGATCCTCGGGATCGCCCGGGGCACGCTGCAGGCGCGCCTTGACCGGCTGGAGCGGGACGGGGTGATCACCGGTACGGGGCCCTCGCTGTCGCCCGCCGCGCTCGGTCATCCGGTGCTGGCGTTCGTGCACATCGAGGTGACCCAGGGGCGGCTCGACGACGTGGGGGACGCGTTGGCGTCGGTGCCGGAGATCGTCGAGGCGTTCTCGATCGCGGGCGGCGGGGATCTGCTGACGCGGGTCGTGGCGCGGGACAACGCGCACCTGGAAGACGTGATCCAGAAGGTGATCAGCGTGCCCGGAGTGGTGCGGACGCGTACCGAGGTGGCGCTGCGGGAGCGGGTCACCCACCGGCTGCTGCCGCTGGTCGAGTCGGTCGGGCGCACTGCCCGGAGTTGATCTTTGACATCCTGGAAGCCATGAGCAGGCTCAGCGGCATATCGGTCATCTTCGATCTCGACGGGACGCTCGTGGACAGCGAGCCGAACTACTACGAGGCGGGTCGGCAGACCCTCGCCGCGCACGGGGTCCCGGACTTCACCTGGACCGACCACGAGCGGTACGTCGGGATCAGCACGCGGGAGACGGTCACGCGGTGGAAGTCGCTGTACGGACTGCGGGCGTCCGTGCCGGAACTCCTCGCGGACAAGAACCGGCGCTATCTGGAGCTGGCCCGCACGGCCACGCGCGCGTACCCGGAGATGCGGAAGTTCGTGGAGCTGCTGGCCGGTGAGAACGTGCCGATGGCCGTCGCCTCGGGGTCCTCCGCGGAGGCCATCGACGCGATCCTCGCCGGGACGGGCCTCGACGCGTATCTCCGTACGACCGTCTCGGCCGACGAGGTCGCCCATGGCAAGCCCGCGCCGGACGTGTTCCTGGAGGCGGCCCGCCGGCTCGGCGCCGAGCCGGCCCACTGCGTGGTCCTGGAGGACGCCGCCCCGGGCGCGGCCACGGCCCACGCCGCCGGGATGCGCTGCATCGCGATCCCGTACGTCGCGGCGCAGGCCGACACACCGGAGTTCACCCGCGCCGCTCTGCTCCTGCGGGGAGGCCAGGAGGAGTTCACGGCCCGGGCGGCTCTCGACTGGCTGGAGCGGAACCGGAGTTGAACGGTGCCGCACACGTCCGCGGCCGCTCGGAGGGGCATCCGGCCCAGTCCGCCGCCTCCCGCGCGGCCGAGGCCAGTCGCGCCAGCTCGGGCTCCCGCTCGAGGATCCCCGCTCCACGGCCCCGATTCTGCCACCGGGGGCGCCGGGGAGGGCCCTTCAGGACGGAGGGGCCTTAGACATCATCTCATTTGGTAAGTCTGCGGTAGCAGATGAGGGTGCAGGCGATGCTGGTGAAAGCCAGGAAGTGCTCCGCTTTGCGCTCGTAGCGG
>NZ_JBIWLX010000015.1:165772-262771 GCF_044766405.1 Streptomyces sp. NPDC102270 | reverse complement strand
GCTACACACCTACAATCACCACCGCGGACACACCGCGCTGAAAGGCCAACCACCCGCCAGCCGCGTCCCCAACCTCACGGGTCAGTACAGCTAGTCCCTTGCCGGGGGGGGGCAAGGGACATATCGCCATGTAGTCGAGGAAGTGGCCGTGTGCCTTGACAGCCCGGGGTGACGGACATGGCTGAGAGGCTGGGGGAACGCGACTCCAGGATCACCCATCACTGCCGCGCCGGCCTCGAACAGGGCCGGGGCGCGGCGGTGGCGGAGTTGGTCGCCCTGACCTGCCTTAGGACGAGCACCAGTTGTTCCGCGTCGAGAGCACCGGCAGAGAGAGGGATCAACTCAAGGCCGGCGCCGTGCTCGACGGGTGAACGCGCCGCCGGGCCGCCGGGGCGAGCCTGCCGGGTCCGCACGGTCGGCGCGACCCGGCAGGCGACGCCGAGTTGACGGTCACGCCCTCCGGGGGCGGTTCGTCAGTGGCGCACCTTCACCTTGCTGAGGGCGGCCACCCCGAGTGCGGCCACGGCGATCTGGATCAGCCACTCGATCCAGTCGACGCCCTTGGTGTTGGCGACATCGAGCCCTGCCGCGATGCCCGTGCCGATGAAGGCGGCGATGATGCCGATCAGGATCGTCCACAGCGTGCCGATGTGCTGGCGCCCGGGGACCACGAGCCGGCCGAGGACACCGATCACGATGCCGATGACAATCGCGCTGATCACGCCTGAGATCTCCATGCGGTGTCACCCCATCTGTAGTTGGTGACGCACGAGTGCCCGCCGAACGGTGGCACACTCCACAGCCTTGGCCACGGCCTTGCCGGCAGAGGCGTCAACCCATTGCTGGGGTCCGGCTCACGAGTCCCAACCGCGGCGTCAGCATCTGATTGCCGTGCAAGAAGCCCGCGTCGGCGGCACGTTCGGACCGAACGCGAAGGACCGGGGGATTTCGAGGGGGCGTTGCGGTCTGCACTCGATCGCGGCGACATCCTCATGCCCCCGCCGCCGACGAGTGCCTAGTCCACTTGGCCGCGCGGGCCGCAGGGCAGCCAAGAGGGGCGCCGCGCGCGAGATGTCCCACCGCCGACGGCACCGCACGGCCCGTCGGCGCCGTACTCGCACCGGCCCGGTAGTGGACTGAGCGCGTCGGCGGCCACGGCCGGTGGACGCTCGCCCTCCTCGCCGTCCCACCGCGGGCTTCGGTCGCTGTGCGTCGGTGAGTCGGGCTCTGCGCCGGGCATCCGGGGCGCAGTGTGGAGCGGGCCCGTGAGCGGCGGCAGCACCCGGACCGGTAGGCCCTGCCGGAGCACCGAGTACAACTCGCGCTTCAGCTCCGCGAGTTGCCGAACAGCAGGCGGTAGCCGATCAGCAGTACCAGGGAGCCGCCGATAGCCGCGCCCCAGGTGTAGAGGTCGAAGAAGTGGCTTTCCACCGGGCGGTCGAGGAGACGCGCGGAGAGCCAGCCGCCGACGAACGCTCCCGCGACCCCGATGAGCGTGGTGCCGATCAGGCCGCCCGGGTCGCGGCCGGGCAGCAGGATCTTGGCGATGGCTCCGGCGAGCAGACCCAGAATGATCCAGCCGATGATGCCCACGAGGTAGTCCTCCAGTCGCGCCGGGCCGGGCGAGATCCACCGGGGCCATGACGCTTGAGTTGCCTGATTGCGCAAGCTTATGGATCAGCGCCAGGGAGGAAAGAGGCTCGTGGGGTGCTGGTGACAAGTCGTCGATGTTCTTTCACACGCTTATTACATTGCGCAAGCGATGAAGTGGAGGTGTTCGCGTGGGCCACGCCCAGGCCCCTTACACTGAGACAGCACTCGTGCGTCGACAGTGACCGGGGCGGGACAGGGGGAGGGACCGTGGCGACACTCGCCGGTGGCTTCGAGGATCCGTCCGGCGAGGTGCTGACCGAGGCGGCCGCGGTGTTCGGACTCCTCGCCTCCTCCGCCCGGCTGCACATCATGTGGGCGCTGTCCCAGGGCGAGAGTGACGTCACCCACCTCGCCGACCGGGTCGGCGGCGCGCTCCCCGCGGTCAGTCAGCACCTGGCCAAGCTGAAGCTCGCCGGTCTCGTACGCTCCCGCCGCGAGGGCCGACGGCAGGTCTACTACGTCGACGACCCCGACATCGTGACCGTGGTCCGCGTCATGGTCGGCCAACTCACCGCCCGTACCGGACCGCTCGGCGCGCACAGCACCGCCTCACGCGGCTCTTAGTCCGCCTCCTGTACGAAGGGTGCGGGAGAGGGGGCGAGGCATGGAAGATGCCCGGGCATCGAGGCGCCGGCGCTGGATCACGGTGGTGGTCCTCGCTCTCGCGCTGTACGTCATCGTGCGCGCGGCGAACACCTCGCAGGGTGATTCCTCGGCGCCGGCCCCGACGGACACCCCCGCACCGCCCCCGACGGCAGACGCGACCACGCGTTCGGCCCCGCCTTCGGCCGCGTCGGCGGCGGCGCCTTCGGCCTCCACGAAAACCTCTTCGCCGTACGACCCCGCCGACTACGCCTCCCCGGTCCGCAGCCGTGCCCGGCAGACCGGTGTCGACGCCCGGCTGCTGATGGCGATCCTCTACAACGAGGCGTACAAACCGCACGCCCCGTCCCTGGAGCGGGCCTGGCAGAAGCTCAAGCCGGACGCGGCCTTCGGTATCGCCAACATGCACCGCGCCACGTTCGACGAGGTCAAGAAGGGCCGGGACTTCGCGCACCGCAGCTGGGAGGAGCTGCCCGACGACCGGGACCTCGCCATCGAGGTCGAAGCCTGGTACCTGCACGACCTGGCGGCCGCACTGCCCGCCACCTGGTCCGCCCCGTACAGCGAGGACGAGCTGCTGGCCCTCGGTTACAACACCGGCACGGGCAACATGCTCGCCTTCGCGCGCGGCGTGACCCCGGGCAGCCAGGCCCGGTCCTACCTCGACAAACTGCGTGCCAACTGGGCGAAGGCGGCAAGAGCCGTGGGCGAAGGCTGAGGTGCCGGGGAGGTTGCCGCGTTCCTCCATGAGATCTCTCACCCGTGAAATGCGGCGGTGTCCGTGCTGGCCGGGCCAGGGGTTTGTTAGATTGCGCAACTACGCAACCTAGGCGAGTTTCCCGCTCCGCCTGCTTTACACCGCCGCGCACGCCCGGCCGCCCACTCCATGGCCCGGCCTGAGGGGCCCGACCGTTTCGTGGGAGTGGTAGATGAGCGACCGGTGGGACAGTCCGGGCGGTCAGGCCACGCGCAGCCGCACCGGCAGGGTGCCGGGGCAGCGGGAGGACGAGGCCGACGCGGCACCTCGGCCCGGCGGCCGTGCCGCGGCCCGGGAGGCGGCCCGCTCGCACGGCGGCAAGCGGTCGCGTCGCAGGGCCCCACAGGTACGGCGCGGCAGGCGGGTGCTGAAGATCGTCGGAATGTGTCTGGCGATCCTCGTCCTGGGCACGGCCGGGGCCGGCTGGTGGTTCTACCAGCACCTCAACGGCAACATCAACAGCGTCTCGCTCGACGGCAAGGGCGGTTCGGAGAAGGCCGACGCGTTCGGCCGCACCCCGATCAACATCCTGGTCATGGGCTCGGACGGCCGGACCAGCAAGGCGGACTGCAAGCTGGGCGGCGGCTGCTCCCAGACCGGCGTGCAGAGCGGAAACGGCAACGCGGACGTGCAGATGGTGGTGCACATATCCGCCGACCGTTCCAACGCCACCGTCATGAGCATCCCCCGCGACACCATGGTCGACGTCCCGGCCTGCAAGGACAGTGAGGGCGGCCAGTCCACGTCCGGCTACTACGGCCAGATCAACACCGCCCTCCGGTACGGTCCCGCCTGCCAGGTGGCCACCATCCACCAGCTCACCGGCATCCCCATCGACCACTTCGTCAAGCTCGACTTCTCCGGCGTGGTCAAGATGTCCGACGCGGTCGGCGGCGTCTCCGTGTGCGTCAACAACAACGTGTACGACACCTACTCGCACCTGAAACTGTCTCGGGGCGACCACACCCTCAAGGGCGAGGCGGCCCTGGAGTTCGTCCGCTCCCGGCACGGTTTCGGGGACGGCAGCGACCTCGGTCGTACGGTCTCCCAGCACATCTTCCTCAGCGCGATGATCCGGAAGTTCAAGAGCGCGGGCACGCTCACCGACCCCACCGCGGTCTACGCCCTCGCCGACGCCGCCACCAAGGCGCTCACCGTGGACGACGGTCTCGGCAGCGTCAAGAAGCTGATCGGGCTCGCGGCCGACGTGAACAAGGTCCCCACCAAGCGGATGACCTTCACCACGATGCAGACCGCCGCCGATCCGAACGACACCAACCGGGTGGTGGTGGGCGCGGGTGCCAAGGCCCTCTTCTCCAGCATCGCCGACGACCAGTCCCTGACCACCGGCTCCGGCAAGAAGTCCGTGGCGGCCTCCGCGACGGCCACGGCCACGGCGGTACCGGCCTCCGAGATCGCCGTCACCGTCGAGAACGGCACCGAGATCACCGGCCGCGCCTCCGACATCGCCAACGCGCTCACCGGCCAGGGCTTCAGCTCCGCCACGACCACCGCCAACGCGCCGAGCCCCGCGACCACCACCACCCTCACCTACGGCACCGGTCAGAAGGCCGAGGCCCGGACGGCGGCCAAGGCGCTCGGACTGCCCACCTCTCATGTCAAGGAGGGCACCGGAACCGGCCTGACGCTGGTGATCGGCGGCGACTGGACGAGCGGCAGCACGTTTCCGGGCGGTTCGTCCTCCCCGGCGCCCACCGACACCAAGGCCGCGGTCTCCAACGCCCACGCGCAGACCGCCGACGAGGCCAAGAAGTGCGCCGAGGTCAGCCCCTACAAGACGGTCTCCCTCAACGGGGTGCCGATGACACCGGCACAGGCGTACGCGGAGGCGACCGACAAGAAGGACTCCGACGAGTGAGGCCGGGACCGGGCCAGTGGTTGTACAGTTGCGCAAACTGGCAACAATGAGCGTCGAGAAGGGACGTGCGGCATGCTGCGCAACGGACTGGAGCCCTGGCACCTGCTGATCGTGGCGATCATGATCATCGTGCTGTTCGGCTCGAAGAAGCTGCCCGAGGCCGCCCGCGGGCTCGGCAAGTCGATGCGCATCCTCAAGAGCGAGGCCAAGGCCATGAAGGAGGACGGCACCGCACAGAGCACCGCCGCCCCGGCCGCCCCCGCCGAGCAGACCGCACAGGCCGTCCAGGCCGCGCCCGGAGAGCCGGCGGCAGCGCAGCGGACGGCCGAGGCCAACCCGGCCCACTGAGCTCCCGTACGCCGTCTCGCCCGCCCGTCGGCCGCGCCCGTGGGGGCGGATGCGCCCGAGCCCGGAACAGCCGATCGCCGACGCCTCCCGCGCTCCGCGCTCGTGATCGAGGAGGCGGCGAAAGGTGTCGGTGGGGGCCACTAAGCTCCCGCCCATGAGTGAGGCAGACGAGGGCCCCGGCAGACGAGTCGTCGACGGGCGCTTCGAGTTGGAGGCCCGTCTCGGCGGCGGCGGGATGGGCACGGTCTGGCGGGCCAGGGACCTGGTGCTGCACAGGATGGTCGCGGTGAAGGAGGTCCGCCCGCCCGACCGGGACCTCGCCGAGTACGACCCCGACAGCGCGCGGATGCTGCGGGAACGGGTGCTGCGCGAGGCACGAGCCCTGGCCCGGATCGACCATCCCAACGTCGTGACCATCCACCACATAGTCGACGGCGGCGAGGGCACCTACCCCTGGATCGTCATGGAGCTGGTCAGCGGCGGCTCGCTCGCCGACCGGCTCGCCCAGGGGCCGATGCCGCCGGCCGAGGCGGCACGGATCGGGCGGGGCGTGCTGGCCGCGCTGGCCGCCGCGCACGAGGCCGGCATCCAGCACCGGGACGTCAAGCCCGCCAACGTCCTGCTGAGATCCGACGGGCGCCCCGTCCTCACCGACTTCGGCATCGCCGCGATCCGTGAGACGACCAGCCTCACCGCCACCGGATCCATCATCGGCACCCCCGATTTCATGGCACCGGAGCGGATCTCGGGCCACGAGGGCGGAGCCGCCTCCGACCTGTGGTCGCTCGCGATGATGCTGTACACCGCCGTGGAGGGACACCACCCGCTGCGTCGCGGCAGCACCCTCGCCACCCTCGCCGCGGTCCTCAACGAGAGCGTGCCGCCACCGGTGCGCTCCGGTGCCCTGGGCGACGTACTCATGAGCGTGCTCGTACGGGATCCGGCGGCGCGGCCGTCGTCCGCCCTGCTGGACCGGTGGCTGGCCGAGATCGAGTCGGGGCGGGGCGATCCGGTGACCGCGTGGCATCAGCCCACGACTCCTTTCGTCGGTGCCCCCGCCGGAACGGGCCAGCCGGTGACCTCACCGGTCCGGGCTGGCCGCGGGAACCGGCCCCGACCGGGCTTCCTGCTCGGCGTCACGGGAACCTCCGTCGCGAGCGCCATGCTCCTGATGTGGTGGCTGCTGCCCTCCGGAGGAGACTCGGGCGGTTCGGGCGGCACCACGGGCACCGGCGCCTCGTCCTTCGCCTCCTCGGCCCCGGAGTCGACCGGGTCGCCGGCCGCGGCCCCGGCAGCCCGGCAGTCGAAGGACACGAAAGACACGACGGCCACGACCCTGCTCACCTCCGACGGCATCCGCACCGCCATCAAGGCGTTGCAGCAGGAGAGCGGCCGGGACAGGTTCGGCGACTTCACCGTCTACGACGACTTCGCGTCGGCCGAAATGATGGTCAACGGCAGCGACAGCAAGTACGACACCTACACCTACCGCCTGGGGACGGGCGTGGAGAAAGGCATCATCAAGGGCACCCTGGCCGGCGGCGACCAGCCCTTCGACCTCGACGGCTTCGACTGGAACAAGGTGCCCAAGCTCCTCGAAGAGGCCCGCAAGAAGCTCAACGTCGATCACCCGAACACCCGTTACGTGCTGGTGAGACAGCCCAACGACACCTTCGGCACCCCCCTCGGCATGGCCATCTACCTGAGCAACGAGTACAGCCAGTCCGGCTATCTGGACGCGACCCCCAAGGGCAAGGTGACCCGCGTGATGCCCGCGGAGAACTGAGGGTCCTACGACGTCGAGGCGCCGCGGCGGGTCCGTTCAGAGGCGGATGACGACGAGAGCGGTGTCGTCGGAGTTGCCGGTGGACGGGAGCAGGTCCGTCAGGAGTGCGTCGGCCAGGTCCTCGGGGTCGGCGTGGCGGTGGCGGGTGAGCGCGTCGGTGAGACGGGCCAGACCGGTGTCGATGTCCTCGGTGCGGCGCTCGATCAGGCCGTCGGTGTAGAGGACCAGCGTGGCGCCCTCGTCGAAGGGCGAGACCGTCTCCGGACGGGTGGCGTGTTCGGGGCTGGCGCCGAGCGGCGGGTCGGTGGCCCGGTCCAGGAAGGACACCGTGCCGTCCGGGTGCAGCAGGGCGGGCGGCAGGTGGCCCGCGCTGCTGTAGGTGATGGTGCGGTTGTCCCAGTCGATGAAGGCCGTGGCCGCCGTGGTCGACTCGGCGCCGTCCACGGAGCGGGCGTACAGCCCGAGCGCCTCCAGGGCCCGGGCGGGGCCGTCGGCGACGCGGGCGGCGGCGCTCAGTGCGCTGCGCAACTGGCCCATGACACAGGCGGCCGCCAGACCGTGCCCCACCACGTCACCGACGGCGACGGCGAGCCGGTCGCCCGGCAGGTCGACCAGGTCGTACCAGTCACCGCACACGTTGAGGGCGCCGACGGCGGGCCGGTAGCGGACGGCCGCCTGATGGCGGCCCACGGGTCTGGGGGCGGGCAGCATGGCCTCCTGAAGAGCCAGGGCGACCTCGCGTTCACGGGCGTGGGCCTTGCGCAGGCGTTCGTTCACCTCCTGGAGTTCCCTCGCCCGGGTGTACAGCTCGGCCTCCAGCACGCGGGCCCGGCCGCCGCCGCCCAGTCCGCCGTGGGCGCGGATGAGCTCGGTGACCTCCTCCACCCGGTGCACGATCAGGGTCACCTTCCCGTCGGTGCCGAGGACGGGGGCGTTGACCGGGCTCCAGAAGTGTTCCTGCCAGTGACCCACACGCTGGGGGTCCTCGATGTCGTAGCGGACCACCGCCATGGTGTCGCGCTCGCCGGTGGTCACCGCGCGCAGCATCGATTCCCGTGTCTCCCGCATCCCGGCCGCGGCCGAGTCATGGGGGTTCTCGGGGAAGACGTCGAAGATGTAGCGGCCCAGCAGCTGCTCACGGGCGCGACCGGTGAGGCGTACGAAGTCGTCGTTGACGTCGACGTACACCAGTTCGGGCGTCAGTAGCGCCACCATGCCGGGCAGGGCCCGGAATACCGCCGCGTAGTCGATCTGCGGATTCCTCATGTGCAGCCTGCCTCAGCACGAGCCATCATGATGTGATTTTCCACGATAGAGGGGATCGTGCCGACATCTGGACAGCTACCGTCATCACGCGGCAGCGAACGACCTGGCTCGGATTCGTCATGGGCGCGGCCCCTGCGGCCGATCGCGCCCGAGTCCCGGAAGGACCACTCGTATGCGTTACGCAGTCCTCGGTACCGGCATCGTCGGCCGGACGATGGCCGGCAAGCTCGCCTCCCTCGGTCACGACGTAGTCATCGGCACCCGCGATCCGGAGTCCACTCTCGCCCGTACCGAACCCGACGGCATGGGCAATCCGCCGTTCGCCCAGTGGCACGCCGATCACGGCCAGGTGCGTCTGGAGACCTTCGAGGCGGCCGCGGCGTTCGGCGAGACGGTCGTCAACACCACGGCAGGCGGGCAGAGCCTCACTGCACTGCTGTCGGCGGGCGCAGCCAACCTGAGCGGCAAGATCCTGATCGATGTCGCCAACCCGCTGGACTTCTCCGCCGGGATGCCGCCGACGCTGGACCCGGTCAACACCGACAGCCTCGGCGAACGCATCCAGCGCGCATTTCCCGAGGCCAAGGTCGTCAAGACGCTCAACACCATGAACTGTTTCGTCATGGTGGATCCGTCCCGGGTGCCGGGGGAGCACACCGTGTTCGTCAGCGGCGACGACACCGGCGCCAAGAAGTCCGTCACCGCGCTGCTCGGCTCCTTCGGGTGGCCCGAGGCGAGCGTCATCGACCTGGGCGACATCACCAGCGCCCGCGGCGTGGAGATGCTCCTGCCGATCTGGCTGCGCCTGTACGGCACGCTCGGCCACGGCGACTTCAACTTCCATGTCCAGGGCGCGCGGCACGGCGGCTGAATCCGGCGACCACGAGGCCAGCGGGGAGGAGAGGTCATGAGCGAGCAGTCCACCCACCTGCGCGAGACCGTCCGCCGACGGTATGCCGCGGCGGCCACCCAGGTCACCGAGGGCGGCAACGCCGGTTGCGGGCCCGAGCCGGTCGAGGCCGACGAGAACTTCGGCTCGACCCTGTACGGCGCGGACGAGCGCGACACGCTGCCCGCCGAGGCCGTCGCCGCCTCCCTCGGCTGCGGCAACCCGACCGCCGTGGCCGAACTGCGCGAGGGCGAACGGGTCCTCGATCTCGGGTCCGGCGGCGGCATCGACGTCCTGCTCTCCGCCCGCCGCGTCGGACCGACGGGCAGGGCGTACGGGCTGGACATGACCGAGGAGATGCTCGCCCTCGCCGTGGCCAACGCGGCGAAGGCGGGCGCCACCAACGTGGAGTTCCTCAAGGGCACCATCGAGGCGATCCCGCTGCCCGCGAACACGGTCGACGTCGTGATCTCGAACTGCGTGATCAACCTGTCCGTCGACAAGCCCGCCGTCTTCGCGGAGACCTTCCGCGTCCTCAGGCCCGGCGGGCGCATCGGAGTCTCCGACGTCGTCGCCGACGACGCCCTCACCGCCGCACAGCGGGCACGACGCGGGGACGACGTCGGCTGCATCGCGGGAGCCCTGTCCTTCGCCGAGTACCGCGCGGGCCTGGAAGCCGCGGGCTTCACCGGCGTCGAGATCGTCCCCACCCGCCCGGTCGCCGACGGCATGCACTCGGCCATGGTCCGCGCCACCAAGCCCACCGCGGACCGGGACGGTACGGTCGGCGAGGCCCTGACCTGACACGGAGGTCACCCTGCGCGGCCGCGCCGCCTCGCTGTTGGACGACGGACGGTGAGGCGGTCCGGAACCGGGCGCAGCGGGCCGGCGAGAGCCTTGGCCCCGGCGGGGAGGCGGCGCCGTTTTGCGGAGCAGGTACTCGATTCGGCTGCGTACCGTCCGCGGTGAGAGAAGCAGGACCTGCGCGAATAGGAGAAGTTGACCACGCAGACCGACCCCGTCGACCACGACCTCGTCCAGGCCGCGGCGCAGGTCGCCCGCACGCGGTGCCGGGGCGACAACCACACCATGGCGGCCGCGGCCCGAGTCCGGGACGGCCGGATCGTCACCGCCGTGAACGCCTACCACTTCACGGGAGGCCCCTGCGCCGAACTGGTCCTCATCGGCGCGGCGGCCGCTCAGGGCGCCTACGAGCTGGACACGATCGTCGCCGTGGGAGACCGCGACCTCGGGGTCGTACCCCCGTGCGGCCGCTGCCGGCAGGTCCTGCTCGACTACTTCCCCGACATCGAGGTCATCGTCGGCACGGATGCCGGCACCCGGGCCGTGCGCATTACCGACCTGCTGCCCGAGAGCTACGTCTGGTCCGATCACCAGCTCGACGCCGAGTGAAACAGGCCGGCCGGATCGATGAGAGCCTGGCATGGTCATCGACGGCGGCCGGCCCGGAACAAGGAGCGACAATCATGCGGTACCGCACACTCGGCAGTTCGGACCTGAGCGTCTCGGAGATCTCGCTCGGATCCTGGCTCACCTACTCCGGCGGCGTCGAGGCGGACGCGACCCGCGCCTGCACCGAGGCGGCGTTCGACGCGGGCATCAACTTCTTCGACACCGCCAACGCCTACGGCCGGGGGGCCGCGGAGACGGCCTGGGGCGAGATCCTCTCCGCCCACCCCCGGGACTCCTACGTCCTGGCCACCAAGGTCTACTTCCCGATGTCGGACGACCCGGCCGACCAGGGACTGTCCCCCGCCCACATCGCCCAGCAGATCGACGCCTCCCTCAGCCGCCTGAAGACCGACCACGTCGACCTCTACCAGGCGCACCGCTTCGACTCCACCGTGCCGATCGAGGACACCGTCGAAGCCTTCCAGAAGGTCGTCGAACAGGGCAAGGCCCGCTACATCGGCTTCAGCGAGTGGACCCCGGAGCAGATCCAGGCGGCGATCGACCTCGCCGGCCCCGAACTGTTCGTCTCCTCCCAGCCGCAGTACTCCATGCTGTGGCAGGCCCCGGAGGCCGAGGTGTTCGGTCTGTGCGCGGCCAACGGCATCTCGCAGATCGTGTGGTCGCCGCTGGCCCAGGGCGTGCTCACCGGCAAGTACAAGCCGGGGCAGCCGGTGCCGGAGGGCAGCCGGTTCGCCTCCGCCGACATGGCGGTCTCGAAGGACCTCGTCTACAACGACGCCATCCTCGAAGCGGTCCAGCGCCTCGTGCCCATCGCCGAGGAGGCGGGACTGAGCATGCCCACCCTGGCGCTCGCCTGGGTCCTGCGCCGCGGCGAGGTCGCCTCCGCGATCACCGGAGCCTCCCGGCCCGACCAGGTCCACGCCAACGCCGCCGCCTCCGGCGTGGAACTCTCCGACGACCTGCTCGCCGCCGTCGACCGGGCCCTCGGCGACGTCCCCGTCACCGAACCGACCCTCGCCCCCGGTGCCCAGGCCGGCGTCAAGCACCGCTGAACCGGCCCGGCGGCTGCCGCCGGTCGTGGCCGCTCCAATCCGCCGACCGGCCACCGCAGTTGGCGCGGGTGCGGGCGCGGCGAGCACGGACTCGCGTGATTGACGCCCCCGCGCCCCCTGCCTACCGTCGCCCCCACCCGTCCGAACAGGCAGGCCGACGATGACAGACTCCTCGGGATCCTCCGACAACAGATCCCCCGACAACAGATCCGCCGACAACAGATTCACCAGCAACAGATCCATCACCCGGCAGCTCCAGGTGGAGACGCACGGGCTGGACGTGATCGGTGACGCCGAACGCAAGGGCACCCCGCGGACGTTGTTCTGGCCGTGGTTCGGCGCCAACGTGTCCGTCCTCGGCCTGAGTTACGGCTCGTTCGTGCTCGGCTTCGGGATCTCCTTCTGGCAGGCGCTGGTCGCCGGCGTGATCGGGATCGTCTTCTCGTTCCTGCTGTGCGGGTTCGTCGCGGTCGCCGGCAAGCGGGGCTCCGCCCCGACGATGGTGCTCAGCCGCGCCGCCTACGGAGTGCGCGGCAACCGCCTCCCGTCGGTCGTCTCCTGGGTGCTGACCGTCGGCTGGGAGACCGTGCTGTGCGCCCTCGCCACCCTGGCCACGGCGACCGTCTTCGCAAGGCTCGGCTGGGGCGGGGGCACCGAGACCCAGGTGATCGCCCTGGTGGTGGTCGCGGGCCTCACGGTCGTCGGCGGGGTGATGGGCTTCGACCTGATCATGCGGCTGCAGACCGTGATCACCGTGGTGACGGGCGTACTGACCGTCGTCTACGTCGGGCTGGTCGCCGACCACATCCACTGGAGCACCGTCAGCGCCCTCCCGGCGGGCTCCGCCCAGGACTTCATCGGCGCACTGGTCTTCATGATGACCGGCTTCGGGCTCGGCTGGGTCAACGCCGCCGCCGACTACTCCCGCTATCTGCCCCGGACCTCGTCGAGCCGGGGCGTGGTCGGCTGGACCACCTTCGGCGCTTCCGTCGCCCCGCTGCTCCTGCTGGTCTTCGGACTGCTGCTGGCCGGATCGTCCACCGAGCTCCGCGACGCCGTCGCGGCCGACCCGATCGGCGCGCTCACCACCCTCCTGCCCACCTGGTTCCTGGTGCCCTTCGCCGTCGTCGCGGTCCTCGGCCTGGTCGGCGGCGCGGTCCTCGACATCTACTCCTCCGGCCTCGCCCTGCTCTCGGCGGGCCTGAAGATCCCGCGTCCGCTGGCGGCCCTCGTCGACGGCGTCCTGATGATCGCGGGCTCGATCTACATCGTGTTCTTCGCCGACGACTTCCTCGGCCAGTTCATGGGCTTCCTCACCACGCTCGGCGTCCCCATCGCCGCCTGGTGCGGCATCATGCTCGCCGACCTCTGCCTGCGCCGCCGTGACTACGACGACGCCGACCTCTACCGCCCGAGCGGCCGCTACGGCGACGTACCGCCCACCCCGCTGATCCTGACGCTCCTCGCCACCGCCCTCGGCTGGGGCCTGGTCACCAACTCGGCCGCCAGCTGGCTGGACTGGCAGGGCTATCTCCTCGACCCGTTCGGCCTGGGCGGCACGTCCGGCGCCTGGGCGTACGCCAACCTCGGCGTGCTGGCCGCGCTCGCGGTCGGCTTCCTCGGCACCCTGGCCCTCGGCCGCGGGCGGGTCCGCGCACAGGAGGGCGTCGTATGACGACGGGGCTGCTCGCCGTCATCGACATGCAGCGCGTCTTCGCCGAGCCCGACAGTCCCTGGGCCGCCCCTCGTTACGCCGAGGCGGCGGCAGGCGTACGACGACTGCTGCCGGCCTTCGCCGAACGGGTCACGTTCACCCGCTTCGTCGCCCCCGCCGAGCCCAGCGGCGCCTGGCGGGCCTACTACGCGCGGTGGCCCTTCGCCCTGCAGCCGCCGCACGCCCCGCTGTGGCGCCTCACCGACGACTTCGCCGACCGGGCGCCGCACATCATGGACGCAACCACCTTCGGCAAGTGGACCCCCGAACTCGCCGCCCGTGTCTGCCCCGAGGGCCGTGTGGTCCTGGCCGGTGTCAGTACCGACTGCTGCGTCCTGTCCACCGCGCTCGCCGCCGCCGACGCGGGCGTCGAGACCCTGGTGGTGTCCGACGCCTGCGCCGGGGCCGACGACGACTCGCACGCCAGGGCGCTGGACGTGATGGCGGCATACGGGCCGCTGATCCGGGTCGTCACCGTGGATCAACTGATCGGAACCTGAAGGCACTTGGCGATATCCGGTCGGTACCGGACGGCACTCGGCCGTGTTGAATCACCCGTAGCACAGCACGGAAGGACGGCCCCACCCGTCAGGAGGCACCGTGACAGCCGCTCCCCGACCCGGCCCCACCGAGCAGGAGATCATCGAACGGGCCGTGGCCCTCAGACCCGCGCTGCTCGGCCGCCAGGCGGAGACCGAGCGGCTCACGCACTACCCCGAGGCCACCCACGACGACTTCCTGCGGGCGGGGTTCTACCGGATCCTCCAGCCGCGCCGCTACGGCGGCCACGAGTTCGGCCTGCCCGTCTTCTACCGCGTGGTCGTCGAGATCGCCCGCGGCTGCCCCTCCACCGGCTGGGCGCTGTCCCTGACCGCCGCCCATGTGCTCCAGGCCTGCACGGTCTTCGACGAGAAGGCCCAGGACGAACTCTTCGGCACCGACGGCGACTTCCGGGCCGCCTCCACCGCCGCGCCGGTGGGCGTCGCCCAGCCCGACGGCCCCGACCACGTCATCCTCGACGGCACCTGGCCCTACTCCTCGGGCGCCCCCTACTCCACGCACTACCTCGGCCAGACCCTGCGCGCCCCCGAGAAGCCCGGCGACCCACCCGGCCCGCCCGTCCTGTTCGTCGCCCCGCGCTCGGTGTGGACGGTCCTCGACGACTGGCGCGGCTCCCTCGGCCTGCGCGGCACCGGATCCAACAGCATCCGCATGGCACAGGCCCGTGTCCCCGCACACTTCACGCGCGAGACGAGCCTGCTGGACCTGCCGGTGGAGGGCGGCAGCATCGGCTCCGAACTGCACGGCAACCCGATGTACGCGGGACGCGCGCCCAGCTTCTTCCACGGCGAGCTGGCCGCCGTCATGATCGGCACCGCGTTCGCCGCCGCCGACGAGTACGCCCGGATCGTCGCCGCCCGCCCCCTGCTCCTGGAACCCGAGCGCACCCGCGCGGACCTGCCCGACTACCAGCGTCACCTCGGCGAGGCCCTCGGCATGATCCACCTGGCCGAGGCGGCCCTCAGGCAGAGTGCCGAGGACTGGATGGAGGCCTGCCGCCGCAACGTGAGCGGCGAGGCACCCTTCACCGCGGCCGAGGACAACCGGCTCGCCCTGACGTTCCTCAACGCCGGCCGCATGGCCTGGGACGTCCTCCAGGGCATCCTGTTCCGCACGGCCGGCTCCCGCCACGCGCGCGACGGCGAACGGATGCAGCGCTACTTCCGGGACGCGGCCACGTACTGGACCCATGTCGGACCCGGCATGTACGAGCCCCTCGTACGGCGGGTCGGATGCGACACCCTCGGTCTGCCCTCGGAGCACATCGCGCTGATTCCCTGACGTCCCGCACGCATGCTCCCGGCACCCTCGGGTACGCGAGCAGCACCGCGCCTTGGGCGATCATGCCCGCGGGCGGGGCCGCACGACCGCCGCTACCAGGGGATCTGCCATGGACACACCCGCCAATGACCACAGCGCCACGCCGGCCCAGCGGGCACTGGACGCGCTGACGCAGAACACCGAGGACGCGACGGCGCTGGACACGCTCGCGACCAGTGACGTGCTCATCCCGGTGCCCGACGACGCCGCGGACGAGGACACGACCGTGGCGCTGCCCGTGCTGGAGCAGCAGGACGGCGCTCCCGTGGTGCCCGTGTTCACCTCGGAGACGGAGATGGCCGAACTGCTTCCGTTCGTCTCCCGCTACCGTCTGGTGCCGCTGGGCGCGCTCGCCGCGCAGTGGCCGGACGGCGACCTCTCGCTGTCGATCGACGCCAGCTCCACGCACCCGCTGACGCTCACGTCCGAGGGCGTGCGCACGCTGCTGGCGCGGCCCCAGGGCTGAGCCGCACGCGGGCCCCACACAGTGGGGCCCGGCCACCACATGCGACAAAGAGGGAGCGGCCGGGCCCGCAGAGGTGTGGCCTGCTCCCGCTGCCGCACCGTGGTTCTCGCATGCGAAACAGAGATGAGCGGCGCCGACTCTGCTCATCCCCGCGCGCCGTGCGATCGCCGTGACCCGACCATAGGACCGATCCGGCAGGCCGTCGCTCCGGAAAACGTGGCGCATGTCCGCAAAACGCGGCGGAGTGGCGGGCGTGCCGGCTCACGCGGCGCGCAGTGTCTGCGAGGGCGACTCCCCGAAGCGCTCCCGGTACCGCCGCGCGAACCGGCCCAGATGGACGAACCCCCACGCGTGGGCCACGTCCGTCACGGTCGTCGTCCCCGGCGCCGCCGCCCGCAGCTGCCGGTGGACGCGCTGGAGCCGCACCTCCTGGACGTACGCCATGGGCGACACGCCGACATGTCTACGGAAAGCTTCCTGCAGGGTGCGCAGGCTGACCTGGGCGATGGCCGCGAGCCGGTTCGCGTCGTAGGGCTCGGCGGGCAGCTCCTGCACGGCGTCCATGACCCGCTTCACCGACGCCGGGCGCATCGGTGGGGGAGGGGCTTCCAGCGCGGCGCGGAAGGTGTGGTCGGTGGCGAGCAGAATGCCCTCCAGCAGGGTCTGCTCCAGACGGCCACGGATCATCGGATGGTTCAGCAGCCCGAGCGGGACGTCCCGCTCCAGCAGGCTCCACAGCGCGAGGCGCACCCAGCTCAGGCCCGGCCCCCGCGAGACGTCCATGCAGGGCCCGAAGCGCGGCGGGCGCCGGACCGACCGGCCCAGCAGGACCTCCAGCTGCCGGAGCACGGCCGCCTTGTCGATCTTGACCGTGAGTGCCTGGCAGTCGGCGGACCAGGCGTCGATGTGGATGTCCCGCGCCGGATCGAACACCAGCGCCCGCCGCTCGTCGGCGAACCCCACGTCCCCGCGCCCCTCCTGGAGGCTGAAGCGGCCGCTGAAGGGGACGGCGACGTGGTACACGCCCGGCTCGCCGAAGCTCATCCGCATCTCGGTGCCGAACCGGATGTCGCCGACCGTGAGCGCACCGAGTTCCACGACACTGAGCCGGGTGGCGAACTCCGAGGCGTGACCGACGACTTCGAGCCGCAGGTCGTAGTAGTGGGCCGCGATGGCGTCGTGCGCCTGGTCCAGCGAGTTCGTCGAGTAACTGCTGAACTCGGCCGCCAGGTCTGCTCCCACGGCCACGGCGTCCCCAACTCCCTCCCCGCTCGGCGTCTTCGGCGTCTGCTGTCCAGCATGACCCCAAGCCGGGACTACAACGCCTTTCCGGGGTTGAGAATGCCCCGCGGGTCGAACACCTCCTTGATCCGCCGCTGCAACGCGTGCGCGGCGGGCCCGAGTTCCTCGGCCACCCACTGCCGCTTGAGCACCCCCACCCCGTGCTCCCCGGTCAGCGTCCCGCCGAGCCGCAGCGCCAGCGCGAAGATCTCGCCGGCCGCCTCCCACGCGGCGTCCGGCAGCCGGTCAAGGGACCGGTCGACGACGATGATCGGATGCAGGTTCCCGTCCGCCGCGTGCGCGATGGTGAACACGGGCACGTCGTGCCGGGACGAGATCGCCCGGATCTCCCGCACGGCCTCCGCGAGCCGGGAGCGCGGCACCGCGATGTCCTCGATCAGCGGGCGGCCCAGCCGCTCCAGAGCGGGCAGCGCGAGACGGCGGGCGGACAGCAGGGCCTCCGCCTCGACGGGGTCCTCGGTCATCTCCACCGTGGAGGCGAGGGGCGCCAGGAGCCGGGCGACCGCGGCCGCCTCGGCCGCCGCGCCCGCACCGTCGCACTGCACCACCAGCAGCGCGGCGCCCCGCTCCCGCAGCGCGGGGTCGACGGCGTGCAGCACGGGCCCGTCGACCAGCTCGGCCAGCGCGGGCTCGACCCCGGCCCGGGTGAGGGCGTACGAGGCCTCGGCCGCCGCCTCGAAGGAGGCGAAGTACGCGGCGAGCGTGGCCGTCGCCACCGGAATGGGCCTGAGCCGCAGGGTCGCCGAGGTGATCACCGCGAGCGTGCCCTCCGAGCCGGTCAGCAGCGCTGTGAGGTCGTAGCCGGTGACCCCCTTGACGGTACGGCGCCCGGTGCTGATCACCGTCCCGTCGGCCAGCACCCCCTGCAGGCCCAGCACACTGTCCCGGGTCACCCCGTACTTCGCGCACCTGAGGCCGCCGGCGTTGGTCGCGATGTTCCCGCCGATCGTGGACAGGGCCGCACTCGCCGGATCCGGCGCGTACCGCAGGCCGTGCGCGCCCGCCGCCCGGTCCAACTCGGCGGTGATGACGCCCGGTTCGACGACGGCGAGCTGGTCGTCGGCCGACAGGTCGAGGACGCGGTTCATCCGGGACAGGTCCAGGACGAGCACGCCGTCGCCCGCGGTCGCCCCGCCCGACAGGCCGGTGCCCGCCCCGCGCGGCACCACCGGCACCCCGAGGGCGTGCGCGTGCCGGAGCGTGACGGTGACGTCCTCGGTGCGCCGGGCGTGCACGACCGCGAGGGGTTCGCCGCCCGGTGCGGTTCCGGACCGGTCGGTGGCGTGGGCGGTGAGCACGTCCGGGTCGGTGGTCAGCCGGTCGGGCGGCAGATCGCGGGCGAGCAGGCCCAGGAACTGCGCGGACACGGTGGTCTCCGGTGCTGCCGTCACGGGTTCAGTGCCTTCGTTCCGATCGCGAGCAGGGAGATGTCCTCCTGGGGCGCGTGCACGGGCGCGCACTGGATGTCCCGGAAGTGCCGCTCCAACGGGTTGCCCCGGGACAGGCCCGGGTTCCCCAGCAGCCGTACCGCGAGCTCCACGGCCCGCACGCCGTGCCGGTCGGCCAGCACCCGGGCGCCCAGGGCCTGTTCGGGGGTGTACGCCGGGTCGTCGGCGTCCAGCTTCGCGCCACCGTCGAAGACCAACTGCTCGGCGGCGGCGAGCAGGACCTCGATCTCCCCGGCCGTGCGGCGGAAGCGTTCCGTACGGGCCACCGGATGACCGAGGTTGGCGGGCACCCGCATGGGCGAAGGTGTGGAAGAACGCCTGCGCGGCCCGCGCCACACCCAAGTAGACCGCGGCGAGCGGCAGATGGAGGGCGGCGCCCGCCCGGTTGTCCTGTTCGGCGGCCGGTCCGTGCGGCGCGAGCCCGATCACGTGCTCGTACGGCACCTCGGCGTCCCGGAAGGTCACGTCGTGGCTGCCGCTCGCCCGCAGCCCCAACTGGTCCCAGCGGCCGGTGATCTCGACACCGGGCGAATCACCGGGCACGAGGAAGGTGCCCTTCCGCATCGAAACCGATCAGCAATCGAGATCGATCGCGTGGAGCGGTTAGTGTCGCGACATGCCCCAGCCCGTCCTGGACCTCGTAGCCCTGCGCAGTCTGACCGCGATAGCCGACTGCGGCGGCTTCCACCGCGCCGCCCAGGTCCTCGCCCTGAGCCAGTCCGCGGTCAGTCAGCACGTCCGCAAGCTGGAGAAGACCCTGGGGCGTCCCGTCGTCGAGCGCGAGGGGCGCGGCACCCGCTTCACCCCCGAGGGACGCTTGCTGCTCGAACAGGCCCGCAGGATCCTCGCCGTTCACGACGAGGCCGTACGCACACTCCTCGGTGCCGAGGGCGACGTCGTGACCATCGGCTCCACCGAGCACGCCGCCGACCAGTTCCTGCCCCGGCTGACCGCCGCCGTCCAGGAGGTGCGCCCCGGCTGCCGGGTCCGCTTCCGCATCGACCGCTCCGCCCGGCTCGTGGAGGCCGTGGAGCGCGGCAGCGTCGATGTCGCGGTGTACGTCACCGAGGCCGCGGCAACCGAGGGTACCCGGGTGGGCGGGCTCCCGCTGACCTGGCACGCCGTGCCCGGCTGGGAGCCGCCGCAGGCCCCCGCGCCGGTGCCGCTGGTGGCCATCGAGGACCCGTGTGCGATCCGGCGGCGGGCGATCGCGACGCTGGCCGCGCGCGGGGTTCCCGCCGCGGTCGTCGGGGACGCGGGCTATCTCGCGGGGGTCCTGGACATCGCCCGCACCGGGCAGGGAGTGGCACTGCTGGCGGCCGTCGGACCCGCGCCCGACGGGCTGACCCCCTGCGAGGGCCTGCCCGAGGTCACCTCGATCCCCATGAGCGCGCTCGCCCGGCCGGGCGCGGACCCGGCGACCGTCGAGGCCGCGTTCGCCGCCGTACGGGAGTTGCTGGCGTAGACCGTGCCGCCCGGCGGGGGAAGGCCTGCTAGTCGTGGAGCATTTCCGCCAGCACGCCACGCTGCAGCGGCAGCACCTCGGCGTGCAGGTCGCGGCCCTTGCGGGTGAGGGACACCCACACGCCCCGCCGGTCCTCCGCGCACATGGACCGCTCCACCAGGCCGTCCTTCTCCAAGCGGCCGATCAGCCGGGACAGTGCGCTCTGGCTCAGATGCACCCGCCCGACGAGGTTCTGCACCCGGCACTGGTCGCCCTCCCGGGGCGACTCGGTGGCGAGGATGTCGAGCACCTCGAAATCGCTCGCGCCCAGCCCGTAGGGGTGCAGCGCGCGGTCGATCTCGCACATCGTGCGCGCGTGCACCGACAGGATGTCCCGCCACCGCTGCTCGAGGCCGGTCGAGACCGTGTTCACCGCCATACATGCACGGTAACACCGATCCGCTCATTGTTGCCTGTGCAACTACTGCGTATGCAAGTAAGTTTCAGGCCCGCGGGTCCTGGGTGATCCCCACGAGGTTGCCGTCCGCGTCCTTGACGAAGGCGATCAGCTTGCCGCCGCCGACGTCCTGGACGTCCTGCAGCGTCTCGGCCCCCGCCGCCACCAGCGCCGCGAGCGTCGCCCGGATGTCGTCGACGTGCCAGTACGGCACCGGGCCGGTCATGCCCCTGGCGTGCCCGTTCGGGTCGAGGCCGACATCCTGTCCCGCGTCCTTGAAACCGACGTAGTACGGCTCGTCCGCATACGGCTCCACCCCCAGCAGCGCGCTGAACAGGGCCTTCGCGGCGGCCAGGTCCTTGACGGGGTAGATGATCGTCTTGAGGCCGGCAGTCATGGTGTGCTCCTCGTGTGATGTCCCCGACGGGTCTGTGTCGGTGGTTTCACGCTAGGCCGGGGGAGGGTGGGTGCGCTTCTCCGATCCTGACCGGTCACGGCGACGGCGGCCTGCCGGAGCAGCGTGGAATGCCGTACGGCGACCCCCGTGCCCATCGTGCGGTCGGCGGCGACCTGGCCACCTCGCCACGCGTGCCCGCTCGACCTCATACGGACATGACCTCGCACCAGGCGCGCATGACAGGCGACAGGGGACGGCCGACACTTTCCTCGGCCGCCTGCGCACTGTCCCCGCGGACCGCAGCATGCAGGGCTACCGCGCCGGCGCCGGTGCTTCCCGAACTGGCCGAGCCCTACCGGGTTCTGGCGGAACCACGCCCCGTTGTCGCCCCCGTAGGACGTACCGCCCCCGCCCGGTCCGACCCGTGAGACCGTGCTCGCGCGTGCCGATCTGATCGCCGTGCCTCGGGCGTCCGCGCTGCCGTTGCCCGGCAGCCTTTCTGCCCGCGCCGCTGACCGAGTCGCCGAGCAGCATGAACGTGTCGGCTGGCGGGGTCGCCTGTCAGCGACCCCTGCCGAGGTTCCCGATGGGCCCCGGCCCCACCTCGCCCCCGGCTCACGTCGACTCGCGTCGCACCAGTTCCGTGGGCAGGATCACCGCCGCCGGATCCTCGCCGCCCAGCTGGGCCAGCAGCACCCGCACCATCTCGGCGCTGATGCGGTCGTAGGGCTGGCGGATCGTGGTGAGGGCAGGGGTGGCCTCCATGGCCGCGATGGAGTCGTCGAAGCCGCCCACGGCCACGTCCTCGGGGATCCGGCGGCCTGCTCGGCGCAGGGCCGTCAGGGCGCCGAGCGCCATGAGGTCGGAGGCGACGAACACGGCGTCCAGGTCCGGGGCCTGGGCCAGCAGCCGCTCGGCGCCCGCCTCTCCGGCGGCCCGGCTGTAGTCGCCGGAGACGACGAGCCGCTCGTCGATCTCGACACCCGCCTCCGTCAGCACCTCCTTGTAGCCGGCGAGACGGTCGACCCCGCCGGGTGAGTCCAGCGGCCCGGTCACGATGCCGATCCGGCGGCGGCCCAGCGACAGCAGATGGCGCACCATGTCACGGGCGCCGTCGCGGTCGTCCGCGGCCACGTAGCTCACCTTCGAGCCGGACCGCATGGGCTTGCCGCACTGCACGACGGGCACGCCCGCCTTGTGCAGTTCCTCGGCCACCGGGTCCGCGGAGTGGCTGGTGACCAGCAGTACGCCGTCGAGGTGGCCCGCCGTGATGAACCGCTTGATCCGGCGCCGCTCGTCCTCGGTCCCCGCCAGCATCAGCAGCAGCGGGATGTCGTGCGCGGCCAGCGCCTGGGTGCAGCCGCGCAGCAGCACGTTGAAGTTGGGGTCCTCGAAGAACCGCTCCTGGGGCTCCGTGAGCAGGAAGCCCACCGAGTCGGAGCGGCCGGTGATCAGTGAGCGGGCGTGCCGGTTGACGACGTACCCCGTCTTGCGGATGGCGGCGTTGACCGCCTCCAGCGCGGGAGGGCTCACGTAGTGTCCGCCGTTGAGCACACGCGAGACCGTGCCCCGCGAGACCCCGGCCTCGCGGGCCACGTCGTGGATCGTCGGTGGCTTGCGCCGGCCCCCCGCATTGTTCATGGTCAAGACTCTAAGGCTCTCTGGGGCGAGGAGGGGCGTTCGTACGGCGGAACGGTTCCCGAGGGCTGCGAACAGGCTGGGATCGTGCACAGGAATGACCCACGTAAGGCACTTGGCAAGCTTTGCCTCTATGCGGTTATCTTGGGGCGCACGCTGTAGGGGTCGTGTGTGCACGTTCCCACCTACTCAAACGGGAGAGAGTCATGCCGGAGACCACCCCCAGGGGCCTCACCAGGCTTGCCTTCGGCGGGGACTACAACCCGGAGCAGTGGCCCGAGAGTGTCTGGGACGAGGACGTCCGGCTGATGCGCGAGGCCGGGGTGACCATGGTCAGCGTGGGGATCTTCTCCTGGGCGCTCCTGGAGCCGGAACCGGGTGTGTACGACTTCGGCTGGCTGGACCGGATCCTCGGCCTGCTCCACGAGAACGGCGTCCGCGTCGACCTCGGCACGCCCACCGTCGTCCCGCCCGCCTGGTTCTACCGCGCCCACCCCGACGCGCTGCCCGTCACGGCCGACGGCACCCGCCTCGCGTTCGGCTCCCGCGGCGCCATCTGCCACAGCAACAGCGCCTACCGCGCGGCCGCCGCGAACATCACCACCCGGCTCGCCGAGCGCTACGCCGACCATCCTGCCCTCGCGATGTGGCACGTGCACAACGAGTATGGCGTCCCCGTCTCCGCCTGCTACTGCGAGTCCTGCGCCGCCCACTTCCGCCGCTGGCTGGAGACGACGTACGGCGGGGTCGACGGCGTCAACGAGGCATGGGGCACCGCCTTCTGGGGCCAGCACTACACGAGCGTCGAGCAGATCGACCCGCCGCGCACCGCGGCCACCGTCGGCAACCCCGGCCAGGCGCTGGACTACAAGCGCTTCGCCGACGCGACCATGCGCGAGAACTTCCGTATGGAGCGGGACATCCTGCACCGGCTCTCCCCGGGCGTCCCGGTCACCACCAACTTCATGACCGCGCTCAGCCAGTGCGACTCCGTCGACTACTGGGCCTGGGGCCGCGAGGTGGACATCGTCACCAACGACCACTACCTCATCACCGACGGCCGCCGCACCCACGTCAACCTCGCCATGGCCGCCGACCTCACCCGCTCGGTCGCGGGCGGCGCCCCCTGGATCCTGCTCGAGCACTCCACCTCGGGCGTCAACTGGCAGCCCCGCAACCCCGCCAAGGCCCCCGGCCAGATGGCCCGCAACTCCCTGGCGCACGTGGCCCGCGGCTCCGAGGGCGCCATGTTCTTCCAGTGGCGCCAGTCCCGGCGCGGCGCCGAGAAGTTCCACTCGTCGATGGTCCCGCACGGCGGCACCGACACACGCGTGTGGCGTGAGGTCGTCGAACTGGGCGCCTCGCTGGACTCGTTGAGCACGATCCGCGGCACTCGCACCCAGGCGGACGTGGCCGTCCTGTGGGACTGGCACTCCTGGTGGGCGCAGAACCTCGACTGGCGCCCCAGCGAGGACCACGACGCCCGCGAGCGCGCCGACGCCTTCTACGAGGCCCTCTACGACCGCCACCTCACGGTCGACTTCGCCCACCCGGAAGCCGACTTGTCGGCTTATCCCCTTGTCGTCGTCCCCGCCCTGTACCTGATGACGGAGACCGCGGGAAACAACCTCAAGGAGTACGTCGCGAACGGCGGCACCCTGGTCGTGTCGTACTTCTCCGGCATCGTCGACGAGTACGACGCCGTCCACGCGGGCGCGTACCCGGGGGCGCTCAGGGACGTCCTGGGCCTGACCGTGGAGGAGTTCTCGCCGCTGCTGCCGGACCGGTTGGTCCGCATCACCGGCCCCGACGGCTCCGAGCTCACCGGCGACGTGTGGACCGAGTTCGTGGTGCCGTGCGGTGCCGAGACCGTGTGGACGTACGCCGACGGCCTGGCCGCCGGCCACCCCGCCGTCACCCGGCACCGGCACGGCGAGGGCACCGCCTGGTACGTCTCCACGCGCCTGGCCGCCCAGGGCCTGGACGCGCTGCTCGGTTGGGCGGCCGAGGACGCCCAGCTCCCCTCCCGCGCCGACCTGCCCCACGACGTCGAGGTGGTCCGGCGGAACGGAGAGACCGGTTCCTACGTCTTCGTGATCAACCACACCGCGTCGGAGGCCAAGGTTTCCCTGAACGCGGCGGGCACCGAACTGCTGACCGGTGAACGTGCGGCGGGCCGACTCGCCGTCCCGGCGGGCGCCGTGCGGGTCGTACGACTCGACGGCTGAACCGACTCCCCTCCGCCCGCGAGACCACGAGCCGCGGGCGGAGGGGGCCTCACCTCCGGACCCCCTTCACGGCCTCCGGCCCGGCCCGGACACGCGCGAACGGCCTTTTGCCACAGGGGAGTTCGATCGATCTCGGACAAGCTCGGCGACTCCGGGACAGGGCGGCTTCTCCTGCGGGACAGTGGACACACGCAGAAGGAGGGGCGGAGGGGACGAGATGCTGAGGACTCCGGCCAACCACAGGCGCCTGGACATCCTTGAGTGGCTGAAGGATCCCGCCGCGCACTTCCCGCCGCAGCGGCACGGCGATCCCGCCCAGGACGGAGTCACCGCGCACGCGGTAGCGGCCAAGCTCGGCGTGCCCCGCTCGGTCGCGCAGACCCACCTCGGCCTCCTCGTGGACATCGGCCTGCTGCGCACCAGGAGAATCCGGTGGCGTACCTACTACCGGCGCGACGAGATGCGCATCGCCGAGGTGGCCCGCATGTTCGAGAAGGGCTGGTAGCGGCCGCACCGGTGGTGCCCGCTTCCGCATGGTCACCAGTGTCTGCGAGGCCCTGTGGGGGCCGACCGTCGTGAAGTGACCCCGGCGGCGCCCCGGCGTTACCCTGGTCCTCGGTCGCGATCACCCTCGCGACACCGGCGGTGGGGCCCGCCGTACCCGAACCGCGGCGAAGGCGCCGGCAACGGTCCCTACTTGCGAGGAAACGTGCCCGCACGCCCGGGCCCCGGCGAGTAGGAGAGCACGACGATGACAGCCCCGGAGAGCGTGCGCGCCCCCGCCAGAGCCCCACGCCGCTCCCTCCTGCAGGGCCAGGCACCCATTGTCGCGGTGGTCGCGCTCGGCGGCGCCCTGGGCGCCACGGCCCGGTACGCCCTCGCCCTGCACTGGCCCACCCCGCCCGGCGGATTCCCCTGGGCAACGTTCTGGACCAACGTCGTCGGCTGTGCCGTCATCGGCGTGTTCATGGTGGTCATCACCGACGTGTGGGCCGCCCACCGCCTGGTCCGCCCCTTCTTCGGCACCGGCGTCCTCGGAGGCTTCACCACCTTCTCGACCTACGCCGTCGACATCCAGAAACTCGTCGACCACGGCCGGCCCGGCACCGGCCTGGCCTACCTCGCCGCCACCCTGCTCGCGGCCCTCACAGCGGTGTGGCTCGCCTCCACGGCGGCCCGCCGCGTCCTGAAGTGGAGACAGCCATGACAAGGCTGACCGGCAACGCCCTGCGCCTGACCGTCCACATCGGCGAGAACGACACCTGGCACCACAAGCCCCTCTACGCCGAGATCGTGCACCGCGCCCACGCCGCCGGTCTCGCCGGGGCCAGCGTCTTCCGCGGCATCGAGGGCTTCGGCGCCTCCTCCCTCATCCACACCTCCCGACTGCTCTCCCTCAGCGAGGACCTGCCGGTGGCCGTCGTCATCGTCGACACCGAGCCACGCGTGCGTGAGTTTCTGCCGCAGCTCGACGAACTCGTCACCGAGGGCCTGGTGACCCTCGACGCCTGCGAGGTCATCCGGTACGTCGGCCGCGACGGGAAGCAGGACAAGAGCCAGGACAAGAGCCAGGACGGGATACAGGGCAAAGCGGGCACGAAGGGTAAGAAGTCGTTGTGAACTGGCTGCTGGTCGTCGCGGGCGCCATGGTCGGCGCCCCGCTGCGCTATCTCACCGACCGCGCGGTGCAGTCACGGCACGACTCGGTCTTCCCCTGGGGCACCTTCGCCGTCAACGTCACGGGCTGTCTGATCCTCGGCCTGCTCACCGGCGCGGTGACGGCGGGGGCTGCCGGACCCCACCTCCCGTTGTTGCTGGGCACCGGCCTGTGCGGGGCGCTGACGACGTACTCGACGTTCTCGTACGAGACGCTGCGGCTGACGGAGACCGGGGCACGCTTCTATGCCGCCGCCAACGTGGTGGCGAGCGTGGTGGCGGGGCTGGGGGCGGCGTTCGCGGGGGTGGCGCTGGCGCAGGTGGTGTGGGCGTAGGTAGTCCGTTCTCGCCCGCGTGTAGTAAGACTGTGGGCTCCGCACCTGCCTTCCCCTGAGAAGAACTGGATCCCATGAGCGTCATCAGCGTCGGTCAGGCCGTCGTCCTCGGAGCCGTCGAGGGGGTGACCGAGTTCCTGCCCGTATCGTCAACCGGTCATCTGAAGATCGTCGAGGGGTTGATGAACATCCCCGTCGACGACGACGCCGTCGTCGGGTTCTCGGCCGTCATCCAGGTCGGCGCGATCGCCGCCGTGCTCGTGTACTTCTTCAAGGACATCGTGCGGATCGTCTCCGCGTGGGGGAGAGGGCTGGTCAACAAGGAGGAGCGGTATCACCACGACTACAAGTTCGCCTGGTGGGTGATCGCCGCGACCGTCCCGATCGTCATCGTCGGCCTCGCCGCCAAGCCGCTCATCGAGGGGCCGCTCGCCTCCCTGTGGGTGGTCGCGGGCTCCCTGATCGTCGGCAGTGGTGTGATGTGGGCGGCGGACCAGATGGGCCGGCACAAGCGCGGTGAGGACGACACCTCGTTCAAGGACGCGATGCTGGTCGGCAGTTCGCAGATCCTCGCACTGCTCTTCCCCGGCTTCTCCCGCTCCGGCGCCACCATGTCCACGGCGCTCATCCTGGACCTCGACCGCGTGGCCGCCACCCGCCTCTCCTTCTTCCTCGGCATCCCCGCCCTCACCGGCGCCGGCATCTACGAGCTCAAGGACGCCCTGGGCGCGGGCGTGGGCGCGGCCCCGCTCGCCGTCGGCACGGCCGTCTCCTTCGTCGTCGCGTACGCCTCCATCGCCTGGCTGCTGAAGTTCGTGGCCAAGTACTCCTTCAACGCCTTCGTGATCTACCGCGTCATCGTGGGCCTGCTCCTCTTCGGCCTGCTGACCACGGGTGCCCTCGACAGCTGAGCGCTGGGGGGCGCCCGGGTGCCGACCGCTGCGAGGCGGGGCGCGGCCGTCACGGTGTGCGGGCGCGACCGTCGCGGGACCGAGGCAGTAGCCACCACGGGGCCAGAGCTGGTGACAGTCAAGGGGCGCGGGTGGTGACTGGGACGCGGCGCCACCGCTACGGGCCGGGGTAGTGGCCGTCGCGGGCCCCGCGGGGAGCGTCGCGGGGCCGGAGGTGGTGACCGGTATGGGTGAGGGGCGGGCCCACCAGGGCCGGGTGACGATCGTTGCGGGCATACGGCGGCGCCTGCCACGGAGTGAGGCGTGGCCCCTCACGGGGGTGCGGTGGCCGTCGCAGGGCCGGGCGGCAACCGTCAGGGGCCCGGTGGTGGCGACCGTCACGGGTCCGATCGCGGCCGTCAGGGGGCCGGCGGTGGTGACCGGTACGAGGTGCGGGGCGGGGACCGTCGCGAGGTCGGGCGCCGATCGTTGCGGTTTCGGGGGCGGCGCCCGTCACGGCTTCGGGCATGGCCCCTCGCCAGGTGCGGCAGCCGTCACGGCTGCCAGGCAGTGGCCGCCGTAGAGTCCAAAGGTGGCGCCCGTCGCGGAACCGAGGCAGTGGCCGCTACGGGGTCCAGGGGACGTGACCGTCGCGGAACCGAGGCAAAGGTCGCCACGGCGTCCAAGGGACGTGACCGTGACGGATCCGAGGCAGTGGCCGCCGTAGAGTCCAAGGGTGGCGCCCGTCGCGGAACCGAGGCAGTGGCCGCTACGGGGTGCAAGGGACGTGACCGTCGCGGACCGAGGAAAGGGTCGCCACGGCGTCCAAGGGACGTGACCGTGACGGAACCGAGGCAGTGGCCGCCGTAGAGCCCAAGGGCGGCGCCCGTCGCGGAACCGAGGCAGTGGCCGCTACGGGGTCCAGGACGTGACTGTCGCGGAACCGAGGCAGTGGCCGCTACGGGGTCCAGGACGTGACTGTCGCGGAACCGAGGCAGTGGCCGCTACGGGGTCCAAGGGACGTGACCGTCGCGGACCGAGGAAAGGGTCGCCACGGCGTCCAAGGGACGTGACCGTCACGGCTCCGAGTCATCGACCGCCACGCAATGCAAGGTCGGCGCCCGCCACAAGCCCGAACAGTGACCGCCACGGGGTGCGACGCGCCCCCGGGCTCCTCGCACCGCTTCAGCCGCCCCCTTGACAGCACCCTCCCGGCGCCCGGAGTATCACTCACGTGAACCTGTCAGACAGCCGGACAGCCAGTCAGCCTCCGCGGCGCATCAGTGCCATGGAGGCGGTGCTGGCGCATCTGCGTGGCGCCATCGAGCGCGGGGAGTACGCCATCGGCGACAGGCTCCCCTCCGAGGCGGAGCTCTGCCGAACCCTGGAGATCAGCCGGCCCGTCCTGCGCGAGGCCCTCAGGTCCCTGCAGACCATGGGCCTGACGGTCTCCAAGACCGGCAAGGGAACCTTCGTCGTGGCCAACGCGGTGGAGGACCCCACCTTCGGCGACTACGCGGCCAGCGACCTCCTGGAGGTGCGCCGCCACGTCGAGATCCCGGTCGCCGGGTACGCGGCCCTGCGCCGCACCCCGGAGAACCTCGACCACCTGGCCCACCTCCTGGACCGGATGGAACAGGAGACCGACACCACGGCCTGGGTCGCGATGGACACCCTCTTCCACCTCGCCGTGGCCGAGGCCGCCCAGAACCCGGTGTTCCGCCGGGTCATCGAGGAGATCCGGGACGCACTGGCGCGTCAGTCGGCCTTCCTCAACGAACTGGGCGGCCGCCGGGAACAGTCCAACCGCGAACACCGCGCGATCGTCGAGGCGCTGATCGACGGTTCCGAGCACGACGCGGTGGAGGCGATGTCCCACCATCTCGACCGCGTCGAGACCACCCTCACCGACATCGTGCGTTCCCCGACCACGGGCACGAACACCTCCACGGAAGGCGAGTCCCAGGCGTGAGCGAGCAGTCCCTGCACGACGGCGTGCAGAAACGTTCCGGCCATGTCGACGCCGGAGACCAGGGCTACAGCAAGTCCCTCAAGTCACGACACGTCAACATGATCGCCATCGGCGGCGCGATCGGCACCGGCCTCTTCCTCGGCGCCGGCGGCCGCCTCGCCGACGCCGGCCCCTCCCTGTTCATCGCCTACGCGGTCTGCGGAGTCTTCGCCTTCCTCGTCGTGCGCGCCCTCGGCGAACTCGTCCTGTACCGGCCCTCCTCCGGCGCCTTCGTGTCGTACGCCCGGGAGTTCCTCGGCGAGAAGGGCGCCTACGTCGCCGGCTGGATGTACTTCCTCAACTGGGCCACCACCGGCATCGCCGACATCACCGCCGTCGCCCTCTACACCCACTACTGGGGCATGTTCTCCGACATCCCGCAGTGGGTGATCGCCCTCGTCGCGCTCGCGGTCGTCCTCACCGTCAACCTCATCTCGGTGCGGATGTTCGGCGAGCTGGAGTTCTGGTTCGCCATCATCAAGGTGGGCGCGCTCGTGGCGTTCATGCTGATCGGCGTCTTCCTGCTGGCCACCCGGCACCCGATCGACGGCCACCACCCCGGCCCGTCACTGATCACCGACAACGGCGGCGTCTTCCCCAACGGCCTGCTGCCCATGCTGCTGATCATCCAGGGTGTCGTCTTCGCCTACGCCTCCGTCGAACTGGTCGGCGTCGCCGCGGGCGAGACCGAGAACCCCGAGAAGATCATGCCCAAGGCGATCAACTCGATCATGTGGCGCGTCGGCGTCTTCTACGTCGGCTCGGTCCTCCTGCTGTCGATGCTGCTGCCCTGGAACAAGTACACGGGCGGCGAGAGCCCCTTCGTGACCGTCCTGTCCAACATCGGCATCCCGGCGGCCGGCGGCGTGATGAACCTCGTCGTCCTCACCGCGGCCATGTCCTCGCTCAACTCCGGCCTGTACTCCACCGGCCGCATCCTGCGCTCCATGGCCATGTCCGGCTCGGCGCCCAGGTTCACGGGCGTGATGAGCCGCAGCCAGGTCCCCTACGGCGGCATCCTGCTCACCAGCGGTATGTGCGTCCTCGGTGTCGGCCTCAACTATGTGGTCCCCGCCGACGCGTTCGAGATCGTGCTGAACTTCGCCGCCATCGGCATCCTCGCCACCTGGGGCATGATCATGGTCTGTCACCTGCTCTTCTGGCAGAAGACCGAGAAGGGCGACCTGACCCGCCCCGGCTACCGACTGCCCGGATCCCCCTGGACCGAACTCGTGACGCTGGCCTTCCTCGCCTCCGTCCTGGTCCTCATGTACGCCGACGGCGGCGCCGGCCGCACCACCGTGCTGTGCCTCCCGCTGATCGTCGCCGCCCTGGTCGCGGGCTGGTTCGCCGTCCGCGGCAGGGTGTCCCGTACCTCCACCGAGAGCGAATCGACCGGCGCGTGACCGAACGCGCGCAATCCGAGCCCGAACCGACCGGCACGCACGCGTGACCCGCGTGACATCCGGAGAAGCAGGAAGTGATGCACAGCAGTCCCGTCGCGGCCGCACCCCTGGTCCGTGAACCCCTCCATGCTCCCGTCGCCCACCTCATCCGCGGTGGGCTGATCGAGGGCACCCACTACGGTTCCGTCGTCGTCCTCGACGGCGACGGGGACGTCCGCTTCCAACTCGGCGACATCGAGGCCGCGTTCTATCCGCGGTCCGCGCTCAAACCGGTCCAGGCCGTCGCCATGGTCCGGGCCGGGCTGCCGCTCGACGGCGAGCTCCTCTCGCTCACCGCGGCCAGCCACTCCGGCGAGGAACGCCACCTCGCGGGAGCCCGGCGGATCCTGGAGCTCGCGGGTGTGTCCGAGGACGACCTGCGCAACGTCCCGGACATGCCGTTCGGCCCGGCCGTCCGGGACAGCTGGATCCGGGAGGGCCGCGGGCCCTCCCGGCTCGCCCAGAACTGCTCCGGCAAGCATGCGGCGATGCTCTACACGTGCGTGCTCAACGACTGGCCTCTCGACGGCTACCTCGACCCCTCGCATCCGCTCCAGCAGGCGATCGCCGAGATCGTCGAGGACCTGACCGGGCAGCGGATCGCGCGCGTGACCGTCGACGGCTGCGGTGCCCCCTTGTTCTCCGTCTCGCTGCACGGTCTCGCCCGGGCCGCCGCACGGATCACCTCGGCGCCTCCCGGTACGCCCGAGGCCCGGGTCGCCGACGCGATGCGGGAGCACGCGGAGATGGCGTCCGGGGCGGGGCGGGACGTTGCCGCGCTGATGAAGGCCGTACCCGGGCTCCTCGCGAAGGACGGCTTCGAGGGCGTCCAGGTCGCCGCGCTGCCGGACGGGCGCGCTGTCGCCGTGAAGATCTCCGACGGGGCGAACCGGGCGCGGGTGCCGGTCGCTGCGGCGGCGTTGGCGTGGGCCGGGGTTTCGCCGGATCTGCTCACCGAGTTCCAGGGGGAGGCGCTGCTCGGCGGCGGTGTCGAGGTCGGGCGTGTGCGGCCCGTTCGATCGCTGGAGCCGGTTGCCGCGTCGGCTTGCGCCTAGGGCCCTTCTGATGGATCTCCGCGGCGTCGCGACGCCCGGCACGCACGCTCACCGCACGGCGTGGAGGGCCAGGTGACTCCGCCACATGACCCTCCACGCCGCACGCCGATCGCACGCACCGAACGCCGCTCCTTCTTCCACGGAGATCCATCGGAAGGGCCCTAGCGGCCCGGACGCACTTGTCGTTCGGCGGCTGCGGGTCGTCTGTGGCTGGTCGCGCCCACGCGACGGAGCCGCATACCGATGCAGCCCCGGGCCCCTGAAAGAACTCACCTGATCCCCTGCAGACAAGGACCCGTACCCTCATGACCGCCGCCGTCATCCGCCGTGAGCACGACCTCCTCGGCGACCGCGACGTCCCCGTCGATGCCTACTGGGGTGTCCACACCCTGCGTGCCACCGAGAACTTCCCCATCACCGGCACCCCGATCTGTGCCTACCCGCACCTCATCGACGCCCTGGCCGCCGTCAAGGAGGCCGCCGCGCTCGCCAACGAGGAGCTCGGGCTGCTGGAGCCGAAGAAGGCCGCCGCGATCGTCGAGGCCTGCCGGGAGATCCGGGACGGCAAGCTGCACGAGCAGTTCGTGGTCGACGTGATCCAGGGCGGGGCCGGCACCTCCACCAACATGAACGCCAACGAGGTCATCGCGAACCGGGCGTTGGAGCTGCTGGGCCACGAGAAGGGGCAGTACTCGTTCCTGCACCCCAACGAGGACGTCAACCTGGGCCAGTCGACCAATGATGTCTACCCGACCGCCGTCAAGGTGGCCACGGTCTTCGCCGTGCGTGGGTTGCTCAACGCGATGGCTGTACTGCAGGACGCGTTCGCCCGTAAGGCCGTCGAGTTCCGCGAGGTGCTCAAGATGGGCCGTACACAGTTGCAGGACGCGGTGCCCATGACGCTCGGTCAAGAGTTCTCGGCCTATGCCGTCATGATGGACGAGGACCGTCACCGTCTTGACGAAGCCGTCCAGTTGATCCATGAGATCAACCTGGGCGCCACGGCCATCGGGACGGGGCTCAATGCTCCCGCCGGATACGCCGAGTCCGCCCGCCGCCACCTCGCGGAGATCACCGGGCTGCCGCTGGTCACCGCCGCCAACCTGGTCGAGGCCACCCAGGACTGCGGTGCGTTCGTCCAGATGTCCGGCGTGCTCAAGCGGATCGCCGTGAAGCTGTCGAAGAGCTGCAACGACCTGCGGCTGCTGTCCTCCGGGCCCCGTGCCGGCCTCGGTGAGATCAACCTGCCGCCCGTACAGGCCGGTTCGTCGATCATGCCCGGCAAGGTCAACCCGGTGATCCCCGAGGTCGTCAACCAGGTCGCCTTCGAGGTGATCGGCAACGACGTCACCATCACCATGGCCGCCGAGGCCGGACAGCTCCAGCTCAACGCCTTCGAGCCGATCATCCTGCACTCCCTCTCGGAGTCCGTCACGCACCTCCGGGCGGCCTGCCTGACCCTCGCCGAGCGCTGCGTGGACGGGATCACCGCCAACACCGAGGCGCTGCGGGCGAGCGTGGAGAACTCCATCGGCCTGGTCACCGCCCTCAACCCGCACATCGGCTACACGGCCGCCACGGACATCGCCAAGGAGGCCCTCGCCACCGGTCGCGGCGTGGCCGAACTCGTCCTGGAGAAGGGTCTGTTGCCCGCCGAGACCCTCACCGAGCTGCTGCGCCCGGAGGTCCTTGCGGGCAGCGGCTCCCCCCTGGCCTGACGGCCCCACCTGTGGAGACACGCGCCAGGACCGGCCCGGAGGCACAATAGTGATCATGACAACGACCTCGTCGCTCACCTTCCAGCCGGTCCTGGAGCGCATCGCCGAGGAGATCGGACGCAGCCCGGGCCGTGGCCGTGCCGCCGACTACATCCCGGCGCTCGCCGCCTGCGACCCGCGCAGCTTCGGCATGGCCGTCGCGGAGCTGGACGGCACGGTGTACGGCGTCGGGGACTGGCGCGAGCCGTTCTCGACGCAGTCCATCACCAAGGTCTTCACCCTCGCGCTCGTCCTGGCCCGCGAGGGCGACGCACTCTGGGAGCACGTGGGCCGCGAACCCTCCGGCAACCCCTTCAACTCCCTGGTGCAGCTGGAGTACGAGAACGGCATCCCGCGCAACCCGTTCATCAACGCGGGCGCCCTCGTCGTCACCGACCGCCTCCACAGCCGTACCGGAGATGCGGCGGGCGAGTTGTTGTCCTTCCTGCGCGAGGAGAGCGGCAACCCGGCGTTGGACTTCGACGAGGAGGTGGCCGCCTCCGAGTCCGCCCACGGTGACCGCAACGCCGCACTGGCCCACTTCATGGCCGCGTACGGCAACATCGACAACGAGATCCCGGTCCTGCTCGACCAGTACTTCCGTCAGTGCTCGATCAGGGCGTCCTGTGCCGACCTGGCCCTGGCCACCACCTTCCTCGCCCGCCACGGCATCCGTGCCGACGACAGCCGCCTGCTCACCCTCAGCCAGGCCAAACAGATCAACGCGATCATGCTGACCTGCGGCACGTACGACGCGGCGGGCGACTTCGCCTACCGGGTGGGCCTGCCCGGCAAGAGCGGAGTGGGCGGCGGAATCATCGCGGTGGTACCGGGCCGCTGCACGCTGTGTGTCTGGAGTCCGGGCCTGGACGAGCGCGGCAACTCCGTGGCGGGGGTGGCGGCCCTGGACAGGTTCACGACGCTGACGGGTCTGTCCGTGTTCTGAGACGGGGTGAGCGCATCCCGCGCCCGACCACGCACCGGTCACACCCCGGTCGCCACGTCGTCGCCTTCCAGCCACCCGCCACTGCCACGCTGCCGATGTGCCGGTCAACGTTCCCGTCGATCTCCGCCGCTGCCGGATCCTCGGTCTGGCCGGCACCGCCTTCCTCGCCGCAGGTGGTGAGACCGCCGGAGCCCTCCCTGTCCGCGAACTCCTCGGCCCGGCCTCACCCCGGGCGGCACTGGGCCTGGTCGCCGCCTACTTCGGTGTCGTCCTGCTGATCGCGGCCTGGCTCCTCCTGGGCCGCCTGGTGCGCAGCCCGGACCAGCGGCCGGCCACCTGCGAGCTCATGGCTGTCCTCGTGGTCTGGTCGCTGCCGCTGCTGCTCGCCCCGCCCCTGTTCAGCCGGGACGTCTACAGCTACCTCGCCCAAGGCGCCATGGCCGACGCCCACATGGACGTCTACGCCCACGGCCCCGCCCTGCTCGGCGGTCCCCTCGCGGCCGAGGTCGCCCCCGTCTGGCGTGACACGGCCGCCCCGTACGGCCCGGTCTTCCTCGGCGTGGCCTCCGCGCTGGCCAGGGCGTCCCAGGGTGAACTCCCGGCCGGTCTGCTCGGGATGCGGCTCGTCGCCCTGCTCGGCGTGGCCCTGATGGCGGCCGTCCTGCCCCGTCTGGCCCGCCACAGCGGCGCCGACCCGGCCGCGGCACTCTGGCTCGGCGCCCTCAACCCGCTCGTACTGCTCCACCTGATCGCGGGCGCCCACAACGACGCCGTCATGCTCGGTCTGCTCGGCCTCGGCCTGGTCGCCGCCCTCGGCCGGTGGCCGATCCTGGGCGCCGTACTTGTGACGCTGGCCGCGCTGGTGAAGGCGCCCGCCGTCCTGGGGCTGGCGGCGATCGTCGTACTGCGGACCCGGGCCGGTGACCACCCGGCGAGGGCCGTCCTGACAGCCGCCGTCCCGGCCGCCGCCACCACGGTCGCCGCGACGGCCGTCGCGGGCACCGGCTACGGCTGGATCGGCGCCCTCAACACCCCTGTGTCGTCCGGGAACTGGGCCCTCACCAGCCTCCTCGGCCGTGCCACCGGAGCCCTGCTGGAACACCTCGGCAGCGATCTGGCCCCGCTGGCCGTCCCGGTCTGGCACGCCCTCGGCGTCGTGGCCGCCGTCGCGGTCATCGGGCACATATGGCTGCGCCTGCGCCCGCGACCCGTCTACGCCCTGGGCCTGAGCCTGGCCACCGTCGCCGCCCTCGGCCCGGCCATCCGGCCCTGGTACGCCCTGTGGGGACTGTTCCTCATAGCGGCCGCCGCGCCCAGCGCCTCGGTACGGCACCGGGTGGCCGCCGTGACGGGTGTGCTCGCACTGGCCACCCTCCCGAGCGGCGGCCCGGCCGACACCGGCCAACTCGTCCTCGCCGTCTGCGGGGGCGTGCTCGCCCTGGTCGTGCTGGTCCAGGCCCACCGGACGGCCCGCGCCCCGGCACCGGGACGTACGGCATGAGGGCGCCGGCCACGGAGCGCGGCCGGCTGCTGACGGCTCTCGCCGCCCTCGCCGCCGTCACCGTGTTCACGGCGACCGTGCCGCTGCTGCGCGACTGGTTCGACCTGCGCGTCTACCAGGGCGCCGTCGACACCTGGGTCCACCACGGCGGACGGCTCTACGACTACCGGGTGCCAGGAACGACGTACGGATTCACCTATCCGCCGTTCGCGGCCGTCGCCATGCTTCCGATGGCCGCGCTCGGCCTGCGCGCCGCGATCGTGGTGGGCCTGCTGCTCAACCTGGTGGCGCTGGCCGCTGTTGTGCGCCTGCTCACCGGCCGGGCCTGGCGGCGCCACGGCTGGTACGACTGTGTCCTGGGCGCCTGCGCGCTCGCGCTGTTCGAACCGCTGCGCGACACCTTCAGCTTCGGCCAGGTCAACCTCCTGTTGCTGGCCCTCGTCCTCGTCGACGCGTGGCTGCTCGCCACCGGCCGGGAGCGCTGGGCCGGTGCGGGCATCGGGCTGGCTGCCGCCGTGAAGCTCACCCCCGCCCTCTTCATCGGCCTCCTCCTGCTCGCCCGGCGCGGTCGCGCGGCAGCGGTTGCCACGTCCGTGGCCCTGGCGGCGACGGGGTTCGCGGCCGTCGTGGCCCCGGACGCCTCGCGTTTCTACTGGACCGACGCGATGTGGGACACGACCAGGGTGGGCCGGCTGGACTACGTCTCCAACCAGTCGTTGCAGGGCATCCTGGCCCGGCTCGGCGAACCGGACCGTACGGTCTGGGCGGTGGCCGTGCTGCTGACCCTGGGCGTGTGGGCGGTACGGGCCCGGCGGGCCGTTGCGGCGGGGGACTGGGCGGCCGCGTTCGCGCTGACCGGGCTGACCGCCTGTCTGGTGAGCCCGATCACCTGGGTGCACCACCTGGTGTGGCTGCTGCCGTCCTTCGCCGTCCTCGTGCGCACGGGGCATCCGCGGATCGCGGGCGCTCTGTACGCCGTGCTGTGCACCAGCGTCGTGTGGCTGTGGTTCGACGATGCGTCGGGCGTCGACGGCTTCCTCGGCGGCAATGCCTACACCTGGATCACCCTCGGCCTGCTGCTGTGGCTCCCGGCGGGTCAGCGCCGCGCCGAACGCCCGAGCCGCGACCGCAGCGCCACGGCCATCGATCCCGCACCGAGCCCGGCGGCGCCCAGGATGGCCCAGGTCTCCAGCCAGCCGGGGCCGGTCCCGTCGTCCTGCGACGAGACCGCCGCCGCGACCGGCACGGCCTCGGGCCCCGGCCGGGGCCGTGCCCGCAGCGCGTCCAGCGAGCCCACCGGGTCCACCCTCCCGGCCGCGCCGAACCCCCAGTCGAGCAGCGCGCGCGCCTCCTCGTAGACGGCGAAGCCACCGCCCGACTGAGGATTCATCACCGTCACGACGAGCGTCCTCTCGCCCCGGCGGGCGGCGGCGACGAGCGTGTTGCCGGCATGGCTCGTGTAGCCGTTCTTGATGCCGATCAGCCCGTCGTAGGGCTCCACCCCGTCGGCACCGGTCAGCAGCCGGTTGGTGTTCCGGATCCCGTACGACCATCCGCCCCGGCCGGGGAACTGCGCCTCGGCCGTGCCGCAGTACCGCGCGAAGTCCGCGTTGCGCAGCCCCGCCCGGCCGAACACCGCGAGGTCGTACGCCGAGGAGACCTGGCCCGGGGTGTCGTAGCCGTCGGGGGAACGGACGTGGGTGTCGCGGGCGCCCAGGGCGAGCGCCTTGGCCTGCATCCGGGCGGCCGTCGTGCTCCAGCCGCCGCTGAGCCCGGCCAGGACGTGCACGGCGTCGTTGCCGGAGTTGAGGAAGACCCCGCGCCACAGGTCGGCCACCTGGTAGGTCTCTCCTTCGGCGACCCCGACGAGACTGCTGCCGGGCCCGATGCCGGCGAGTTCCTCCTCGCCGACCGTGTGCCGGAGGCCGCCGGGCAGCACCGGCAGGACGGTCAGGGCGAACAGGGTCTTAAGCGTGCTGGCCGGCGGCAGCCGGCGGTGCGCGTCGTGCGCCGCGAGGATCTCCCCGGTGTGGGCGTCGGCCACCACCCACGAGAGCGCGGACACCGCTGGGACCGGGGGCACGCCCAGGTGCGGCCGGACCTGGACGCCGGGTCGGTACAGCAGGGCGGGCGGCGCGGCCGCAGCCGGTGGGGCGCCGGGCGCTCCGGGGTCGGAGCCCGGGTCGGCGGCCGCCGCCGCGGAAGCGAACACCAGCAGGCCCGTCGTGCACAGGGCGCAGGCCGAGACGGCCATCCGAGAAGGAAAACCGATAGTCATACCGCAAAGCTAGGAACGGACCCGCCGTACATCGCGCTGCCCGGGCCGTGCGGGGCCCGTGAGCACCCGGACGGGGGATGGTCCGTCAGCCGGCGGGCAGGGTCGGCTGGATGCGGCGCAGGAAGGTGGCGTTGTCCGGGGTCTCACGCATCCGCTGAAGGAGCGTCTCCAGGTTGCCCTGGCCGTCTCCGTTCTGGAGAACCCGCCGCAGCCCTCGTACGGCGGTCAACTCCGCCGGGGCCAGCAGGAGTTCCTCGCGGCGGGTGCCCGAAGGGTTGATCGAGACGGCCGGGAAGACGCGGCGGGAGGCGAGTTCGCGGTCCAGGCGGAGCTCCATGTTGCCGGTGCTCTTGAGCTCCTCGAAGTAGAAGTCGTCGGCGCGCGAGCCGGTCTCCACCAGGGCGGTGGCGAGGATCGTGAGCGAGCCACCCTCCTCGGCGAGCCGGGCGGCACCGAAGAACTTCTTCGGCCCGATCAGCGCGGTCGCGTCCACGCCGCCGCTGAGGGTGCGGCCGTTGCCGGGGGCGGCGTTGTTGTGCGCCCGGCACAGCCGGGTCAGGGAGTCGAGCAGGATCACGACGTCCTCGCCGGCCTCGACGAGCCGCTTGGCCCGCTCGATGACCAGCTCAGCCAGCGCGATGTGCTGTTTGGGTGTGCGGTCGAACGTCGAGGCGTACACCTCACCGCGCACAGAGCGCCGCATGTCGGTGACTTCCTCGGGGCGTTCGTCGAGCAGCACCACCATCAGGCGGCACTCGGGGTGGTTGCCGGCGACGGCCGCCGCGATCTGCTGGAGCAGGACCGTCTTGCCGGTCTTGGGCGGGGCCACGATCAGCCCGCGCTGCCCCTTGCCGACGGGCGCGATCAGATCGGCGACCCGTCCGGTCAGGGCGGACGCCGGGTGTTCGAGCCGGATCCGCTCCCGAGGGTGCAGTGGTGTGAGGTCGTGGAAGTTCCGCCGGTTGCGGTCGGGGTCGTGGCCGTTGACGCGGGCGACCTCGGTGAGGGCGCGCTGGGTGCCGCGCACCCCGTCGACGACATCCCCCTTGCGCAGGTTGAACCTGCGGATCAGTGCGGGGGAGACCTGGAGGTCGGAGGGCGAGGGCAGCAGGCTCGCGGTGCGCAGGTGCCCCTTCCCGCCGGAGTCGATGTCGAGGACGCCGGTGACGGCGCGGACCGGGGGCTGCTGCTGTACCGGGGGGCTTTCGAGAGTGGTGGTCATGATGGTCTGTCCTTTCGAGGACGGAAGGCATGGGACATGCGGAAGGAAGGGGGGAAGCCGCGAGAAGGAAGGCGGACGACGCCTTCGGCGGCGGGAGACAGCGCCTCGGGTACGGCTGTGGGAGCCCTGATCACGAGGTGGTGCTGAAGAAGAGCTGACCTAACCGTCAGCGGGAAGTGGTAACCGGCACCGGCGCCCAAGATGGGGCGTACACAAGTGCTAGCCGGAGAATAGCACAGGTTGACTCAGTGGTGGGCCACAAGGCCGTACAGAAGCGGGATCCGCGGGGCGGGAAGGCGCCACCAGCCGGACGGTGTACGCACCATCTGCGGCCAACGCGGCCAGGGCAACTCGTCGCTCTCGCGGAGGCGCCGGATCCGCAGGCCCGCCCCCGTCAACGCGTTGATGACGTCTCCTATTCCGTGCATCCACTCGTAGCTCGCCGTGGCGCCCTCGACAGCCGGGCCGTCGGTGTAGGAGCGGGTCGCGTCCCGGTGCACGGGGCCGTCGCCGCCCAGGCAGTCGTGGCGCAGCAGCAACTCCGGCCCCTCGTCCGGCGCGGGCTTCGGCCCCAGCGAGTTGAGCAGCGGATGGAACTCGACGACGTACAACAGGCCACCCGGGCGCAGCAGTCGGGCGATCACGCCCGCCCACCGGTCCAGATCGGGGAGGTAGCACAGGGCGCCCTTCCCGGTGTACACGACGTCGAACTGCCGCTCTCCGAGCGCTTCGACGGCGTCGTACACGTTCGCCCGCACGTACTCGACGTCCACGCCCGCCCGCTCCGCGATCCCGTGAGCGGCCGCGACGGAAGCCTCCGAGAAGTCGAGGCCCACCGCCCGGGCCCCGCGGCGGGCGAGGGCGAGGGTCTCCGTGCCGAGATGGCACTGGAGGTGGAGCACATCACGGCTGGTGAGCTCGCCGAGGTCCTCCCACTCGAAGGCGGCGAACCAGCGCTCGGGATCGAGGTCCTGGTCGAGGCCGTAGAACCGGCTGGCGAGGTGGACGGGGGTGCGGGCGTCCCAATTGGCCTGGTTGACCCGCATCAGCCGCGCGTGCTCGTCGGACGTCATGACGCCATCCAACCGCGCACCCGGCAGATCCGGCTCCTCTTTTTTTTCTGCGCACAGGTGTCGATTCGGTCCGGTCCCGTTCGTCGGCCGGGTGTAGGAAGCTCATGAGGACCGGGAGGAACCATGAAGTACATGCTGCTCGTCTGCGGCGACGACACCAACGACGCCTCGGGCATGGCCCCCGTCGAACCCTGGGTCGAGGAACTCGGCGACCGCCGCGTACGGCTGCACGGGCACCGGCTCGCCCAGCCCGCCGACGCGGTCACCGTGCGGGTGCGCGGCGGCGAGGTGCTGCGCACCGACGGCCCCTTCGCGGAGACCAAGGAGTACGTCGCCGGCTTCGACATCCTGGAGTGCGACAGCCTTCAGGAGGCCATCGAGGCGGCCGCGAAGCACCCCGTGGCGACCATCGGTGCCATGGAGGTACGGCCGTTCTGGGAGGACGAGGACACCGAGGGGCAGATCCGCCGCCTCGACGCCGAACTGACGGAGGCGGCGCGCACGGGGGACACCGAGCGGAGGGTCGCCTGCTACGCGCAGGACGCGGAGGTCGTGACGGAGGGCCGGCACCACAAAGGTGTCGAGGCGCTCCGCAAGGCCCTCGCCGAAACGCCCAGCGGGCCGGCCATCCGCGAGGTCCTGGATTTCCGGGTCCACGTCGACGAGAGCATCGCCTTCGGCCACGCCCTCATCCGCAGCGACGGCACATTGCTGCGCGTCACCACCGGCTACCGCGACATCGGCCCCCGCTGGCTGATCGTCCACGAGCACGTCACGGAGGCCACGTCATGAAGTACGCCCTGCTGATCTGCACCCCCGTCGCCGGCGAGGAACTCAGCCCCGCCGAGATCGCCGAGGACCCCCGCTTCACCTCCTACATCGAGGAGGTCCGCGGCCGCGACCTCGTCAAGGGCGGAGCCCGCCTGCGCCCCGCCTCCGACGCCACCACCGTGCGCGTCCGGGGCGACGAGGTCCTGCTGACCGACGGCCCGTTCATCGAGTCCAAGGAGTACATCGCCGGCATCGACATCATCGAGGTCGCCGACCTGGACGAGGCGATCTCCCTCGCGTCCCGGCATCCTGCGGCCCTCGGCGGCGGCTCCGTCGAAGTACGGCCCGTGTGGGAGTGACGGCCGAAGAGGCGGTCGCCGCCGCCTTCCGCGAGGAGTGGGGCCAGGTCGTCGCCACCCTGATCCGGGTGACCGGCGACTGGGACCTCGCCGAGGAGTGCGCGCAGGACGCCTTCGCCCAGGCCCTCGACCGGTGGCGGCGCGACGGTGTCCCGCGCCGCCCCGGCGCCTGGCTCACCACCACCGCCCGCCACCGGGCCATGGACGTACTGCGCCGGGAGGCGGTCGGAGCACGCAAACTACGGGAGGCGGCCATGCTCACGGCACCCGGGGAGCCGTACGACGACAGCGGTGTCCAGGACGAGCGGCTGCGGCTGATCTTCACCTGCTGCCACCCCGCGCTGCACATCGAGGCCCGGGTCGCCCTGACCCTGCGCACCCTCGCCGGACTGACCACACCGGAGATCGCCCGCGCCTTCCTCGTCCCCGAGACGACCATGGCGCAGCGCCTGGTGCGCGCCAAGAAGAAGATCCGCAACGCCGGCATCCCCTACCGCGTGCCGCCCGCCCACCTGCTGCCCGAGCGCACGACGGGCGTGCTCGGCGTGATCTACCTGCTGTTCAACGAGGGGTACGCGGCCACCTCGGGCGCCGATCTCGTACGCCGGAGCCTGTGCGCGGAGGCGATCCGGCTGGCCCGGGTCCTGGCCCGCCTCATGCCCGACGAGCCCGAGGCCCTCGGCCTGCTCGCGCTGCTGCTCCTGCACGACGCCCGCCGCGGGACCCGGGTGGACGCGGACGGCGAACTGGTGACCCTGGAGGACCAGGACCGCACCGCGTGGGACCGCGCCGCGGCCGACGAGGGCGCCGCCCTGCTGGAGACCGCGCTGCGCCGCGGCCGGCCGGGGCCGTACCAGATCCAGGCCGCCATCGCCGCCTGCCACACCACCGCCGCCACGGCCGAGGACACCGACTGGGCCGACATCGCCGCCCTGTACGGCGAGCTGCTCCGCTTCGTGCCCTCGCCCGTGGTCCGCCTCAACCGCGCGGTGGCCGTCGGCATGGCCGAGGGCCCCGAGGCGGGGCTGGCCCTCGTCGCGGAACTGGAGCGGGAGGGCGAGCTGAGCGGCTACCACCTGCTCCCGGCCACGCGCGCCGACCTGCTGCGCCGCAGCGGCCGTACGACCGAGGCGGCGCAGGCGTACGAGCGGGCCCTGGAGCTGGTGGAGAACGACGCCGAGCGACACTTCCTCGACAGGCGGCTCGCGGAGTGCCGGTCGGCGCCGGAGGCGTTCGTCGCGTCAACGCCGGTACTGGAAACCCTGGTGACCGGGGCGGACGACGCTCGCGACGCCGGGCCTGTGCGGGGCGGACATCGACCTGTCGGCGGGGATGATCGCCCCGGCGCAGCGCCCTGACTCCAGGGGCGTGCATTCAGGAGGCGGCGGCGGCCCTCGCTTCCGCTTCCTTCGCGACCTCCTCGAACCGCGCCCCCATTGCCGTCGCGAGGGCCTGCGCGCCCGACAGCGGACGGACCATCACCATCAGCCGGTCGATCAGGCCGTCGTCGTCGAGGTGGATGAAGTCGCAGCCGTCCAGCGCCCGTTCGCCGACCCGGGTCGCGAAGACCAGCGCGTGGTCACGGCCGTCCTCGCTGCTCAGCTCACTCACATAGCGGAAGTCCTCGAAGACCTTGACGACCGTGCCCAGGATCGCCGCGGTGATGGCCTTGCCCTCGTACGGCTTGAACACCACCGGACTCGTGAAGACCACGTCCTCGGCCAGCAACGCCTCCACAGCGCCGAGGTCACCCGCTTCGACCGCTTCTCGGAACGCTCGCACGCCGCCTCCATAGTCAATTTGTTGAGTAGGTGTGGAGTAGACTAATCACCCGCTGCTAGCGTGTCCACATGTCGCTCAAGTACGCCGTTCTGGCCGCCCTCCTGGAGGGCGAGGCCTCGGGCTACGAACTGTCCAAGGCCTTTGACGTCTCGCTGGCGAACTTCTGGCCCGCGACCCCTCAGCAGCTCTACCGTGAGCTCGAACGACTGGCGCGGGACGGGCTGATCGAGGCGCGGGTGGTGCAGCAGGAACGACGGCCCAACAAGCGGCTGTTCACCCTGACCGAGACCGGCCGACACGAGCTGCGCGCGTTCGCCGCCGAACCGCCCCGCAGGCCGGCCGCCCTCCGGGACGAGTTCCTGATCAAGATCCAGGCCATGGACACCGTCGACCCCGAGGTCACCCGGGCGCTGCTCGAGGAGCGCATGTCGTGGGCGCGCGGGAAACTCGCCCGCTACGAGCGCCTCCGTGACCGGCTCCTCGACGGCCGCACCGAGGAGCGGTACCTCGCGGAGGCCGACCGCATCGGCCCCTACGTCACGCTCATGGGCGGAATCGCCCTGGAGACGGCCACCGTCCGCTGGTGCGAGCGCGCGCTCGGCATCCTGAAACGCCGCGCTCCCCTAAGCTGACCCGGATGTTCAGCCCAGAAGGCCCCAGCCTCCGCGAACTCGCCGTCCAGGCGCTGTCCTCCGTCGAGCGCGGCTACGACCTGCTCGCCCCCAAGTTCGACCACACCCCCTTCCGTACGCCCGACTCGGTGCTGGACGCCGTCGCGTCCGCGCTGCGCCGAATGGGCCCCTTCGAGGCGGGCCTCGACCTGTGCTGCGGTACCGGTGCCGGGGTCCGGGTGCTGACGCGGGTCTGCCGGGAGAGCGTGACCGGCATCGACTTCAGCGCCGGGATGCTCGACGTGGCCCGTAAGCGGACCCGGTCCGGGGGGCCGCGCGTCTCCTGGGTGCGGGGTGACGCGCGCGCACTGCCGTTCGCCCCCGCCACCTTCGACCTCGTCGTGAGCTTCGGCGCCTTCGGTCACTTCCTGCCCAGCGAACTGCCGGGCCTGTTCGCCCAGGCCCGCGACGTGCTGCGGCCGGGCGGCTGCTTCGCCTTCCCGATCGTCGCCCCACCCCGGCCGTCGTCGCCCGCCTACTGGATGCTCCTCGGTTTCGACGCCGTGATGCGCGTGCGCAACGCCCTGTGGCGACCGCCGTTCGTCATGTACTACCGGGCCTTCCGACTCGGGGACGTACGACGGGAACTGGAATGGGCCGGCCTTCAGGTGGAACTGCACGCCCTGCCCGGGTTCGGCGTGCGCCGGGACGGCAGTCCGCGGGTCCGGATGGTCGTGGCCAGGCGGCCCCTCTAGCCGGTCGCCGCGGTTGCCCTGGCGGCTGTCTGTCCCAGGGCGCTGTACAACGCCTCGATCAGCGTCATCTTGCGTGGATCGTCGGCGATGTGCGGCCCCATACGGTTCATGACATAGCCCAGCGCGACCCCCGCCTCGGGATCGGCCAGCCCGCACGACCCACCGAAACCGTCGTGCCCGAAGGCCCGGAGGTTGGGCCCGTACGAGCCGTTCGGCCCGCTGAGCCACAGGCCGAGCCCGAGCTCCGTCTCGCTGTCCAGCCCCGCGCCGAGCACCAGGTCACGGCACCTGCCCTGGCTCTCGCGAACCCGCTCGGCGGCCTCCGGGGACAGGATGCGCCGGCCGTCGAGGGTGCCCCGGCCCGCGAAGATCCCGTAGAGCGCGGTGACGGCCCGGGCGGTGCCGTGGCCGTTCGCGGCGGGGATCTCGGCGGCCCGCCACTCGGGCGTGTTCGCCTCCGCGGCGCCCGCGAAGGGGTTGGTCAGGGCGGCGATCGCCGCGGGTGCCAACTGGGCGAAGATTGCGGCCTGTTCGCCGGTCGACGCGACCGGCGGATGCACCAGCTCGGCCGCCCGGTCGGCCTCCTTCTCCGGCAGGCCGATGGTGAAGTCGATGCCGAGCGGCCCCGTCACCTCCCGCTCGAGGAAGGCGCCCGGCAGCAGCCCCGAGACCCGCCGGACGACCTCCCCGACCAGGAAGCCGTACGTGAACGCGTGGTACCCGGACACCGTGCCCGGCTCCCACCAGGGCTCCATGGCCGCGAGCCGCTGTGTCGTCAGTTCCCAGTCGAAGAGCTCGGCGAGGGTGTGGGGTTCGCGCAGTCCGGAAAGGCCGGCCCGGTGCGACAACAGGTGCCGCACGAGAACCTTCTCCTTGCCCGCAGCGGCGAACTCCGGCCAGTAGGCGGCCACCGGGGCGTCGAAGTCGAGCAGACCCCGGTCGGCGAGGAGGTGGGCGCACAGGGCGGTCGGGCCCTTCGTCGTCGACCACACGTTGACCAGCGTGTCGCGTTCCCAGGGGCGGGTGCGGGCCGCGTCGGCCCAGCCGCCCCACAGGTCCACGACCGTCTCGCCGTCGACCGTGACGCTCACCGCGGCGCCCAGCTCGGCACGGTCCCGGAAGTTCTCCTCGAAAGCCGCCCGCACTGCCGCGAAGCGCTCGTCGCAGTGGCCGTGGACAGTCGGCCGGTGCTCGGACATGGACCCTCCGTCGTCGCCGGAAGCCCGGACCGCGACACTGCGATCCGGGTCCCGAGAACATACCGACTGGTCGGGCCGGCGGGAAGGTTCCCGGCAGGACTCAGGCGTACGCGCGCAGCCAGTGCAGCTTCGCCGCCTCCTGGTAGGGGCCGCCGCCCTCGTGGTCGTTGAAGTCGTAGACCTCGATCGCCTTGTCGGCGTGGGCCCAGGCGTTGAAGGCCGCGAAGACGGTGGAGGGCGGGCAGGTCTGGTCCTCCAGGGCCGCCGAGAAGAGCGCCGGGGTGCGGGCGCGGCTCGCGAAGTGCACGCCGTCGAAGTAGGCGAGGGTGCCGAGGACGTCCTCGAAGCGGCCGCGGTGCGTCTTGAGGTAGAGGCCGATCTCGCGGTAGGGGTGACGGTCCGTGATGGTCGCCGCGCGTGGGAAGTCGCACAGGAACGGCACGTCCGGGGCGACCGCCGCCAGGTCCGGGACCAGGCCGCCGACCGCGATCGAGATGCCCCCGCCCTGGCTGCCGCCGAGGACGACCGTGCGGGCCGGGTCGGTCAGCGGGTGGGAACGGGCCGCCTCCACCGCACGCACCCCGTCGGTGAACACCCGGCGGTAGTAGTAGTTCTCGGGGGTGTCGATGCCCCGGGTCATGAACCCGGGGTACGCGGGCGCGCCGGCCACCGGGTCGGCGGTGCCGCCGCCGCCGCCCCAGGCGCTGCCCTGACCGCGGGTGTCCATGACGAAGTGCGCACGGCCCGTGGAGGCCCACAGCAGATGCTCGTGGGGCAGACCGCGGCCGCCGCCGTACCCGATGAACTCCACGACCACCGGGACCGGCGCCGAGACCTCGGCGGGGATCGTGAACCAGCCCTTGACCGGGTGGCCGCCGAACCCGGCGAACGTCACGTCGTACACCTTCACGGTGGACAGGCCCGTGTCGACGAGTTCGAAGCGGGCGTCCAGGTCGTGCTCGCGGGCCTCCTGAAGGGTCTTGGACCAGAACGCGTCGAAGTCCTCGGGCTCGGTGGAGTCACTGCGGTACTCGCGCAACTCGTCGATGGGGAGGTCGAACAGGGCCATGCAGGACCGCCTTTGCGAAGGGACAGGGCCGGATGATCACACCGTACGTGTGTCGTCGGACGAATCGCCAGGCTTTTGCGGGCGCCCCGGGGCCCTCGTGGTCAGGCCCGGCGGCGGGTCCACTGCGGCTCGGTGAGAGTCCAGTCGCGTTCCCACTCGACGAGCCGGCGGCGGTCCGCCACACCGCGGACGACTGAGTGACCGAGAAGGATCACGGCGATCGTGCCGCCGACGCCACAGGCGCCCATCACCAGGGTGTGCTGCCAGATCGCCGTCTCGTCCGGAGGTGCGGTCACGCTCCGGCCCCGGGAGTCGAACCACACGTCGACCTTGTCGCCCCGGTCGGCACCCGCCGGGACCCGGGCCGTGGCGGTCTTCGTGGCGCCGCCCGCATCCGTCCAGTGCACGGTCACCCGGTAGGAGCGTTCCCGGCCGCCCTGGACAGTGGGCGGCGAGTCCGGGACCCTGCCGACGACCTCCGCGCGGACCCGATGGCGTTCGGAGCGCTGCTCGGTCGCCACCGCGCGGGCGTCGTCATGCGCCCACCAGCCCACCACCGCGCCGATCAGCGGCGCGGCCACCAGCATCAGTACAGCGACGGCCAGCACCGTCCACGCCTCGACGACGTCCGACCGGCGCCTGAGCGGATTGCGCCGCCAGCGCCAGCCGCGCACCCGGGTTCGCATGTCGACCTCCGCACCCCGCACTCCTGCGAGTGGGCCTACAGATGTAGTACCCCTCCACCCGCGTCGTTCACGTGTGGTGGGGCGCACATATGCGCCCGGTGTGCCCGCGCCCCACCGTCAGCCGAAGCGCTCGATCCGGATACGGTCCACCGGCTGACCGGCCTCCACCAGCAGTCGCGAGGCATGTTCGGCGAACGCGTTGGAACCACACACATAGGCCTCCCATCCAGCTTCCGGCTGATCGGCCAGGAGTGGCGCCACATGTGCGGCCGACATACGTCCCACGGGCACCCCCTCCGGGGCGCTCCGCGTGAACACCGGGGTCGTCTCGTCGCCGAGCTCCCGCGCGTAGATCAGCTCCTCGGGGCCGCGTGCCGACACCAGCAGCCGCAGCGGAACGGACAGCCCGCGCGCCCGGTGGTGGCGCACCATCGACATCAGCGGTACGACCCCTGAACCGGCCCCGATCAACAGCGCGGGCCGGTCGCCGGGCCAGGCGAAGAAACCGCTCAGCGGCCCCCGCACCTCGACCTCGTCACCGGGCTCGGCCACCGTGTGGAACCAGGTCGAGACCTCGCCGCCCTCGACATGGTCCAGGGTCAGCTCGATGTGCCCGGAGTCCTCCGGCGGCGACGCGAGCGAGTAGTGGCGCTGGGCCGTGTAGCCGTCCTCGGCGGTCAGCCGCAGCATCAGATGCTGGCCGGGCAGATGCCCCTGCCACCCGGGCACGGCGAAGCGGAACGTGGACGCGTAGGGGGTCTCGCGGCGGACCTCGGTGAGCGTGGCGGTCTGCCACTCGGAGGCGGCCCGGTTGCTGACGGCGATCCGCCCGGGCACCGCGAACCGCGTGATGGGAGCGAAGGCGGGGGTGGAGAGCGCCTCAGTCACCGGAGTACCTCTGCTCCTCCCACGGGTTGCCCCGCGCGTGATAGCCGTTCTGCTCCCAGAAACCCGGCTCGTCGTGGTCGAGCAGAGTCAGCCCCGCGACCCACTTGGCGCTCTTCCAGAAGTACAGATGGGGCACCAACAGCCGCGCCGGGCCGCCGTGTTCGGCGGGCAGCGGCTTCCCGTCGTACTCCCACGCGATCCAGGCCCGCCCGCCGGTCAGGTCCGCGAGCGGCAGGTTCGTGGTGTACCCGGTGTGCGAGTACGCGACGGCATGGGTGGCGGACCCATGTGGCCGCGCCACAGCCAAGAACGCGTCCAGTGACACACCCGCGAACCGCACCCCGAACTTCGACCAGCTCGTCACACAGTGGATGTCACCCTCGTAGGCCGACGCGGGCAGCGTGTGCGCCTCGTCCCAGTCCCAGGTGTGGGGTCGTTCGACCAGTCCGTCCACCCGGAACGTCCACTCGGCCGGCGACAGGTCCGGCGTGACCTCCGCGGACAGGACGGGCCAGTCGTCGCCCGCGTCGTACTGGCCGGGTGGCAGCCCGCCGTTCGGGACGCGGGGGCGTCCGGTGAAGCCTCGGGTGACGTTCATGCATCAACCGTACGCTGTCGTCGCGGCGCGCTCCGTCCCAGGTCAGTGCCCCGATCGTTGCGGCCGTATGAACACTGTGCGGCACCGGGAATAGCCGCCGCGCACCGCTCCTTGGCGCTGGAGTGCCGGGCCGGTGTCCCGGTGACAGCGCGAGAGAGTGAGGAAGCAGATGCCCAAGGCGTACGTCTTCACGCGGTACGGCGGACCGGAGACCGAGGCGTTCGTGGACGTGGACCGGCCGAGTCCCGGCCCCGGACAGCTTCTGGTGGCCGTCCACGCGGCGGGCGTGAACCCCGTGGACTGGAAGCAGCGCACGGGCTACCGGCGCCCCGGCGAGAGCGATGAGCGGGCCTTCCCCGTCGTGTTCGGCAACGAGGTCTCCGGTGTCGTCGAGGAGATCGGGGACGGCGTCGAGGGGTTCGCCGTCGGGGACGTGGTCTTCGGCATCGCGCTGGCCGGCGGCTACACCGAGTACACCCTGGTGCCGGCTGCCGTCGCCGCGCACAAGCCCGCCGAGCTGTCCCACCCGGTGGCCGCCACCCTGCCGGTCGCCGCCTCGACCGCGTACGACGGCGTCCGCCAGCTCGACCTGCCCTCGGGCGCCACGCTGCTGGTGACCGGCGCGGGCGGGGGAGTCGGCGCGGCGGCCGTACAGATCGCCCGCGCCTTCGGACTGAGGGTCGTCGGCGTCGCGAGCGAGGGCAAGAAGGACTTCGTCGAGTCGCTCGGCGCCGACCACGTGGCTTCCGGTCCCGGCTGGGCCGAGCGGGCCCGGGCGAGCGCACCGGACGCCGTCTACGACCTGGTGGGCGGTCAGGTGCTCGCCGAGGCCGCCGAGTTGCTCACCGACCGCACGAAGCTCATCACCGCCGGCGCCCCGGAGGAGGACGTGCGGCGGCTGGGCGGCGCACGGGTGGCGCGGGCCCGCAACGCCGCCGTACTGGAGGAGGTCGCCCGGCTCGTCCTCAAGGGGGACCTGGACCCGCACATCACCGAGACGTTTCCCCTCGACAGGGCGGGCGACGCGCTGCGCACGGTCGAGGAAGGCCACGCCCGCGGCAAGACGGTCATCGGGGTCACCCGATGAGCGCCGGTGCACGGCACGTCCTCGACAACCCGGCCCTCGCCTCCCTGACCGGCCCGCACGCCCACTTCGCCGAGAAGCGCGGCCGGGTGCTGCGCTACCCCACCGACGTCTCGCCGTGGCTCGCCCTGCCCGACGAGCCCGACGCCGGCGACTGGGCCGACCTCGCGGCGCTCGCGGGTGTCGGCGCGGAGGTGCCGCTGCCGGGCTACGCGGGCCAGGTGCCCGAGGGCTGGGAGATCACCTTCCAGATCGAGGGCGTGCAGCTGGTCGACGACGGTCTCGATGCCGCGCCCGACCCGGAGGCGGTCCGCCTCGGCCCCGCCGACGTGCCCGAGATCCTCGAGCTGATCGCCCGCACCCAGCCCGGACCCTTCCTGCCCCGCACCATCGAGATGGGCACCTACCTGGGCATACGCCGGGACGGCGCCCTCGTCGCGATGGCGGGGGAGCGGCTGCATCCGCCGGGCTGGACCGAGATCAGCGCGGTCTGCACCGACCCCGCGGCCCGCGGCCAGGGCCTCGCGACCCGGCTCATCCGTGCCGTCGCCCACGGCATACGAGAGCGCGGTGAGACGCCCTTCCTGCACACCAGCGCCGCGAACACCTCTGCCATCCGGCTCTACGAGTCCCTCGGATTCCGGCTGCGGCGCACCACCGCCTTCCTCGCCGCACGGGCTCCCGAGCGGTTGCCGGAGGCGGTCTCCTAGACATCGTCGTCCTCCGGACCGGCCCAGGCGTTGTAGCGCACGAGGTACCCGGCGAACCGCTCCAGGTCCTCCTGCGACCACTCCGCGAGCCGCTCGCCGACGGCCACGCGGCGGCTCACGGTGACCCGGGCCAGGATGCGCCGGCCGGCGTCGGTCAGATGCAGCACCTGGACCCGGTGATCCTCCGGGTCCTGGCGCCGCTCGATCAGGCCGGCCCGCTCCAGGGTGGCGACCTGCCGGCTCACCGTGGACTTGTCCAGGGCGTAATGGGCGGCCAGGTCGGTGGCGCGGCAGCCGTCGCGCTCCTCCAGATGCCCGAGGAGTGTGTACGACACCAGCGACAGCTCGGGATGCAGACGGCCCGCCGAGGCCCGGGCCCGTCGCGCGAAGACCGTCATCTCGCGCTGGATCGTCTCCACGGCCGTTGCAGCTTCCACCGGACCTCCCTCGCAGTACTGGTTGCAGAATACAACTCCCCGTGCCCTGGGGTAGGGTGGCCCTCCGGCTGAGGGCGGTCCCAGCCGTGAGGTACCGAGGAGGTGAGACCCATCAACGCTGTGTCAGATCGGGTGCTCTCTCCTCGAACCGGCGCGGATCACCGCCGCTAGGCCCAGGTGACCGCGAGAGCGCCCTTCGGCTCTCGAAAGGCTCCCGGCTTCCATGCCTTCACTCTCTCCCCGCTTCACCTCCGCCGACTCCGTCGTCGCCGCCCTGCGCACCGCGGGCTGTGTCTTCGCCGAGGACGAGGCCCGGCTGATCCTCGCCGCGGCCCGTACCCCGGCCGAACTGGCCGACATGGTCGACCGCCGGGTCATCGGCCACCCCCTCGAACTCGTCGTCGGCTGGGCCGAGTTCCGGGGACTGCGCATCACCGTGGCGCCCGGCGTCTTCGTGCCGCGCCGTCGCACCGAGTTCCTCGTCGACCAGGCCCTCGCCCGGGTGCCGGACGCCTCCGTCGTCGTGGACCTGTGCTGCGGCTCGGGTGCGGTCGGCGCCGCGCTCGCCGCCGCGCTGGGCCCGGTCGAACTGCACGCCGCCGACATCGACCCGGCCGCGGTGGACTGCGCCCGGCGCAACACCGCCGACGCGGGCGGCCGGGTCCACACCGGCGACCTCTTCGAGGCCCTCCCCGCCGACCTGCGCGGCCGTATCGACATCCTCGCGGCCAACGTGCCCTACGTCCCCACCGACGAGGTCGCCCTCCTCCCCACCGAGGCCCGCGACCACGAGCCCCTGGTCGCCCTCGACGGCGGCACGGACGGCCTGGACATCCTGCGCCGGGTCGCGGCCGAGGCCCCTCGATGGCTCGCCCCCGGTGGCTGCCTCCTCGTCGAGACCAGCGAACGCCAGTCCGCCGCCGCCCTCGACGCCTTCACCCACAGCGGCCTGACACCCCGCCTGGCGGTCTCGGACGAGCTGTACGCCCATGTCGTGATCGGCACCAGCTGATCGAGGCGACCGCCGGTGCCGACGCCCCCGAGCGGTGCTCGCGGGCGGGCGGCGCACCCTGTGCGCCCAGTGCGCGGCTCGCGGGGACATCACGGAGAAGGGCGTCATCGAGGGCGTACGGGCCGCGGGGCGCAGGGCGGCTCAGGCCCAGCTCGGGGCCCACGTCCCCACGCCCGGTGGTTCGGGACGTGTGGTGTGCAGATGGGCCCGGAGGGCGGCGAGCGCCGGGTGCGGGTTGTCGGCCCGCCAGAGAAGGGAGTGCGGGTAGACCGGCGTGGGCCCGTGGACCGGGATGCGGCGCAGGTCCTGGTCGGACAGCCAGACCAGCCGGGTCAGCTCGCCGACCAGGGTCGCCAGGGTGGGGGAGTCGGCGATGGTGTCGAGCAGGGGGTCGGTGCCGAAGTCGGGGCCGGTGACCTCGATGGTCAGGCCGAAGGCGGCGGCGAGGTCGTCGTAGTAGGTGCCCCACTCGGTTCCGGTGACCAGGCCGGGCATCCAGATGCGGTGCCCGGCCAGCCGGGAGAGTTCCACCGAGCGGGCTCCCGCGAACGCGTGGCCGGGGCCGGTGAGCAGTTGAACCGGTTCGTCGTAGACCCGCGCGGACTCGATGCCGTCGGTGGACTGCCGCGCGGAGTGCGGGACGGCGCGGAAGGTGGCGTCGATCGTGCCGGACCGGAGGGCGGCGAGCGCCGCGTCGGCGTCGAAGAGGGTGACGACGTCCAGCTCGACACCGGGGTGCGCGCGGTGGAAGGCGCCCAGCAGCTCCGCGGGGGCGAGCCGGCGGCCGATCACGTCGACACGCAGGGCCCGGCTGCCCGGTCGTACCGAGGCGGCCGCCCGTTCCGCGACCCGGAGCAGTTCGCGGGCGTGCGGCAGGAACGCCTGTCCGTCGATGGTCAGCCGCGCGCCGCGCGGGGTACGGGTGAACAGCCGCGCCCCGAGGTCCCTCTCCAGCGCGGCGACCCGCTTCGACACGGCCTGCTGGGTGACCGCCAGCCGGTCGGCGGCCTCCTGGAACCGCCCCGCGTCCGCCACGGCGACGAAGGTGCGTACGGCGTCGAGATCCATGCACGCAAGGCTAGGCCGTCATGACACAACCGGGGGTTGTGACCGGTCGGTGCCGTGGTTGTTTGATCGGCAGGCCCGGCACTCGGTTGGATGGCGTCGGTCAACGTGGAGTTGTCGGCGAGGGGGTTCGGGCGTGGGTGCGAGACGGTCGCTGGGGCGGCGGTTCGGGTGGTTGTGGGCGGCCTACGCGGTCAGCGCGTTCGGCACCTCGTTGTCGTTCGGCGCCTTCCCCCTCATCGCCGTCCTGGTGCTGCACGCCGGCCCCGCCGCGGTGTCCGCGCTGGCGGCCGCCGGGCTCGCGGTCGGGGCGGCGGTGGCCGTACCGCTCGGACCCTGGGTGGAGTTCCGCCGCAAGAGACCGGTGATGGTCGCGATGGACCTGGTCCGCTTCGCCGCCCTGCTGAGCGTGCCCGCCGCGTACGCGCTCGGTGCGCTGGGCTACGTCCAGCTCCTGGCCGTATCGGTGGTCGTCGCGGCGGCCGACATCACCTTCACCGCCGCCTCCGGGGCCTTCCTCAAGTCCCTCGTCGGCCCGGACGACCTGTTGGTCGCCAACGGCCGGTTCGAGGCCACGAACTGGACCAGCATCGTGATCGGACCTCCCCTCGGCGGGGCCGCCATAGGGCTCTTCGGCCCCGTGACGACCCTGCTGGCCGACGCCGTCAGCTACTTGCTGTCGGCCCTGGGGATCCGCGCGATCGGCGCAGGCGAGCCACGGCCCGGCCCCACCGCCGGGGCGGTGAAGGGGTCCCTCCTGGAGGGCTGGCGTCACATCCTCGCCGGCCCCACCCTGCGCCCCCTGTTCTTCAACACCGTCCTCGTCAACGCCCTGATCATGGTGCCGGTGCCGCTGCTGACCGTCCTCATGCTGGGCCCGCTGGGCTTCGCCCCCTGGCAGTACGCCCTCGCGTTCTCGGTGCCCTGCCTCGGCGGCCTGCTCGGCTCACGGATGGCACGCCCCCTGGTCACCCGGTTCGGAGAGCACCGCGTCCTGATCACCTCGGGCATCCTGCGCGCGTGCTGGCCCCTCGGGCTGGCTTTCGTCGGCCCCGGTCCGGCCGGGCTGCTCCTCGTGATGGCCGTCGAGCTCGGGGTGATCACCTCCTGCGCCGTCTTCAACCCGGTGTTCTCCACCCACCGGCTGCGGACGACACCGACGGACCGGGTGGTCCGCACCCTGTCCGCCTGGTCGGTGACGGGCAAGCTGACCACCGCGGCCCTGACCGCGCTGTGGGGCCTGCTGGCCACGCTGACCGGAACCCGTGAGGCGATCGCGCTGGCCGGCCTCCTGCTGCTGGCCACCCCGCTCCTGCTGCCCCGGCGGCCCACCGCCGTACCCGACGCGAGTCAGGACGCCCTGCCCTCTTCCGCCGGGTCCCCTTGACGGCGGGCGCCCGGGCCTCCCGGGTGCCGCTGAAGACCCCGGCGGCGGTCCTGATGCCGCCGCCGGCGAGCCTGCCGGTCAGCTCCTCACGTGACCCGGTTGCCGTCGATCGCCTCAACGATGCCGGACCGCCAGGCGGTCTCCCGGAGTCGTACCGTCGGAGCCCGTCCGGGACCCCGGCGCAGGTGATCGTCCGGAGTGCGTTTCCCCCGCCCCGTATGCCGGGCGCACGTCCCTCAGGTCACAGGCGTCTGCACCCGTGCGATCAGCAGTGCCACGTCGTCGGAGTTGTCCGGCTGGTGCAGGGTGCGCAGCAGCAGGTCGCAGATATCTTCCAGCGGGCCGTCGGGGGTGTCGAGCAGGTCGAGGAGCGCGTCCAGGCGCTCGTCGAGCGGATGCTGGCGGGTTTCGACGAGACCGTCCGTGTACAGCACGAGCCGGTCACCGGGTGCGAGGTCGACGGTGGTCGTGGAGAAGGCGACACCGCCCACGCCCAGCGGCGCCCCCGTGGGGAGTTCGAGCAGTTCCGGCGGTCGGCCGGGGCGCAGCCGTACCGGCGGCAGATGTCCGGCGTTGGCGATGCGGCACTGACCGAGCCGCGGATCGTGCACGGCGTACACGCACGTGGCGATGGAGTGGTCCAGCTCCTCGGTGATCCGGTCGAGGTGTTCGAGGAGCCTGGCCGGGTCGAGGTCGAGGGAGGCCAGGGTGTTCGTCGCGGTCCGCAGCCGGCCCATCGTCGCGGCGGCGTTGATGCCGCTGCCCATCACATCGCCCACGACCAGCGCGGTCTTGCCCTCGTCCAGCGGGATCACGTCGAACCAGTCGCCGCCGACCTCGGCGGTGGCGCCCGCGGGCTGGTAGCGGGAGGCGACCTCCAGGCCGCCGGTCACCGAGGGGTGGCTGGGCAGCAGGCTGCGCTGGAGGGTCAGAGCGGTGTTGCGGGCGTCCTGGTACCAGCGGGCGTTGTCGATCTGCACCGCCGCGCGGGCCGCCAGCTCCCGCGCCAGCAGCACGTCGTCCTCGCCGAACGGCTCCGGGTTGCGGATGCGCTTGAGGTCGAGGGCGCCGAGCACCTCGCCCCGCGCGATCAGCGGCACGGCCAGATAGGAGTGCAGGCCGGCCCTGGCCAGCTGTGCGGCGGCCTCGGGTGAGCGGGCGATGCGGAGGAGGTCCTCGGGGCCGGCCTGTGCCACCAGGACCGGGTTCCCCGTGCGCACGCACTCGGTGACCAGGCGCTCGGGGGCGTACCGGGCGACCTGTCCGGGCGGATCGGCCGCGGTCAGGGCGTCCGGGGCACCGGCCGCCTCGACGGCCAGGGGACGCATCACGGCGGGTTCGGTGGGCCGCAGGGTGCTCGGCCTGCCCTGCACCACCGCCTCCAGCAGGTCCACGGCCGCCACGTCCGCGAGCTCCGGCACGGCCACGTCCGCCAGCTCCCGGGCGGTGCGGTCCAAATCGAGGGTGGTGCCGATGCGGGCGGAGGCGTCGGCGACGAGCGCGAGGCGGCGCCGGGCCGTCTCGGCCTCCACGGTCGCCAGATGCTGCTCCGTGACGTCCAGCACCGAGCCCGCCACGCCCAGGACGGTCCCCAGCGCGTCCTCCAGGCGGTACAGCGAGACCGACCAGGCGTGGTCCGTGTCGGGATCCGCGGGCGTACGGCCGATCGTGTGCTGGTCGACCAGCGGCTTGCCGGTCCGCAGCACCTCGCGGGCGGCGGCCTCGAAGGCGGTCACGTCGAGATGGGGCAGCACCTCGCCGATCTTCCGGCCGACATGTTCCTCGGCCGGCACACCGTTCAGCTGCTCCAGGGCCGGGTTCACCGAGAGGTACCGCAGCTCGGTGTCCAGCACGGCCAGTCCGATCGGGGACTGGGAGACCATCCGGGCGGACAGCGCCACGTCCCGCTCCAGGCGGCGCACGGTCGTCTGGTCGGCGCACAGCCCGAGCGCGTAGACGTCACCGTGGTCGTCCAGCAGCCGCATGTTGCGGAACTCCACCAGCTTGGTGGAGCCGTCCTTGCGCCGGACGGGGAACGCGCCGGCCCAGCTCTGGCCGGTCTCCATGACGTCGGCGAACAGCTTGACGACCAGGTCGGCGTGCTGCTCGTGGATCATCAGATGGGCCGCGTACTGCCCCAGCGCCTCCTGCGCGGTGTAGCCGAACAGTTCCTCGGCCTGCGGGCTCCACAGCACGATGCGGCCCTGGGCGTCCAGCACCACCGAGGCCATGCCCAACTCGTCGAGCAGCCCGCTCGGCCGTACCGCCCCGCGCGGGGGGTCTCCACCCTCTGACGCGGGTATTCCGGCTGCACCCATTGCACGAACCGCCTTAGACCGTCCTCGCGGCACGCCGTACCCCCGTGCCGACTCCCCTTGTTCTACCGCGTTCAACCGTCTCCGTGACCACGCGGTCGTGTTCTTCCACCATCCCTCAACACGGGGGCGCGCGTCCGGTGAAGTGCGCCGGGGTGACGAAGGCCGCTCGTTCATTCGATTGGTCTGTACATGACTGCCGTGAGCACGTCAGACTGTGCGCCGACCCACCGCACCCCCGCCCCAGGAGCCCCGGGAGTCATTCATGTCCCTGCGCGCCGGACAGCGTTGTCACGCGCTCCTCGCCACCCTCGTCACCCTCACCGCGACGGCCCTCCTGGCCGCCGCACCGCCGGCCTCCGCCGCCGACACCTGGACCGAGACCGGTTCCGACCGGGCCAACCCGCTCACCGAGAGTCAGGGCCTCACCTCGGTCGAGGTCCCCGCCGGATCCGCCAACCGGTACACCGGCATCGGCACCATCCCCATCGGCGTCTCCAGCCGCGGCTGGAACCACGTGGGCGACCCGGACGCCTCCTACGACGGCCACTACATCGAGCCCTACCAGGCCGACTCCGGCACCGCGAAGATGTTCCGGGTGCAGGCGCCCGACGGCACCTGGTCCGAGTACGTCCACTCGCTCAGCCCCGGCGAGGCGCTCAACAACTCCTGGGTCGCGATCTCACCCGACGGACAGTGGATGCTGTCCGGTGAGTGGGGCACCATGACCCGCTTCCTGGTCTTCCCCACGCCCGGAGTCAACGCGAGCACCTCCCCCTCGGTGAACCTTCCGCAGGCGGCCACCGTCACCCTCGACCACGCCGTCCGGGACGTACAGGGCTGCGACTTCCTGAGCGCCACCCAGCTGCTGTGCTCCTCCGACGACCCGGCGGGCACGCTCTTCGGCTACACCAAGCCGCTCCTCCAGATCGACCTGTCCGCCGCCCCGACCGGCTCGGCGAACGTCTCCGGGCATGTCACGGCACTGCGTCAGCTGCCCCTCAGGAGCTCCTGCTCGGGCGAGTTCGAGGCGGAGGGCATCGACTACGACCGCCGTACCGCAACCTTGCGTGTGATCGTCGTCTCGCCCGGCTTCTGTGTGCTGACGGACAGCAAGACGTACCGCTTCACCAGGAGTTGAGCACCTGACGGGCCGGTGCCGGCCCTTCTCGGAATGCGGCCGGCACCGACGGCGGGGCCCTGTGGCCGGATGCGACGGTGGCACAGCCGCCCCGGCGCCTTCCTGACCGCCGCGTTCCGTGGCCGCCTCGGAGGCCGGACCGGGCCGTCGGCCATCCCGCTGTCATGCCCGCCGTCCCCCCGACCCGTACCGGGACCGTTGGCCGCGCTGTCACCGCCGCCGGTAGTGCTTCGGGAAACGTGGTGCTTTTCTGGGGGTGTGGCGCGGCTCGCGGGGAACCCGGCGGTCTGGTCATCGCCACGAGAGGAGCGACCACGATGGATCGTGAGCAAGCGCACGAGGAGTCCGTCTCCCTGGAGATCAGCGGAGGCAGCGCGGAGGACGCGCGGATCGTCTTCGACACGCTGGCCGCGTGTTTCGAGTCGGACCGGGGTGCGGACGACGTGCCGCAGCAGCTTCATGAGTCGCGGCCGATGGTGTGGCTGGGCACCTTCGAGGTGACCGAAACGCGTTCGTGTCCGCCGCCCGCGCCGCTGTCGTCCTCCGTCGAGATCGACGCGCAGGGCGGGTACTGGGCCATCGAGAAGCTTCGGAAGACGCTGGACTCGACGTTCACGGTGCGGGATCTTTCGTCCGCGTCGGGGGATCAGGAGCGGGAGCTGCACGTGCGGCTCGAGAGCCGGTGACGGACTTCCGGTACTCCACGGCGGCGCGGTGGGGGGGGGGGGGGGGGGGGGGGGGGCGGGCCCCCCCCCCCCGGGGGGGGGGGGGGCGGGGCCCGGGGGGGGCCCCCCCCCCCCACCCCGTGGTCAGCCCTGCCGCACCGGTACCACCACCATCTCCGCGACGTTGACGTTGGGCGGGGCCGCGCGGTCGCGAAGGTGACGGCCTCCGCGATGTCGTCCGCGTGCAGGGGCTGCACGGCGGTACGCGGACGGGACAGGGACGCCCGTGTCGGGGCGTCCCGCATGCCCCCGCCCAGTTCGGTGGTGGTGACCCCCGGCTCGATGTTCTTCACGCGCACTCCGCGCGGGCCCAGCTCGGCGCGGAGATCGCGCGTGAGATGGGCCACCGCCGCCTTGGTGGCGCAGTAGACGGACCAGTCGGGGAAGGGCAGATGCCCGCCCACGGAACCGGCGTGGACGAGGTCCGCCGGGCCGCCGCGGGAGGCCGCCGCGAGGAGATCGTCGGTGAAGGCGCGGGAGGTGTGCAGCAGACCTCGCAGGTTGACGTCGATCATGCGGTCCCACTCGTCGGTCGCGGCGCGCTCGAAGGGGGCGCCCAGCATGACGCCGGCGTTGGCCACGACCAGGTCGACGGTGCCGAGCGTCCCGGTGACGGCGGCGGCCGCCCGCGAGAGAGCCTCGGCGTCGGTCACGTCCACGGCGAAGGGCAGGACCGCTCCGCCGGCCGAGGAGCGCAGTTCGTCCGCCAGCGCCTTGAGGCGGTCCTCGCGGCGGCCCAGCAGTGCGACGCTCGCTCCGGCGGCGGCGAGGCGCCGTGCCGTGGCCGCGCCGATCCCGCTGGTGGCACCGGTGACGACCGCGACGCGGTGGGTGAGGTTCCAGGTGTGTGTCATGCCGTCAACGGTGGGACCGGCCCCGGCCTCGGACCAGGCCGCATCACCCCGAGGAGAACGGATCGTAGGAGTACCGCGGCCACCTTGCGTGCTCCCGTGGGCCCCTGCCCGGACCTAGGGTCGAGGGCATGGACAGTGACAACAGGCTCGGTCTCTTCCTGCGCGCCCGCCGCGCCCTCGTCCGGCCCGAGGACGCGGGGCTGCCTGCCGGAAACCGGCGCCGGGTGGCGGGCCTGCGCCGCGAAGAGGTGGCGGTGCTGGCCGGGGTCAGCACCGACTACTACGTACGCCTGGAGCAGGGACGTGAGCGGAATCCCTCTGCACAGGTGGTCGACGCGCCGGCACGAGCCCTGGGCCTGGAGGAGGACGCCGTCGAGCATCTGCACGGGCTGGCCCGTCCCGTCGCCGGCCGTTCCCGGGGCGGCCGGCGGCCCGAAGCGGTGAGCCCCGTGCTGCTGCGGATGATGGAGGGCTGGCACCGCACTCCGGCGGTGGTCCTGGACCGTCGCCTGACCGTGCTGGCCCACAACGTCCTCGGTGGGGCGCTGTTCGCCGGTCACACCCACAGCGGGGACCTGCTGCGGCTCGTCTTCCTCGATCCGGACGCGCGCGAGTTCTGTCCGACTGGGAGCCCGTGGCGGTGAACACCGTGGCCGCGCTGCGGGCCGCCGCCGGAACCGGTCACGAGGACCCGTGGCTGGTCACCACGGTCGGCGAACTGTCGCTGCGCAGCGAGGAGTTCCGCAGGCTCTGGGCCCGCCAGGACATCCGCCGCAAGACCCAGGAGAGCAAACGCTTCCGGCATCCGCTGGTCGGCGAACTCACCCTGGAATAGGAGTCGTTGACTGTCAACAGCGCCCCGGGCCAGCAACTGGTCGTCTGCCAGGCCGAACCCGGCAGCCCGTCCGAGCAGGCCCTCGCGCTGCTGGGGAGCCTGGCCGCGGCCGGGACCGAGAAGTCCCACGAGGCGAGCGGCAAGGACACGTACAGCTGAAGCCGCCGACGTGGCTCGGATCACCCCCGCCCGGTTGTGCAACTAGTTGCATAAAGGTGTCGCGGTCCTCTACAACAGAGGGGCACGAGACCGCGACGGAGGGGCCCGATGAGCCGTTACCCGCACTTGCTGAGCCCGCTCGACCTGGGCTTCACCACGCTGCCCAACCGCGTCCTGATGGGCTCCATGCACGTGGGCCTGGAGGAGGCCGAGCGCGGCTTCGAGCGCATGGCCGCCTTCTATGCGGAGCGGGCGCGCGGGGGAGTGGGCCTGATCGTCACCGGCGGCATCGCGCCCAACGACGAGGGCCGGCCCGGCGAGGGCGGCGCCAAGCTCACCACCGACGCGGAAGCCGAGCCGCACCGGCAGATCACCGAGGCCGTGCACCGCGAGGGCGGCCGGATCGCGATGCAGATCCTGCACTTCGGGCGGTACGCCTACCACCGGGACCTCGTCGCACCGAGCCCCCTCCAGGCGCCGATCAGCCCCTTCCCGCCCCGCGAACTCACCGATGCCGAGGTCGAGCGGACCATCGACGACTACGCCCGCGCGGCCCGCCTCGCCCGGCAGGCCGGCTACGACGGCGTGGAGATCATGGGCTCCGAGGGCTACCTCATCAACGAGTTCATCGCCGCGCAGACCAACCACCGCACCGACCGCTGGGGCGGCTCGTACGAGAACCGCATGCGCTTCCCCGTGGAGATCGTGCGGCGGGTGCGCGAGGCCGTCGGCGAGGACTTCATCATCGTCTACCGGCTGTCCATGCTGGACCTCGTCCCGGGCGGCTCGACGCTCGACGAGGTGATCACGCTCGCCAGGGCCGTCGAGGCCGCCGGGGCCACGATCATCAACACCGGCATCGGCTGGCACGAGGCGCGCATCCCCACCATCGCGACCTCGGTGCCGCGCGGCGCCTACACGTGGGTGACGAAGCGGCTCATGGGCGAGGTGTCGATCCCGCTCGTGACCACCAACCGCATCAACACCCCTGAACTGGCCGAGGAGTTGCTCGCCGACGGGTACGCGGACATGGTGTCGATGGCCCGCCCGATGCTCGCCGACCCGGAGTTCGTGAACAAGGCCGCCGAGGGCCGTCCCGAGGCCATCAACACCTGCATCGGCTGCAACCAGGCCTGCCTCGACCACACCTTCAGCGGGAAGATCACCTCCTGTCTGGTCAACCCGCGCGCCTGCCACGAGACCGAACTGGTGCTGTCCCCGACCAGGCTGCGCAAGCGGGTGGCGGTCGTCGGAGCCGGTCCGGCAGGGCTCGCCTGCGCTGTCTCCGCAGCCGAACGCGGCCACGAGGTCACCCTGTTCGACGCCGCGAGCGAGATCGGCGGCCAGCTCAACGTCGCCCGCAAGGTCCCCGGCAAGCAGGAGTTCGACGAGACCATCCGCTACTTCCGCCACCAGCTCGACGCCCACGGCGTGGACGTACGGCTCGACACCCCTGTGTCCTCGGGCGACTTGGACGCCTACGACGAGGTCGTCGTGGCCACCGGTGTCACCCCGCGCACTCCCGACATCCCGGGCGTCGACCACCCCAGCGTGGTCGGCTACCTCGACGTCCTGCGCGACGGCGCCCCCGTCGGCGACCGGGTGGCGATCCTCGGGGCCGGGGGCATCGGCTTCGACGTCGCCGAGTTCCTCACCGACGGCGGCGACAAGGCGCACGAGAACCCCGAGACGTACTTCCGTCAGTGGGGCGTCGACATGGACTACACGGCACCCGGCGGACTCGCGGCCCCCGAACGCCCGGCCCCGCCGCGCACCGTGCACCTTCTCCAGCGCAAGACCAGCAAGGTCGGCGCCGGGCTCGGCAAGACCACCGGCTGGATCCACCGCACCGAGCTCAAGCACCGGGGCGTCACCATGGTCCCGGGCGTGCGCTACGACCGTATCGACGACGCCGGACTGCATGTCACCGTCGGCGAGGAGAGCACGGTCCTGGAGGTCGACACCGTCGTGCTGTGCACCGGGCAGGAGCCGCGCCGGGGCCTGTACGAGGAACTCGTCGCCGCGGGCCGCAGCGCTCACCTGATCGGCGGCGCCGACGTGGCCGCCGAACTGGACGCCAAGCGGGCCATCAAGCAGGGCACCGAGGTCGCGGCCGCCCTCTGAGGCCCTTACGGGCGCCGTCCCTAGGATGACTCCATGTCACTCCCGCACGCGATCCTCACCGCACTGCTCGAAAGGCCGTCGGCGGGACTGGACCTGACCCGCCGGTTCGACAGGTCGATCGGCTACTTCTGGTCGGCCTCGCACCAGCAGATCTATCGCGAGCTGGGAAAACTGGAGGCCGAGGGGTACATCCGGGCCCTGCCCGCGGCCCAGCCGACCCGCGGGCAGAAGAAGAGCTACGAGGTCCTGCCCGCGGGCCGCGCCGAACTCGAACGCTGGACGGCCGCGGCGCAGGACCCCAAGCCGCACCGGGACGCCCTGCTGCTGCGGCTGCGCGCGGCCGCCGTCGTCGGCACGACGGGTCTGGAGGCCGACCTGCGCCGCCATCTCGACCTGCACCGGCGGCAGTTGGCCGAGTACGGGGAGATCGAGAAGCGCGACTTCCCACCCGGCAACGACAGCGCGCAGGCCAGGCTTCAGCACCTGGTCCTGCGCGCGGGCATCGAGCTGGAGACCTTCTGGACGCAGTGGCTCACCGAGGCACTGCGGGAGCTGGACGAACTCCCGGACGCCTGAAGGTTTTTCGGAGGCGACCGGCCCCCTGAAGGCGTTCAGAGGCGGTACGGCCGTGAGCGCCGACGCAGGAACCACCCCGCGGCCACGGCGCCGACCGCCACCAGGCCGCCGCCGGCCGCCAGCGTCAGGGTGCCGTAGTCCTCGGCGGCGCCGCCGAGACCGCCCATGACACCGCGGGACGGGGAGGCCGTGGCCGTCGCCGAGATCGTGGGCGTGGCGGACCCCGAGACGATGATCGACTGGGTGCCCGCCGTGCTGTTGTTGTGGGCGCACATCACGATGACGGTGTACGTCCCGGGGCTCACGCTCGACCAGGCTGCGGACTGCAGTGAGGTGGTCCCCGACAGGGCCACCTGCCGACCCTGGCTGAAGTTCGCCTGGCTGCTGGTGAGCAGCGAGGCGGTGCCCCAGCCGCCGTTGGGCGCGGTACGGGAGCAGGTCGGGGTCGTGACGGAGACCGTGGATCCGGAGGTGCTCACGGAGATGCCCGATGCCGCGGCGGCCGGCCCGGCGGTCAGGGCGAGCGGCAGCGCGGCGACGGCCGCGACGGTCAGGCCGGAGCGGAGAAGTAGCTGTTCAGTGCGCATGGACTGCCCTCCGGCGGCACGGTCGGCGGTACATCCGTGGCGCCGCCAGGTGGGGGAAGCCCGTGCTGCCTCAGGGACAGCCAATGTGCCCCCGGCCCGGCCCGCATGCGCTGCTGCGCCGGACAGGTGACGGATTGCTCCGTCCGGCGCAGACGCGAGCGGCCGTCATGGGAGCGGGGCGGGCGTCAGGGGGGAGGAGCGGCGCCCGTCGTCACGGACCGCTCCGCCGACAGCCCGCCCCAGGTGCCGTCGGGCAGCCGCGCGCGGATCCGCACCCGGTGCCCCTCCCCGGCCTCGCGCCCCAGATAGAAGCTGTACGTCGCCCTCCCGCGCGGAGGCGTCCCGCCGAACACGAGCGAGGTGGCCGCCCGGCCGTCCAGGAGGACCTGGTACTCCGTGACGACGCCGTCCGTCCGGGGCGGCAGCCAGGACAGGTCGAGGTCGTACGCGCCGTCGTCCCCCCGCCGGGTGGTCGCACGGAAGTCCGACGGTGCCGTGTCCCGGCCGTCGTCGCCGCCCGGAGTGGTCAGGCGGACGGTGTCCCCGGCCGGTGAGAGGTTGTCGGCCGCGTCCCGGGCCCGGACGGTGAAGGAGTAGCGGGTGCCCGGACGCAGCCCGGTGACCACGGCCGCCGTCTGATCGCCGCCCACGCTGTGGATCTTCGTGCTGCCCTGGTAGATGTCGTACGACACCACATCCCGGTCGTCCGCCGAGGCGGTCCAGCTCAGCTGGACGGCCCGGCTGCCCGCCGTCCGGCCCCGCAGCTCGCCGGGGCGGGTCGGGGCCGAGTGGTCCGCCGCCGCGGCTGCCGGAGTCGTCGCCCGCACCTCCCGGCTGGGCGGGCCGAGGCGCCCCTCGCTGTCGCGGGCCCGCACGGTGAAGGCGTACGGGGTCGCGGGCTCGAGCCTGGCGACGTCCACCATGTGCTGTGAACCGGGCACCTCCTCGACCTTTGTGGTGCCCCGATATACCTCGTAGCGCTCGATCCCCGTGCCGACGGCGTTCCACATCACGTGCACACTGGTCGCGCTGCCCGCGGCGGCCGTGACGCCCACCGGGGCGGCGGGCAGCCGGCCGCTCTCGCCGTCGTCCGGTCCGCCCCACCCGCAGGAGGCGACGAAGACAAGCGCGGCGCAGAGGCACAGGGGGACGGGAACGCCTCGCACGGCTCTGCCTCCCGGGAGGACACCACGACAATGGTCCGGACCAATATGACGCCGGGTGGCCGTCCGCATCAAGAGGGCGGACCGTGTGGGCCGGGCTCGGGAGAGTTCCGTATGCTGATGCCTTCACGGCCGAACTCGCCCCGAGGTGACCGGAGTTCGTGCCGGTGGCGCGGGCCGCTGTCGTCGCTGTCCCCGCGCCGTACGGGTGGCCGGGAGGCCGGGGTTCGTCGAGGGCTCGGGCCCCCGGCCCCTGCCCCGTCCGGCCCTTCTGCGGTGGCCGCTCGGCTGAAGCGGCATCAGATTGGGCTGAGTGCCCGTCAATGCCGTCGAGGAGAGGGCCCCTTATCGTGCGTGTCCAGTCGCTGACGCTGGCCGCGGCAAGCGCCGCTCTGCTCGCCCCGACGACGTCCCCCGCCATCGAGCACGCCGCCGCCCGGACCGAGCCGGTGGTGCGGCGCGAGGGGGCGGTCCTGGCCGCCGACCTCCTGGCCAGGGTGCGCACCTGCGAGCCCGTCTCACACGGCCGCTACCGCAGTGACGACGGCACGGCCGCGACCATCCCGGTCTGCGGCACCAGGGACGCCGTCTTCTGGAAGGCCGACATGGACATCGACTGCGACGGCCGGCCCGGCAGCCACTGCAACAGCCGCACCGACCCGCTGTTCTCCGACGCGACCGCCTTCCAGCAGTCCGACGGCCGCTATCTGAGCGCCGAGAGCCTGCCGTACATCGTGGTGCCGACGCCGAGCCAGATCTGGGACTACCGCGAGCACGGGGTACGCGGCGGCGCGGTCGCGGCCGTCGTGTACGGGGACCGGGTGCAGTACGCGGTCGTCGGGGACGTGGGGCCGGGCCAGATCATCGGCGAGGCGTCCTACGCCACCGCGAAGGCCCTCGGGATCCGTCCCGATCCGCGCGGCGGCGGCACGCCCTCCGGCGTCACCTACATCGTCTTCAGGAACACGCAGGTGAAACCGATCGAGGACCATGCCGCCGCCGTCGCGACGGGGGAGCGGCTGGCGAAGCAGTTCGTCCAGGACAAGCCGCTCCCGCCGCGTCACACCTTGCGGTAGCTGTACGCCTCCGCGGCCGCCGCCTCCACCGCAGCGAGGTCCGCTCCGGTGGCCGCCGTGACGACCGCGGCCACCGCTCCCTCGACGAACGGGGCGTCCACCAGCCGGGTGCCCTCCGGGAGTTCGTCACCCTCCGCCAGCAGCGCCTTGACCGTGAGCACCGCACTCCCGAGGTCGGTCAGGACGGCGATCCCGGCGCCCCGGTCCACGGCGGCGGCCGCGCCCGCGATCAGCTCCGCACTCGTACCGAGTCCGCCGCCCTCGGTCCCCCCGGCCGCGGCGACGGGCACCCCCGTGCCACCGCCCGCGAGGGCCTTCGCCAGTTCCGCCACGGACGCGGCGACCTCCGCGCTGTGTGACACCAGGACGATCCCGACCAGCTTCGCGTCACTCACCTGCGGCCTCCTCGAGCGCGGCGATCAGCAGGGCCGCCGAGGTCGCGCCCGGGTCCTGGTGCCCGATGCTGCGCTCGCCGAGATAACTTGCCCTGCCCTTGCGGGCCTGCAACGGCGTGGTCGCCAGGGCCCCTTGCTCGGCGGCCGCCCGCGCCGCGGCGAAACCGGTACCGAGCGCGTCGACGGCCGGCACCAGCGTGTCGATCATGGTCTTGTCGCCCGGGGCGGCCCCGCCCAGCGTCATGACCGCCTCCACCCCGGCCCGCAGCGCCTCGGCGAGCTGCTCGGCACTGACCTCGCCGGCGTCCCCGAGCGCCTTGCCGGTCCGCCGCAGCAGGGTCCCGTACAGGGGTCCTGAAGCACCGCCGACCGTCGAGATCAACCGGCTTCCGGCGAGGGTGAGGACCGCGCCCGGGGTGTCCGGGGCCTCCTTCTCCAGGGTCGCGGTCACCGCGGTGAACCCGCGCTGGAGGTTGCTGCCGTGGTCGGCGTCACCGATGGGGGAGTCGAGGGCGGTCAGGTGCTCCGCCTCCCGGTCCACGGAGGCGGCGGTCGCCGTCATCCAACGGCGGAAGAAGTCGGCGTCGAGCACTGGATCTCCTTGCGTGGTCGGTACGTTGATCTCCTGCTCACACTCCCCAGCGCAGCCCCGGCGTCCGCACCGGCGCGTCCCACAGGCGCAGCAGCTCCTCGTCCACCTGGCACAGGGTGACCGAGGCGCCGGCCATGTCGAGCGAGGTGACGTAGTTGCCGACCAGGGTGCGGGCGACGGCGACCCCGCGATCGGCCAGCACCCGCTGCACCTCGGCGTTGAAGCCGTACAGCTCCAGGAGCGGGGTGGCTCCCATGCCGTTGACCAGGACGAGCACGGGATTGCGTGGGCTCATGTCGTCCAGGATGGCGTGCACCGAGAAGTCGGCGATCTCCCGGGAGGTCATCATCGCCCGCCGCTCCCGGCCGGGCTCGCCGTGGATGCCGACCCCCAGCTCCAGCTCGCCGGCCGGCAGGTCGAAGGTGGGGCTGCCCTTGGCGGGCGTGGTGCACGCGCTGAGCGCGACGCCGAAACTCCGGGAGTTCTCGTTGACCTGCCGGGCTATCGCCTCCACCCGCTCGAGCGACTGCCCCTCCTCCGCCGCGGCCCCCGCGATCTTCTCCACGAACAGCGTGGCGCCGGTGCCCCGCCGGCCTGCCGTGTAGAGGCTGTCGGTCACCGCCACATCATCGTTGACCAGGACCTTCGCGACCTGGATGCCCTCGTCCTCGGCGAGCTCGGCCGCCATGTCGAAGTTGAGCACGTCACCCGTGTAGTTCTTCACGATGAACAGCACACCGGCCCCACTGTCCACGGCGGCCGCCGCCCGCACCATCTGATCGGGCACCGGGGAGGTGAACACCTCGCCCGGGCAGGCCGCGGAGAGCATGCCGGGTCCGACGAATCCGCCGTGCAGCGGCTCGTGCCCGGAGCCACCGCCGGAGATCAGGGCGACCTTCCCGGCAACGGGGGCGTCCCGCCGTACGATCACCCGGTTCTCGACATCCACGGTCAACTCCGGATGGGCGGCCGCCATACCGCGCAGGGCGTCCGCGACCACGGACTCCGGAACGTTGATCAGCATCTTCATGGGTATCTCCTGGTGATATTCAGGCTGCGAGTGCTGCTTTCGGCAGTATCGACCTTGCGGCACCGGAGGTCACGCCGGGAGAGGTTCCTCCGTGCCGGTGACGGCCTGCGGCCGGCTGGGCCCGGCGCGCTTCAGCCCGACTGCGGCACGTCGGCCAGTGAGGGTCTGATCATGTGGGACGCGGTGAGAAGGGCGCCGTGGACGGCCGAGGACGCCGCCCGTCCGATGTAGCGATCGCTGTCCCGAGGCCATGCGTCACGCTCTTGGTGGATCAGAAGAGAAACCGCTCCGTGCACACCGGCACACAGCACTCTGGCCGTTTCGGTCCTGCTCGTCACAGGAACCCCGGCATCAGCACAGGCCGCGACCTTGTCCCGGAAATAGCGGAAGCACTCGTCCTCGTTCCGGCGGCTGGCCTGGGTGGCCTCACCGGACATCACCAGCCGGTACTGGGCAGGATGACGAAGTCCGAATGCGATGTAGGCGACACAGGTTTCGTACAGCGCCGTCACGGGGTCCGGGACGTCCCGGGAGACCGCTTCCAGCTCGGTGAACAGTGAGCTCCACACCCGCAGACACGCCGCGTGGACGAGTTCGCGCTTCGAGGCGAAGTGGAGGTAGACGGCCGGCGGGCTGACTCCCGCACGGGTCGCCACCGCTCGAATCGTCACAGCTTCGGCGCCTCCGTCTTCCAGCAGCTGATCGGCGATGTCGAGAAGCCGGGTTCGGAGCAGGCCGCCCTGGCCTTTGGCGGCGCGCACTCGGGAACCGGTCACGGACACGGGTGCGTGACCGGGCATCAGGATGTCTTCGGTGTGACGGTGGTGACCACCTGGGTCACCCGCACGCACAGTTCGCCCTCGGCATCGTGAATGTCGACCTCGATGACGGTGTTGCGTCCCAGCCGCAACGGACGAGCTGTCGCGACGACGCTCGTGCGTGCCGGCCGCAGAAAATGCGTGCTCGACTCGACGGTGGCCGGTGCGGCGCCGGCTGGACCGTTGAGCGCGGCGCAAACGGCGGCACACACGTCGGCGAGCCCCATCAACGCCCCTCCGTGGAGCCCGCCGCCCATCGTGGAGAGGGAATGGTCGTGCGCCAGTCGGGCCTGCACACCGGCTGCCGTCATTTCCTCGAACTCGACCCCGAGCGTCTTGGCGTACGGCGCGAGCGCATAGACGTCATCGGCCTCAAGTGCGACCACGGGCCACTCCTCTCCTGGTTAACGACGATAAGTTATCGTCGTTAACCAGGATCGTCAACGACGAACCCCCGAGTTGCATCGAGAGAACGGAGAAACAGAGGTGGACGTCTTCGTCATCGGCATCACCGGCGGCATCGGTGGTCTGCTCGCGCGGAAACTGCTCTCTCGGGGAGACACCGTCCACGGACTGGTTCGCCGGGAGGACCAGCAGGCCGAACTCGCATCGCTGGGCGTGCACACCCGAGTGGGCGACCTTTCCGGCATGACCGTGGAGGAACTCGCGACAGCGTTCGGTGACGTCGACGTGATCGTCTTCAGTGCCGGATCGAACGGCGGCGGCAGGGAGGTCACGACGGCCGTCGACGGTGAGGGGGTCGTCAAAGCGATCGAGGCGGCACGTCTCGCCGGGGTGGAACGCTTCGTGCTGGTGTCGGTGCTTCCGGAATCATGGCGGGAACGCGACCTCCCGGACGAGGTCGAGTACTACTTCGCCGTGAAGAAGGGTGCGGACATCGCGGTCAGCCGCAGTGATCTGAATTGGCTGATCCTCCGTCCATCACTCCTTCTCGACGGCCCGGGAACCGGCACCGTCTCCCTCGGGCCGGCGGAGTTCCACGGCCAGATCGCTCGCGCCGACGTCGCCGCCACCCTCGCTGAACTGCTCCATGAACCCCGGATCGGCCGGCAGATCCTCGAACTCGACTCGGGATCGACACCCATCGAAGAGGCGGTCCAGGCAAACGTCCGCTCGTGAGGCCGCCGGCCGCAGGCGTGGCGGAGAGTGCCGCGTGGCCCTCACGGCGTGAGCAGTTCCCGGCCCAGCCAGTCGGCAGCGTCGCGGACACCGGGCAGCGCGAAGAAGTAGCCGCCACCGGTCGGGGAGATGTAGTCGACGAGGGGTTCGTCGATCAGACGGGTCTGGGTGGCCTCGAACTGGCGCCGCACGTCCTGCTGGTAGCAGCAGAAGACCAGGCCCATGTCCAGGTTGCCGACGTCGTCGATGCCGCGGTCGTAGTTGTAACCCCGGCGCAGAATGCGGGAGTTGTCGGTCGCGGCGGTGCGCGGATTCGCGAGGCGGATGTGCGCGTCGAGGGGGATGGCGGTGCCGTGCGGGTCCTTGGCGTAGTGCGGGACGTCGGTCTCCTTGGCACCGTCGAGCGGGGCGCCGGTGTCCTTGCGGCGGCCGAACATCTGCTCCTGCTCGGTCAGCGATACCCGGTCCCAGAACTCGACGAGCATCCGGATGACACGGATGACCTGGTAGGAGCCGCCGCGCGCCCAGGCCGGCTCGCCCTGTTCGTCGCCCGCCCATACGAGCTGGTTCATCTCGCGGGCCGACGTCACCTCCGGGTTGGCGATGCCGTCCTTGAAGCCGAGGAGGTTGCGCTGGGCACCGCTGGGGCGGGGGACGTTCTGGAAACCGTCGATGCGCCACCTGATCTGCATCGCGCCTCGGGTGTGCTTGGCGATGTCGCGCAGTGCGTGCAGCACCGTGTCCTGGCGGGCGGCGCAGAGCTGAAGGGACAGATCGCCGTGGCACGCGGCCGGATCGAGGTTGTCGTTGGGGAAGGTGCGCATCGGGGTGAGCCGGCGCGGCTTCGCCTTCGCCAGGCCGTAGCGGTCGTCGAACAGCGAGGCTCCCACCCCCACGGTGACGGTGAGGGCGTCGGCGGGGACGTCCGGGCCGAGGATGCCGTTGTCGGAGGGCGGGGCACCGACGCCCAGGTCGGCGGGGGTGCCGCCCGCGGTCAGAAAACGGGCACGAGCTGTCAACGTCCGCAGCAGCTCGGCCAGTTGTGCGCGGTCGTCGGCGATGACGTCGAAGGAGACGAAGGTGGCCGCGGCCGGTGCGGGGGTGAGGATGCCCGCCTGGTGGACGCCGTGGAAAGGCACCTTCGCGGTGCCGGCGGCGTCCGCGGCCTGTGCTTCGGCCGTGCCCCCGCTCGCGCTCAGGGCGAAGGCGCCGCCGGCCAGTGCCGCGCCCGCGGCCGAGGCGCCGAGGGCCGTTCGCACGAAGGAGCGGCGACCGGCCCCCGCGGGGCAGCCTGATGCTCCTGATGCTTCGGTCGACGGCATGGGGTGGTTCCCTCCGGGATGCTGGTGTTGCTGGTCGTCGTTCTTCACGCGGACTTCCTGATCTCCAGCAGGTCCGGCACCGGCGCGAGATCCTCCAGCAGTTGCCCGGTGGCCCCGTCCAACCGGGCCCGCGCGCTCGCGTCGAGACGGGAGACCGGGGTCCAACTCCCGCCGGGGTGCGCGGAGTCGAGCAGCTTCTGAAGCCGGGCGATGTCCGTGTCGACGGTGGGCAGCAGATGCGGGGCGCGGCCGGTCAGCAACGGCCGCAGGACGGTGAGAAGTTCGCGGGTGCCGGCGAGATTCGCGTCGGCGGTGGCGAGTTCGGTGCCGCTGCCCTGGTCGGCGTCGCCGGTCAGCTCGAACTGGAGGGTGTTCTCCAGGATCTCGTGGGCGCGCAGGGGCAGGTCTCCGGGGTCGAAGTCCTGGGCGGGGAACGCCTTGCGCAGTGCGGCGGCGTCGGCGGCGAGCTGCCGGGCGGGCGCAACCAGTTCACGCGCCGACTCGCCGTGCCACAGGCCGTACTCGATCCGGTGGAAGCCGGAGAAGTCCTTGTCGTGCACACCGCCGGGGAGTCCGTCGGGCCTGCCGTCGATCTTCTGGTCGTAGTCCTGGAAGGTGCCGTAGGCGGCGCCGAGCGAGGCGTAGGTGCGGTGTGCTGTCAGCCAGTCGGTGCGGGCCGCCCCGAGACGGCCGGCCTCGACGTCGTCGCTGAGCCGTCCGGTCTGTGTGACGAGGGTGGCCAGGCCCCGGTCGACGTACGCCGTGTACGACGTGAGCGGCGCGGCCAGATCGGCGGCGGAGACCGGGACGACCGCCGCCGTGGACCCACCGCCGCCCGTGACCCGTACCGCGCGCGAGGTGACCGCCTTGCCGGTGCTGGGCACACAGCGCCAGGCGTACGTGCCGCCCGCGACGGTCGCCGCCAGATCGCGGGTGGTGCCGGGAGCGAGGCCCTCGACCTCGCCGTAGACCGCGCCGGTGCCCGGGTCGATGAGGTACACCTCGGAGGTCTTGTCGCCGGTGTTGTGCATCCGGAACGTCCGTCGCCCGGGCTTCGGCGCGGTGAAGCCCTGGCCGCAGTCCGTCTCGGACACGGCCACGGTCTGGGCACCGGCGGGACGGGAACCGCCGAGGGTGACCGCGACTCCCGCCAGCGCGGCGGGTACGGCGACGACCGCGACCGGAACCACCCACACGGGGCGGCGGCGCACGGGCGCCGGACTGGCCGGCTCGGCCTCCCGTGCCTTCGGGGCCGGTTGCGTCGTCCGGGCCGGCGAGCTGCGCAGGAACAGCGGCATCACGACCATGAGATAACCGGCGTACCCGGCCACCTGGAGCCAGGTCATGGTCGGCGTCAGGTTCAACACGCCCTGCACGAGGGTGCTGTACCAGGCTCCCGCGTCGATGCTGCCGCCGAGATCCACGGCGTACGACGTCCCGCCGGGGAGCACTCCGCCTTCCTGGAGGTCGCGCAGACCGTAGCCCAGCACACCGGCCGCGATCACGATGAGGACGGCGCCGGTCGCGGTGAAGAACCTTGTCAGGTCGATGTGCAGGACACGGCGGTACAGCCCCCAGCACAGGGCCGCCGCGAGGAGCAGGCCGATCCCGGCACCGGTCAGGGGGCCCGCGGACTCGCCGGCCGCGCGGGCCGTGGTCCACAGGAACAGCGCGGTCTCCAGGCCCTCGCGGCCCACGGCCAGGAACGAGGTGACGATCAGCATGCCCGCGCCCATGCCCAGCGCCCCGGTGACCTTCGCCCGGATCTCGCCTGAGAAGGTGCGCGCCGAGCGGCGCATCCAGAACACCATCGCGGTGACGAACCCGACGGCCACCACGCTCAGCGCACCGCCGAACGCCTCCTGGGCGGTGGCGGACAGCGATGCGGCGGTGAAGGTCAGCACGGCACCGAAGCTCAGGGCGAGGGAGATCGCGGCCAGAACTCCCGTCCACACCTGCGGCAGCCGGGCCCGGGCACCGGAGCGCACCAGTGTGGCGATGAGAACGGAGACGATCAGCCCGGCCTCCAGGCCCTCCCTCAGTCCGATGAGGAAGCTCGGAAACGCGTCGTCCCACATGGGTGCTGGGCCCCTCCACGACAGTCGCTCTCGGCCTGCCGTGGACGCTGGTTAGCGTAGGCACGCCTTACTTACGCCGACCATCATGGGTGCAGGTGGGCAGCTATCCGGTCATGGATCAGCAGTTATCCGGTCATCTCCCTGCCATGGGGCAGTAAAGATCGCCTCCTGTCGACCGTGCGGAGCGGGCGGAGGCGTCAGCCCCGCAGTGGATTGGCGCGGGCCGTGGCCAGGAGGTACCAGGCGGTGGCGCCGGTGTGCCGATAGGGGTAGTAGCCGAACCCGAAACCGGTGTCGAGCGGGCTGCTCGCCGAGACGACCCCGGAGCGGGTCGGGAGGGCCGTGCCGCCTACGGTCTGGGCGTCGCCGAGGCGATCCTGGGCGCGCTCGATCGAGCCGAGCAGGCGGCGGGCGCGCTTCTCGTCCCCGGCATGTCCCCGGTGGCGCAGTGCGAGCGCGAGGTGGGCGGTGCCCTCGAACCAGACGCCGTTGCGGTCCGGCCTGGGCTGGCCGTCGGAGATGGGGGCACCCTCGTTCGCCAGCAGGCTCGCGGAGCTGAAGGTGACGCCCTCGTAGGACTGCCCGGCGGGAACGGTGCTGTTGGGACGCTCGGCCGTGTCCCGTACGGCCAGCTCCGCCGCGGCCCAGTCGAGGGAGCGGGAGTGGGCCGGGGAGGTGAGGGCGAGGTGGGTCCAGGTCTGGGTGTCCTCCGGGATCGGGGACTTGTTGATCGTCACGCCGTCGTTGGTGCCGGTGTAGAAGTAGCCCCCCGAGGGCTCCCACATCTTCTCGACGAAGGCCCTGGCACGCGCGCGACGCTCCCGCCAGACCTTGTCCCCGGTCAGCCGGGCAAGCCGCCCGAACAGGCCGACCAGGTCGGTGTTGTGCTCGGTCGAGGTGAACGGCAGCTTCTGGTCGGCCCCGTCGACCCCGAACTTGTAGCCGCCGAGCGGCTCGTCGGTCCGTCCCACCCGCTCGATCCACTCGCCGATCCGCACCGCGCCGGCGAGGAAGCGCCGCTCACCGGTGCGCCCGGCGAGGGCGCTGAGCGCGATACCGGCCCACGCCATGTCGCCCACGGCGGTCCCGGTGAAGCCGAACTGCGTACCGACGTTGGCAGTGCCGTCCGCCTTGACGAACCCGTCCGGCTGCGGGGAGCCGTCGTAGAAGGTGTACGGCCCGACGTTGTAGGCCTGCCGCAGCCGGCCGTCGTCGTACACGGGGTCGTGGGCCTGGGCGTACAACAGCGCGTCACCGAGGGCCACGGCCCGCGACTCGCCCGCGGGGGACGCGAGATGGGCCAGGACCGCGAGGGCGTTGTCGTACGTGAACGCCGTGCTGAACAGTCCCGCCTGGTCCGTGTAGCTCTGGGTGAGCCGGATGGTGCCGTGGTCCGGGTAGGCGTCCATGGCGGCGGCCAGGAAGGCCTGCGCACGGCGGGGGGCAGAGACCCCGGGCGCCGTGGACGTCCCTTGGGCCGCCTGCGCGGTGCCGGTGCCGGTCGCGGCGAAAGCCGCGACTCCGAGGCCGGTCCGGATGAGCGTGCGGCGGCTGAGGGGCGGACGGGGGCTGCCGATCATGGGTCTCCTCGAAAGGTACGGGCTGCCGGGATGTTCTGAGAGCGCTCTCAAAGAGGCGGGATCATTCTGCTGTCGTGCCGAAGGCGGGTCAACGTCTGGGGTTGGAACAGTAGTTGGCCGCCTCGACGGCGAGGCGGTCGGGGAGCACGTCCGTGAAGCAGGCGTGCGTGCGCCGGACGCGGGAGATCCACCGTGCCCTCGGCCGAACGGCGGAGGGGCGCCGCGCGCCCGGCGCCGCTTCCTGGCCGAAGGACGGATGTCGTGCGTGAGGGGCGATCAAGAGAATGGATCAGTGGTCGGCGCCGGCTGCTGTCGCGTGGGCGGCACCCCGTGGGGCCGGGCGGCGCGGGTCGTGTACTCGGCGCGGCGTCCGTCGAGGTGGCCGCGGGGCGGTGTCGGGGAGCGACGGGAGTGGGGGAGGCGGGGAGAGCTGACGGGATGGGGTGTGGGGGCGGTTCTGGGGGTGCGGCTTGGTCGGTGGGAGGGATGCCGGTCTACCGCTTCCGCCACGACGAGCGCCCCCTGCAAGAGGCAGAGGGCGCCTTCGTGCTGTGCGGGTTCGTCATGGCGCTCGCCGAACACCAGCAGGGCCGGACCGTCGAGGCGTACCGCTGGTTCGAACGCAACCGGGGCGCCTGCGGGGCCTCGGGGCTGTACGCCGAGGGGTTCGACATCGCCCAGCGTCAGCTGCGCGGCAACCTCCCGCAGGCCTTCGTGCACGCGGTGATGCTGGAGGCGGCCGCCCGGCTCGGTGAGTGAGCGGGCGCCCGCCTCCAGCAGTTCGGGCGCTGTTCCGGACGGTTACAGCAAAGCCGGATGTGTGTCATGACCGGTGCCGTGGCCGTGGACGTCAGCCGCCTCCCGGACCGCCGCTGCCGAACGAGCCGCTGCTGCCGTCGTCCCAGCGAGGGCGTTCGTGCCCCGGACTCGTCCGGGTCGGACTGTTGCCGTGCTGGGGCATTTCGTGCGGGGTCAGGCGGGTGTCGCTCCTGGGCACCTCGTCGGGTTCCCGGTGCTCCCTGACCTCACGGACCGGCCCGCTCTCGGGCAGCCTCGGCTGTTCGTCGGGAGTCGGCGGGCGCGACTCGCGGCGCTTGACGCGGGCACCCAGCCAGAAGGCGCCGATCAGCACCGCCACGACCACCACACCCGCCGCGATCACTCCGGCAGCGAGGCCGCCCCGGCCCGCGGCCAGATCCATCCATTCGGTGTTCAGGGCTTGGTTCATGCGGCGCGAGTACCCCTGGTCCGGCGAGCGAATCGACCCGCCCGGGGGATGCCCGGGGGACGCCCGGGGGACGCAAACCCCTGGGAACTCCGGGTTTGGCGGCCCGGACCCCGGCTACCCGCCTGTTGTGACGACTTCGACTTCTCAGCAGGAGCTGTTCCGGTTCCTGGAGGACCGCTTCGCGTGTGCCCAGGCGTGCACCGAGTGCGCACGGGCCTGTGCGCTGCGCGCGAGCCTGGTCGATCCGGACGGGACCGAGGAACAGGAACTACTCCGACGCAAGGGCATCATGTGCGCCGAGGTGTGCGACGCGACCTGCCGGGTCCTGTCCGAGGAGAACCACCTCGACGAGGCCGGCATCCGCGTCCAGTTGGAATGGTGCAGGTCGGTCTGTCTGGAGTGCGCGCAGGTCCTGGACCGGCATGCCGGCAACGAGGACGCCGCCAAGGCGTGCCGCGAGTGCGCCCAGGCGTGCACGGACTTCATGGCGACCCTCGTCTGACCGTTCCCAATTTCTGGAACACGTTCTACCGTGTGCGCCGTCAGGACCGGCCTGGGAGCCTGGAGGCGCCGTGCATCTCGACCACACGCCCGAGCAGCAGCGGCTGCGCACCGAGCTGCGCGCCTACTTCGCCGATCTGGTCCCGGACAACGCGCACGCCCGCTTCACCGACCGGGACGCCCAGAAGCGCTTGTACCGCGACACCATCCGGCGCCTGGGGACGGACGGCTGGCTCGGCGTCGGCTGGCCCAAGGAGTACGGCGGCCGCGGCCTGACCGCGATGGAACAGTTCATCTTCTTCGACGAGGCCGCCCAGGCCGGCGTACCGCTGCCGCTGATGGCCCTCAACACGGTAGGCCCGACGATCATGCGGTACGGCACCGAGGAGCAGAAGTCCTGGTTCCTGCCGCGCATCCTCTCCGGTGAGATCGACTTCGCGATCGGCTACAGCGAGCCCGGGGCGGGCACCGACCTGGCCTCCCTGAAGACCCGCGCGGTGCGGGACGGCGACGAGTACGTCGTCAACGGGCACAAGATCTGGACCACCAACGGCGACACCGCCGACTGGGTCTGGCTCGCCGTGCGCACCGACCCCGACGCCCCGCCGCACAAGGGCATCACCATGCTCCTGATGCCGACCACCGACCCCGGCTACTCGTTCACCGTCATCAACACCCTCGCCTCGCACGACACCACGGCCAGCTACTACGAGAACGTCCGCGTCCCGGTCTCGCACCGGGTCGGCGAGGAGAACCAGGGCTGGCGGCTGATCACGAACCAGCTCAACCACGAGCGCGTCACCCTCGCCGCCCACGGCACCATGGCCATCCGAGCCCTGCAGAACGTCCAGCGCTGGGCCATGGAGACCAAGCTGGCCGACGGCCGTCGCGTCATCGACCTGCCGTGGGTGCGCCGCCGCCTCGCCCAGACCCACACCCGCCTCGACGCGCTCAAACTCCTCAACTGGCGGATGGTGAACGCCGTCGAGGACGGCACCCTCACCCCGCAGGACGCCTCCGCGGTCAAGGTCTACGGCTCCGAGGCCCGCCGGGACGCCTACGCGTGGCTCATGGAGATCGTCGCGGCGGCCGGCGCGCTGAAGGAGGGCTCGGCGGGCGACGTCCTCCACGGCGAGCTGGAACGCGGCTACCGCTCGGCGGTGATCTTCACCTTCGGCGGCGGCAACAACGAGATCCAGCGGGAGATCATCTCGTGGATCGGTCTGGGGATGCCGCGGGTACGGCGTTAGCCTGCCCGTGACGAGGCCTCTTGGTTGGCGCACAAGGGGGATGGAAGGCCCAGGTGGCGCTGGCGTGGGTGCTGGCCCAGGTGAGTACGTCGTCCCGATCCCCCCGGCACCAAGCTGTTGAAGTACCTGCTGGACAAGGCCGGCGCGGCCGACGTGCGGCTCAGTGCGGCAGACCGCGGCCGAACTCGACGCCCTGCCCACGCCGCAGGGCGGCCGCTACTCAGGGCTCCGTCGTTCTCGCGGTTGGCCTGAAGCTGCCGGTATGTGCCCAGTACCTCAAGTCGGCGGTGATGGGCGGTTCGTGAAGGGCAGCGGATACGCGCGCAGGCACGGACTCCGGTGATCATGGAGTATCGAGTTCGCTGATCACCACAACGGAAGACCGTGCCTGCTGCTCCACCGTCACCCGTCCCCGCCGGGCTGGGTCAACTCTCGGGCTGTGATCCGGCCTGCCCCGACGAGCTACCCGACCTGTTGGCCCGGCTGTCTCGCCTGCCCGACCCGCGCCGCCGCCGGGGCCGCCGTCACCCGCTGCCGTACGTTCTGGCCGTGGCCGCCTGCGCAGTCCTGGCCGGAGCGAAGTCCCTCATCGCAATCGCCGAGTGGGCCGCCGAAGCTTCTGACCGACTGTTGTTCTGCTGCGGGGCTGCGCTGCGTGATCCGGACCGGCCCTGCCGCGCGCCCAGCGAGGCGACCGTGCGCCGAGTACTTCAGCGCATCGACGGCGACGCGTTCGACGCGGCGATCGGCGGCTGGCTCACCGCTCGTGCCGCCGCCTCCCGCGCCGCCGGCCAGGACGGACACCCGCCGACCCGCCCGGTCCGGGCAGCCCGTTGCGGTGGACGGCAAGTCTCTGCGCGGCGCGATCCGCTCCGACGGCCGCTGCGTCCACCTGATCTCCGCTCTTCGCGACGACGGCATCGTGCTGGCCCAGCGCGAGGTCGACGCCAAGAGCAACGAGATCACCGCATTCCGGCCACTGCTGGACCCGCTGGACCTGACCGGCGCGGTGGTGACCTTCGACGCGTTGCTGACCCAGACCGACCACGCAAAGTTCCTGGTCGAGGAGAAGAGAGCGCACTACATCGCCGTGCTCAAGGGCAACCATCCGAGCCTGCACACGCTGGTGAAGGACCTGCCGTGGAAGGAGGTTCCGCTGCTGGACCGCACCCGGGCCACCGCGCACGGCCGCGACGAGATCCGCCGGCTCAAGCCGCCACCGTGCCGGGACTGCCGTTCCCGCACGCCGACCAGGCACTGCAGATCGTCCGCCGACGGCGCACCCTGCGCACCGGGAGGGTGTCAATTGAACGCGTCTACGCGATCACGAGTCTGACGGTGCACCAAGCGAACGCCGCTGATCTTGCGGAACGCGTTCGCGGGCACTGGGCTATCGAGAATCGTGAGCACCACGTCAGGGACGTGACGTTCGGAGAGGACGCCTCGCAAGTACGCACGGCCGGTGCGCCGCGGGCGTTGGCTTCACTGCGGAATCTGGCCATCGGCGCGCTCCGCCTGACCGGGTGGGACAACATCGCCGAGGGCCTGCGTCATCACGGGCGGGACATGACCCGGCCGCCGGCCGCCCTCGGACTCACGTGATCACTCCGCGCCGATCGCAGGAACGACAGAGCCCTGGGCCGCGGAGCGCTACTTCTTCGCGGCCCGAAGGAGCTGATCGACTGTGCGTTCAGTCGATCGGGTTTCTGTGGTCATTCCATATGGTTCTTGCTCTGAATCGTTCAGTCTTTCCTTTCCTTCTGAGTCTCGGAAAATTGAGACGTACAGGTAGGGGTTGGTGTCTCCCTTGGCTACGTCGATTTCCCCTTTCGGAAACACCCACCAGCCCGTGGCATAGTCCGTGGAGTGCGTCAGGTTCAGCATCTCGCTGCTGTGGTAAATCTTGGAGTGGAAGCGATAGAAATCGTCCCCTTTCGGTGTGAGCCAGTCCGGGGCATCCTGGAGATGCCTCCCGGTTTCCGGGTCCCAGGAGACTTCGCGCGAACTCGCATAGCTGTTTCCCAGTTTGCCTCGGTCGGCTCGGACGAAGGAGGCGGTCGCGTCGATCTCGATGCGACCGAGCCCGGATCGCAGCGGCACATCGATGACGAAGTCGTTCGAGAGGTTCACCCCCGGGTCAAGCCGATCGCCCGGTTCGGCGAACTTCCCGGTGCCCAACATGTGCGAGTTGGCATACTTTACATGCCTGAATGTTCGGTCGTAATTCAACGTCTCCCACTTCCATTCGCTCTCCCCGATACCCTTTTCCGCGTATTGAGTCGGCCACCCGATGACCTTCCACATGGTGCCGACGACATAGACCCTCACCGAACCGGTGTTGCGGAACTCCACATGTGCCGGAACGTGAAGGGCGGTACCGTCCGCGCTTAGGGTGGATTCACCGAACGAGACACTGAACGGGATTTTCACGGGAGTGGAGTATGGGAGGTACATCTGTGAATAGGTCAGGCTCGCCAGCGCGATGACTCCGGACACCACGACGCTCAGTGCGATGCCCCTGGGATGCTGGATCGCCTGCCACACCTTCTGCAGTGTCAGAGTCCACAGGGCCCAGGCCACCCAAAGCACTAGGCCGATCCACAGCCAGAGGAACGGGGTGTAATCCCGGCCCTGGATCTGTGTGATCAGGAACATCAGATCCGTGACCAGCACGGTGCCGACGCCCGTCAGGACGACCGGGCCCGAGTACCGGATGGCCCTCTTGCCCCAGTAGTCGCATACGGCCAGTGCTGCGACCGCTTCGGCCAGCGCCGCGGCGATGAAGGCGACGCCCACGACGCGACCGCCGTACGCCAGGGCGTTGAACGCATCCGTAGCACCCACACGAAAGAGGACTGCGGCCGAGACCAGGAGGCCCAGCGCCATCAAGGCGCCAGCGGCCCATCTTCGCCACGGGCAGTCGGGCCAGGAGGACTCGTCCGCCTCCCAGTAGACCCGGCCAGGGGCGTCGACATCAAGGTCGTCCGGAGGCACTCCCGCCCGCCGGAGAAGGCGTCTCAGCCCGCGCGCCGACCAGACCCGTCCGATGGTCTCTCCTCGCACGCGCACGGCCCGCAGCCCCCTTGCGTCCGGGGCCTCCACGACGATGAGAGGGTGGTTGCTCACGAACTCAGGGTGACTGTGTCGGAACGAACGTCTCGGAAGCGACACACCTGGGTGGGACAACATCGCCGAGGGCCTGCGTCATCACGGGCGGGACATGACCCGGCCGCCGGCCGCCCTCGGACTCACGTGATCATTCCTCAGCGATCGCGAAAACGACGGAGCCCTGGGCCGCTACTACTGAGCCCCCGCACACCCGCGAAGCCTTATCCTGCGAACGGCCTTGGCATCCCGGACGCCTTCCGCAGCTGTCTCGACTCCGTGAACACCACCGATTTCTCCGCCGAGATCGCGGGTGCTTTGCTGCCCGCGATGTTTTGTGGTCGTATTTTCGCTGCAGTTGAGGCTGATATATTCCATGCTATGGATGACAGCGTGTATGTGGGGAATGCGGGCGATGACGCACTGTTGGATCGAGGTTGGCTGCTCGGTCATTTCAAGGACGCCGATGATCCTCGTCACACCACTGCGGTAGAGGTCAAGTGGGGCGTTCATCCACCTGGTGACCAGCGGCTGCAATGGGTGAGAGGCGAAGCGCGAACGGCCGTCCTGGTGCTCATCAGTGGCAGGTTTCGCGTGGATTTCCCAGGGCGCAGCGTTCTTCTGGCGAAGCAAGGGGATTATGTTGCTTGGGGGCGTGGAGTCGACCACTCGTGGTTCGCGGAAGAGGAATCCGTATTGTTGACGGTTCGATGGCCATCTGTGCCCGGTTATGCGGTGACGCGAGAATAGTGAATGGGGGCGAGTATTTCGCGGTCTCCTGCGGAAAGGCTCCGACCGACCGTACGTGGTCGGCCGGAACCGCCCCCGGAGGCGTACCGCGGAGTCGAAGTCTGCGATATCGGTCAGCGTTCGGGATGTCGAATATGGTGGTGGCAATGGGTAATTGCTGATGAGTGACGAGGTTGCACTGCCCTTCGGGGCCTGGTCGAAGAACCAGGCCCCGATGCGAGGCTCTCCCTCGGATTGGTTTTACTGGACGAGCTCCCAGTCCTGCGAGCCGTCCGTGGCCGCGGTCTGCAAGGTCAGCTGCGCCCCGGCAGTCGCACCGGTCAGGTACAGGCTGGTGTTCTTGACGGACTGGAGCTTGTAGAACCCGTCGCTGGTCTTGACGAGGTTCCAGCTTCCGGTGGCACTGTTGTCGACCCACTGGCCGATCTTCTGGCCGGCCGTGGCACTGCCGGTCCAGATCGCCGCCGCGCGGCCGCCCGACTTGTTCAGCAGGCTCACCCCGCCGTTCGGCTCGGTCGTCACGTGCCAGTACTGGGTGTCCGCGTTGCCCGCCGAGCCCGGGGCCTCCAGCCGGACGTCGGGAACATCCGCGTTGCCGATGTTCGCGTCGTTGGTCTTGTTCCCGGTGCCGATCACCTGGTCGGTCTTGCGGTTCACCAATTGGTAGTAGGCGCCGTCCGTGTGGCCGAGATCGACCTCGGCGAACTTGAGAGTCGAGGTCCCCTGGTTGTTGAGGATCACGATGCGGCCGGTGCCGTCGACGTACTGGAGGTTGCGGCTGTAGCCGGCCTGCGAGGTCGTCTGGTATTCCTTCCAGGCGCCGTCGCTGCGTCCGCTGTCGTTGACCCAGACGTTGCCGCTGCCGGCGGCGTTGTAGACCAGGCGCCCACCGGGCAGCCTGATGAGGACCGGGCTGCCGCCCGTCGCGAGGGCGTGCGAGCCGGTGTCGAGCGGCAAGGTGGTGACGCCCGTGCCGGTGGCGGACCCGGTGAAGAACTTCAGCGGGTCGTCGGCGAGCACATACTTCGTGTTGACTCCGCCGCCCCAGTACTCGAAGGTCAGCAGCCACTTGCCGTCCGTCGTACGGACGACGTTCGCCATGCCCGGCCGCCCGCCGCCGATCTCCGTCTTGCCGCCGGCCATGGTCTGGGTCAGTCCCGCGATGTCCACGACGGGGGCGCTCCACGCGGCGCCGGTGCCGTCCCAGGTCTTGTGGGCCAGGATCTGGCCCTGCGAGTCCGTGGCCGTGTCGTTGGCGGGGTCGAGGGTCGGGACACCGGTGGTCGCGTTGAAGCCGGTGTAGTCGTTCTCGTCGGAGTAGTAGCAGACGAGCTTGCCCTTGTAGACCATCAGGTACGGCTCCCAGACGGGGTCCACCTGTTGGTTCGTGTTCGCGGCCGCGATGTTCTGGCCGGTCGCGCCCGCGCTGCCGCCCTGCCAGCCGCCGGTGGCGACGACGTTCTCGACCTTCCACGTCACGCCGTCGTCGGAGCTGGAGTACAGGGCGATCGCCAGGTCCTTGCGGTCGCCGTCGTTGGTCGGCGTCCAGTTCGGGTCGGCCGCCTTGTGCTCCTTGTAGTAGTAGTCGTCGCCCGAGACGACACTCGCGAGCAGCAACGTGCCCTGCTTCAGGTTCCCGACGTCCTGCGGCAGGACGTACAGGTAGGGGTTCGTCCAGTTGCTCGTGTACTTCGCGTACTGCGGGTCGCTGGAGAGATATGCCGGAGCCTTGACCTCCGACAGCGGCTGCCACGTGGTTCCGCGGTCATCGCTCTTGTAGACGGGGAGCGTCTGCTTGTCGGCGCTGCCCGTCGCCGTCACGACCGTGGACTTCTCGAAGGACGCGACGAGACGTCCGCTCGGCAACTGCGCCGACTTGGGGTAGACCGCGCAGTTGCCCCGCCCTTTCAGACACGGCTCGGTGCCGAGCTGGTACAGGGTTCCGCCCGTCGGGTTGTACGCCTGTGCGCTGACCATGGGTATTGCGAGGATCGCGGATGTCGCCGCGAAGGTTCCGAGGGCTCGTCCAAGCCTTCTTCTCTGCATGGCCCCTCCTCAGGGGATGGATCAGGATCGGTTGGTCGCTCCAGGAGCCGGCGCGCTGTCGGCGTCGGTGGAGACGAGTACGCGTACGTCCCAGGCGCCGAGTTCCAGCGCCGTGCCCGTCGAGAGGGGGGTGTTTGTCAGGGCGTCGGAGAGGTCCGCCGGGGTGGGGACGCTCACGGGTTCCCAGCTCCAGTTGTGGACGATGTGGACACGGCGTCCGTCGGGTGAGGTGCCGGTGGTCGCGGTGACCGTCGCGGGGAGGTCGCGCCACCCGCTGTTCGCGGCCGGGACCAGCCATTCGGCCAGCGCCCGGGCGAGGTCGCGGCTCGGCACCGTGCCGACTGTGGTGACGCGGCCCGCGCCGTGGCCGCGGGTGGTGATCGCGGGCCAGCGGCCGTAGTGCGGGTGCTCGTACACGGCGAGGATCTCGGCGTCGGTGACCGTGAGGCTCTCGATCCACTGCGTCGCCGCGGCATCCGCGGGCACCTCGAACGGGCCACCGGGCACCGCGCGGATCGGGATGTCGCGCGCGAGGTTGCCGAACTCGTCGTACTGGACGCCCGCGGCTGCCACCAGCCGCCCGGGGGCCGGTTCGTGGCGGGCCCGGGCCTCGTGGTCGGCGTAGCCGGTACGCGGGCCGAGCACCAGGTGACCGCCCGCGTGGGCGTAGGCGGCGAGCCAGTCGAGGGCGGCGTCGGCGGCGATGTACAGCGCCGGTACCACCAGCACGGGGTGGCGGCGGGCGGCTTCCTCGGGTGTCATCTGCTCGTGCAGCTGGCGGGCGTGGACGATGCGGACCTGGCGGCCCGCGTCGAAGGCGCCGCGGTAGAAGGGGTCGAAGACGCGGTGGTAGGCGGCAGCGTCCGGTTCGCCGTCAGGGGTCGCGAGTGGTGGGTACTTCTGCATCAGCCACTTGCTCGGCATCGAGTAGACCATCGTGATGTCGGCGTCCGGCTCGAGTCCCGCGACGAGCTCGCCCGCCGTCTCGAACTCCGCGCCGAGGCGGGCGATTTCGGCATAGGTACGGCCGGGCCGGCCGCTGTGCGGGAGGACGCCACCCCAGTAGGTCTCCGCGCCGAAGCGCAGGGTCTGCCACTGCCAGTACTCGATCATCCGGGCGCCGCGCGCGACGTGCGCCCAGGCGGCCTGCCGCCACTGGCCGTCGTAGCCGGGCCGGTTGTCCCATGCGAAACCGATGCTCTGGGCGTTGGTCTCGGTGACCAGGAACGGCGCCTGGCGGGAGGAGAACATCCAGTCCGCCGTCTGGTACATCGACCACACCCCGGTGGTCTTCCACTTCTGCTCGTGGGCGTCCGGAGTGGGGTCGGGCAGCAGCAGGCCGTCCTGCATGTCGTAGTACGGGTTGCCGGAGGCGATGTCGAGGCGATCCGACAGCTCGTCGTCCTCCACCCCCTGGCGGGTGTAGGAGATGCAGGTGGTGACGAACTGGCCGGACCGGGCGTACTCGCGGACGATGTCGGCCTGCCAGCCGATGAACTCGGTGACCTGCCGGGCCTGGAACTCCCGCCAGGCGACGTCGTACTGGGGCTGTTCGTTGCCGTCGGGGCTCCACAGGTCGGCCCACGTGGACAGGCGGTGCGACCAGTAGACCAGGCCCCACTCGCGGTTGAGGGTCTCGACGTCCCCGTATGTCTCCCGCAGGTGGTCCACGAAGCGCTCGAAGAGACCGCGGTTGTGCAGGAGGTGCAGGCCGGGCTCGTTGTCCACCTGCCAGCCGATGACCGCCGGGTGGTCGGCGTACCGGGCCACCATCTTGCGGATGACCCGCTCGGCGTGGAAGCGGAAGGCGGGATGCGTGAAGTCGATCTCCTGGCGTGCACCCCAGCCCAGCCGCTGCCCGGTGGCGGACTCGGCGGTGATTTCCGGGTACTGGCGGGCCAGCCACGGCGGAGCCGCGTAGGTCGGCGTGCCGACGATGACGGAGATGCCGCGCTCGTGGGCGCCGTCGAGGACCGGCTGGAGCCAGTCGAGGTCGAAGCGGCCGTTCTCCGGCTCCCAGGTCGACCAGACCGACTCGCCGACCCGGATCACGGTGAAGTTCGCCTCGGCCATCAGGTCCAGGTCGGTCTTGAGCCGTTCGTCGGGCCGCAGTTCGGGGTCGTAGGCGGGCGTGTACTCGTGGTAGTACGCGGCGCCGAACAGGACGCGGGCAGGCAGAGCCGCCATGAGGGGAAACCTCCGATAAATGCGGGGAGTGGTACGAGGGCTGCGGGCCCTACTGCTTGACGCCGCCGGCGGCCAGGCCGCTCTGCCAGTACCGCTGGAGCAGCAGGAAGGCCACGACGAGGGGCAGGATCGAGATGAGGGAGCCGGTCACGACCAGGGCGAGCATGTCGCTGCTGGCACCGGCCCCGCCGTTCTGCGCCTGCGCCGCCCAGGAGGAGAGGCCGACGGTGACGGGGTACAGATTGGGATCATTGAGCATGATCAGCGGCAGGAAGTAGTTGTTCCAGGTCGCCACGAGCGTGAACAGCAGCACGGTGACCAGGCCCGGCGCGAGGAGCCGCAGCACGATCGTGCCGAAGATCCGCGCCTCCCCGGCGCCGTCGATCCGGGCGGCCTCCAGGAGGCTGTCCGGGACGGCGTCCTGGGCGTAGATGCGCATGAGGTAGAGACCGAACGGATTGACCAGCGAGGGCAGGATGACCGCCCACGGGGTGTTGACCAGACCGGCCTTGGCGAACAGCAGATACGTCGGGATCGCCAGCGCGGTGGCCGGGACCATGACGGCGCCGAGCACCAGGTTGAAGGAGAACCGGTCACCGCGGAAGCGGAACTTCGCGAAACCGTACCCGCCGGCGGCCGCGAGCAACGCGGCCCCGACCGCGCTGACGCCCGCGTACATGACCGTGTTGAGCAGCCAGTGGACGAAGACCCCGTCGTCCTGGGTGAAGGTCTGCCTGACGTTCGTCAGCAGCTGCGGGGCGTGCGAGAACCACAGGCCGAAGCTGTTGAACAGGTCCTGGGTGCTCTTGGTCGAGGCGATCAGCAGCCAGAACAGGGGCAGGAGGAAGTAGGCCAGGACCGCCAGCATGGCGATCGTCAGCGGGGTGCTGCGGCGCCGGGAGGCGGATCCCCGCCGAGGCGGCGCGGCGGAAGGCGGCTTCGTCGACGGCTCGGCGGTCGTGGCCCTGCGGATGGTGGTCGTCATGCGGACCTCCTGCGGTTCGCGGTCAGGAGTACGGCGTAGGAGGCGATGACGATGACCAGGCCGAGGAGGAAGGACACCGTGGCCGCATAGTTGACCTGCTGGCCGGTGAAGGCGAGCGTGTAGGCGTAGAGGTTGGCGGTGTAGGAGCTGCTGATCACGTCCGGGGCGATGGTCATCAACAGCTTCGGCTCGTTGAACAGCTGGAAGCTGCCGATCACCGAGAACAGCAGGGTGAGCATCAGCGCGGGGCGCAGGGCCGGCAACTTGATGGACCAGGCGATCCGCCCGGCGCCGGCCCCGTCCATCGCGGCGGCCTCGTACAGCTCCTCGGGGATGGTGCGCAGGGCGGCGTACAGGATGATCATGTTGTAGCCGACGAACTCCCAGGTCACGATGTTGGCGAGACTGCCGAGCATCCAGCCGTCGCTGAGGAAGTGCGGGACGGGCAGGCTGAGATCGCGGCTCAGCTGGGCGAAGGGGCCGAAGTCCGGTCCGTACAGATAGCCCCACATGAGCGCGGCGACCACGCTCGGGACGGCGTACGGGACGAAGATGCCCAGCCGGATGACACGGGCGAGCCGGAGCAGCCCGCTGTCGAGGGCGAGGGCGAACACCAGCGCCAGCAGCAGCATCACCGGGACCTGGATGACGAAGAACAGGGCGACCCGTCCGATGCCGTGCAGGAACTGCGAATCACTCAGGGCCTGGGCGTAGTTGTCGAGCCCGACGAACGTCGTGCCGCCGATGAGGCGTTCCTGGAACAGGCTGAGATAGGCGGCGTAGCCGAGCGGGGCGAGGAAGAGCAGCAGGAACAGCACCATGAACGGTGCGACGAACAGCGGTCCTGCCGTCCGTTGACGGCTCTCGCCGCCGCGCCCGAGGCGTGTCGACCCGTCTCGCCTTCTGCCCTTGGGGGAGGCCGCGGTTGTGGCAGTCATCATCGGGCCTTTCTGAGGGATGGGACTGTGTCGGTGGGGGCGGGTCCCGCGCCACCGCACGGGACCCGACGGGCCGTTACGACGTCTCGACGGTGAAGCCCTGGCTCTTGGCGTAGGTGGTGAGTCGCGTCTGCCAGGTACCGAGCGCGCGGACCGTGTCGGTCTTGTCGGCGAGGGACTTGCCGACCGTCTCGGTCCAGTCGGTCGCCGCCTGGTCGAGGAACGGGGGCCACTGGAAGGAGGAGTTGACCGTGGAGCTGATGTCGGCGAAGACCTGGTTGACCTTCTGGCCGCCGTAGAAGGCGGGCGCGTCGCCGGTGAACGTGGCGTCCGTGAGGAGGGCCTTGGTGGCGGGGAAGAAGAACTGTTCGGTGGCGAACATCTTCGCGCTGGCCGGGTCGCTGTTGAGGAACTGCGCGAACTGGGCGGCCGCGATGGGGTTCTTGGTGGAGCGGATGACGGCGGTGGTCGAGCCGCCCCAGTTGCCCGAGCTCGGCTTCGACGCGTCCCACTGCGGGAGGGGGGCGGCGCGCCACTTGCCGGAGGTGGCCTTGGCGGAGCCGGAGAGGAAGGCCGGCCCCCAGGCGGCGGTGATCCAGGTGGCGTACTTGCCCTTGTTGAACCCGGCGTACCAGCCGTCGGTGAAGTCGGGGTCGGTGCTGACGACCCCTTCTCGGGCCAGGCCGCCCCAGTACGCGCCGAGCTTCCTGGAGACGGCGTCGTCGACACCGATGGTGATGTCACTCCCGCCGGACACCACGTACGGCTTGGCTCCCGCCTGCCACAGCAGGCCGTGCCAGGCGGCGACCTGGTTGGCCGCGAGGTTGGTCAGGTAGACATCGGGGTCGGCCTTGTGGAGCTTGCGGGCCGCAGCGGCGAACTCGTCCCAGGTCGTGGGGACCTTGATGCCGTGCTTGTCGAAGATGTCCTTGCGGTACAGCATGCCGAGCGGGCCGGTGTCCTGGGGGATCGCCCAGACCTCGCCCTTGCTGCCGCTGACCTGCTGCCAGGTCCAGTCGACGAACTTCTCCTTGAGCGCGGAGGCGCCGTACGGCCGCAGGTCGAGCAGGCTGTCGGTGATGGTGAAGGTCGGGATGGCCTGGTACTCGATCTGCACCATGTCCGGGGCGCCGCTGCCGGCCTTCAGAGCCGTACGCAACTTGGTGTACTGCGGAGTGCCCTGGCCGGCGTTGACGACCTTGACCTTGATGGCCGGGTACTTCGCCTCGAAGAGGGCGACTTCCTTGTCGATGTTCGGGACCCAGGTCCAGAACGTCAGCTCGGTCGGCGTCTTCATCGCCTTGTCGATGTCGGCCTGGCTGACAGGCTTGGAGGACCCGGACGAGCCGCCCGAGTCGCTGCCGCCGCAGGCGGTGAGAGTGAGGCCGAGCGAGACGGCACCTGTCGTGGTGAGGAACAGTCGACGGCTCATCGAGGAGCGGCCGGACATGGATGTGGACGTGTTTCTGGGCATGGTGAACTCCCGCCGGTGGCGAAGATGACGGCACGCCTGGCAAGGGCGTACGGAGGTGTGGTGAAGGGGCGCGGACGCGCCTGCCGAGGCTCGGACACCGACGGGGCCGGGTGCGGGTCCTCGTGGACCGGGGCCGGCGCGCCTTCCGTGTGCGGAGGTGGGGTCGCGGCCGAAGAAGAAGGGGACGAAACCAGAGGCAGAGAGGGTGGGGGAACCTGGCTCAGCGGCTGCTGGGTTCTGGAACGGCCCCGCGGCGATCGTGCGGCGGAGGCGTCGAAAGGAGCGGGGCGTGACCGGAAGCAGCGGCTTGTACTGACGTCACGCGCCCGCCTTGGACCTGCTGATGTCCGGGCTCACCGGTGCGGGTCACGGTGGGTGGACGGGCCTCCGTTCGGGAGCGGCGGACGGTCCGCGCCACCGAGTGCACGAGAGGCGGTACGCCGGCCACGAGCCGGGGTCGTCCGGCTCGGTGGTGGCGCGGTCGAGGAGCGGATGATGAGATCGATGGGTGGATCGCTCGCCGGTAACGGATCCGCGTCCGGGTTCTCGATGGCATGCACCAGACGCTTGAGTCCCTCCTGCGCCACGGCGTCGAACGGCTGCCGCACCGTGGTCAGCGGAGGAGTCACATAGGCGGCGACCGGAATGTCGTCGAATCCGACGACGCTGACGTCCTCCGGCACCCGGCGTCCAGCCTCCGTCAGTGCGCGGATCAGGCCGATCGCCATGTCGTCGTTGGCGGCGAACACCGCGGTGACGTCAGAGTCTTCGGCCAGTTCTTGTCCCGCCCGGTATCCGGACGCGGCCGACCAGTCGCCCTCGACGACCGGCGGTACGGCCCTCCCGTGCGCGGTCAGCGCCGCCCGCCATCCCTCGAGGCGGTCCCGGGCGGCGTACCACCGCTGCGGACCGGCCAGGTGATGGACTGTCGGATGCCCGAGTTCCAGCAGGTGCTCGACGGCGGAGTGTGCCATCAGGTCGGCACCGCCCCCGGAGGTCAGCGCCCTGGGCGCGGTGAGAGGCAGTGGCGCACCAAGGACGAGCACCGGAACGTCGATGCGGAAGGACGCGTCTCCTTCGGCCCCCGCTTCGTCGATCGGTTCGGAGATGACGATGCCGTCCACGCCCTGATCGAGGAGTGAACTCACGGCACCGGTCACACCCGAGGCGTCGCCCTCCATCGTGTTGACCACGTGCAGCGCGTATCCCGTGTCCCGGACGACCCGCTCCACGCCCATGAGCAGCGTGGCGGGTCCGTACAGGGCCGTGCCCAGAGTCACCACACCGATGGAGCGAGTGCGTCCGGAGGCCAGTGCCCGGGCGGCGTTGTTACGCCGGTAGCCGAGCTCTTCGGCGGCTTCGAGGACGCGCCTGCGCACATCGGCGGAGACGTACTGCTCGTCATTGAAGACCCGCGACACCGTCTTCTGCGAGACCCCCGCCAGACGGGCCACATCCACGCTGCGCGGAGCCGCGGTGTTACCGCTCCGTGTCGTTCCTCGCGTCATGGTGTCTCCCGATGGCCGGATGTACGAGCCAGATGATGCCAGACCCGCCAGTGACTGGCCACGCGGTCTGTCTGCGCTGTCATGTCTACGCAGTCATACGGCTGTCGTCAAGAGTTCGGAACAGATCCGTAACCGAGCGACCCGGCCGCGTGCTCCTGGGCGGCGTGCCGGACGAGACGCCTCATGCCGAGCTGCTTGAAGCCAATGTGCTCGGCACGCACAACGTTCTGGAGGTGGCGCACCCCGGCTGCTGAAGCCGGTCGGCGTCAGCACAGGTCACCGACCGTTGCCTTGTGCCGACCGGCGATCCTGGTCACACTGCCGACATGACGGCTGATCCGGGGTTGTTCGGTCCATCGTCCGTGACCTGGCAGCTGCACGGCGACCCCATGATGTGGGTCGCCGGCATCCGCGCGCTCTACCTCCAGGCCCTGCACCCGCGCGCCCTGCGCGGCGTCATGCAGAACTCCGACTTCCGGCGTGACGCCTGGGGTCGGCTGATGCGGACCGCCAACTTCGTCGGCACCACGACCTACGGGACCACCGAGGCCGCGGAGAAGGCCGGCGCCCGGGTCCGCAAGATCCACGGCATGCTCGGGGCGACCGACCCCGACACCGGCGAACGCTACGGCGTCGACGAACCCGAGCTCCTGCTGTGGGTGCACTGCGCCGAGATCGACTCCTATCTCCAGGTCGCCCGCCGCTCCGGCTTCCGGCTCACCGACGAGCTGGCGGACCGCTACATATCCGAGCACCGGGTCAGCGCCCGCCTGGTGGGCCTGGACCCTGACGCCGTACCGGCCGACCAGGTCGAGATGGCCGCCTACTTCGAGAAGGTGCTCCCCGAACTCGCGGCTACGCCCGAGGCCCGCGACGTGGACGACTTCCTGCTCCGCCCGCCGACGCACCCCCTTCTTGTCCCGGCGCGCGAGGTGCTGTGGCGGCGCGTGGCGCAGCTGGCGTACGCCGCCCTGCCGCCGTACGCCCACGAGCTGTACGGCAGGAAAGCCCCCCAACCCACCACTGTCACCCGCCAGTTGCGCGCCACCGGCACCCTGCTGCGCTGCGTTCCCGCACGTCTGCGCTGGCAACTCCCACCCAAGCACATCCTGCGCGCCATGGACCGGCTCGGCCCCGGCACCCGCCCCGCCCCGTACAAACTCGGACGATAGGTCGCCATACTGGACAGGCCAGGGGTGGCGGGGCGAGTTCGACGGGGGCGGTCGCAGCAGATGGGGGACAGCAGGCTCATCCAGGGGCGGTACCGACTGCTCGATCTGATCGGGCGCGGGGGCATGGGCGAGGTGTGGCGGGCCCGCGACGAGTCACTGGGCCGTCATGTCGCCGTGAAGTGCCTCAAGCCCCTGGGCGGGCAGCACGACCAGAGCTTCACCCGGGTCCTGCGGGAGCGTTTCCGGCGCGAGGCCAGGGTGGCCGCCGCGCTCAGCCATCGCGGGGTGACCGTCGTCCACGACTTCGGCGAGTCCGACGGTGTCCTCTACCTGGTGATGGAGCTCCTGGAGGGGCGCAACCTCAGCCAGCTCCTGGAGGACAACAAACAGCACCCCCTGCCCGTCGCCGACGTGATCGAGATCGCCGACCAGGTCGCCGCCGCCCTCGCCTACACCCACCAGCAGGGCATCGTGCACCGGGACCTGAAGCCCGCGAACATCGTGCGCCTCACCGACGGCACCGTGAAGATCTGCGACTTCGGCATCGCCCGGCTCGGCCACGACGTCGACTTCACCTCCCGGCTGACCGGCACCGGCATCGCGATGGGCACCCCGCACTACATGTCGCCGGAGCAGATAGGGGGTTCCGAGGTCGACGAGCGCAGCGACCTGTACTCCCTGGGGTGCGTGCTGTACGAGATCGCCACCGGGGCACCGCCGTTCGACCTGGAGGACGCGTGGGCGATCCTCGTCGGCCACCGCGACACCCCGCCCCGGCCGCCGCGCAGCCACCGCGCCGAACTTCCCGCGTACCTCGACAGGGTCATCCTCGACCTGCTGGCCAAACAGCCCGAACAGCGCCCGCGCGACGCCCGTGAGCTGGGCCGCCGGATCACCCTGGGCCGCACCACACCGGCGTACGTGCCCACCGTGGTCACCCCGCGGCCCGACGTCCGGCCCCAGGAGCCGGCCGACCTCCGCCCGCAGGAGTGGCCCGACCCCGACCGCCCGCGCGAGACCCGGCTGCCGTCCTGGACCCGGGGCATGACCACCGGCCACAAGGCCACCGGCGCCGGCCTCGTCACCACACCCCCGGACGCCGGGGCCGCTCTCACCGGCGAGTGGATTGCCCGCCCCGCCACCGGCCGCGTCGAGGAACCCGTGCCGGACGTCCCGGCCGTGCCCTCCGCGCAGGCCCTCACGGCACTCGCCGGGCGGCACAACGCGGGACTCAGCCTCGGGCGCCTGGGCCGCTGGGCGGAGGCCGGCGAGGTGCACCGCGCGGTCGCCGCCGAACGCGAGCACCTGCTCGGCCCCGACCACCCCGACACCCTCGCCAGCCACTACGAGGTCGCCTTCACCCTCAGCCGCACCGGCCGCGCCGCCGACGCCCTGCGCGCGTACAAGCACGTGGCCGCGACCAGGACCCGCACCCTGGGCGCCGACCACCCCGACACACTCGCCGTCCGTCAGGAAATGGCGTACGTCCTCGGCCAGTTGGGCCGCCACTTCGATGCCCACCAGGTCTACACCTCGGTGCTCGCCGCCCGCGAGCGCGGGATGGGCCCGGACCACCCCGACACCCTGCGCTGTCGTCACAACCTTGCCTTCAACCTCAGCAGGCTCGGCCGCCTGGAGGACTCCTACCGCATGGCGTGCGAGGTGGCCGCCGCGCGCGCCCGGGTGCTGGGCCCCCACCACCCCGACACCCTCGTCACCCGCTACGAAGTCGCCTACGCGCTCGGCCAGTTGGGCCGCTGGGCGGAAGCCCTGCAGACCTACCACGAGGTCGCCGAGGCCCGCGCCCAGGCCCTCGGCCCCGATCACCCCGACACCCTCGCCGCCCGCTACGAGGTCGGCATCAGCCTCGGCCGCCTCGGCCGCAGCGCCGACGCGCTCCGCCTCTACCGCGACCTGATCGAGGACCGCACCCGCGTCCACGGCCCCGCCCACCCCGAGACCCTGCGCGCCCGCCACGGCCTCGGCGTCAACCTCGGCCGCCTCGGCCGCTGGGAAGAGGCCCTCGCCGAGTCCCGGGACGTGTGCGCGATCCGCGAGCGCGTCCTCGGCCCCGACCACCCGGACACCCTGGTCAGCCGCCGCGAGGTCGCCGTCGGTCTCGGCTGGCTCGGCCGCTGGACCGACGCCCTCACCGAGTACCGCACGGTGGCCGGCGCCCGCGAACGCGTCCTCGGCGCCGATCACCCCGACACCCTCGCCAGCCGCAACGACGAGGCCCACTGCCTGGAACAGCTCGGCCGGGGCGCGGAGGCGGTGGAGCTCTACCGGAGAGTGGCGGTACTGCGGCAGCAGCGGGCCCCGGGCGCCCAGTGACCGTCGCCGCCGGGTGCCGCCCACCTCTGGCCGACCTAGATCATCACGTGTTACGAAGAACCATGCCTGCACACGAGGGACTCCACCGCGCCTACGACGCCGTCATCGTCGGCGGCGGCCACAACGGCCTGGTCGCCGCCGCCTACCTGGCCCGCGCCGGGCGGTCCGTACTGGTCCTCGAACGGCTCGGGAACACCGGGGGAGCCGCGGTCTCCACCCGGCCGTTCACGGGCGTCGACGCCCGGCTGTCGCGCTACTCGTATCTGGTCAGCCTGCTGCCCAAGAAGATCGTCCGCGACCTCGGCCTGGACTTCCGGGTCCGGACCCGCAACGTCTCGTCGTACACCCCCGTCGAACGCGACGGCAGGCCGACCGGACTGCTCGTCGGCGGCGGCGAGCGCCGCACCAGGGAGGCCTTCGCCAAGCTCACCGGCGGCGAACGCGAGTACCGGGCCTGGCAGCGGTTCTACGACATGACGGGCCGCGTGGCGCAGAGCGTCTTCCCCACGCTCACCGAGCCGCTGCCCACCCGGGACGAACTGCGTCTGCGGGTGGACGACGAGGAGGCCTGGCGGGTCCTGTTCGAGGAGCCGATCGGCGTGGCCGTGGAGGATCGTTTCGCCGATGACCTGGTCCGCGGTGTGGTCCTGACCGACGCGCTCATCGGCACCTTCGCCGACGCCCACGATCCTTCCCTCAAGCAGAACCGCTGCTTCCTCTACCACGTGATCGGCGGCGGGACCGGCGCCTGGGACGTACCCGTCGGCGGCATGGGCGCCCTCACCGACGCCCTGGCCACCGCGGCACGGCAGGCCGGCGCGGTCCTCGCCACCGGTCACGAGGTCGTGGGGATCTCCACGGACGGCGGCTCGGCGGAGATCACGTACCGCACCGGGGAGGCGGAGGGCACCGTCGCGGCCCGGCACGTCCTGGTCAACGCCTCCCCGCGGGAACTCGCCGCCCTCACCGGCGACCGGCCGCCCGCCCCCGCCGAAGGCGCCCAGCTCAAGGTCAACATGCTCCTCAAGCGCCTCCCGCGGCTGCGCGACAGCGAGGTGGACCCGCGCGAGGCGTTCTCCGGGACCTTCCACATCGCCGAGGGCTACCAGCAGTTGGCCACCGCCCACGCCCAGGCCGCCGCCGGCCGGCTCCCCACCGCCCCGCCCTCGGAGATCTACTGCCACTCCCTCACGGACCCCACGATCCTCGGCCCGGACCTCGTCGAGCAGGGCTACCAGACGCTCACCCTGTTCGGTCTGCACACCCCGGCCCGGCTCTTCGACCGGGACAACGACGCCGTACGCGAGGAACTCCTCAAGTCGACCCTCGCCCAGCTCGACGCGCACCTCGCCGAACCGCTGGCCGACTGCCTGGCCACGGACGCGGACGGCCGGCCCTGCATCGAGGCGAAGACCCCGCTCGACCTGGAGCGGGACCTGCGGCTGCCCGGCGGCAACATCTTCCACCGGGACCTGTCCTGGCCGTATGCCGAGGAGGGCACCGGGCGGTGGGGCGTGGAGACCCCGCACGCGAACGTGCTGCTGTGCGGGGCGGGCGCGGTGCGTGGCGGCGGGGTGAGCGGGGTGCCGGGGCACAACGCGGCGATGGCCGTGCTGGAGGAACTGGGCGGCTGACGCACACGGGCGCGTGGCCTGCCTTCGTCGGGCCGGCTGCCGCGTCCAGTTGTGTGCGCCTGTCTTCGGGCGCGGCTGTCGCACGCTGCTCGTGTGTGTCTGCCCTCGGCCCGGCTGCCGTGCGCCGTGCGTGTGTGTCTGCCCTCGGCCCGG
>NZ_JBIWLX010000015.1:101476-165676 GCF_044766405.1 Streptomyces sp. NPDC102270 | reverse complement strand
CCGGCTGCCGTGCGCCGTTCGTGTGTGTCTTCGGGCTCGGTTGTCGCGCGCGGCTCGTGTGCGTGTGTCTTCGGGCTTGGCTGCCGTGGGTCGGGCGCGTGCGTCTGCCCTCGGCCCGGCTGCCGTGCGCCGTTCGTGTGTGTCTTCGGGCTCGGTTGTCGCGCGCGGCTCGTGTGCGTGTGTCTTCGGGCTTGGCTGCCGTGGGTCGGGCACGTGCGTCTGCCCTCAGTCCGGCTGCCGTGTCGCTCACCGCGCCCCCTCAGGCCTGGCTGCCGCCGTCCACGCGGAGTACCACGCCGGTGACGTACGAGGCCCGGTCGCTCAGCAGCCAGGCCGCGGCCTCGGCGATCTCGGCCGGGTCGGCACCGCGGCCCAGCGGGGTCTGCGCGACGAGCTGCTCGACGATGCCCGGGGAGCTCGCCTCCCACTCGTCGATCATCTCCGTCAGCGTGGTGCCGGGGGCGATGGCGTTGACCCGGATGCCCTCCGGGCCGTACGTAGCGGCGGCCGACGCGGTGAGGCTGTTGACCGCCCGCTTGGCGGCGCCGTACACGGGCAGCCACGGGTTGGCCATCAGGCTTCCGACACTGGAGTTGTTGACGATCGCGCCGGTTCCGGCGGTGGCGCGGATCGCGGCGACCTCGGCGTTCATCGCCAGCCAGGGACCCTTGAGGTTGACGGCGAGGACATGATCGAAGTCGGCTTCGGGAAGTTGGTCCATGGGCCCGGGCTGCTGGATCGTCGCCCCGTTGTTGAAGGCGACGTCGAGCCTGCCGTACAGCTCGACGGCCCGGTCCACGGCGGCCTGGACGCTCGCCGGGTCGGCGAGGTCGCACAGGACGTAGTCGGCGGTGCCGCCGGCGGCGCGGATCTCCTCGGTCACGGCCTTCAGCTGGGTCTCGGTGCGGGCGGCGAGCAGAACGCGGGCGCCCTCCCGGGCGAACAGTCGTGCGGCCGCCGCGCCGATGCCGCGTCCGGCACCGGTGACGAAGGCGACCTTGTCGGCGAGCAGGGGGGTGATCGTGGTGTTGGTCATGCCGACGAGCCTTCCTCCGGGCGCGATCCCTATCCAGGCACAGGTGGTACCTGGCTGGGCGGCCCGGACCCCGCGCACACTGGGGACGTGGACCGACGAGAACTGGCCGACTTCCTGCGCAGCCGGCGCGAGCGCATCACCCCCTCCGACGTGGGGCTGCCCGCCGGACCGCGCCGCCGTACCCCGGGCCTGCGCCGCGAGGAGGTGGCGCAGCTGGCGTACATCTCCACCGAGTACTACACCCGGCTGGAGCAGGCGCGCGGCCCCCGCCCCTCCCTGGAGGTCCTGGCACAGGTGGCCCGCGCCCTGCGCCTGTCGGACGCCGAACGCGACCACCTCCACCACCTCGCCGGCACTCCGCCGGGTCCGCGGCCCGGTCCCTCCCGTGAGGTGCGCCAGAGCGTCGTCGACCTGCTGCACCGGCTGCCGCAGGCCGCCGCGATCGTCATCTCGGCCACCCACGAGGTCATCGCCTGGAACGACCTGGCGGCAGCCCTCATGGAGGACTTCTCCGCCCTCTCCCGCTGCGATCGCAACCTCGTCCGGCGTGCCTTCCTCGGCCCGCACCCGGAGGGACGGCGCCTGTACGGGGTGTCGGACGGGGAGGAGTTCGCGGTCACCTCGGTGCAGCAGCTGCGTGCCGCCTCCGCCCGCTATCCCGACGACCCCGAGGTGAGCGGCCTGGTGGCCGAACTCCTCGACGGCAGCGAGGAGTTCGCCCGGCTGTGGGCGGCCCACGACGTCACGGCCCGCCCCACCCTCTGCAAGACCTTCGACCACCCCGTGGTCGGCCCGGTCGCCGTCAACTGCGACGTCCTGGACATCGCCGACCGCGACCAACGCGTCGTGATCTACACGGCGGTACCCGGCTCCCCGTCCGAAGAGGCGCTACGGCTGCTGTCGGTCGTCGGCACCCAGCGGCTGGACGTCCCCGGCTGAGCCGCCGGTCCCCGGCCCCGTCCCGCACACGGCTCCGCTCCGCGACCTGAATCTGACGGAGCATCAGAAAACCTCTTCCGTCGTCCGCAGGTCTGCGGCATCCTGCGCCCATGCAGACGGAGCTGAGCAAGAAACTGGGAGTCGAGCACGCCGTCTTCGGCTTCACGCCGTTCCCCGCCGTCGCCGCGGCCATCAGCCGGGCCGGTGGCTTCGGAGTGCTCGGCGCGGTCCGCTACACGGCGCCCGACGAACTCAAGCGCGACCTCGACTGGATCGAGGCCCACGTCGACGGCAAGCCGTACGGCCTGGACGTCGTCATGCCCGCCAAGAAGGTCGAAGGGGTGACCGAGGCGGATGTCGAGGCGATGATCCCGGAGGGGCACCGGCAGTTCGTCAAGGACACCCTCGCCAAGTACGGCGTGCCCGAACTCGCCGAGGGCGAGGTGTCCGGGTGGCGCATCACGGGCTGGATGGAGCAGGTCGCCCGCAACCAGCTGGACGTCGCCTTCGACTATCCGATCCGGCTGCTCGCCAACGCCCTCGGCTCCCCGCCCGCCGACGTGGTGGCCCGCGCACACGACCAGGACGTCCTGGTCGCCGCCCTCGCGGGCAGCGCCCGGCACGCGGTCAAGCACAAGGAGGGCGGCATCGACATCGTGGTCGCCCAGGGCTACGAGGCCGGCGGTCACACCGGGGACATCGCCTCCATGGTCCTCACGCCCGAGGTCGTCGACGCCGTGGACCCGCTGCCCGTGCTGGCGGCGGGCGGCATCGGCAGCGGGCAGCAGGTGGCGGCCGCGCTGGCACTCGGCGCCCAGGGTGTGTGGCTCGGCTCCATATGGCTGACCACCACAGAGGCGGAACTGCCCTCGCCCAAGCTGATCGAGAAGATCCTCGCGGCCGGTTCCGGCGACACCGTCCGCTCCCGCGCGCTGACCGGGAAACCCGCGCGCCAGCTCCGTACCGAATGGACCGACGCCTGGGACTCCGCCGACGGACCCGGCACCCTGCCCATGCCCCTGCAGGGACTGCTGGTCGCCGACGCCGTCTCACGCATCCAGAAGTACGAGGTGGAGCCACTGCTGGGCACACCCGTCGGCCAGATCGTCGGCCGGATGACCAGCGAACGCAGCGTCCAGGCCGTCTTCGACGACCTCACCCGCGGCTTCGAGAAAGCCGTCGATCGCATCAACCGCATCGCCGGAAGGAGCGGCCAGTGACGAGCACAGCTCCCGCGGGCTTCTGGGCCCAGGCCACCCAAGACCCCTCGCGTACGGTCCTCATCGCCCCGGACGGCTCGCCCTGGACCGCCGACCGCCTGCACGCCGCCGCCAACCAGCTCGTCCACGGCCTGCGCGCCGCCGGACTCGAACGCGGGGACGCCTTCGCCGTCGTCCTGCCCAACAGCGCGGAGTTCTTCACCGCGCACCTCGCCGCCAGCCAGGCCGGCTTCTACCTGGTCCCCATCAACCACCACTTCGTCGCCCCCGAGATCGCCTGGATCGTCGCCGACTCCGGTGCCAAGGTCCTCCTCGCCCACGAACGCTTCGCCGACGCGGCACGGCAGGCGGCCGACGAGGCGGGCCTGGCGGCGAGCCACCGGTACGCCGTCGGCGAGGTCGAGGGCTTCCGGCCGTACGCCGAGCTCCTCGACGGACAACCCGAGTCACCGCCCTCGGACCGCGAACTCGGCTGGGTCATGAACTACACCTCGGGCACGACGGGCCGCCCCCGAGGTATCCGACGCCCCCTGCCCGGCAAGCTCCCGGAGGAGGCGTACCTCGGCGGCTTCCTCGGCATCTTCGGGATCCGGCCCTTCGGCGACAACGTCCACCTGGTCTGCTCGCCGCTCTACCACACCGCCGTCCTCCAGTTCGCGGCCGCGTCCCTGCACATCGGCCACCGGCTGGTGCTGATGGACAAGTGGACGCCGGAGGAGATGCTGCGGCTGATCGACACCCACCGGTGCACCCACACCCACATGGTCCCGACGCAGTTCCACCGCCTGCTGGCCCTGCCCGAGGACGTCCGGGCACGCTACGACGTCTCGTCCATGCGGCACGCCATCCACGGCGCCGCCCCCTGCCCAGACCACGTCAAGCGGGCAATGCTCGACTGGTGGGGGCCCTGTGTGGAGGAGTACTACGCGGCCAGCGAGGGCGGGGGAGCCTTCGCGACCGCCGAGGACTGGCTGAAAAAGCCGGGGACGGTCGGCAAGGCCTGGCCCATCAGCGAGCTCGCGATTTTCGACGACGACGGCAACCGGCTGCCGCCCGGCGAACTCGGCACCGTGTACCTGAAGATGAACACCGGCGGCTTCGCCTACCACAAGGACGAGGCCAAGACGAAGAAGAACCGCATCGGTGACTTCTTCACCGTCGGAGACCTGGGCCTCCTCGACGAGGACGGCTATCTCTTCCTCCGTGACCGCAAGATCGACATGATCATCTCCGGCGGGGTCAACATCTACCCCGCCGAGATCGAGTCGGTCCTGCTGCAGCACCCCGCCGTCGCCGACGCCGCCGCCTTCGGCATCCCGCACGACGACTGGGGCGAGGAGGTCAAGGCCGTGGTGGAACCGGCCCCGGGCCACACGCCCGGGCCGGACCTGGCCGGAGACCTCCTCGCCCACTGCGCCGCCCAACTCGCCGGCTACAAGCGCCCGAAGAGCGTCGACTTCATCACCGAGATGCCCCGGGATCCCAACGGCAAGCTGTACAAGCGACGGCTGCGGGAGCCGTACTGGGAGGGGCGCCCGCGACCGGTGTGAGCCTCATGAGCGCACCCGCAGGACCCGCAGCGCCGGCGACGACATGATGTCCTTCTCGCAGAACCGGGACGTCACCCACCGCTCCGCCGAGAACAACCGCGTCTGGTCGCTGTAGTGCGGCGAGTTCGGGTTCGAGGACTGGGAGTACGTCAGCAGGGTGCGGGCCACCGGGCAGCGGCCGCCGTCCCAGCCCACCGCCTGGATGTAGCTGGACCCGGTGGTCACCTCCGTGTATCCGCCGCCCGCCGGGTTCCACACCGGTTCGACCTTGTTCCACACCCCCAGCGACTCGGTGCCGCCCGGAACGGCGATGCGCTTGCCGTTCCGGGCGACGAACTGGTGCTCGCCGAGCCGCGAGTCCAGCGGGATGCCGGCCGCCCTGAGTTCGGTGACCGTGTCCGCGAGGGCCGTCGCGAAGGCGGGTGAGTCGGTGTTGAGAGTGTTGGGGGTGTTCACCGGATCGGCCGCCGAGAACGGCACCTTCCACAGCGTGGAACTGGGCAGCTTCCGCCAGAGCCGGTCGAAGAGGAGCGCGCCCGGGCTGTCGGTGTTCGCGGTGCGGTCCCAGGCCGCGAGCACCCCACAAGCCGCGCTGACGTCAACAGCACTGCCGTCACTGCCCGTTGCCGTACCGCCGGGAAACGCCGCACATGCCTTCGCCGCGTCCGCCGCCACGAGACCGCCCGCGGTCACCCGGTTGGCGAACTGTTGCGCCTGCACGTCCCGTACGGTCAACCGCCCCCGCGCGGCCATCGCGGACACGTCCTGGAGGGCCCCACGCGTACGCATCGAGCGCTGCGTGCCCACGGTGCCGAAGACCCGCTCGTACCCGGTGATCGGCCGTTCGACGTTGGCCAGCCAGGCGCTGTCGTTGGAGTTCTCCGCGTACGGCGCGTCCTTGAGCACCGGCATCTTCGCGGGCCCGAAGATCCCCGGCTGTACGGCGTCCGGATCGCTGCCGAGGGCGCAGTCACCGCGCGAGCCGTCGAGGATCGCCACTCCCGAGGCCGGGTAGGTGACCCTGCCCAGGGGAGTGGAGCAGCGCTGGGCCAGTTCGTCGGTGATCCGGGGCAGCACCTGGGACTGCGTGAACAGCGTGTGCCCGCGCGAGTCGGCGGCGATCGTGTTGACCCACGGCAGCCCCTGCGTGCGCTGCAACGCGCCCAGCACCTCGCTCGTACTGCGGGCCTTGCCGAAGCCGAGGGCCGTGTCGGAGGCGCGCAGGTTGGTGGCGTTCGGGTCGTTGAGGGCGTACGCCGTCGTGGTGGTCCAGGGCAGCGGCAGCGCGGCCCCGAGCGAGGTGACGACCGGGCCGTACCGCGTCCACCACTGGGTCTTCGTCACCGGATCGCCGTCCTTGACGGCAACGGTCACCCGGCGCTCGGTCATCCGCTCCGGCTTGCCGTCCACCAGGTACGTGGTCGGGTCGGCCGGGTCCAGGGTGAGCTGGTGCAGGTTGAGAGTGATGCCGGTGGCCACCGTGTGGCTCCAGGCCACCTGGGCGTTGTGGCCTATGGAGATCGTCGCCGAGCCGAGCAGTGAGCCGCCCGCGATGTTCAGTTCGCCGGGGATGGTCTGCTGCGACTGCCAGAAGCGGCGTCCACCCTGCCAGGGGTAGTGCGGGTTGCCGAGGAGGAGCCCGCGGCCGTTCGCCGTGGTGGCCCCGCTGAAGGCGACGGCGTTGGAGCCCATGTCGGCGGAGTCTGCCGCGAAGAGGTCCCGGGCCGCGCGGGCGGTGTCCCGGGCGTCCGGTGCCCCGACCGTCGGGGCGGTGGACGCGGGCGGCCGCGCGGCCGTGATGCCGTCCACGGCCCGGCCCTGACCGCCCAGCACGGCAAGCGCGAAGTTACGCGCGGCGACGTCCTGGACCGTCACCGGGCGCACCCAGCCTGCGCCCTTGCAGGCCGGGTCGGTGATGCGGTTCTTCTTCAGCCAGGTGTTGTAGCCCGCGGTGAAGCCCCGCATCAGGTCCTTCACCGCACGGCTCGGCCCGAGCGGCGCCGGTTGGGCCATCACCTTCTCCACCGTCCCCGCCTCCCGCACGCCGCGGAAGTACAGGTCGCTGGAGAGGTTGTTCGTGGCGGAGGAGAGCGCCGAGTCGGAGGCCGCGTCCGCCCCGAAGAAACGCGCACGCTCGCCGCGCACGGTCACGAACCCGTCGGCGAGCGTGCACACCTGGTCGGCGGCCTGCGCCCACCCGGTGCCGAAGCCGAGGTCGGCGTAGTTCTTCGCGAGGATGTGCGGGATGCCGTACTCGGTGTAGCGGATGGTGGCGGACAGACCGCCGTGCGACGGATGTTCCTGGTGCTGCTGATCCTGCGCGGCTGCGGCGGGCAGTGTGCCGACGGCGGCGAACAGGGCCACGGCCGCGACGACGGCGCGTCTGGGGCGGGTGCGCATCGTGCCTCCCAACGTCGTTGAGGGAAGGAGCGGTTGAGCGTACCAACCGGTAGGTTGTCCCGTATGACGCCTGGACACGGCAGTACGGTTGACGGGGTGCTGCGCCGCACCGCCCGGCGCACCCCGGCGCGCGTCGCGGTGGAGTACGGCGAGCGATCGTGGACGTACGAGGAGCTCGACGACGCGGTGTCGCGTGCGGCGAGCGTGTTGCTCGGTGAAGGTCTCTCACGCGGTGACCGGGTCGGCGCCTACGGCCACAACTCGGACGCGTATCTGATCGCCTTCCTTGCCTGCGCCCGCGCGGGGCTGGTGCATGTGCCGGTCAACCAGAACCTCACCGGTGACGATCTCGCGTACATCGTCGGCCAGTCGGGCAGCACCCTCGTCCTCGCCGATCCCGACCTCGCGGGACGGCTGCCGGACGGTGCACGCGCGCTGCCGCTGAGGGATTCCGCCGACTCGCTGCTGACACGCCTCGCCGCGACACCGCCGTACGACGGCCCCGAGCCGCGCAGCGAGGACCTCGTCCAGCTGCTCTACACCTCCGGGACGACAGCCCTGCCCAAGGGCGCGATGATGACCCACCGCGCCCTGGTCCACGAGTACCTGAGCGCGATCACCGCCTGCGATCTCAGCGCGGGCGACCGACCCGTGCACTCGCTGCCGCTGTACCACTCGGCCCAGATGCACGTGTTCCTGCTGCCGTACCTCGCGGTCGGCGCGACGAACATCATCCTCGACGCCCCCGACGGCGACCGTCTCTTCGACCTGATCGAACAGGGCCGCGCGGACAGCCTCTTCGCCCCGCCCACGGTGTGGATCGGCCTGGCCAACCGGCCCGACTTCGACACGCGCGATCTCAGCGGGCTGCGCAAGGCGTACTACGGCGCCTCGATCATGCCGGTGCCCGTCCTGGAACGACTCCGCGAGCGGCTGCCGAAGCTGGCGTTCTACAACTGTTTCGGCCAGAGCGAGATCGGCCCGCTGGCCACCGTCCTCGCGCCCGACGAGCACAAGGGGCGGATGGACTCCTGCGGCCGAACCGTCCTGTTCGTCGACGCGCGGGTCGTGGACGAGAACGGCAAGGACGTGCCGGACGGTACGCCCGGCGAGATCGTCTACAAGTCGCCGCAGTTGTGCGAGGGCTACTGGGACAAGCCCGAGGAGACCGAAGCGGCCTTCCGGGACGGCTGGTTCCACTCCGGCGATCTCGCGGTGCGGGACGCGCACGGCTACTTCACGATCGTCGACCGGGTGAAGGACGTCATCAACTCCGGTGGGGTGCTGGTCGCTTCACGCCAGGTCGAGGACGCGCTGTACACGCACGACGCGGTCGCCGAGGTCGCCGTGGTCGGCCTGCCCGACGAGCGGTGGATCGAGGCCGTCACCGCGGTGGTCGTCCCTCGCGGCGAGGTCACCGAGGCGGAACTGCTCGACCACGCGCGGGAGAAGCTCGCCCACTTCAAGGCGCCCAAGCGGGTGGTGTTCGTGGACGAGCTGCCGAGGAACGCGAGCGGAAAAATCCTGAAACGGGAGCTGCGGGACCGGTTCTCGTCGTGAGGGGCCAGGGCCTTAGCGGGGGCGCAGGTCGACGATCCGGCGGATCTTTCCGACGGACCGCTCCAGGGACTCCGGTTCGACGATCTCGACGGCGACCGACACCCCGATGCCGTCCTTGACGGCCGCCGCGATGGCCCGCGCGGCGACCTCGCGGGCCTCGGGGGTGGCGCCGGACCGGGCCTCCGCGCGCACGGTGAGGGCGTCCAGGCGGCCCTCGCGGGTGAGCCGGAGCTGGAAGTGGGGCGCGACGCCCGGGGTGCGCAGGACGATCTCCTCGATCTGGGTGGGGAAGAGGTTCACCCCGCGCAGGATCACCATGTCGTCGCTGCGGCCGGTGACCTTCTCCATCCGCCGGAACACCCGGGCCGTGCCCGGCAGCAGCCGGCTCAGATCCCGGGTCCGGTACCGGATGACGGGCATGGCCTCCTTGGTGAGCGAGGTGAACACCAGCTCACCCCGCTCGCCGTCCGGCAGGACCTCCCCGGTGATCGGGTCGACGATCTCGGGGAAGAAATGGTCCTCCCACACATGGAGCCCGTCCTTGGTCTGCACGCACTCCTGCGCCACGCCCGGCCCGATCACCTCGGACAGCCCGTATATGTCCACCGCGTCGATCGCGAACCGCTCCTCGATCTCCCGGCGCATCTCCTCGGTCCAGGGTTCGGCACCGAAGACGCCCACCCGCAGGGAGGTGCTCCGCGGATCGACGCCCTGTCGCTCGAACTCGTCGAGCAGCGTGAGCATGTACGACGGGGTCACCATGATGATCCGGGGTTCCAGGTCCTGGATGAGCTGGACCTGGCGTGCCGTCATGCCACCGGACGCGGGGACGACCGTACAGCCGAGCCGTTCGGCACCATAGTGTGCGCCGAGCCCGCCGGTGAACAGTCCGTAGCCGTATGCCACATGCACCACGTCTCCGGGTCGGGCGCCGGCCGCCCGGAGGGAACGCGCCACCACGTCGGCCCACAGGGAGAGATCGTTCTCGGTGTAGCCGACGACCGTGGGGCGTCCGGTGGTGCCGCTGGAGGCATGGATGCGGCGCACATGGTCCCGGGGCACGGCGAACATCCCGTACGGGTAGTTCTCGCGCAGGTCGGCCTTCGTGGTGAACGGGAACCCGGCCAGATCGGCCAGGGACCGGCAGTCGTCCGGCCGGACACCGGCCCGGTCGAAGGACTCCCGGTAGAACGGCACGTGCTCGTACGCGTGCCGCAGCGACGCCCGCAACCGCTCCAGCTGCACCGCCCGCAACGCACCGGCATCCAGTCGTTCGCCCGAGTCCAGCAGCTCCGCCGTATCCGCCATCGGAACGTCCCTTCCGCCAACCCCATCATTACGGACGACCGATCATTCGGTCGAGGTGCTGGGGATCAGTAATCCAGGCGAGGGGGGTCGAGGCAAGAGGTCGGCGCGATTCAGGGGCGGAACCCACCGACCAGCCGCTGCTCCTCGCGTCGGCGCTCTGCCCTGAGCAGAGCCGGGACTCGGCCGACCGTCCCTCCGGATACGGTCGCCGGCATGGACTTCGTCAAGGCGAACGGCATCACCCTCGCGTACCGGTCCTGGGGCCGCGAGGACGCGCCGCCCGTGCTGTTGTTGCACTGCCGGGGTGCGGACGGGGCCGACTGGACCCGGATCGCCGAGCGGCTTGCCATGGGAGCACGACCGCGCCGCGTGTACGCGCCCGATCTGCGGGGGCACGGGCGCAGCGACTGGCCGGGAGCGTACGGGTACGAGGCGATGCGTGACGACATGCTCGGCTTCCTGGCCGCGCTGGGTGTCGAGCGTGCCGACGTCGTGGGTCATTCGCTAGGTGGGGCCGTCGCCTACCTCCTCGCGCAGCACGCGCCCGGTGTCGTACGACGGCTGGTCCTGGAGGACGTTCCCGCGCCGATGCCCCTCGACCCGCCGCGACCACCTGCCCCCGCTCCGGACACCGACCCGCCCTTCGACTGGGCCATGCTGCGGGCCACCGACGCGCAGCGCAACGCCCCGGACCCCGTGTGGTGGGACCACATGGAGCGGATCACCATGCCCACGCTGCTCATCGGGGGCGGTACCACCAGTGCGATCCCGCAGGAGCAGGTCGTCCTGTTGGCCTCAGTGATTCCCGCCGCCCGGCTGGTGACCGTCGGCGGCGGTCACCAGGTGCACGAGGCCAGGCCGGAGGAGTTCCTGGCAGTCGTCGTGCCCTTCCTGGAGGCGCCCCCGGACGTCACTTCGCGAACGCCGTCATGAAGCGGTCGCGGAACTTGTCCATGCCCCACTCGGGCGCGTTGTCGGCGGGCTTGAGACCGTCCGTCCAGTTCCAGTCGTCGACCCGGTCCAGTACCTTCGGGTCCTTGGCCACGATCGTGATCGGCACGTCCCTGCTGGTGGAGCCCTTGGTGACGGTCGGGACGGGCTGGTGGTCGCCGAGGAAGACCAGGACCGTGTTGTCGTCGCCGTAGCGCTGCATCCACTGGGTCAGGCTGTCCACGGAGTACTGGATGGCTTTTCGGTACTCGGTGCGCACCCGCTCCTGGCTCTTCCAGACCTCCGTCGGGTTCGTGCCCTCCTTCTTGATCTGCTCGAAGACCGAACCGTCACCGAGGTCGTTCCAGTCGATCGTGTGGGCGATCGGCGACCAAGGGTTGTGACTGGAGGCCAGGATGATCTCCGCCATGATCGGGTCGCGGTTCTTCTTGCCGTGCTCCAGCTTCTGGAACGCCTCCAGGCTGAACTGGTCCGGCACCGGCGTCCAGCTGAAGTAGGGGCCCTTGTAGCCGAGGTGCGTGGAGTCGTAGATGTGGTCGAGACCGAAGTACTTGCCCTCGGGCCAGGACTTGCGCACGCCCGGCACGATGCCGACCGTGCGCCAGTCGCCGGTCTTCTGGAAGTAGCTGGTGAGGGTCGCCCGGTCACTGGAGGTGAGGTTCAGGTACCGCTGCTGGTTCTTGACCCAGAGACCGGACAGGAACGTCGAGTGGGCCATCCAGCTGCCGGCGCCCGTCACGGGCGACCTCAGCCAGCCGCTGCGGGACGCGAAACCGGCCGCCTTGAGCGTCGCGTCGCCCTTCTTGAGCGTCGCGTCCATCTCCGGTGCCATCGCCGGGTCGTCGATCGCCACCCGGCCGTAGCTCTCGATGAACGTGAAGAGGACGTCCTTGCCGCGAAGACCGGTCAGAAGCTGGTCGGGAGGGGTCGCGGCGAAGGCGTCGACGGCGGACTCCTTCTCGAAGACCTTGGCGTCGCCCAGTCCGTTGCGCACGTGCTGCACACGGTTGGCGAGGAACTCGGTGTTGCCCTTGGTGGCGAACGAGACACCGCCGAACTGCACGCCCACCGTGAAGCAGGTGACCCACACCGTGCCGAGGACGAGGGTGGTGCCGACGGCCGTGGAACGGTGCCGGGACATCACGTTCGTCAGCCGGACCATCGCCCACGTGCACAGCGCGAGCAGGGCGAGGAAAAGGACGATCACCCCGATCACCGCGAGGATCTCGCCGGTGCGGCCGAACGTCTCCCTGAGCCAGTCCGTGGCGTTGCCCAGCATGATCCAGTCGAAGACCAGGTCGAACGGCCGGGCCAGGGTCTGGTAGAAGCCCATGTCGAGGAACTTCAGGACGGTGAACAGTCCGAGGAACACCCCGAGGGCGACCGCCGCGATCCGGCGTGCCTTCGGCGGCAGCACGAGGAGGACGGCCGCGATGACGATCGCCTCGACGGGGAGACGGAAGAACGACCGGAGGTTCATGTGGTCGAGCCGGTTCGGGAAGAGCAGCACGAGCAGCACCAGAAGTGCGGCCAGCACGCTCGTCCCCACGGACACACCACGGGCCGTACGGGGGTAGCGGCGGCGCCAGCCGAACCAGCCGGGGCGCGGGGACTCGCCGGCCTCGGAGGCGTCGGCGGCCCGAGTGGTCTCGGCGGCCTCGGTGCTCTCGGCCGTCCCTCTCTCGACTGTCCCGGTCTCCTCTGCGACCTCTTCCGTCACCTCTTCCCCCGTCGCACCTCCACCGTCCGTATCCGCCTCGTCCCGAGTGGTGTCCGGCAGTTGACGAGAGCGCGTGAAGAGCGACACCCGGTGGTCCTTCCGTGCGGTCTTGCTGTGGCGTGCGGTCCTGCCACGACGGCATGACGAACAGGGCCCGCTGACCGAGCCTGCCATCACCAGTACGTTCGCACGTCACGTTCGGTTCAATCGCACGGGGCTGGGATCGGCCGTCATCCGTCCGTGGCCGCCACCGCCACCTTCTGTGCCCACCGGTAGTCCGCCTTGCCGCTCGGCGACCGGCGGATGGACTCCGCGATCACCAGCTGGCGCGGCACCTTGTACCCCGCGAGCCGCGTCCGGCAGTGCGTCTGGAGATCATCCAGGGACATCCGCGCCGCCCCCCGGCGCAACTGCACGACGGCGGCCACGTGGTGCCCCCACTTCACGTCCGGCACTCCGGCCACGAGCGCGTCGTACACATCCGGATGCGCCTTGAGCGCCTGCTCGACCTCCTCCGGGTACACCTTCTCGCCGCCCGTGTTGATGCACTGCGAGCCCCGCCCGAGAACGGTGACGATCCCCTCCTCGTCGACGGTGGCCATGTCGCCGAGCAGCACCCACCGCGCGCCGTCCTTCTCGAAGAAGGTCTCGGCGGTTTTCCGCGGATCGTTGTAGTAGCCGAGCGGCACATGGCCGCACTGCGCCACCCGGCCCACCTCGCCCACGGGCACCGGCTCGTGCGTGGCCGGATCGACCACCTGGGTGCGGGAGTTGACCCGGACCCGGAAGCCGCGCTCGGGACCGGAGTCCTCCGTCGCCGTCCCGTTGAAGCCGGATTCGGAGGAGCCGAAGTTGTTGAGCAGCATGGCGTTCGGCACGAGCGCCCGGAACTGCCGGCTCACCGTGTCCGACATGATCGCGCCCGACGAGGACACACTGAACACCGACGACATGTCGGTGCCCTTCATCGGACCCTCCAGCGCGTCGATGAGCGGCCGCAGCATCGCGTCGCCCACCAGCGACATGGCGCTGACCTTCTCCCGCTCGACGGTCCGCAACACCTCTTCGGGCACGAACTTGCGGTGCAGCACGACCCGTTGGCCGAAGTTGAAGCCGATGAGAGCGGTCAGGGTCGAAGTGCCGTGCATCAGCGGGGGCGTGGGGAAGAAGGTGATCCCCGCCCCGCCCGCCGCGACCCGCTCGGCGAGCTCCTCGGGCCGCTCGACCGGATCCCCGGTCGGTGCGCCGCCGCCCAGCCCGGAGAAGAACAGGTCCTCCTGGCGCCACATCACCCCCTTGGGCATCCCGGTGGTCCCGCCGGTGTAGATGATGAACTGGTCGTCGGCCGAACGCGCCGGGAACCCGCGCCCGGGCGACCCGGAAGCCTCGGCGTCCGTGAAGTCCACCGCCGGTAGCGCGCCCGGCTCCGCCTCCCCGACCCGTATCAGGTGCCGCAGCCGTTCCGCGTGCGGCAGTGCGGCCGCCACCCGGTCGGTGAACTCGGTGTCGAAGACGAGCCCCACCAGGTCCGCGTCCCGGTAGAGGTAGACCAACTCCTCCTCGACGTACCGGTAGTTGACGTTGACCGGGACGATCCGCGCCTTCAGGCAGCCCAGCAGCGCCTGCACGTACTCCACCCCGTTGTAGAGGTGCAGCCCGACATGCTCACCGGCCCGTACTCCGCTGTCGAGCAGATGGTGACCGATGCGATTGGCCGCGGCGTCCAGTTCCGCGTACGTCAGCCGTCGCTCCCCGCCCGTACCGGGAATGTCGATGTACGCGAGAGCCTCACGGTCCGGCACCACGTCGACGACCGACTCGAACAGGTCGGCAAGGTTGTACTCCACCGTTCCTCCTGAACTGATCCCGGCCTGGCTTTGTGACGGTTCGCCGGTCATCAGAGCAAAGGGCGGCGTGACTGTGAAGGGCTCGCGCGAAGAAATCTGACTGTCTGTCAGAAAACCCTTGAAGTGCATCGGCGCCTACTGCAACCTGTTCTCGTTCTGGCAGAGGGGAGACGGTCGATGGGTGGCACGGAACACCTCGACATCCAGCGCGAGGGCGCCACACTGGTGCTCACGCTCAACAGGCCCGAGGCGAAGAACGCGCTCTCGTTGCCGATGCTGGTCGGCCTGTACGACGGCTGGCTGGAGGCGGACGCGGACGACTCGATCCGCTCGGTGGTCTTCACCGGCGCGGGCGACTCGTTCTGCGCCGGCATGGACCTCAAGGCTCTCGCGGGCAAGAGCACCGGCGGCGAGCAGTACCGGGAGCGGCTGACCGCCGACCCGGACCTGCACTGGAAGGCGATGCTGCGCCATCACCGCCCTCGAAAACCGGTGATCGCGGCCGTCGAGGGGTACTGCGTGGCGGGCGGCACGGAGATGCTCCAGGGCACCGACATCCGGGTCGCCGGGGAGTCGGCGACCTTCGGCCTCTTCGAGGTCAGGCGAGGCCTGTTCCCGATCGGTGGCTCAACGGTCCGGCTGCAGCGCCAGATTCCGCGCACACACGCGCTGGAGATGCTGCTCACGGGGCGCCCGTACACCGCACGGGAAGCCGCCGACATCGGACTGATCGGCCATGTCGTCCCCGACGGCACGGCTCTTGCCAAGGCCCTGGAGATCGCCGAACTGATCAACGCCTGCGGCCCGTTGGCCGTCGAGGCGGTGAAGGCCTCGGTCTACGAGACGGCCGAGATGACCGAGACGGCCGGGCTGGCCGCCGAGCTGAAGCGGGGATGGCCGATTTTCGACACCGTCGACGCCAAGGAAGGAGCGCGAGCCTTCGCCGAGAAGCGGCCGCCCGACTACAAGCGGGCGTAATGCCTCGTCGGCCTCGGCCGGTTCGCAGCCGCGGGCCGTATGTGGCTGGTCGCGCCCACGCGGCGGAGCCGCAGATGTCACTGCCCCGCGCCCCTCACGGGCGTCTCCCGCACCCGATCCTCCTAGGAGGTATGCGCCGATGCCGGATGTACTCAAGGCCCCACTCGTCGTCGAATTCCCCTTCACCCGCTCGCTCAGCCCCGTCCAGAGCGCCTTCCTGACCGGTCTGCGGGAACGCGTGATCCTCGGAGTGAAGACCCGCGACGGCCGCACCCTGGTCCCGCCCGTCGAGTACGACCCCGTCACCGCCGAGGAGATCCGCGATCTCGTCCCCGTCGGTCTCACCGGGACCGTCACCACCTGGGCCTGGAATCACGAACCGCGTCGCGGGCAGCCGCTGAACACGCCCTTCGCCTGGGTCCTGGTGAAGCTCGACGGCGCCGACACCGCCCTGCTGCACGCCCTCGACGCCCCCGGCCCCGACGCCGTCCGCACCGGCATGCGCGTCCGGGTCCGCTGGGCCGAGGAACGCACCGGTGCCATCGCCGACATCGCCTGCTTCGAGCCGTACGACGGAGACGACTCCGAAGTGACCCTCCACACCGGCGAGTTCGAGGACCCGGTCCACGGCATCGTCGCCGAGGCCCGCCTCGACTACACCTACTCACCGGGCCGCGCCCAGACCGCCTACATCAACGCCCTCGCCGAACGCCGGGCCGTCGGCGAGCGCTGCCCGTCCTGCCGCAAGGTGTACGTCCCGCCCAGGGGTGCCTGCCCCACCTGTGGTGTGGCCACGGCGGAACAGGTGGAAGTGGGTCCTGCCGGCACAGTGACCACCTTCTGCATCGTCAACATCAAGGCGAAGAACCTCGACATCGACGTGCCGTACGTCTACGCCCACATCGCCCTCGACGGCGCCGACCTCGCCCTGCACGGCCGGATCGGCGGCATCCCGTACGACCAGGTGCGCATGGGCCTGAGGGTCGAGCCGGTGTGGACCGAGGGCGGCCGCTATCCGGACCACTACCGGCCCACCGGTGAACCCGACGCGGACTACGAGACGTACAAGGAGCTGCTGTGACGCGTGACATCGCGGTTGTCGCCTTCGCCCAGTCCGACACCCTGCGCTCCACCGAGGAACTGTCCGAGGTGGAGATGCTCATGCCGGTCCTGCACGAGGTCATCGCGCAGACCGGGCTCAAGACCGCCGACATCGGCTTCACCTGCTCGGGTTCCTGCGACTACCTCGCGGGGCGCGCCTTCTCCTTCACGCTGGCCCTCGACGGGGTCGGCGCCTGGCCGCCCATCTCCGAGTCGCACGTCGAGACGGACGGGGCCTGGGCGCTGTACGAGGCATGGACCAAGCTGCTGTCCGGCGACGCCGACACCGCGCTGGTGTACTCCTATGGCAAGTCCTCGCCCGGTTCCCTGCGCGACGTGCTCACCCGGCAGCTGGACCCCTACTACGTCGCCCCCCTGTGGCCCGACTCCGTCGCCCTCGCCGCCCTCCAGGCCCAGGCACTCATCGACGCGGGCGACACGGACGAGCGCGAACTGGCCGCGATCGGCGCCCGCAGCCGCAGCACCGACAATCCGCGCGCACAGCTCAAGGGCCCTGTGCCGCAAGGGGATTACCTGGTACGCCCGCTGCGCACCGGAGACTGCCCGCCCATCGGGGACGGGGCCGCCGCCGTGGTCCTCGCGGCGGGGGAGCGAGCCAGGGACCTGTGTGAGCGCCCTGCCTGGATCCGCGGCATCGACCACCGCATCGAGGCGCACTCGCTCGGCGTCCGCGACCTGACCGACTCGCCCTCCACCCGCCTGGCGGCCGAGCGGGCCGGAGCCTTCGAACGACCCGTGGACACCGCCGAGTTGCACGCGCCGTTCACCTCGCAGGAGGTCGTCCTTCGCAAGGCCCTGCGACTCGACGACTCCACCCGGATCAACCCGTCCGGGGGTGCTCTCGCCGCCAATCCGATGATGGCCGCCGGACTCGCCCGCATCGGCGAGGCCGCCGCCCGTGTCCACCGGGGCGAGTCCGACCGCGCCCTGGCCCACGCCACCTCCGGGCCCTGTCTCCAGCAGAACCTGGTCGCCGTACTCGAAGGGGATCCCCGATGAGCAAGGAGCCCGTGGCCGTCGTAGGCATCGGCCAGACCAAGCACGTCGCCGCCCGCCGGGACGTCTCGATCGCCGGGCTCGTCCGGGAGGCGGCCCGACGGGCACTCGACGACGCCGAGTTGACCTGGGCCGACATCGACGCCGTGGTGATCGGCAAGGCGCCCGACTTCTTCGAGGGCGTCATGATGCCGGAGCTGTACCTGGCCGACGCGCTCGGCGCGGTCGGCAAGCCGATGCTGCGCGTGCACACGGCGGGCAGCGTCGGCGGCTCCACGGCCCTGGTCGCTGCGAACCTGGTGGCGGCGAGAGTGCACCCCACCGTCCTGACCCTCGCCTTCGAGAAGCAGTCCGAGTCCAACGCCATGTGGGGCCTGTCCCTGCCGATCCCCTTCCAGCAGCCCCTGCTGGCCGGAGCGGGCGGCTTCTTCGCACCGCACGTGCGGGCGTACATGCGGCGCACCGGCGCCCCCGACACGGTGGGCTCCCTGGTGGCGTACAAGGACCGCCGCAACGCGCTCAAGAACCCGTACGCGCATCTGCACGAGCACGACATCACCCTGGAGAAGGTCCAGGCCTCACCCATGCTCTGGGACCCGATCCGCTACTCCGAGACCTGCCCCTCCTCGGACGGCGCCTGCGCCATGGTGCTCACCGACCGGGCAGGAGCCGCGCGAGCACCCCGGCCGCCCGCCTGGATGCTGGGCGGCGCGATGCGCAGCGAGCCGACCCTGTTCGCCGGCAAGGACGCCGTGTCGCCGCAGGCGGGCAAGGACTGCGCGGCCGATGTGTACCGGCAGGCCGGGATCGCCGACCCGCGCCGGGACATCGACGCCGTCGAGATGTACGTGCCGTTCTCCTGGTACGAGCCCATGTGGCTGGAGAACCTCGGCTTCGCCGACGAGGGCGAGGGCTGGAAGCTCACCGAGGCCGGGGTCACCGAACTGGACGGGGATCTGCCCGTCAACATGTCGGGCGGAGTGCTCTCCACCAATCCGATCGGCGCCTCCGGCATGATCCGCTTCGCCGAGGCCGCCCTTCAGGCGCGCGGACAGGCAGGGGAACACCAGGTGGAGGGCGCCCGCAAGGTGCTCGGGCACGCCTACGGCGGCGGATCCCAGTTCTTCTCCATGTGGCTCGTGGGGTCTGAGCCCCCCGATGCGTGAATTGACTCCTGAAAGGTCCCCCTCACGTGGCCTGTCGGCGGTCCGGGTCGATCGCTAGGCTGGCCGCGGACGACGCAATCGGGAGGAGCACGGACGTGGCCGAGACCACCATCCAGCAGCAGCCGCTCATGGGCTGGGAGAAGCCGGAGCTGGACCTGAGCAACGCCGATTGGCACTCGAGCAGCCGCGGTCGGGGGGATGTGCAGATCGCCTTCGTCGAGGGGTTCATCGCGATGCGCAACAGCGGCCGCCCGGAGAGCCCTTCCTTGATCTTCACCCCCGCGGAGTGGGGCGCGTTCGTGTCAGGGGCGCGGGAAGGAGAGTTCGACCTCACCTGAGCAGTCGGTGTTCCTTCCCTTTTTCCGGACACGCGACCTTGAGGACCTTCCCGGGGCCGACGCCTGAGCGAGGCTGACCCCAGGAAGGGGAGGGTCGTCCTTCCGGAAGCGAGGAACACATGAGCACCCTGCCGGTGATCGCCGCGGTGGACGGTTCGGACGACAGCCTGCGCGCCCTGGACTGGGCGCTCGACGCGGCCCGCCGGCGCGGAGCGCCGCTGCGGGTGGTGCATGTACGGCAGTACGCCGTCTGGGCCCAGCCCGACATCCTTGTCGCCGGCGCACCGGACCCGGACGACGATCCCGTCCTCGACCGGGTACGGACCCGTCTGGTGGACCGGCCCGACCAGCCGCCGGCCGAGTACCTCGGTGTCGAGGGCGCACCCGGTGCCGTGCTGCCCGAACTCGGCTCCACCGCCCAGCTCCTCGTGCTCGGCTCCCGGGGCCGGGGTGGTTTCGCCGGCCTGCTGCTCGGCTCCAACGGCATGGCCGCCGCCCGTGACGCCGAGTGCCCCGTGGTCGTGGTGCCCCGCCCCGGGCGCGAGGTCGACGGCGAGGCGCCCACCGGGCCGGGCCCGCGTGTGGTCGTCGGCCTGCACGTCGACAGCCCCGACGACGCCGCCCTCGACTTCGCGTTCGGCGAGGCCGGTCTGCGCGGCGCCCGCCTCCAGGTGGTCTCCGCCTACCAGTGGCCCCTGCAGAGCTGGGCGGCACCGGGCGAGATGATCCCGCCCAAGATCGACCAGGACGCTGTGGCGAACGAGACCCGCGCCCTCGCCGAGGGCTTCCTCGCCCCGCACATCGCCCGCCACCCCGGGGTTGTCGCCGAACCGTACGTGCCCCCGGGCGACGCGGCCGGACATCTGGTCGCGGCCTCCAAGGGCGCCGACCTGGTCGTGGTCGGCCGGCACCGGCGCCGCCTGCTGGCGCCGGCCCGCCTGATGGGGTCCGTCACCCAGGCCGTCCTGCTGCATGCCGCCTGCCCTGTGGCGGTGGTACCGCCCGGGGCGGTGGAGCCGCAGGACCTCCCGGAGGACTGACGGCCGCCCGGGCCTTCCCACTGGATCACGCACCGCCATGACAGTGCACTAATGGGTGTTGCGACATCTAGCATTAACCGCATGCAGGACACGATCACCAGAGACACCCGTCTCGCCCTGGACCTGGCCCTCACCGTCCGGCACGACGGACACGGCGGCGTCGCCGACGACCTGAGCGACCTCGCCGGTCTCACCGCCTGGGTCCGGGAACATGCCGGGACGTTGCCGGACGCCTCGGATCTCGCCGTCGACGAGGAGACCCTCGCCGCAGTGCGTGACCTGCGGGCCGCCGTCCGCGCGCTGTTCGCCCGCGCCGTGCGCCCCGACGCGCCCAGCCCCGCCGACGCGGCACGCCTCCTGCCGGTGCCCGAGGCGGTCGCCCGCCTCAACGCGGCCGCCGCCCGCACTCCGACCGTCCCCGTCCTGCACTGGACCGACGGCGCCGAACCCGTCGTACACCGGCGGCCGTCGCCCCGGGGCGCCGACCTCACGGCCGTACTCGCGCAGGCCGCGATCGCGTTTCTCGCCGGAGCCGACCGGCGGCGGCTGCGCGCCTGCCATGCCCCGCGCTGCGTGCGCTACTTCCTGAAGGATCATCCGCGGCAGGAGTGGTGCAAGCCCTCCTGCGGCAACCGCGCCCGGGTGGCACGGCACCATGAGCGTCACCGGAAGCAGTGACGTCGCAGGCGGTTCCAGAAAGCAGAACGGCTGCGGGCGTTCCGCGGGACATGGCGCAAGAAGCAGTGACCGACGAATGCCGTGGCCAACTGCTTTCAGCGGACGGCCGGTTGGTCGACGCCGACGCGCCCATTGAGGCCGGCGCCCGCGTCGGGGCCACGATCCCCGTCCGTGACCAGCCGCTGGCCGGGCTCGAAACGCTCGGTTTCAGGCGGCCCTCATGGTGACGGGGCTCGCCGTCCTCGACCTCGGGATCGTCGGGGTGGTCACCGCCGCAGCGCCGGCCGGCGTCGGCGGGCTGATCTACTTCCTCGACGTGCTGTACGAACACGAGAACGGTGAGGGGTCCCGAGCGGGAGTGCGGGAAACCCCGCGACCCGCCCCCCCCCACGTACCTGCGCCCGCACGACCACGTGACTGCCCATTACCATGGGCGCATGTCGTTCCTCCGCCGCCGCAGCGCAACCCCCGCCGGTCCAGACTTCGACGTACTGGCCATGGACCCGGGCGACTGGCCCGGCAACCTCGGCGCGGGGCTCCTGCCCGCTCCCGACGGCACCTGCCAGGGCGTCTTCCTGCGCTACGACCTCTTCGGCGGCCGCGGCCCCGCGATGATCATCGGCAACCTCCCCGAGGGTTCACCGGCCCGCGAGGTCCCCGAGGGACAGGTCCCCTTCGAGGTGGCCCAGCTGCTGCTCGCGCTGGAGAACGACGAGGAGGTGACCGTCACCGACACCGAGGACATGCCGGTGATGCAGGGCGACAACCTCCTGATCGTGCGCCGCCTCAAGCTCTCCGAGAGCCGGATCTCCTGCGTCCAGTTCGACCGCAGCGACAACGTCCTGGTGACCATCGCCGCGTGGGACCGCCCGATCACGGACGACCTGTACGCCCTCCTCAAGCCCCTGCCGGCGGAGCTCTTCCAGCAGGGCTGACTACCGGCAGTGGGGGGACACCGTCCCGGACGGCGTCCCCCGCCTGTTCCCGCTAGCGCCGCACCGAGGGTTTCACGTCGACGTCCGCCGCGCGCACGAACGCCACCCGGTGGCCGTACTGGATCTCGTAGTACAGGTCCTTGCCGACCACGACCTTGTGCGAGTCCGTCGTGAAGGTGACCGCGTAGTAGTACTCGCCGGGCACCTTGTCACCGATCACGTACGTCTGGCCCTTGAGCACCTTGTACGGCAGTGGCGACACCGCCTGCGCGGGCACCCCCGTCGGATAGGCGGTGGCCTCGGGGTAGGCGCGGCCGTACACCGGGACGCTGTCGAGGCCCTCCTTGGGGGTCACGACGAGACCGGCGGCACTCACCGCCGTCGGGTCGCCCTCGGGGTTCTTGAACCAGGCCATCTGGCCCAGGTACCAGATCGCCGTCCAGTCGCCGTCGCGCCCGGCAACCGCGTACTGCTGGCCGGTCGAGACCCGTGACGACAGGTCGTTGACGTCGGTCGTCGGGGCCCTGCCGCCCAGACCGATGTCCGTGATCAGGGCGGAGTTCTCGTCGGGGGCCGAGTAGAGCCGCACCTCGCTCGAACCGTGGGACGCGCAGGGCTCGCCCTTGGTGACGCAGCCCGTGTACTGCGGCTGGTTGGTGGCGTAGTCCGGCCGGATCGTCACCAGGCCGCCCTGCTTGGGGGCGCTGGCCCTGAACGGGTGGCCCAGCAGTTCGAAGTAGTGCCGCCAGTCCCAGTACGGGCCGGGGTCGGTGTGCATGCCCGCGACGGTCGAGGTCGTCGGGCCGGGCACGTTGTCGTGGCCGAGGACGTGCTGCCGGTCCAGCGGAATGCCGTACTTCGCGGAGAGGTACTTCACCAGGCGCGCCGAGGACCGGTACATCGCCTCCGTGTACCAGGCGTCCGGATTGGCCAGGAAGCCCTCGTGCTCCAGACCGATCGACTTGGCGTTGATGTACCAGTTGCCCGCGTGCCAGGCCACGTCCTTCGCCTTCACATGCTGGGCGATGTGACCGTCGGTCGAGCGCAGGGTGTAGTTCCACGACACATAGGTCGGGTCCTGCACCAGGTTGAGGACGCCCTCCCAGGTGCCCTCGGTGTCATGGATGACGATGTACTTGATGCTCTGCGAGGCCGGACGGTCGCCCAGGTCGTGGTTGCCGTAGTCGTTGTCCCCGAACTCCTCGTACGGCGCCGGGATCCACTCGCAGGACACCGTCTTGGGGCACTCGGTGCTTCCCGCGCTGGGCTTCCTGAGGCCCGCCCGGGCCAGCTGTGCGGTGTCCGGGGCGAGCTTCGGGCGGGCGGCCAGCGCGACCCGCTGACCGGCGTCCGTGATGCGTTCCTCGCCGGTGCGCAGCACGTCGAAGACGTCGTTCGCGTACGCCGCCGCGGTCGCGCTGTCGTCCGCGCCGGAGAAGCGGGCCACCGCTCCGTACCAGTCGGCCGGGTCCTGGCTCGGCGGTTCGCCCAGGTCCTGCTGGGCGGCGGCCAGCAGCGCGGCACCGCCGGCGACGTTCGCCGCGGGGTCGGTGCGCAGGTCCTGGGCGCTCAGGCCGGTCAGCTCAGCGGCCTTCGGCAGGGTTTCGAGGCGGCCGGGGAGCTCGGCGGGCTCCGGGATCTTCGTGGCGGGCAGCAGGGCGGCGCGGGCGCTGTCGCCGCGCGCGTCCTCGGTGCCCTCGCTGTGGTGCGGCGCCGTGGCGAGCGCGGTGTGGGCGTCGGTCAGGTGCATCGGCCCGTAGCCCCCGGTCACGCTCGGCGCGCCGGCGTGCGTGTCCCAGCGGGACTGGAGATACGAGACACCCAGCAGGACGCTCTGCGGCACGTGGTACTCGGCGGCCGCCGCGGCGAAGGCCCGCTGGAGGCCGGCCGCCGAGTCCTCGGCCGACGACGGGGCCGCGCCGAGCAGGGGCAGCAGCAGGGCGGTGCCGGCCAGCGTGCCGAACACCCTCCGGGTGGCTCTGTTGGGGTCGGTGGCGGATCCTCGCAATGCAGCCTCCAGGGACGATCGAGCGCGATGAGCCGAGCGGGGCCGGGCGTGCGTCAGTGCTACCGGCTTGTCGACGATCCGTCAATCATGCCCAGAGGCAGGGAATTTCCCATGTCAATCCGGGTTCACGGGAGTTTCGTGGCGCAGGCCCCGCGGGCCTGCGGGGCGTCAGTGGCGTACACCAATGACCGCCACTCGCGAAGACGCCCCGGACATACGACGGTCCGCAGCGCGCCGCTTCACAGGGCGCACCGCGGACCGTCGTCCCCGTCAGCGAGTGCCGACCGCCGCGCGTACGGCCCGACGGGCCAGCTGGCAGTCGTCGTGCAGCCGCCTCAGCAGCAGCCGCTGTTCCTCGCCGGACGGCGCGGCACCCGGGTGGGCGGGGCCCGGTGCCGCCGGGGTCGCGTCGTGCATCGAACGCTGCACGGCCGTCTCGTAGGTACGGATCTCACGGGTCAGCACGAGCATCAGGTTCACCAGGAACGCGTCCCGCGAGGCAGGGCCCGCCGACTGGGCGATCTGGCTGATCTGACGACGCGCCACCGGGGCGTCGCCGAGGACCGACCACAGCGTCGCCAGGTCGTAGCCCGGCAGATACCAGCCCGCGTGCTCCCAGTCCACCAGCACTGGACCGGCCGGTGAGAGCAGGATGTTCGGGAGCAGTGCGTCGCCGTGGCAGAACTGGCCCATGCCCTGCCGGCCCGCCGAGTGCGCGATGCCGTGCAGCAGTTTCTGCAGGTCGCCCAGGTCGCGGTCGGTCAGCAGCCCCAGTTCGTGGTAGCGGGAGATGCGGGCCGCGTAGTCGAGCGGGGCGTCGAAGGTGCCCGCGGGCGGACGCCAGGCGTTGAGCCGGCAGACCGCGCCGAGCGCCGCCCTGATGTCCGCGCGGGGCGGGGATTCCGCGGGATGCCGGTGCAGCGCCGCCGCCCTGCCGGGCATCCGCTCGATGACCAGGGTGCAGTTGTCCGGGTCCGCCGCGATCAGCCGCGGGACGCGCACCGGGGGCCGGTGCCGGACGAACGAACGGTATGCGGCTATTTCGTGCCGGATGCGCTCGGCCCATACGGGGGAGTGGTCGAGTAAACACTTGGCGACGGCCGTGCTGCGTCCCGTCGTACCGACCAGGAGCACGGAGCGCCCGCTGCGGCGCAGCACCTGCACCGGGGCGAACTCCGGGCAGATCCGGTGCACCGACGCGATCGCCGTGCGCAGCTGGGCGCCCTGGGGGCCGGACAAGTCGAGTCTCCCGCTGAGCGGTTGGGTGCCGAGCCCCGGAACGCGCCGTGCCCTGCCCGTACCCGGTACGGGGGCGGTCGGCCGCGCGGGGTCGAGGTAGGGGCCACCGCCCGCCGGGCGGAGATGCGGCGACCTGGGCGGGGCGGACACGGAGGACGATGCTGCGTACATGGGAGAGACAGATCCCTTCGTGTGCCTGCTGTGCCTGGAGAAGCAGTGCGCCGCCCGATCCGGACCACCGGGTGCACCCTGGGGAATGTCCCTGTGCGGTCCGGGTCGGGGTGGCGCGTTCCTACCTCAGCGCATATGCCCCGTGGCACACCATCTGGCGCACCCTGGCGAACCCTGGCGAATAGTCCCGGAGCAACTGACCCGGGGCTACTGTCAACTCAGCCGAGAACCTGGGGGCTTGACGTGAGCGGACAACCCAACGCCCGACTTTCGGACCTGTTCGGCCTGGCCGGCTGGTCCAAGGGTGAACTCGCGAGGCTGGTCAACCGGCAGGCGGCGGCCATGGGCCATCCCCAGCTCTCGACCGACACCTCGCGGGTGCGGCGGTGGATCGACATGGGAGAGATCCCGCGCGATCCGGTGCCACGGGTGCTGGCAGCTCTGTTCACCGAGCGTCTCGGCCGTGTCGTGACCATTGAGGACCTCGGTCTGGTCCGGCACGGGCGTACGGGGAAACGGCAGGGCGACGGGAGCGCGGAACATCCCGACGGCATGCCGTGGGCGCCCGACCGAACCGCCGCGGTCCTCACCGAATTCACGGGAATGGACCTCATGCTCAACCGACGCGGCTTGGTGGGCGCGGGTGCCGCGCTCACCGCGGGATCCGTACTCAGCAGCGCCATGCACGACTGGCTGCACACCGATCCGGCCCTCACCGCCGATGCCCCCCAGTTCGACGACCCCCTGCACGCCGACCCCGCCGGGTTCGACCGTTACGAGGCCGCCCCCATCGGGTCGCAGGAGATCGAGGAGCTGGAGCGCTCCGTCGAAGTCTTCCGGGCCTGGGACGCGGCCCGTGGCGGCGGCCTCCAGCGCAAGGCGGTCGTGGGCCAGCTCAACGAGGTGGGCGGCATGCTCGCCTACCGGCACCCCGACCATCTCCAGCGGCGTCTGTGGGGCGTCGCCGCCAACCTGGCCGTCCTCGCGGGCTGGATGTCCCACGACGTCGGCCTCGAACCCACCGCCCAGAAGTACTTCGTCATCGCCGCCCATGCCGCGCGAGAGGGCGGTGACCGGCCCCGGGCCGGCGAGGCGCTCTCCCGCGCGGCCCGTCAGATGGTGCACCTGGGCCGGCCCGACGACGCGCTCGACCTGATGAAGCTCGCCCGGTCCGGCTCCGGAGAAGAGGTGCTGCCCCGCACCAAGGCGATGCTCTACACCATCGAGGCCTGGGCACAGGCATCCATGGGCAAGGGCCAGGCCATGCGCCGCACCCTGGGACAGGCGGAGGACCTCTTCGTCTCCGACAAGAGCGACGTGCCACCGCCGAGCTGGATGCAGACCTTCAAGGAGGAGGACCTGTACGGCATGCAGGCCCTGGCCTACCGCACCCTGGCCGAGCACGACCCCAGTGCGGCCGCGCACGCCCAGCACTACGCGGAGAAGGCGCTCGCCCTGCGGGTCGACGGACGTCAGCGGTCGAAGATCTTCGACTTCCTGTCGATGGCCTCGGCCTGCTTCATCGCCGACGACCCCGAACAGGCCGACCGGTACGCGCGGTTGGCGCTGGTCTCCATGGGCTCCAACTCCTCCCACCGCACCTGGGACCGGCTGCGTCAGATGTACCGGCTCACCGCCGAGTACTCCAGCTACCCGAAGATCAGCGAACTGCGCGAGGAGATCAGGCTGGCGCTGCCGAAGCAGAAGGGAAGGGATGGCAACAGCGCACGGGCGTGAGGTTGTTATGAAGTCACCTTGGCGATGAGCACGCAGGCGTCGTCCTCGCGCTCGGTCTCACCGAACTCCTCCATGACCATCCGCACTCCGTCCTGTGCGGTGCGCGCCCCGCCGAACCGGGGGGCGAGGTCCAGGAGTCGGTTCACGGCGTCCGCGTTGCCCCGTCCGGGCACCAGTCCGTCCGTGTGCAGCAGGAGCAGGTCGCCCGGTTCGAGGGTCTCCTCGGCCTGCGCGTAGACGGCTCCGGAGGTCGCGCCGAGGAGCACGCCGTCGGGGGAGTCCAGCCTGCGCCCCGTCCCGCCCCGGAACAGCAGCGGGGCGGGGTGCCCGGCCTGTGCCCAGACCAGGGTGCGGGTTGCGGGGCGGTAGCGGCAGCAGACCGCGCTGCCGAGGGCCGGCTGCACGGTGGCGTCGAGCAACTGGTTGAGCAGGGACATCAGCGGGCCGGGCTGGGTGCCCGCCATCGCCATGCCGCGCACGGCGCCGAGCAGGGTCGCCATGCCGGAGGCCACGGCGACGCCGTGCCCGGTGAGGTCGCCGACGGTCAACAGCGTTTCCCCGTCGGTCAGTTCGAGCGCGTCGTACCAGTCGCCGCCGATCAGGGCGCTGGACGAGGAGGGGAGATAGTGGGCGGCCAGGTCCAGGGTCTCGGTGCCCCGGTGCGGGAGCCGCAGGGAGCCACGCCACGGCGGCAGCACGGCCTCCTGCAGCTCGACCGCGAGCCGGTGTTCGGTCTGCGCGCGCTGCCGGTGGCGTTGTAACGAGTCACGGGTCTCGCTCACCGCCCGTTCACTGCGGCGCAGTTCGCTGACGTCCCGCAGCACCGCCCACATCGAGGCGGTGCTGCCGTCGGCGCCGAGCACGGGCTCGCCCATCATGTGGACGGTGCGCACCTCGCCGTCCGGGCGCACGACACGGAACTCGCCGTCTATGCGTTGGGCGTCGACCAGACAGTCCGTGACCATGACCGTCAGCTTGGGCCGGTCCTCGTCGAGCACCAGGGAAGGGAGTTCATCGAGGGTGAGCGGGGGAGCTGTGCGGTCGCGGCCCAGGATCTCGTACAGCTCTCCGGACCAACTGGCCTCGTCCGTCAGCAGGTTCCACTCCGCGCTGCCGACCCGGCTGAGCAACGAGCCGCGCCGGGGAGCGGGCGGCGCGGTTCGCGCTGCGGACTGTGCCGCGGGTGCCGACGGCACGGGCGGCGGGCCGTCCCGCAGTTGTGCCAAGTGCTCGTCGAGGTCGTTGAGTTGGTGCAGTGCGAGGTCGTACAGCGCGCGCTGCCAGCGCTCCTCGGGGTCCGAATCGTCGCTCGGCGCGTCCCGTCGTACGGCGTCCACGTCACCCTTGAGCCGCCGCGCCTGCGATATGAGCGCGTCGACCGAGCCGCGTCCTGGGGGCTGGGCGGCGGGGCGGTCCGCGGAGAGGTGGGACGGCATGACGCACTCCGATGCGGGGACGGTTCGACCAAGGCGGGACGGAAGGACCGTTACGACTGTTGCACAGGCCGCGACGCGCTGTAAGAGATTTGGCAACACACGATCCGGTGGTGCTTCTGGCATATGCCACAGTCTTCACGGAGCGGTCGTTCCGGGCGGGTTGTCTACGCCGTTCCCTGCCTCAAGTCGTAGATGGCGTACGTGACTTGACGGGGCGCCGGGGTGGTGGGCCGGGCGTTCATTTGTGTGTTCGACGGTCTTGTGTTCCAAGGAGTGTGACATAGGTTGATCGGATGGAATGCATGTGATGCAGGTCACATAATTTCACCTCGTTCAGGCGTAATGCAAAGGGGGTCTGCGTGCTCCTAAGAACATGGACACGACCTTCCAGCAGCCCGCTCCCGCCCGCCTGATCACCGCGGAGAACCAGGAACTGCCCGTCCCCGCCACCCTGCGCTACGGCTCCACCGATCCGCTGGCGGTGTGCGTCGACTTCCCGCCCGAGGTCTCCCTGGACGGGCAGGGGGTGACCTGGACCTTCGCCCGTGCCCTGCTGGAGGAGGGGCTGAGCGGACCGGCCGGCGCCGGGGACGTGCACATCTGGCCGTGCGGCCGGGACACCACGGTCGTGGAGTTCCACTCGCCGTACGGCCTCGCCCTCCTCCAGTTCCCGACGCCCGCCCTGCGCGGCTTCCTGCTGCGGACCTACGCGGTGGTCGGCGCCGGGCAGGAGGACCTCGACCAGGCCGTCGAGCGGGGGCTCGGCGAACTCTTCGGGACCGTGTGAGCCCTGCGTCAGAACCGCAGCACACCCGCGATGCCGTCGGCGCCGCCCAGTGTGCCGTCCGGTACGAAGCGGACGTCGGCGCCGGTGTCCAGGCACTGTTCGACGATCTCGTCCACGATGTCCTCGCGGGCGTCGAGGTCACCGCTCTCGGCCGGGACCAGATGATCGCCGCCCTCGTCGCGGACCGTCACCCGGTAGTTCTCCTCGACGGCCAGCAGCCGCAGTCGGCCCTCCCGGGCGCTCTGCCAGATCTCGTCGACGCCGGCCGCGAACGCCCGCCGCCCGCGCGCCGATTCGAGCTCGCGGGTCACCGCGTCGGTGCTCTTGCGGGCGTCCGCGGCGACCTGCGGCCGGACCGCCTGCCACACCGCCACCGGGGTGCCGTGCGCGAGCCCGCCGTGCGGGACGTGCACCGCGTCCCTGGTGACGACGCCGACCTCGTGCAGGGCGGACAGCGCCGCGGTCTCGCCGGTGATGTACAGCGGGCGCGGGTCCTCGCGCAGCACCTTGGTCATCGCCGAGTCGGCGTCCCGCAGGAAGTGCCGCGTGTCCTCGTCCCGGTAGGTGCTCGGCAGGTCACCGATCCGCTCCAGGCGCTCGGCGTCGAAGTTCTCGCGGGTCCGGGTCAGCGGGAAGCCGCCGGCGCGATGCTCGGCGACCCGGTCGACACCGCCGTTCCACAGTGTGGCGCGGTCGGCGGAGACCGACAGCACCCAGAACGGCCGCTCGGAGGCCTGAGCGGAGACGAGGTTGCGGGTCAGGAAGGTGTCCGAGAGCACCACTCGCTCCGGCACGGCACGAGCCAGGGACCACACCTGGTGCTCACCCGGCGCGGCGAAGATCACCAGTCCGTCCTCGGTATGCGCCAGATCGATCTCGGCGAGGGCCTGGTCGAGCTGCCGGGAGACGTCGATGCGCCGCAATCGGGGGACCGCCGGATCGGCCTCCAGCTGCTTCTTGGCCTCGGCCACCACATTGCGCAGCCGGACCGGATCCTGGGCCTTCTCGGGTTCACGGCGGTGGGTCGGCGTCAGCACGGACACCGCCGGATAGGCGCGCGGACGGCGCAGTTCGGAGAGGGTCGCAGGGCTGAGTGCGTGCTCCATAACAGCACCATAGGACTGATCGGCCGATCAGGCATTCGGGGCAACTTGATCGCGCGTACAGGGCATTTCGCTGATATGGCGTCGGCACCCGACGGCTCACGCCGTGAGCGGTGCGAGGACGGCGATCGAGCCCTGCGCCACCGCGCACAGGGTCTCGGCGCCGCCGGCGTCCACGGTGCTCAGGTCGCAGCGGCACACCACGCGGGTACGGCCGGCCCGTACGACCCGGGCGCGGGCGCGCAGCAGCTCGCCGCGGGCAGGCCGCAGGAAGTCGATGGAGAAACCGGCGGTGGTCACCGCCGAGCCGGCCACCGAACCCGCCGCGAACGTGAGCGCGTTGTCCGCCGCGTAGCCGAGCACTCCGCCGTGCAGGGTGCCGTGCTGCTGGAGCAGGTCGCCGCGGATGTCGAACTCGAGGGTCGCCTCGCCCTCCTCGAAGGCCGTCAGCCGGGCGCCGACCAGCCTGCTGAAGGGCTGTGCCGCCAGAACCTTCCGGGCGAGCTCCAAGTCCAGGGTCCGATGCATGCCCACTCCTCACTTCGCTAGTGAAGTGAGACTGGCGCGGACCGGGCGCGTCTGTCAACATCGGCCCATGTCCGACCCCGACGACCAGCGTCTCTACTTCCTGCTCCAGCGGGCCGCACACCGCCTGCGCACCGCCGCCGACCGGCGCTGCCTGGCCGCCGCGGGGGTCACCACGGCCCAGCTGGGCGCCCTGTTCGCCGTGCACGACGAGCCGGGCATCACCCAGCAGGGGCTCGCCCGCACGCTCGGACTGCGCGAGTCGGCGGTGACCGGGTTGGTCGGACGGCTGACGGCGGCGGGTCTCGTGGCCAAGGAAGCGCACCCGAGCGAACACCGGGCCGTCGTACTGGAGTTGACCGGCACAGGGACCGAGGCACTGCGCGCCGCCCAGCCGGAGATCGACCGCTTCAACGCGGAACTGCGCGAGGTGCTGGGCGACGAAGGCTTCACCGGGGCGGCGACGGCCATGCACCGGCTCGCGTACTGGGAGTCCTGAGGCGGACCCCCGGTCTCCTGTTCGCCTCAGCCGTCGCGTTCGGCCCCGCACGAGCTGCCGTTCGGCGGCAGGCTGCCGTACAGCAGGAAGTCGTCGACCTTGCGGTGCACGCACTTGGAGGAGCCGTAACCGGTGTGGCCTTCGCCCTTGTTGTCGAGGACCACGGCCGAGTCGCCGAGGCGCTTCGCGGTCTCCACGGCCCAGCGGTACGGCGTCGCCGGGTCGCCGCGGGTGCCGACGAGCAGCATCTTCGGCGTGCCGACGTCATGCACCTTCTCGCGGATGAAGTCGGTGCCCTTCGGGCGGCCGTAGCACAGGAGGTACTCGGTGAGCCGGTAGCGGCCGAAGACCGGGGACGCCTTCTCGTAGGCGGCACGCAGCCGGATCAGATCCTTGGTGATCCGGTCGGCGCCGGGGCGGTCGGGATCGTCCGCGCAGTTGACCGCCATCAGCGCCGCCGGAAGATTGTCGAGCGGTACGTCCTCCACGTCGGAGAGGGGGCTGTGGGTCGGGTCGTCGGAGGGCGGCCGGGCGCGGGTGAGGAAACCGGAGCCGCCGCCCGCGAAGGCGAGCACTCCGGTGGTGTCGCCGTCCTCGACCAGTTCGGCGAGCGCCCGCTCCAGTGAGGGCCACAGGTCCTCGCTGTAGAGGGCCTGGCTGATGGCGCCCACGAGGTCCTGGCCGGTGAAGGCGGGGCCGAAATCCGTCGGCACCGGGTCCTCGTCCAGTGACGCCACCAGTCGTACGACCTGCTCCCGGGCGCCGCGCGCGTCGGTGCCGAACGGACAGCCGATGTCCTTGACGCACCAGTCGACGAAGTCCTCCAGCGCCGTCTGCTGCCCGGCGGCGCCCGCCACACCCTGCTCGGACAGCGGCTCGGTGAGGGTGTCCACACCGTCCAGCACCAGCCGGCCCACCTTGTCCGGGAACTGGGCCGCGTACACCGCCCCGAGCCGGCTTCCGTAGGAGAAGCCGAGGTAGTTGAGCTTCTTGTCACCAACGGCCTGGCGCATGATGTCCAGGTCGCGGGAGGCGTTCACCGTGCCGATGTGGCGGAGCACCGGTCCGGAGTGCTCGGCGCACTGGGCGGCCGCCTTCCGCAACCGCCCGAGCACGGTCCGCGGATCCTGGGCGACGGCCGTCTCGTCGTTGGTGGCCGCCAGCGCCTCGTCGGTGCCCGCGCCGCAGCTGACCGGCGAGGACCTGCCCACGCCGCGCGGATCGAAGGACACCACGTCGTACTCGTCCGTGAGGCCCATGAAGTCGTCTCCGCCGGCCGCGAGTCCGGGCACGCCGGCGCCGCCGGGGCCACCGAAGTTCAGCAGCACCGAACCCCGCTTGTGCTCGGCCGTGGACCGGTAGCGGGCGAGTGCCAGGTCGAGGGTGCCCGCGCGGGGCTTCGCGTAGTCGAGGGGAACAGTGACCTTTCCGCACTGCAGGTCGTCGGGGGTCTCCATGCCCACGCACTTCGACCACTTGATCTTCTGGCGGTAGAAGGGCGACAGGTCCGGTCCGGAGCCGTCCGCGGCCACGGCCGGCAGTCCGGCGCCGAGCAGGACCAGCCCCACGGCTCCGGACAGAGCGCATCGCCGCCTCGTCACCTTGGCGAGCATCCATGCCTCCAAGGACGCCCATCGGCGCCCTCCGATCACGATAAGCGGCCCTCCGGCGGACCGCCTCCGGACGAGAGGGATCACGGAATGCGCCCTGGCCCGCCGGCGTGATGCCCATGGGCCTGGTGTGCCAGAAGTTCGACAAGCATTCGCTGGGCTCGCTGCGTCAGCCCTGGTGGAACCGGCGGTGCAGGAGTTGTACACGCTCCGTCAGCTCGGGCACCGGGCCCTCCACGACCACCTGAGGGGCCACGTCGTTGACCGGCAGGGTCCGCACCGGTGGCGCCGGCACGCCCAACTCGTCCAGCCACTCGGCGAGTTGTGCGGACCAGGCGACGTACACGATGCGTCCGAGGCCGACCCGGGCGTGCGCGGCGGCGCACATCGGACAGTGCTCGCCGGAGGTGTACACGGTGGCCGCGGCCCGCTCCCCGGGGGTCAGGTGCGCCGCCGACCAGCGGGCCAGCTCGAACTCGGGGTGCCGGGTGCGGTCACCCGGAGGCCACGCGGTTGTGGTCTTCGGCGAGGATCTCACCGGCGGCGCTCACCAGGACCGATCCGAACGGTTCGGCCCCGGCCTCCAGCGCCTCGGCGGCCAGATCCACGCGGCGGCGCAGATACGGCAGTTCTGTGTCCTTCACGACCATGACACGAGCCTGGGATCATCGCCGCTTCGGCGGAAACGCGTTTCGCCGGCCCACGGCGACCACCCCGAGCGCGACCAGCACCAGCGGTAGAGCCGTCCAGGGCAGGGCGCCCGCACCCAGGCCCTCCAAGACCATTCCGCCGGTCAGTGAACCCGCCGCGATCCCGGCGTTGTACACCGTGGTCTGCAACGACGTGGCCGCGTCCGCGCGCTCCGGGCCCGAGGCGTCGACCAGCGCCGTCTGGATCAGCGTCGGAGCGCCCCCGAAGGCGACGCCCCACGCGGCGACCGAGACCAGCAGCACACCCGGCACCCCGGCGGCGAGCCCCAGCACGAGCATCACGGCCGCGCACAGCCCCAGCGCCCCGAGAAGGGTCGGCCGCGGATGGCGGTCCACCAGCAGCCCGGTGAGCCAGATGCCCGCCACCGTCGCCGCCCCGAACACCAGCAGGACCACTCCCGTACGGCCGAAGCCGGCGTGCGCCGCGAACGGGGCGACGTACGTGTACATCACCTGGTGCCCCACCAGGAGGAACAGCGTGACGGACAGGACGGCCGGGACGCCCGGCAGCGCGGCGACCCGGACGAGCGGCACGCGCGCGTGCCGCGCCTCGCCGGGGAAGCCGGGCACCCGCCACCGCACCCAGCCCACCAGCAGCACCGCGAGCCCGGACAGCAGCCCGAACGCCGTGCGCCAGCCCACCGCCCCGGCCAGCGCCGTGCCGGCCGGGACGCCCAGGGACAGGGCGAGAGTGATCCCGGCGAGCACGATCGCGATGGCCCGGCCACGCCGCGCGGCCGGCACCATCCGTGCCGCGTACCCGGCGAGCATCGCCCACAGTGTTCCGCCCGCGCACCCGGCCACCAGCCGGGCGGCGAACGTCAGGGGGTACGACGAGGACAGCGCCACGGCCGCGTTGCTCACCGCGAAGCAGAGCAGCGCCCCGACGAGCACCCGTCGGCGAGGCAGCCCGCGCAGCAGGGCGGTGAGTGGGATCGCGGCGGCGAAGGACGCGGCCGCGTACCCGGTGACGAGGAAGCCGATCCGGGCCTCCGGGACACCCAGAGCCGGGGCCATGCGGGGCAGCAGTCCCGCGGGCAGCAGCTCGGTCAGCACCGCGGTGAAGGCGGCCGTGGACAGGGCGAGGAGCCCGGACCACGGCAGCGGGGCGGGCGCGGGCGGGGCCGTGCCCTTGGCCGGGGAGATGGTGGACATGCGACCATGCTCGGACCTTCACATCAGTGTGAAGGCAAGGGCGACCCGGGAGCGTCATGAGGATCGGTGAGCTGTCCCGCCGTACGGGAGTCCCCACCAGGCTGCTGCGTTACTACGAGGAACAGGACCTGCTCCACCCCGAGCGGGCCGACAACGGCTACCGCGCCTTCGGTGAGGCGGCGGTCCGGGACGTCCAGCAGATCCGCGGGCTGCTGGACTCGGGCCTGACCACGGAGATGATCCGTACGATCCTGCCGTATCTGTCGGGGCCGGAGGAGATCCTGCTGCCGCCCGAACACCTGACGCCCGAGACGGCCGCCCTCCTGGAGGCCCACGTCGACCGCATCCAGGCCCGGATCGACTGCCTGGCCCGCAACCGCGACCGGCTCAGCGGCTACCTGGCGTCGGTGCGCGCGGCGGACGGGCGGCCGTAAACGCCATTGCCGCGGGGGCCTCCGGGTGATGAAGTGGGCACATGGATCATGTTGCGGTACTCGCCCTCTTCGACCGGAACATGCGCGAAGGCGCCCAGCCGGACGGCCCCGGCGCACGTGTGGAGCGGGTCGGCAGGGTGGTCCGCCAGGTCGCCGCCGAGCACGGCTGGAACGGCGTGGTCTGGTCCGACCTGGACGAGGCGAGTGCCGACAGGGCGATCGCCGAGCAGATCGCGTACTACACGGGGCTCGGCCTGGAGTTCGAGTGGAAGCTGTACGGGCACGACCTGCCCGTCGACCTGGGTGAGCGGCTCAGAGCGGCCGGGTTCACCCCCGAGCCCGAGGAGACGCTGATGATCGCCGAGGTCGCCGACCTCGTCCTGGACGCCGAACCGCCCGAGGGGATCCGCTTCCTCCCGGTCACCGACCGGGCGGGCGTCGACCTCGTGGCGGACGTGCACGAGAAGGCCTTCGGCACCGACAGCTCCCGGCTGCGGCACCAGCTGCTGGCCCGGCTCCGGGACGACCCCGACACCGTGGTCGCGACCGTCGCGCTCGCCGGTGACGAGCCGGTCAGCGCGGCCCGCATGGAGCTGGTGCCCGGCACCCGTTTCGCCGGCCTGTGGGGCGGCGGCACCGTCGAGGGCTGGCGTGGCCGCGGCATCTACCGCGCCCTGGTCGCCCACCGCGCCCGCGCCGCCGTGGAGCGTGGCTACCGCTACCTCCAGGTCGACGCGCTGGCCACGAGCCGCCCCATCCTCGAACGCCTCGGGTTCAAGCCGCTGACGATCACGCAGCCGCACGTGTACCGGCCGTAGTGCCCGGCGGCGGCCGGGATGTCACGCCCGGGGCCGTTTGATCCGTCGCACCGGTATGACGACGAACCAGAACCGGAGCATCCTCCTCGCCGGCGCGAGCGGTGTCCTCGGCCGCCACATCGCCGGGGCCCTGACCGACGCGGGCCACAAGGTCACCGGACTCGGCCGGGGTGAGGGCAATGCCGTCCGCGCCGACCTCATGGACCGTGACGCCCTGCTGCGTGCCGTGGACGGACAGCACTTCGACACGGTCGTCCACGCGGCGACCGCCCTGCGCAAGCCGCCCGTGCGCCACCGCGACATGTACGCCACCGACGCCCTGCGCATCGAGGGCACCGCCCACCTGATCGAGGCGGCACGGGCCACCGGAGCACGCCGCTTCGTCACCGAGTCGATGGTCTTCGGATACGGCTACGGCGACTTCGGCGACCGTCCGATCACCGAGGACGACGACTTCGGCCCGCGCGGCACCGACCCGGAGCTGGAGCGGCACCTCGCCGGCATGCGCACCAAGGAGGAACTCACCTTCGGGGCGGCCGGGCTGGAGGGCATCGCACTCCGCTTCGGCCTCTTCTACGGCCCCGGCGGCACCGAAGCCCTCCTGCCCCTGCTGCGCAGGCGCAGCCTGCCCGCCCCCGCCGACCACGGCCGGGTCCTGCCCTGGGTGGAACTCACCGACGCCGCCCGGGCGGTGGCCGCCGCGGTCGAACACGGGCGCCCCGGGCAGGCGTACAACATCGCGGACCGCACGCCGATGGGCTTCCGTGCCCATCTGCTGTGCGTGGCCGAGGAGTTCGGGCTGCCGAAGCCGATGTCCGTGCCCCGGTGGCTGACCAGGCCGATGGCGTACGCGCACACCATGTTCTCGACGAACATGCGGGTCTCGGCGCGCAAGGCCGAGCGGGAACTGGGGTGGACGCCGGTGTACCCCTCCGGCCGCGAGGGCCTGGCCGCACTGCGGGCCGCCACGATCCGGTGATCACAGGTCGAGCCGGCACTCCACGGCCCGGTGCGTCGGCAGGTATCCGAGGGAGTCGTTGACGGCGAGCATCGGCTTGTTGCTGTCCGCGGTGTCGGTGCACAGCCCGGACAGCGTCGGGTGCCGTTCCAGGGCGTGACGGATCGCCGCGGCCTTCATCCAGCGAGCGAGGCCACGCCCACGGTGTTCGGGGAGCACGGCGGTGCCGTAGTGCTGACCGTCGCCCAACCCGTCGCCGGGCACGACCAGTTCGGAGAACCCGACCACGCCGCCGTCCGCCGCGTCCACGACGGCGACGGTGTGCAGCAGCTCGCCGCGCCGCGCGACGGCCTCCGCGGCCGCGACCACGCGCTCCACGTCCCAGACGACCCTGCCGAAGTCGGTGCCCTCCATCGGCATGTCGTCCATCGCCCGCCGCGAGTCGGCGAACGAGCGCGCCAGCGCGTCGGGCACGGTGCCCTCCCACTCGGTCAACCGGTAGCCGGGGTAGGGCAGTTGGAGGAGTGCGTCGATGGTGGCACGGTCGACGTCGGCCAGCGTGAGCCGAGCGTACGTGAGCGCCAGGACCTGCCGGAAGCCCCGTGCGGCCAGGAACAGATCGGCGGGGGAGCCCTGTACGGCCTGGGCGATCACCGACCGTCGCCGCTCCGCCTTCGCCGCTTCCACTGCGGCCTGCAGAAGCCGGGTTCCGATGCCCTGCCGCCGCTCGGCGCCGTGCACCGCGAGCTGCAGTTCGGCGAGGTGCTCCTGGCCCTGCTTCGTGAACAGCCGCAGGAAGGCGGATCCGAGCGGCACACCGTCCTCCCCGGCGGCCAGCCAGGCCAGCCGGCGGCTGGAGGCGGCGGGCCGGGGATCGGCGAGCGGGGTGATGTCGAAGGACAAGCGGGTCTCCGTCACGGAGGAGGGGCGGCGGGCGCTTGAAGCCTGCCGTCGGGCTCCGGCGTCCGCAACGGGATTTGCCGCCGTGGGACCCACACGCACGGCGGCGCGCCGGAGGCTCCGGCGCGCCGCACTCTGGCACGTGCTGGGGGCGCTCTGCCCGTGAGGCCGTCAGCGGCGCGCCTTCGACCGGTCCAGCGCCGCCACTCCGAGCGCGGCGAGGGCGATCTGGATGAGCCACTCGACCCAGTCGACGCCGTTGGTGTCGGCCACCCCGAAGGCCGCGGCGATCGCCGAGCCGATCAGCGCGGCCACGATGCCGACCAGGATGGTCAACAGGATTCCGATGCGCTGACGGCCCGGCACCACGAGCCGGCCCAGGACACCGATGACGATGCCGATCACGATGGCACTGATGATGCCGCTGACTTCCATCTCCGCCCCTTTTCCGATGAGCAACGATGCACTCCGGATGCCCGCCGGAGGCGTCGGCAGTCAGGCTGTGTCCCAACCGTCGGTCAACACCGGGTCAATCCTCGTCGGGAGGGCCGGACGGTTCTGTGCAGGCCCTTGGATGTCATGTACGGTCCAAATTGATCGTGTGTCTATGCGCGTAGTTCCCGTCCCGCATCGCCCTTCCCCAACTCCTCACGGAGGTATGCCGGATGCCCGGACTCACCCTTCCCCGCCACAGACTCGGCGCGGTCCTCGCCGGAGTCACCCTCCTCGCCGCAGGTGTGGCCGTACAGGCCACCGCGACCCCCGCCGCCGCTGCCACCCCGCACCGGATCCTCTTCGACAACGCCCACGCCGAGACAGCCGGAAACGCGGACTGGATCGTCTCCACCAGCCAGCCCGACCCCCTCGGACAGGACTCCTCGCCGTCCGCCGAGACCGACTGGACCGGCGCCCTCTCCTCCTGGGGCGTCGCCCTGCAGAAGACCGGCGACTACAGCCTCAAGACCGCGACGAGCGCCCTCACCTACGGCGGCTCCTCCGCCACCGACCTCTCGAACTTCGACACCCTGGTCCTGCCCGAACCCAACACGCTGTTCACGACCGCCGAGAAGACGGCGATCATGACCTTCGTGAAGAACGGCGGCGGCCTCTTCATGATCTCCGACCACACCGGCGCCGACCGGAACAACGACGGGGAGGACGCGCTCGAGATCCTCAACGACCTGATGAGCAACAACAGCGTCGACTCCACCGACCCGTTCGGCTTCTCCATCGACTCCCTGAGCATCAGCTCCGACTACCCGTCGGCCATCAGCGACAGCAGCAACCCCGTCCTGCACGGCTCCTTCGGCACGGTCACCAAGAGCCTCATCGCCAGCGGCACCACGGCCACCCTCAAGCCCGCCGACAACGCGAACGTCAAGGGCCTGCTCTACCGCACCGGTTACTCCGGCAACACCGGCGCCTTCTTCGCGACGAGCACCTTCGGCAGCGGACGCGTCGCCTTCTGGGGCGACAGCTCACCCATCGACGACGGCACCGGCCAGTCCGGCAACACCCTCTACGACGGCTGGAACGACTCCGGCGCCACCAACGCGGCCCTCGCCCTCAACGCCACCGAGTGGCTGTCCGGCGGAAGCGGCAGCGGCGGCGGGGACGGCGGCGGCGGTTCCACCTGCACGTCGGCGCAGCTCCTGGGCAACAACGGCTTCGAGTCGGGCAGTTCGACCTGGGCCGCGAGCAGCGGTGTGATCACCAACTCCGGCAGCGAGTCCGCCCGCACCGGCTCCTACTACGCCTGGCTCGACGGCTACGGCTCCGCGCGCACCGACACCCTGTCCCAGTCGGTGACCGTCCCCTCCGCGTGCACCACGGCCACGCTCAGCTTCTACCTGCACGTCGACACCGCCGAGACCTCCACCAGCACCGCCTACGACACCCTCAAGGTGCAGGTCCTCAACAGCTCGGGCACGGTACTGAGCACCCTGGCCACGTACTCGAACCTCAACGCGGCCTCCGGCTACACCCAGCGCAGTTTCAACCTGGCGGCCTACGCGGGCCAGACCGTCACTCTCAAGTTCACCGGCACGGAGGGCTCCACGCTCCAGACGTCGTTCGTCATCGACGACACGGCACTGAACGTCAGCTGATCCCGGCCGGGACCCACCCGGTGGCGGCCGGCACCTCGGCCGCGATGTCGATCACCGTGCGCCCGTCGTCGAGCAGCGACCCGTTCGTCCCTTCCGTCCCGCGGCGCGACACTGGACGCCGTAACCTTCGAAGGCACACCGCAGGGGTGCGATGCCCGGGGAGGCGGTCGGAGATGGAGGAGTCGGTGCTCGGCGGCGGCGCGGTCAACCGGGTCGTCCGGGTCGGAGACACCGTGCGGCGCCCGCCGTCCGAACGGTCCGGCTTCGTGCGGGAGTTGCTCGCCCTGTTCGAGAGGGCGGGCTGGCCGGGGGCGCCGCGGTTCCTCGGCGTCGACGAACTCGGCAGGGAGACCTTCGGTCATATCGAGGGGCGGGCCGCCGTGAGCCCGCGCGAGCGCGCCGCGGTCCGAACCGACGAGGCCCTCACGGAGGTTGCCCGACTCGTCCGCGTCTTCCATGACCTGACCCACGGAACAGCGCTCGCCGGGGACCGGGACGTCGTCTGCCACAACGACCTCGCACCGAAGAACACCGTGTACGCCGCCGGGCGGCCCACCGCGTTCATCGACTGGGACCTGGCCGCTCCGGGCGAGCGAATGCACGACCTCGCCCACGTGTGCTGGCAGTACCTCGACCTGGGGCCGGACGTGGCGGACGTAGGGGAGACCGCCCGCCGTATCCGGCTGATCTGTGATGCCTACGGCCTCGACCGGCGGGACGGGTTGTTGGACACGGTGCTGTGGTGGCAGGACCGGTGCCTGCGGGGGATCGAGGCGGGCGCGCTCCGGGGCGAGCGGGCCATGGTCCGGCTGCGCGAGCAGGGAGCCGTGGACGAGGTGCGGGCCGCGAAGGAGTGGGTGGCGGGTCACCGGCGTGAACTCGGCGCCTTCCTGGGGTGAGTGCCGTCGGGACCGGCCCTGGCGTCTCCTGTGCCGAGGGAGCCGCTACGGCCTGGGGGCGCTCTTAGCCGCCGTGACGGTGCACATCAGCCCCAGGAGCACCGCGAGGGCGCCGATGATGATGTTGTTCAGCGCCACACCGGCGTCGGAGCTGTCGCCGACGACCCAGGGAGCGATGATCATCCAGATACCGACCGCCCACGACGAGGTTGTGGGTCACGAGGGCGGGCCGGCTCGTCGTGTAGTGGAGTATCCAGGGGGACACGGCACAGTACAGTCGACCCGACCGCGGCTGGTGCGGTGGCTGAGCAAGGTCAGAGACTTGCGTCGGTTCTGCGTCGTATAGTCGCTCCATGAGTGGGACCAGCCTCACCACAGGTGCCCTGGCCCGGCGGCTGGGGGTGTCGCCCACCACGCTGCGCTCCTGGGACCGCCGCTACGGCATCGGCCCCGCCGTCCGCACCGACGGCCGGCACCGCCGCTGGACCCCGCGGGACGTCGCCGTGCTGGAGGCGATGTGCCGGCTCACCGCCGCGGGTGTGCCGCCCGCCGAGGCGGCCCGCGCGGCCAAGGAGCAGGGCGGCGGCGCGGGCGTGCCGAGGACACCGGATCCCGCGGCCGGCGCACGGTCCCGGGCGGCCGGCCCGCTCCCCCTGGGCGATGTGCGCCAGGAGTGCCGTGGTCTCGCCCGCGCAGCCGTACGCCTCGACGCGCCCGCCGTGGAGGAGCAGTTGACCGCGGCGGTCGAGACCCACGGCCTCGCCGTCGCCTGGCAGGAGGTGATGGTGCCCACGCTGCACGCGGTGGGCCGCAAGTGGGCCTCGTCCGGAGACCGTTACGTCGAGGTCGAGCACCTGCTGTCCTGGCACATGTCCACCGCGCTGCGCCGCCGCACCCGCCCCCCGGCCCGACAGGGCGACCCGCTCGGCCCCGGGCCGGTCGTGCTGGCCTGCGTCCCCGGTGAGCAGCACACACTGGCGCTGGAGGCGCTCAACGCCGGCCTGGGCGAACTGGGCGTGCCCACCAGGATGTTGGGGGCCGCCGTACCCGCGGAGGCGCTGACCGCCGCGGTGGACCGGCTCGGCCCCGCGGCCGTCGTCCTGTGGGCGCAGGCCCGCTCCACGGCGAGCCTGCCGCTGGCCCGGCACATCGCCGACGCCCAGTGGGGGGTGAAGGGCGCCCGCAGAAGGCCCGTGGTGATGCTGGGCGGGTCCGGCTGGCTCGGCCGCTCCGCCCCCGGAATGCTGCGGCCGACGGCCTTCGAGGACGCCCTGGACGCCCTGGCCCGCCTGTACACGGCTGAAGCGCCTCCGATATCCGGCTGACCTCAGTGGCGTCCCGGCCGTCTCCGGCGCCCCGTCGGCCTCAGCCTCGGCCGCGCGCCCGCTTGAAGCGGGCCAGTCCCTCGGACAGGTCCACGATCGGATCCGGGTAGTCCGGCGCGGCGCGGTCCAGACCTCGCAGTTTCCACGGCTCGTGCACCAACGGCCCCTCCAGCGCGGCAAGTTCGGGCACCCAGCGGCGGACGTACGCGCCGTCCGGGTCGTACCGCTTGGCCTGGGCGACCGGGTTGAGGACCCGGTTGGGGCGGGTGTCGGTGCCCGTCCCCGCCATCCACTGCCAGTTGAGCTGGTTGTTGGCGAGGTCCCCGTCCACCAGCAGGTCAAGGAAGTGCCGGGCACCGATCCGCCAGTCCACGTACAGCGTCTTGGTGAGGAAGCTCGCGGTCAGCAGGCGGCCGCGGTTGTGCATCCACCCTTCGTGCCGCAGCTGGCGCATCGCGGCGTCGACGACCGGGTAGCCGGTGCGGCCCTCCTTCCACGCCGCGATGTCGTCCGCGGCGGTCCGCTCGGAGCGCCAACTGTCGTGCTGTGTGCGGTAATCGGCGGCGGCCACGGCAGGGCGGGCCGCGAGCACCTGCCGGTGGAAGTCGCGCCAGGCGAGCTGCCGTACGAAGGCTTCCGCGCCCGGACCGCCCGCCCGGCGCGCCCGGTGGACGAGCTCCACGGGGGAGAGGGTGCCGAAGTGGAGGTGCGGGGAGAGCCGGGAGGTCGCGTCGCCGGCCAGGTCGTCGTGACGGTCCTCGTACCCGGCGAGCCCGACCCGCAGCCAGGTGGCGAGCTGCTTGCGGCCCTGCGTCTCACCGCCCTCGGCGAGGCCTTCCGAGAGCCCGGTCAGGCCGGCACGGGACGGCAGCGGCTCGGATGCCACGCCGTCGGGGACCCGCACGGTCCGCGGGGCGGTGAGCGGGTCCCGCAGCCGCTCCTGGGACCAGCGCCGGAAGTAGGGCGTGAAGACGGCGAAGTGGTCCGAGACGGCCGGGACCACCACGCCGGGGGCGACGGCCGTGGTCACCGTGTCGTGGACGTGCAGCCGCACGCCCTCCGCCTCCAGGACCCGGCGCAGCCGCTCCTCCCGCCGGTGGGCGTGCGCGCTGACGTCGGACGCCATGTGCACCTCGTCGGCGTCCGCCTCGGCGGCGACCTTGCGCACCTGGTCGACGAGGTCGCCGGAGCGCACCACCAGCCGGCCGCCGCGCTCGCGCAGACCGGCGTCGAGGTCGCGCAGACAGTCGGCGAGGAACGCCAGCCGGTTGGGCGCGGCGAACCCGGCGGCGTCGACGGCCCGGTCCCGCACGAACAGCGGGACGACCCGCTCGGTGCCGTCGAGCGCCGCCGTGAGGGGCGGATGGTCGTGCAGGCGTAGGTCGCAGGTGAACAGGACGACCGAGATGCTCATGGTGCGTACTCCGGGGGTGCGGAAGGGAGCCGGAAGGTCAGGGGACCGGGAGGTGCTTCGGATCGCGGGCCGCCGAACCCGCCGCGGCCCGGGCGATGTTGCGGGCCATGCCGCCGAAGACGACCGCGTGGAAGGGCGAGACGCTCCACCAGTAGGCATGGCCGAGCAGACCGTGCGGATGGAACAGGGCACGCTGCCGGTAGCGGGTGCCGCCGTCCTCGCCGGTCGTGACTCCCATCTCCAGCCAGGCAAGGCCCGGCAGCCGCATCTCGGCCCGCAGCCGCAGCAGCCGGCCGGGCTCGATCGCCTCCACCCGCCAGAAGTCCAGCGAGTCGCCGACCCGCAGCCGTGCCGCGTCCCGGCGCCCCCGGCGCAGTCCGACCCCGCCCACCAGCCGGTCCAGCAGGCCCCGTACCGCCCACGCCAGCGGGAAGGAGTACCAGCCGTTCTCACCGCCGATGCCCTCGACGACCCGCCACAGCGCCTCGGGCGGGGCGTCGACCTGCAGCTCCCGGTCGTCGCGGTAGAGGCTCCCGCCGGCCCAGTCGGGATCGGTGGGCAGCGGATCGCTCGGGGCTCCGGGCACAGACGCCGACGACCACCGGGTGGTGACGCGCGCCTCCCGCACCCTTTGCAGAGCCAGTCGTACGGCGTCGTCGAAACCGATCGCAGGGGCGGGCGGGCCGGAGAGGTGGCGGGCGATGTCGTGCTCGTGGCAGACCACCTCGTGCCGCAGGGACTCGGTGAGCGGCCGGGCGATCGAGGCGGGCACCGGCGTCACCAGGCCCACCCAGTGACTGGACAGCCCGGGGGTGAGCACCGGCACCGGAAGGATGATCCGGCGGGGGAGCCCGGCGACCGCCGCGTACCTGAGCATCATCTGCCGGTAGGTGAGAATCTCCGGCCCGCCGAGGTCGAAGGCCCGGCTCACGTCCGACGGCATTCGGGCGCTGCCGACGAGGGCCCGCAGCACATCGCGGACCGCCACCGGCTGGATGCGGGTGTGCACCCAGCTCGGGGTGACCATCACGGGAAGGCGTTCGGTCAGGTACCGCAGCATCTCGAAGGAGGCCGAACCCGAGCCGATGACGACGGCCGCCCGCAGGACCGTGGTCGGGACCCCGGAGCCCAGCAGGATGCGGGCCACCTCGGCGCGGGAACGCAGGTGCGGGGAGAGCTCCTGCTCGGGCACCCCCGCCGGGGTGAGTCCGCTGAGGTGCACGATCCGCCGCACGCCCGCGATCCGGGCCTGCTCGGCGAAGATCCGCGCGGCCCTGCGGTCGGTGTCCTCGAAGTTGCTGCCGGAACTCATCGCGTGCACCAGGTAGTACGCCACGTCCACCCCGTCCAGGGCCCGGGCCACGGACGCGGCGTCCGTCACGTCACCGCCCACCACCTCGGCCCGGCCGGCCCAGGGGTGGTCGCGCAGCCGGTCGGGTGAACGGGCCAGACACCGTACGCGGTACCCCGCGTCGAGCAGCTCGGGAACCAGACGCCCGCCGATGTATCCCGTCGCACCGGTCACCAGACAGCGCGGTCCCTCGCGCGTGTCGTCCTCGTCCATCGCTTGTCGGCCCTTCCTGTCGCCCCCTGTGATCACTTCTCCCGCCGGACCTCGTTCGGATGCGGGACCGGACCACGCGACCGGAACGAAAACACCAGGGCGTGCACATGTGCGCTCGAATCCCGGGCAAGCGGACTGGTACGAGACGGTTCGTCAGCGATGTTGGAGGTGTCTGCCGCTATGAGCGCGAAGGTGTTGGAGCGGTTCCCTGCAGGAGCTCCGCGCGGATCGTGGCCGGCAGAGGAGTACGCCGCGCAAAGGCGTGCGCAGGGTGAACCTGCGACCGTGGTGATGGACATCCAGTCCGACGCGTTCCTCGTGGTGGTCCCGAGCCGCGACGAGGACTGACACCCGGCCTCAGAGGGAGCTCGGCAGCGTCCCGCCCAGCTGCCGGGCCCGGCGCACGAACACCTCGTGCAGGTCCCGCGCCGCCCGCGGCACGGACTCGGCCCTGCGGCGCTGAAGCATCAGCAGCACCCGGGTCGTGTCGCCCTCGATCGGCCGGTGGGTGATCGTGCCCTGACGTGAGCGCAGCGAATGGGGGTCCCCCCGGCCGGAGGCTGGGGGAGGATCCGCGACCACGCTGAAGTCGGGAAGCACGGTCACCCCCAGCCCCTCTGCCACCATCAGCTTTCCCATCTCCGCCCCGTCGGTGGAGTACGCGAAGGACGCGTCACGCCCGTCCAGCAGCCGGTGCACGAAGCGGTGCATGACATAGCCGGTGCGCATGGCGATCAACGGCTGGGAGAGCAGATCGTCCACCGGTACACACGTCCGCGCGGCCAGCGGACTGTCCGGGCCCAGGCACACCACCTGCCGCCCGTGCAGGAGCTGTGTCGACTCGAAGCCGGCCGGTGTGTCGTCGCCGTCGAGATGGTTGGCCAGCCCGAGATCGAATCCGCCCTCCGACAGGGCCCGGTGGATGTCGCTCTGCTGGGCGCCGACCACCTCGACCTGGGTGACGGGATGCGCGGCCCGGAAGTTCTCGACCGCCGGGAGAGCAGCGGCACGGTCGCCGCGTTCACCGTGCCGACGCGGACCATACGGCTGATGCGGTGCTGTTCCCCCGCCGCCGACCGCAGCCGGTCCACCGCCTCCAGCACGCCGACGATGTGCGGCAGCAGCTCCCGGCCCTCCGCGCTCATCGTCGCCCCGGACCGTTTGCGCTCCAGCAGGTCGACCCCGAGCTCGCGCTCCAGGTTCCGCACGGTCTCGCTCAACGCGGGCTGCGACAGGCGCAGTTCCTCCGCCGCCCGGCGCAGTGAGCCGAGCCGCGTCACCGCGGCGATGTATTCCAGCTGTTCCGTCCGCATGCCCCGAAGAACGCGGGCCATTTCCCGCCCGGTTCAAGGGTTTCCCTGTCACACGTTCGTGAAATTCAATGGTCCGCGATACGAGACCGGTCGGGTTTGCCTTGACGCCTCTCGCCACCGGCTGTCACGATCGACGACATGAAGATGCGACTGGACCTCACGCGGCGACGCCATGTCGACCTCGCGCGCGTCTCCAGCGCCTCCTGTTGCGCCGCGGCCTGATCAACCTCCCTCCGATCCGCCGCGCCTCTCCCTCTTTCGAGGGTTCTTTCGAGAGTTTCCACGCCTGAATTCCGTGCGCCCGCGCACCCCTTGAATTCGGCGTGCCCGAAAACATTCCGCAACAGGAGTCACACATGCCTGCCGCGCCCGTGAAATTCGCCTACTGGGTCCCCAATGTCAGCGGGGGACTCGTCACCAGCAAGATCGAGCAGCGCACCGACTGGGGCTACGACTACAACCGCGAACTCGCCGTCCTCGCCGAGAACAACGGCTTCGAGTACGCCCTCAGCCAGGTCCGCTACATGGCCAGCTACGGCGCCGAGTACCAGCACGAGTCGACCAGCTTCAGCCTCGCCCTGCTGCTCGCCACCCAGCGCCTGAAGGTCATCGCCGCCGTCCACCCCGGCCTGTGGCATCCCGGCGTCCTCGCCAAGCTCGGCGCCACCGCCGACCACCTCTCCAAGGGCCGCTTCGCCGTGAACGTCGTGTCGGGCTGGTTCAAGGGCGAGTTCACCGCCCTCGGCGAGCCCTGGCTGGAGCACGACGAGCGCTACCGCCGCGCCGAGGAGTTCATCACCGCCCTGCGGAAGATCTGGACGGAGGACCACGCCGAACTCGCCGGTGACTTCTACCGGTTGCGTGACTTCTCCCTGAAGCCGAAGCCCCTCAACACCGAGGAGCGGCCGCATCCGGAGATCTTCCAGGGCGGCAACTCCACCGCCGCACGTCAGATGGCCGGCCGGGTCTCCGACTGGTACTTCTCCAACGGCAAGGACTTCGACGGGGTGGTCGAGCAGCTCACCGACGTCCGCAAGGCCGCCGCCGAAGTCGGGCGCACCGCACCGAAGTTCGGCCTCAACGGCTTCCTCATCGCCCGGGACACCGAGGCCGAGGCCCGCGACACCCTCCGGGAGATCGTCGCCAAGGCCGACAGCGAGGCCGTCGAGGGCTTCGGCGCCGCCGTGAAGCAGGCCGGACAGTCCACCGGCGACAAGAAGGGCATGTGGCAGGACTCCAGCTTCGAGGACCTCGTCCAGTACAACGACGGCTTCCGCACCGGCCTCATCGGCACGCCGGAGCAGATCGCCGAGCGGATCGTCTCCTACAAGAAGCTCGGCGTCGACCTCCTCCTGCTGGGCTTCCTGCACTACCACGAGGAGGTCGAGTACTTCGGCAAGCGCGTACTGCCGCTCGTGCGTGAGCTGGAGGCCCAGCTTCCCGAGTCCACCCCCGCCCAGGTCTGAGGAGGTCACCGAGATGAGCACCGTCACGAACACCGACTGGCAGCACCGCCCCGCCCCCGAGACCGCGCGGGACTGGATCGCCCGCGCCGCCGAGGTCGCCGCCGTCCTCGCCACCGACGCCGCCGCCCGGGACCGGGCGGGCGCCACCCCGTACGCCGAGGTCCAGCTCCTCAAGGAAGCCGGCCTCGTCACCCTCCTCGGTCCCACCGAGCACGGCGGCGGAGGCCAGGACTGGCCCACCGCGTACCGGGTCGTCCGCGAGATCGCCAAGGCCGACGGCTCCATCGGCCAGCTCCTCGGCTACCACTACCTGTGGTTCTGGGCCGCCCGCCTGGTCGGCACCCGCGAGCAGTGGGAGCACGTGGAGGCCGAGGCGTCCCGCAACCGCTGGTTCTTCGGCGGCGCGGTCAACCCGCGCGACAAGGACGTCGTCGTGACCGAGGACGGCGACGACCTCGTCTACACCGGCCGCAAGTCCTTCTCCACCGGCAGCAAGGTCTCCGACGTCACCGTCCTCGAAGGCGTCCTGGAAGGCACCGACCAGCACATCTTCGCCATCGTGCCCTCCGATTCCGCGGGCCTGACCTTCCACGACGACTGGGACAACATCGGCCAGCGCCTCACCGAGAGCGGCGGAGTCACGCTCGACGGCGTACGCACCCCGTGGTCGAGCGCGGCCGGATACGTCGACAAGGTGTTCCAGCCGCGCGTCTACAACACCCTCAACGTCCCCACCATCCAACTGGTCTTCGTCAACTTCTACCTCGGCATCGCGGGCGGCGCGCTGGAGACGGCCGCCACCTACACCCGCGAGAAGTCCCGCTCCTGGCTGCACGGCGGTTTCGAGCGGGCGGTCGACGAGCCGTACGTCATCGACACCTACGGCGACCTCACCGCCAAGCTCTGGGCGGCCGAGGCCCTCGCCGACGCCGTCGCCGCCGAGGGCCAGAAACTGCACGACGACCCCGACGCCGTCACCGAGCAGGACCGCGGCGACTTCGAGGTGCGGGTCGCCGCCGTGAAGGACCGCGCCACCGACGTCGCCCTGGAGATCTCCAGCCGGATCTTCGAGGTGACCGGCGCCCGCTCCACCGCCACCGCCGAAGGCCTCGACCGCTTCTGGCGCAACGTGCGCACCCACACCCTCCACGACCCCGTCGCCTACAAGCGGCGCGAGGTCGGCCGCTGGGTCCTCGAGGGCGAACTGCCCGAACCCACCTGGTACTCCTGACCGCTTCCCCGGGGCGCCCCCTCCTGAACCGGGGGCGCCCCGCCTCCCCGCCCCGAAAGAGGACCCCATGGCCACCGTCCTGTCCGTCTCCGGCAGCCCCTCCGCCTCCTCCCGCACCAACCGGCTGCTGCGCCACCTCGACCGGCGCCTGACCGCGCAGGGCCACGAGGTGATCCCCCTCGACGTGCGCACCATCCCCGCGGAGGCGCTGCTCGGCGCCGACTTCCAGCATCCGGCGATCGTCGCGGCCACCGAACTCTTCGCGCGGGCCGACGGGGTCGTCGTCGGCACGCCCGTCTACAAGGCCTCGTACTCCGGAGTCCTCAAGGCCCTCCTCGACCTGCTCCCGCAGTACGCCCTCGCCGGCAAGACCGTACTGCCCCTGGCCACCGGCGGCTCCACCGCCCATGTCCTGGCCATCGACTACGCGCTGCGGCCGGTCCTCAGCTCCATGGGCGCGGCCCACATCGTGCAGGGCTGGTTCACCCTGGACAAGGAGATCAGCGTGCAGGACGACGGCACGCTGAGCATCACGCCCACCGCTACCGAGGCGCTCACCCTGGTCGTGGACCAGTTCTCGACCGCGCTGGGACGGCGGCCGGTGCTGGCGGCGGCGGGCTGATCCCCCATGACAGGCCACAGGACAGCCCACGGGCCGGCCCACGTGATCGCCGACGACGCGGAGGCCCTCGCGGTCGCCGCGTCGCTCGCCGCGGAGTTCCGCGTCGGCGCCTCCGCCCGGGACGCAGAACGCAGGCTGCCCCGCGAGGAGTTGGACCGTCTCTCCGCCTCCGGGCTGCTCGCCGTCACCGTCCCCGCCGAGCACGGGGGAGCGGACGTGAGCGCGCCGACCCTCGCCGAGATCTTCCGGCTGCTCGCCTCCGCCGACGCGAGCCTCTCCCAGCTCCCGCAGAGCCACTTCGTCTATGCCAACGTGATCCGCCGTCAGGGCACCGAGGAACAGCGGAAGTTCTTCTTCGCCGAACTGCTCGCCGGGCGCCGCTTCGGCAACGCGCAGTCCGAGGCCGGAACCAAGCACGTCCAGGACATCCGCACCCGACTGCACCCGCAGCCGGACGGCTCGTACCGCCTCGACGGCGTCAAGCACTACTCCACCGGCGCCCTGTTCGCCGACTGGATCCCGGTGCTGGCCCGCGCCGAGGACGACAAGCTGTACGTCGCCTACGTGCCCGCGGACGCCCCCGGCCTCGCGGTGATCGACGACTGGGACGGTCTCGGCCAGCGTACGACGGCCAGCGGCACCGTCCGCCTCGAAGGCGTCGAAGTCCCCGCCGACCGGGTCCTGCCCCACCACCTCACCTTCGAAGGGCCCCAACTCCACGGAGCCGTCGCCCAGTTGCTGCACGCCGCCATCGATACCGGGCTCGCCGGGGGCGCACTCGCGGAGGCGGCGGAGTTCGTCCGGACGAAGAGCCGCCCGTGGTTCGAGAGCGGTGTCGACACGGCCGCCGAGGACCCGCTGCTGATCCAGCGCTTCGGCGAACTGGCCCTGCAGACAAGGGCGTCCGAGGCCCTGCTGCGGGAGGCCGCCCGGGCCGTGGAAGCCGCCCGGGCCGACCTCACCGACGACTCGGCGGCCGAGGCGTCCATCGCGGTCGCCGCCGCCAAGGTGCAGGCGGCACAGGCCGCGGTGGAGGTCGCGAGCGCCCTCTTCGAGGTGGCCGGCACCCGCTCGGCCCTCAACTCCCTGAACCTGCACCGGCATTGGCGCGATGCCCGGACCCACACCCTGCACGACCCGGCCCGCTGGAAGATCCAGCACATCGGCAGGTACGTGCTCAGCGGCACCCGGCCGCCCCGGCACGGCCTCCTGTAGCGAACAGCGGACCTTTCCGATCGGAGACCCCCATGTCCCTCACCTTCCACTGGTTCCTGCCGACCAACGGCGACAGCCGCCATGTCGTTGGCGGTGGTCACGGCACGCCCGCCACCGTCTCCGGACGGGACCGGCCGCCGACGGTCGCCTACCTGAGCCAGATCGCCCGGGCGGCCGAGGACCTGGGCTTCGTGGGGGCGCTCACGCCCACCGGCGCCTGGTGCGAGGACGCGTGGCTCACCACCGCGATGGTCAGCCAGAACACCGAGCGGCTGAAGTTCCTGGTCGCCTTCCGGCCCGGCTTCGTCTCGCCGACCCTCGCCGCGCAGATGGCCTCCACCTTCCAGCGGCAGACCGGCGGGCGGCTGCTGCTCAACGTGGTCACCGGCGGGGAGAGCCACGAGCAGCGGGCCTACGGGGACTTCCTCGACAAGGACGCCCGCTACCGTCGTACCGGCGAATTCCTCGACGTCGTGCGGGGGTTGTGGGAGGGCAAGACCGTCGACCTGCACGGCGAGCACCTCCACGTCGAGGACGCGAAACTGGCGCGCGTGCCCGACCCGGTGCCCGAGGTGTACTTCGGCGGGTCCTCGCCCATCGCCGGGGAGGTCGCCGCCAAGTACGTCGACGTGTACCTCACCTGGGGCGAGCCGCCCGCGCAGGTCGCCGAGAAGATCGCCTGGATTCGGGGGCTCGCGGCCAAGGAGGGCCGCACCCTGCGCTTCGGGATCCGTCTGCACGTCATCACCCGCGACACCTCCGAGCAGGCCTGGGCCGAGGCGAACCGCCTCCTGGAGGGCTTCGACCCCGAGACCGTCAGGTCGGTGCAGGCAGGGCTCGCCCGCAGTGAGTCGGAGGGGCAGCAGCGGATGCTCGCCCTGCACGGCGGCGGCAGCCGCGACGGACTGGAGATCCACCCCAACCTGTGGGCCGGCATCGGCCTGGTGCGCGGCGGCGCGGGCACCGCGCTGGTCGGCAGCCACGACGAGGTCGCCGAGCGGATCAAGGAGTACTACGCCCTGGGCATCGACGAGTTCGTCCTCTCCGGCTACCCGCACCTGGAGGAGGCCTACTGGTTCGGCGAGGGCGTCCTGCCGCGCCTCGCCGCGCAGGGGCTGTGGCAGCACCCGTCCGGGGAGCGGGCCGCGCCCTCGGCGCAGGTGCCGTTCGCGAGCTAGGGCCGTCACGACGTACGCTCACGGGTTCGACCTTGCGCATCCGTCGAGAGGAAGAGCCCGTGAGCGACTGGACGTTGACCAGGACCTTCCGCAGCAGCTCCGGCGAGGTCCGCTGGGACAGCCTCGGAGAGCCCGGCCGTGACCCGGTCGTCCTCCTGCACGGCACGCCCTTCTCCTCGTACGTGTGGCGTGCCGTGGCCCGCGCCCTGTCCCGCCGCCACCACGTGTTCGTGTGGGACATGCCCGGCTACGGGGCCTCGGAGAAGTCCGCCGGCCAGGACGTCTCCCTGGCGGCCCAGGGCAGGGTCTTCACCGAACTCCTGGCGCACTGGGACCTGGACCGGCCCCGGGTCGTGGCCCACGACTTCGGCGGTGCCGTGTCCCTGCGGGCCCATCTGCTGCACGGCGCCCGCTACCACTCGCTCACCCTCGTCGACCCGGTCGCACTGGCCCCCTGGGGAACGTCGTTCTTCCGGCTCGTCGGCGAGCACTCCGAGGTCTTCGACCAACTTCCGCCCGCCCTGCACCGGGCCCTCGTCCGCGAGTACGTCAGCTCGGCCAGCAGCCCCGGCCTGCACCCCGCCGTCCACGACCGGCTCGTCGAACCCTGGCTCGGCGACACCGGCCAAGCTGCCTTCTACCGCCAGATCGCCCAGGCCGACCAGCGCCACACCGACGAAGTGCAGGACAGGTACGGCGAGATCGCGATCCCGATCCTGGTGTGCTGGGGCGAGGACGACACCTGGATCCCAGCGGACAAGGGGCGCGAACTCGTGGCCCGCATCCCCGGAGCGCGCCTCGAACTCATCGCCGGCGCCGGACACCTCGTCCAGGAGGACGCACCCGCCGAACTCATCGAGGTCCTCCTCGGTTAGCTCTCCGTGAGCGCGTCCAGATGCGCCCGCCGCACCTCGGCCGTCTGCCCCTGCACGAGCAGGAACATCCCTTCCCGGAACAGCCGTTGGGCCGTACCGCCGAGATCCATGGCCCGTCCGCCCCCTGCCACCACGGCCGCCGTCGTGGCGGCCCGCATCAGGTCGTACGACCGCGTCTTGAGCGCGAGCCGTTCCGGGACGCGCTCGTACGGGACGGGATGCTCGGCCAGCGCGTACACCTGCCCGCGCACCTCGTCGAGGCGGCCGCGCAGGGCACCCGCGGTCTTCGACTCCCCGGCCTCCTCCAGGAGGTGGAGCGCCGCGTAGGCCACGCCGAAGACGGCGGGGGAGGCGTTGGTGTTGCGCGGCCGGTCCACCAGCGCGAACTTCTCCTGCGGGGTGCGCAGCACCACGGCGTCCTCGGGCAGCCACAGGCCGTCCAGTTCCAGGGAGACCGTCCGGGCCGCGGTGAGCGCAGCGAGCCGCATCGGCCGCGACGCCCGCACTCCCGGCTGCTCGCAAGCCTCGGTGAACGCGAAGACCACCTCGTCCGCCTCGCTCACCCCGGCCAGCAGCATCACGTCGTTCAGGCCCCAGCCCGTGTACCAGGGCACCCTCCCGTCGAACCGCCAGCCGCCCCGCTCGGCCGTCGCCCGCACCGGCACCCGCGGAAACGCGCGGACGTGCGCGAACGCGATCCCGGCCAGCGACTCACCGGTCGCCAGCGGCCCGAGCAGCCGCTCCCGCACCGGCAGAGCCGACTGCGCGAGCATCCGCACCGGCGAGTGGTGCTGCGTCTGCACGAACCAGGTGGAGCAGCACGCCCCGGCGAGGATCTCCTGGACCTCCCGCGCCACCGCGTCGGGGGCGCCCGCACCGCCGTACTCCCTCGGCGCGCTCACCCCGAGAAGCCCCGAGCGTCTGATCGCGTCGAGGTGTCCCACGGGCACCCCCTCCTGGTCGACCCGGGCGGCGTGCGGGGCGAGGAGGCCGTCGGCGAGGGCGCGGGCGGTGGCGAGGAGCGGATGCGGTGCGGTGGTCATGGACAGATTCTCCCGATCCCGCCGCGCGCGGTGTCGATCCGGGGGTGTGCCGTTCGTGTAGGAGGTGAGACAGACTCACAGGAGGAGACCGACATGCAGTACTACCTGCTCAACGTCATGCAGCCCGGCTGGGACGAGGTGCCCGCTCCCGAGGAGCTGGCCGAGATCGGCAAGCGGCTCGACGCCTTCCACCAGGAGCTGCGCGAGGCCGGGGCCTGGGTTTTCGCCGGGGGACTGCACAGCCCCGACGCCTCGACCGTGCTGCGGCCCCGCGACGGCGACGTGCTGATCACCGACGGGCCCTACGCCGAGGGCAAGGAACAGCTCGGCGGCCTGTGCATCGTGAAGGCACCCGACCTGGACGCGGCCCTGGAATGGGGGCGCAAGGCGGCCCTGGCCACCACCCTGCCCATCGAGGTGCGCCCCTTCCAGCACGAGTCCGAGGACTGATGACCCCGGACATCGAGGGCGTCTTCCGCGAGGAGTACGGCCGCGCGGTCGCCGTCCTCGTCCGCTTCCTCGGCGACATCGACCTCGCCGAGGAAGCGGTCCAGGACGCCTTCACCACGGCTGTACGGCGCTGGCCGGAGACCGGTGTGCCGCCCAGTCCGGCCGGCTGGATCATCACCACCGCCCGCAACCGCGCGATCGACCGGCTGCGCCGCGAGTCCACCAGGCAGACCCGCCACGCCGAGGCCGCCCTGCTGCACGCCCCCGACGCACCGCCCGAGGAGGACCCCGTGCGCGACGAACGGCTCCGCCTCGTCTTCACCTGCTGCCACCCCGCGCTCGCCCCGCAGGCCCGGGTCGCCCTCACCCTGCGTCTGCTCGGCGGCCTCACCACCGCGCAGATCGCCCGCGCCTTTCTGGTCCCCGAGCCGACGATGGCCCAGCGCCTCGTCCGAGCCAAGGCCAAGATCCGCGACGCCCGCATCCCCTACCGCGTCCCCCGCGACGCCGACCTCCCCGACCGGATCGCGGGAGTGCTCGCCGTCGTCTACCTCATCTTCAACGAGGGTTACGGCGGCACCCCCGAACTGTGCGCCGAAGCCGTACGCCTGGGCCGTCTGCTGGCCGAGCTGATGCCGGACGAGCCCGAGGTCACCGGTCTGCTCGCGCTGATGCTGCTCATCGAGTCCCGCCGGGCCACCCGCACCGACGCCGACGGCGCACTCGTACCGCTGTCCGAGCAGGACCCCGACCGCTGGGACCACGCGCTCGTCGCCGAGGGCCAGTCGCTCGTACGGCGGTGTCTGCGCCGGAACCAACCGGGGCCGTACCAGATCCAGGCCGCCATCCAGGCCGTCCACAGCGACGCGCCCACCGACTGGGACCAGGTCCGCCGACTGTACGACCAGCTCATGGCCGTCGCGCCGAGCCCTGTCGTGGCCCTCAACCGCGCGGTCGCCGTGGCCGAGACCGAGGGACCCGGCCGGGCCCTCGTCCTGGTGGACGCGCTGGACCTCGACGGCTACCACGTCCTGCACGCCGTCCGGGCCGACCTGTTGCGTCGGCTCGGTCGCGAGACGGAAGCCGCGGACGCCTACGCGAAGGCGGCGGAACTCACCGAGAACCCGGCGGAGCGCACGTATCTCGAACGCCGCCGCCGCGCGCTGTGACCCCCCTCACGAAAAGTATGGGCGGTGGCCTGGAATGCGCCCGGAGGGGAAAAGGTTGCAATATACATCTGACCGTCGAGAGTGGCCGCAAGGCCCGCGCACCCCAGCGAGGCATCCGTGAACCACCCCGCCCCCGAGCAGCCCGCCGACGTCGTCGCCCGACTGCGCGCCACCTTCCGCAGCGGCCGCACCAAGCCCGTCGAATGGCGTACGACGCAGCTGCGCCGCCTGCGCGAGATGCTCACGGAGAAGGGCACGGAGCTGGCCGCCGCCCTCCACGCAGACCTGGGCAAGAGCTCCACCGAGGCCTTCCGCACCGAGATCGACTTCACGATCCGCGAGATCGACCACACCCTGGACCACCTCGCCGACTGGCTGCGCCCCGAGTCCGCCCCGGTCCCGGCCCACCTCGGCGCCGACGCGACCGCCCGGACGCAGTACGACCCGCTCGGCGTCGTCCTCGTCATCGCGCCCTGGAACTACCCGGCCCAGCTGCTGCTCGCCCCGGTGGTCGGCGCCCTCGCCGCCGGCAACGCGGTGGTCGCCAAGCCCAGCGAGCTGGCCCCGGCCACCTCCGCCGCCGTGGCCCGGCTGCTCCCCGCCTACCTGGACACGGACGCCGTCGCCGTCGTCGAGGGCGGCATCCCGGAGACCACGGCCCTGCTGGCCGAGCGCTTCGACCACATCTTCTACACCGGCAACGGCACGGTCGGCCGGGTCGTCCTGCGCGCCGCCGCCGAGCATCTGACCCCGGTCACCCTCGAACTCGGCGGCAAGTCCCCGGCGTTCGTCGACCGCGACGCCGACCTCACCGTCGTCGCCGACCGCCTGGCCCGCGGCAAGTTCCTCAACGCCGGGCAGACCTGCGTCGCCCCCGACTACGTCCTGACCGACCCGGACACCGCGGCCGCCCTGGAGCCGCTGCTCGCGAGCGCCGTCGAGAAGCTGTACGGCAGCGACCCCGCCGACTCCGGCGAGTACGGCCGCATCATCAACGAACGGCACTTCGACCGGCTCACCGGACTGCTGGACTCGGGCCGCACGGTCGTCGGCGGCACGAGCGACCGCACGAGCAAGTACATCGCGCCCACCGTCCTCGCCGACGTGGACCCCGACTCCCCGGTGATGGGGGAGGAGATCTTCGGCCCGATCCTGCCGATCGTCACCGTCCCCGGCCTCGACGCCGCCATCGACTTCATCAACGACCGGGACAAGCCCCTCGCGCTGTACGTGTTCACCGACTCCGACACGACCCAGCGCCGCATCGCCGACGAGACCTCCTCCGGCGGTCTCGGCCACGGCCTGCCCCTCGCCCATCTCACCGTCTCCGACCTGCCGTTCGGCGGGGTCGGCGAGAGCGGCATGGGCAACTACCACGGCCGCTACTCCATCGAGACCTTCAGCCACCGCAAGGCGATCCTGGAGAAGCCGCTCGGCTAGTCACCGCACGCGGTGCGGTGCGGTGCGCGGCGAACCTACGGGGCCGCCGGCTGCTTCGTCTCTCGACAGCGGCGACCGCGACCGGAGAACCAGCGGCGCACCGCCCGCGCGGGAGATGTGAAGACGGGGGAACTCACGATGGACGACTGGGCGATCCCGACGACCTGGGCACCCTCGACCGGGGCCCGCCGCGGGGACGGCTTCCTCGCCACCCCCTTCTCCGAGCGCTGCGCGGGCCTCCTCGACGCCGGACACCACGTCTTCCTCGGGATCAGCCCCGGCAACGGCTACTTCTCCGAGGAGCGGCTCGTCGCGCTGCTGCGCTGGGCCGCCGCCCGCTTCACCCGGGTCGAGATCGCCCACCCCGGCCCCGAGACCGTCGCCTGCACCTACCTCGGCCGCGGCTACGAACCCCGGCACGCCCGCGCCCGTGCGCACCGCGACGTACGCCAGACGGCCAACCGGATCTCCCGCGCCGTGACCACCGCGCGGATCGACCCGGGCCGACTGCATGTCGCGCGGTTCTCCGCCTTCTACGACACCCCGGCCTACCGCACCGCCCTCGAACGCGTCACCCGAGCCCACCAGGAGCAGCCCGCGTTCCACGCCACCTGCACCCGCATGGTCACCGGCGTCCTGCGCACCACCATGCCCACCGACTGGACCCCAAGCGCCGACCAACTGACCGCAGGCACCGAGTACTTGGACCGCGAGCTCCCCTCCCTCCTCGACACCCCGGCCATCCTCGGCGTACCGACGTCCGTCTTCGCCTACCGTGCCACCCCGGCCCTCGCCGGCTTCTTCTACGGCCCGAACGCACCGCTCCCGGCCGTGGCCACCCAGGGATTCGTCACGGTGGAACCCCTCCCGGCCATGCGGTGACCCTCTGTCAGGGGGCCGCGACCGGGACGTAGCCCGCAAGCCCGCCGCCGCGTCGGCCCAGGAGCGTTCGAACCCGATGCTCGACGGCCGCCAGGCGTGGCTGGACGGGCCGATCCGCGCCGCTTCCGGCAAGCTCGGTTCCTGACAGACATCCGTACCCCCGCATGGAGTTGACGTCATGACCGACAAGCTCACCGTGAGCGTCCTGGGCACCGGCATCATGGGTGCCGCGATGGCCCGCAACCTCGCCCGCGCCGGACACGCCGTCCGCGCCTGGAACCGCAGCGCGAGCAAGGCACAGCCGCTGGCCGCCGACGGTGTCGAGATCGCCGACAGCCCCGCCGAGGCCGTGCGCGGCGCCGATGTCGTCCTGACCATGCTGTACGACGGCCCCGCGGCCCTGGACGTCATGCGCCAGGCCACCGATGGGCTCCGTCCGGGCGCCGCCTGGGTTCAGTCGACCACCGTCGGCATCGAGGCGATCGCCGACCTGGCGGCCTTCGCCCGCGAGCACCGGCTGGTCTTCTTCGACGCGCCCGTCCTCGGCACCCGGCAGCCCGCCGAGGCCGGTCAGCTGCTGGTCCTCGCGGCCGGACCGGTCGACGGCCGCGGGGCGGTGACTCCCGTCTTCGAGGCGGTCGGCGCCCGCACGGTGTGGACCGGCGAGGACGGCGCCGAGGGCAGCGCGACCCGGCTGAAGCTGGTCGCCAACAGCTGGGTGCTCGCGGTGACCAACGCGGCCGGCGAGGTCCTCGCCCTCGCGAAGGCCCTCGGCGTGGACCCGCAGGGCTTCTTCGACGCCATCGACGGCGGCCCCCTCGACATGGGCTACCTGCGGGCCAAGGCGGGCATGGTCCTGGGCGGCCGGTTGTCACCGGCCCAGTTCGCGGTCTCCACCGCCGCCAAGGACGCCCGGCTGATCGTCGAGGCCGGTGAGCGGGGCGGAGTCCGCCTGGACGTGGCCGCCGCGAGCGCCGAGCGCTTCGAACGTGCCGCCGCCCAGGGGCACGGTGACGAGGACATGGCCGCCGCCTACTATGCGAGCTTCGACGAGAACGCCTGAACCCGAGGATCCCGAGGAGGACCCCTTCGCGTCCAAGCCCCCGCTGCCGCCCGAGGCCGTCGAACTGCTCCGGCGCCCCAACCCCTGTGTGACGGCGACCCTTCGTTCCGACGGCACACCGGTATCGGCCGCCACCTGGTACCTCTGGGAGGACGGCCGTGTCCTGATCAACCTGGACGAGGGCCGGGTCCGGCAAAAGCACCTGCGCCGCGACCCTCGTCACCCTCACCGTCCTGGACGGCGACAACTGGTACGCGCACATCACGCTCATCGGCCGCGTGACCGAGACGTACGAGGACAAGGAGGCCGGGCCCGGGGCCGCGTGAGCGCCTGGATCGAGGTCGAGCGCCGGCACGGCTGGGGCGAGATGAAGGACAGCGACCAGGACTCCGGGTGAGGAGGGAACCGTGGCGAGGGCGCGACCGCACCCTCGCCCGCCCGTCGACGCGGTGGAGCCCTGGGCCGCCGTGCGTCAGACGCCGCTGCTCAGCGGGTGGCTGAAGCCCTGGCCGGAGATCAGGCGGGCGCCCTCGGCGAGCTCCGTGGCGAAGCGCTCGACGGCCTCGTAGGGGAAGCGGTGGCTGGGGCCGCTGAGGGAGAGGGACGCCACGACCTCGCCGGTGCGGCCGGTGACGGGTACCGCCACGGCGGTGAGCCCCTCGTCCCACTCGCTGCTGCTGACGGCGTAGCCGCGCTCGGCGGCCTCCGCGACCCACGCCCGCAGCCGCTCGACCTGTGCCTCGCCCTGCGGTGAGGCGACGGCGACCCGGCGCAGGAACGCCTCGGAGGCGCCCCGCAGCAGGATCTTCGAGGAGGCGCCCGCCCACAGCGGCTGCTCGTCGCCGACGTCGACGACATGGCGCAGCGGGTGCGGACTCTCCTCGTGCGCGACGCAGATGCGCTGGACGCCCCGGGCGACGAACAGATTGACGGTCTCGCCCAGCCGGTCCGCCAGATCGCGCATGACCTTCCGAGTCTCCTGCGGTACCTCCCACTGGCTGCGCGCGAGATAGGCCCAGCGCCACAGCGCGGGCCCCGCGGTGTACCCCGACGGGTGCGAGCCCAGCAGGCCGCTCTCCTCCAGGGTCTGCACCAGACGCAGCGCGGTCGTCTTGGCGAGCCCCGTCGATTCGGTGATCTCCCGCAGGGTGATCACCGGCCGGTCCTCGGTGAGCAGGGCGAGGATGTCGAAGGCCCGCCGCACACTGCGCACCCCGCCCGCGTGCTGGTCGGCGTCGCCCTCCGCCCGCCGCTGTCCGTCGCTCACCCGCTGCCTCCCCGCATGTCTGCCCTCGTCCGGTGTCGCTTCCGACCGTAGTCCGCTGTGCGGACCAAGCAAACCGCGACGCCCAAGAAGCCGCTGGTGGCTGCCCTCTCCGGTCGACGTGCCCTTGTTCCAGGAGCCTGGGGCACCTAGTCTGACCGTACAGTGGATCGATTGAACCATCTGGTGGTCCTTGGGAGTCCGACGGGAACATGGTCCGGCCGGGAGCGAGTATGTGTGACACCTCGGGAGTGAGCATGCGCAAGTCCATCGCCACCGTCTGCCTCAGCGGCACCCTCACCGAGAAACTGACGGCCGCCTCACGGGCCGGCTTCGACGGCGTCGAGATCTTCGAGAACGACCTCCTCGCGAGCCCCCTCGCCCCCGAGGAGATCGCCGCCCGCACGGCCGACCTGGGCCTGAGCATCGACCTCTACCAGCCGATGCGCGACATCGAGGCCGTCCCGGAGGAGACCTTCGCCCGCAACCTCAGGCGTGCCCGGCACAAGTTCGAGCTGATGCGCAGGCTCGGCGCCGACACCGTCCTCGTCTGCTCCAGCGTCGCCCCGCAGGCCGTGGACGACGACGCCCTCGCCGCGGAGCAGCTGAGCCGCCTCGCCGACCTGGCCCAGGAGTCCGGCATCCGGGTCGCCTACGAGGCACTGGCGTGGGGGCGGCACGTCAGTACGTACGACCACGCCTGGCGGATCGTCGACGCCGCGGGCCATCCGGCGCTCGGCACCTGCCTGGACAGCTTCCACATCCTGTCCCGGGGCTCGGACCCGAAGGGCATCGAGGACATCCCCGGCGAGAAGATCTTCTTCCTCCAGCTCGCCGACGCCCCGCTGATGGCCATGGACGTCCTCCAGTGGAGCCGCCACTACCGCTGCTTCCCCGGCCAGGGCGGATTCGACGTCGCCGGACTCCTGCGGCACGTCCTGAGCGCCGGATACGACGGCCCCCTGTCCCTGGAGGTCTTCAACGACGTCTTCCGCCAGGCGGACGCGGGCCGCACGGCGCTCGACGGACTGCGCTCCCTGCTAGCCCTGGAGGCGAACGCCGGAGTCTCTCCGCTCCCGGCCCCCGTGATCCCCTCCGGCGTCGCCTTCGCCGAACTCGCCACCAGCGACCCGGAGCCCGTCGGTGAGCTCCTCACGGCTCTCGGCTTCACCCGCACCGCCCGTCATCACGGCAAGCCGGTCGACCTCTGGGAGCAGGGCGGTGCCCGCGTCCTGGTCAACACGGGCACCGCGGGCCGCCGTACCGACACCACCCTGGCCGCCGTAGGCCTGGAGACGGCCGATCCGGCGGCCTCCGCGCGGCGGGCGGAAGCCCTGCTCGCGCCCGCCCTGCCCAAGCGCCGCGGCGCACAGGACGTTCCCCTGGAGTCGATCGCGGCCCCGGACGGCACCGAAGTCCTGTTCTGCGCGACCGGACGCCCCGAACTCCCCAGCTGGACCGACGACTTCGCGGACACGACCGGCAGCGGGCCCGCCGAGTTCGACGGTGTCGTCACCGCCATCGACCATCTCGCGCTCACCCAGCCCTGGCACCAGTTCGACGAGTCGGTGCTCTTCCACCGCACGGTGCTGGGCCTCAGTCCGCACGACACCGTCGAACTCGCCGACCCCTACGGCCTGTTCCGCAGCCGTGCCCTGTCCGCCTCCTCCGACGGGCCCCGGTTGGTCCTCAACCTCGCGCCCGCGCCGCAGGAGGACGGTGAGACACGGGCCCGGCACGTGGCGTTCGCCGTCGACGACATCGTCGCCGCGGTCCGTCGCTTCCGGGCGGACGGAGCCGGACTGCTGCACGTCCCGGCGAACTACTACGACGACCTGGAGGCCCGGTTCGAGTTCGCCGAGGGGGAGTTGGAGACGTATCGCGAGCTCGGCATCCTCTACGACCGCGACGAGCGGGGCGGCGAGTTCCGGCACTGCTACACCGGGACGGTCGGCCGTGTCTTCTTCGAGTTCGTGCAGCGCTCCGGCGGCTACACCGGCTTCGGGGCGGCCAACGCGCCCATCCGGCTGGCCGCCCAGCGGAGGTAGGAGTTCGGGAAATGCCGGCGGGGGACCAGCCGGAGGTGTGTCATCATCCGCCGATGACCACCGAAACGATCACCGCGGACGCGGCAGGCACCTGGACACTCGGCGATCTCACCGTCAACCGCATCGGCTTCGGCGCGATGCGGCTGACCGGCAGCTCGGCCTTCCATCTCGGCACACCCAGCGACCGGAAGCGGTCCATCGCCGTGCTGCACAAGGCGAGGGAGCTCGGCGTCAACCACATCGACACGGCGGCCTTCTACTTCTCCTCGCTGCGCTCCGCCAACGAGATCATCAACAGCGCGCTGTCCCCGTACCCCGACGACCTCGTCATCGCCGCGAAGGTCGGGCCCTTCCGGGACTACACCGGCGAGTGGGGCACCTCGGCCCGACCGGAAGACCTGCGCGGCCACGTCGAGGAGAACCTCCGCCAGCTCGGCCGCGACCACCTCGACCTGGTGTACCTCCGCCGAATGCGCCAGGACTCGATCGCCGAGCACTTCGGGGCCCTCGCCGAACTGCGAGAGGCGGGCCTGATCCGGCACCTGGGCATCTCCGACGTCGAGCCCCGCCATCTCGCCGAGGCACAGGCGATCGCGCCGGTGGTGTGCGTGCAGAACCGGTTCGGGCTCGACTCCCACAACCCCGGCACCGACGACATCCTGCGGATCTGCGGTGAACAGGGCATCGCCTTCGTGCCGTTCTACGCGATCGCGGGAGAGAGCGGCCCCCACGGCGCCGCCTCCGGCCACGACGAGGAGGTCCTGGCGGTCGCGCGGGCACACGGCGCGACTCCCGCCCAGATACGGCTCGCCTGGACCCTCGCCCAGGGCCCGCACGTCCTCGCCATCCCCGGCACCGGCAACCCCGATCACCTCACCGAGAACATCGCGGCGGGTGCCGTCCGGCTCACCGACGAGGAACGGGACACGCTCGACTCACTGCACCGGAAGGCCGGTTGAGCGGTCACACGACCCACACGCCGTCCTCCATGACATGCCGCCCGTGCATCTCGTGCACGCCGTTGAGGGCCTGCACCGTGTGCGGACGCACCTGGAAGAAGGAGTAGGAGGCGCTGTCCTCACGCGGATCCCAGCCCGTCTTTCCGTGGAACAGCTCGATCGCCGCGGCCGGCACGTCCGTCCCGCCATACGTCCGCACCTTCCCGTCGATGAGCACGACGTCCTGGGTGTCCCCGAACGCCAGCCTGGTGCGGCCGCCGTCGCGCAGGTTGCGGCCCGTGGGATTGGTGATCCGGGTGGACAGCCAGACGGACTCGCCGTCCCAGGCGAACCACAGCGCGACCAGACACGGCAGCCCGTCGGCGTCCGCCGAGGCCACCCAGATGTCCGTCTCCCGCTCCAGACGGGCCAGTACGTCACGCTTGCGCTGTTCGAGGCTGCGGCTCTCGGTGATCGTCATGGCCGGGACGCTACCGGCCGCCCCGCCCCGGCGCCTCGGTCCGGGGCCCTACGCCCACGGACCGAGGCGCCGAAACCGCCGGCGCGGCCGGGGGCATGCCTGCGGCGCGGTCCCTGACGCGTCGCCGAGTCCCGCCCTCGTTAGTCGTCACCGTCCGCGGGTCGGAGACGGCGGAACGCTCGCGCGGTGCGGCAGCGGACCCTGACAGCGCGGCCCTGGGTCACCCGGCCACGTACGGCCATCTGCCCGGCGCCCGGAATATCGCGTCTCCATGGGGCCGTAGTCCCACCGGCCGTCGTTGCCTGCCGCGCGGGGGCGACGGCAGGGCCCCGCTCGGG
>NZ_JBIWLX010000015.1:0-101380 GCF_044766405.1 Streptomyces sp. NPDC102270 | reverse complement strand
CCGTAGTCCCACCGGCCGTCGTTGCCTGCCGCGCGGGGGCGACGGCAGGGCCCCGCTCGGGCGGCCCGGCGCCGTACGGCCGCCTGCCCGGCGCCCGGGATATCGCGTCTCCATGGGGCCGTAGTCCCACCGGCCGTCGTTGCCTGCCGCGCGGGGGCGACGGCAGGGCCCCGCTCGGGTGGCCCGACCTCGACGATCGCCATGCCCGATGCCGGTTAGGGCGCGTGCTCCAAGGGGGGCGCAGCTTCATCCGTCGGCGTCGTCCAACGTGCAGCGGCCGACGGCACGGCCGGCAGCGCCCGGCCGGATCTGCCGGACCCCGCTCACCGCCTGCTCGATCGGGGGCAGCCTCAACTCAGCTGCGCGGCACGGCCCCGCCACCGCTCGGCGGGATGTGCCGGGCCCCGCTAGCGGTCGGCCTGAGCCAAGAGACAGGCCCCCACTCAGCCGCGCGGCACGTTCCCGCCTCCGCTCGGCAGGATGTACCCGACCCACACTCACCGTCAGCGTGATCCGAGGCGCAGCCAGACCTCGCCGCGTGGCACGGCCCCGCCACCGCTCGGCCGGGCGTGCCGGACCTGGCGCACCGTCAGCGTGATACGAGGCGCAGCCAGACCCCGCCGCGCCGCACGGCCCCGCCACCGCTCGGCCCGACGGGCCTGACCCCGCTCACCTCAGTGGGAACCGAGCCGCAGGCCCTAACCCAGCCGCTCGTGCAGGAAGGGCACCGTGCTCTCCCAGGCGCGGGTGGCGGACTCGGCGTCGTACGTTTGGCCGCCGTCGTTGAAGAAGGCGTGGTTCGCCGGGTAGAGGCGCAGGTCCGGGGTGATCCCGGACTGCTCGTGGACGGCCTCGCGCAGGGCCTCCAGGCTTTCTGCCGGGATGGTCTGGTCGAGTTCCCCGTAGTGGCCCAGGATCTGCGCCTTCAGGCCCGAGAAGTCGGGCAGCTCGCCCTGGATCACCCCGTAGAACGGCACCGCGGCGCTCACCCGGGGGTCGGCCGCCGCCAGGTACAGGACGAATCCGCCGCCCATGCAGAAGCCGACCGCGCCGACGGTGTCCGAGGTGACCTCATCCAACGACAGCAGGTGGCCGACCGCGCCGGACAGCAGCTCCACGCCCCGCGAGACCGGCAGCGCCTGCATCATCCGCAGGGCCTCCTCGCTGTCGTGGGCGACATTGCCGCCGTACAGGTCGGGAGCGAGCGCGACGAAGCCCTCCGCGGCCAGCCGGTCGGCGACGTCGGCGACGTGGTCGGTCAGACCCCACCACTCCTGGATGACGATGACGCCCGGCCCGCTCCCGGACGGCGGCAGCGCCAGACAGCCGTGCGCGGTGGTGCCGCCGCTCGGGAACGTGACGTTCTGGTGGGCGGGTGCTCCGGTCGACTTGGGCAGTTCGGCCATGGTGCTCGACTCCTGTGCAGCTGTCCGGTGGGGACGCCGGAGCCGTGGCCCCGGCGGTGATCACCAGCCTGTCACGCACCGCACGGCCGCCCACGGCAGCCCTGGCGAACGGGACTGGCGCCCCTCAGGTTTTACGTATAACGTCTCCCGTCAGCCACCCCTCCCGAGAGGTTCCGATGAGACGCGTCGCCCTGGTCACCCTCGTCGTCGACGACTACGACGAGGCGGTCCGCTTCTACACCGAAGCCCTCGGCTTCCGGCTCGTCGAGGACACCCCCCGCCCCGACGGCTCCCGCTGGGTCGTCGTACGCCCGGACGAACGCGAAGGCGGTACCGACCTGCTGCTCGCCCGCGCCAAGGACGAGGCACAGCAGGGCCGGGTGGGGGACCAGACCGGCGGGCGCGTCGGATTCTTCCTGCACACCGACGACTTCACCCGCGACCACGCCCGCATGCTGGCCGCGGGTGTGACCTTCCTGGAGGAGCCCCGGCACGAGCCCTACGGCTCGGTCGCCGTCTTCCAGGACCTGTACGGAAACCGCTGGGACCTGCTCCAGCCCGCCGACTGAACCTCCGCCACCCTGTTCGAGGAAAGACCCCGCCATGACCGCTACGCGCGTAGACGCCGACCTGATCCGCCGCCTCCCCAAGGCCGTCCTGCACGACCACCTCGACGGCGGCCTGCGCCCCGCCACCGTGGTGGAGCTCGCGGCGGAGGTCGGCCACACCCTACCCACCACCGACCCGGACGAACTCGCCGCCTGGTACTTCGAGGCCGCCAACTCCGGTGACCTGGTGCGCTACATAGCCACCTTCGAGCACACCCTCGCCGTCATGCAGACCCGCGAGGGCCTGCTGCGCACGGCCGAGGAGTACGTCCTCGACCTCGCCGCCGACGGGGTCGTGTACGGCGAGGTGCGCTACGCCCCCGAGCTGAACACCCGCGGCGGGCTGGCCATGGCCGAGGTCGTGGAGACCGTCCAGGAGGGCCTGGCCGCCGGTATGGCGAAGGCCGCCGCCGCGGGCACCCCGGTGCGGGTCGGCACCCTGCTGTGCGGCATGCGGATGTTCGACCGGGTGCGCGAGGCCGCCGACCTGGCCGTGGCCTTCCGGGACGCCGGTGTCGTCGGCTTCGACATCGCGGGCGCCGAGGACGGCTTCCCGGCCGCCGACCACCTCGCGGCCTTCGAGCACCTGCGCCGCGAGAACGTGCCGTTCACCATCCACGCCGGTGAGGCCCACGGCCTGCCCAGCATCCACCAGGCCGTGCAGGTGTGCGGCGCCCAGCGTCTCGGCCACGGCGTGCGGATCACCGAGGACATCCCCGACCTCGCGGCCGGCAAGCTCGGCCGGCTCGCGGGCTGGGTCCGGGACCGCCGGATCGCCCTGGAGATGTGCCCGACCTCCAACCTCCAGACCGGCGCGGCCACCTCGATCGCCGAGCACCCGATCACGGCTCTGAAGGACCTGGGCTTCCGGGTCACCCTGAACACCGACAACCGGCTGGTGTCGGGGACGACGATGACCCGCGAGATGTCCCTGCTGGTCGAGCACGCGGGCTGGACGGTCGAGGACCTGCGCACGGTCACGGTGAACGCCCTCAAGAGCGCCTTCATCCCGTTCGACGAGCGCAGGGCCCTCATCGAGGACGTCGTCCTGCCGGGCTACGCGCTCTGAAGCAGCCCCCGCAGATAGGCGGCCTGTCCGACGTGCTGGAGATCGTCGGACAGGACGCTGATCAGCCGCACCCCCAGGGTGACCGGCGGATCCCAGTTCTCGTCGACGACCCGGTCCAGATCCTCGTCCGTCAGCCCGCGCAGGGCTTCGAGACTCTGGGCGTGCACGGCGTCGTAGTAACCGGTCAGCAGGTCCGCGGAGTCGACCCGCACCTTGGCGACCTGCGCGGAGGTGTGGCCGTAGCCGATGTCACGCGGCTTCAGGTCGAGGCCGAAGCGCTTCTCCCAGTCCTGTGCCAGCCACACCTGGTCGAGGTCGAGGGCGCCGGCCACGTGGTCGTCCTGGACGCGGGTGAGGTGCCAGACCAGCCAGGCGACGGAATTGGCGTCGGGACCGGGACGGTGGTTGAGGTCGTCGGGGCCCAGGCCCTCGACGACGGCGTGGACTTCTTCCTGGATGCGGCTGTAGCCGTCGATGAGGATGTCCTTTGCATGCATGACATCCACCATCGCGCATCATGCCGCGTCACGCGGCGGAATTCCGCTCCGGTGTCACGCGTCGGGAATCCAGCTCCCGTGGAAGCCCAGCGGCACCCGCCCCGGCAGATGGATCCGGGCCACCGGCTCACCCGTGAAGTCCTGCGCCGCGAGAATCACCAGGTCCGAGGCCCCGCGATCGGGATTGTGCACATATGCGACGGCGTAGCCGTCGTCCTCGGCGGCCCTCCCGTCACAGGGGTCGGACGGTACGAACACGGCCTCGCTCGCCGCCGCTCCCCGGGGCAGCCGGTGCACCTGGGAGGTGCCCCTCAGCAGGTCGTGCTTGATGAGCGCGTTGCTGAACGCGCGGTCCGGAGGCGGGTTGCCGCCGACCGCCTGATAGGCCACCGCCATCTCCGCGGAGGCGGCCGAGTAGCCGTAGCGGTGCCGGCGGGACACCAACGCCTCGTTGACGCGCGGGAATTCCTGAGGACGGTCGTCGAGGGTCCGGGTCCGTACCCGCCCCTGACGCAGGTCGACCGTCCACCGGTCCAGCCGGGGGGTGCCCGCCCCGTACGGCCCTCCCGAGCCGTTGCCCGCCACGAGGAAGGGCGCGTCGAAGTTGGTCATGTCGATGACCAGGTTCGGGCCCTCCTCGTACGCGTTGAGGGTGTGCGAGTAGTACACCGGGTCGACCTCGAACCAGCGGACCGCACCTCCCTTGCGGGGCAGCACGCCGACCCGTGCCGGATGCCGGTCGTTCCAGACGTACGGCACGATGTCGCCGCGCTCGGCGCCCGCCGGGTCGAAGGTGACCGGCATGTCGAGGATCACCACGTGGTTCTCGGTGAGCGCGAAGTCATGGATCATCGGCGCGTCCGCCACCGGGATCCTCGTACTGCGCGAGACGCGGCCACCCGGATCGACGACCAGGTGCCGCACGTGGTCCCAGGTCGGGTAGTAGGCGATCGCGTGCAGCTCACCGGCGTGCGCGTCGAACTTGGTGTGTGCGGTGAACGCGCCCTCCAGGGTGCCCCGGAAGTCGTACGTGCCGACGGTGTTCAGCTCCTCGTCGAGCTCGTACGGCAACGGTCCGCTCTCCTGGAGCGCGAGGATCCGTCCGCGGTAGGGGATCACATGGGTGTTGGCCGGGAAGTCGTCCGGCGGCACCGGGCCCGGGTAGGGCTCGCCGAGCTTCTTCGCCACCTGGGAGGAGCGCACCCAGCGGTTGCGGTACCACTCGGCGCGGCCCTCGCGCAGCCGGACACCGTGCACCATGCCCTCGCCGAGCATCCAGTGGTGGGCGCGCGGGTCCTCGATTCCCAGCGCGTTGGGGCCGTTGCGCAGATAGCGACCGTTCAGCTCGCGCGGGATGCGACCGGTGACCGGCAGGTCGAAGGCCGTCAGTTCCTCGGTGACGGGTGCGAACGCGCCCTCCAGGAAGGGGAAGCGGCGCGCTGTCCGGGCTGCCGCGGCGGCGGGCGACGCGCCCGCTCCGGTGCCGACGAGCGCTCCGGCCGCCGTGATCGCCGCCGCGCCGCGCAGTACGTTCCGTCGCGTGGGGTCCGTCGTCTTAGGGTCCGTCATCTTCCCTGCTCCTGACCGTGGTTGTCTCGGGAACGGTCACGAGTCTGGTGCGCGGGACGGATCAGGTCACGAGGGTTGGGCCCCGTCCGGGGGTGTACCCAAGCCCCCTTTTTCCGTGCCCCCTCTTTCCAGGCCCCCTGTTTCCAGCAGGGCCATCAGGGCCCGGGCCGCCGGGCTGGTGGCCTGGGCGGGCGGCAGCAGCGCGACCGTCTCGTACTCGGTCTCGCCGGTGCCCTTGACCGGGAGCGCGGTCAGCGACTCCCGTTTGTGCCGGAAGTGCCGCGGTACGACGGCCACGCCGAGGTTCTCGTCCACCAGGTCCAGGAGGCTGTGCACATCGTTGACCTCCAGGGCGACGTTGCGGCGCACTCCCGCGTCGGTGAAGGCGGCGTCGGTGGTGCGGCGCGGCCCCCAGTCCGGATGGAAGTCGACGAAGACCTCGCCGTCCAGATCCTCCGGTGTCACGGCCGCGCCGACGGCCGCGAGCCGGTGGCTGGGATGGCACAGCACGGTCATGGGCTCGCTCGACAGTGGTACGACACGCAACTGGTCGGTGTCCTGCTGCGCCGCCCGCACGGCGAATGCCAGGTCGAGGCGCCCGGCCGCCACCTCCTCCGCGAGCGCGGCCGACCCCGCCTGGCGCAGACAGATCTCGACATCCGGATGCTGCCGCCGGAACGCGGCGAGCAGCCCCGCCACGTGCAGCCCGGCGATGCACTGCTCGGACCCGATCGCGAGCATCCCGCGCAGCACCCCCTGCACCGCGGCCACCGCCTCGTGGGCGGAGCGCACCTGTGCGAGGATCCGCTCGGCCTCGCCGAGCAGGGCCCGCCCGGCCGGGGTGAGCGTGACCCGGCGGGTGGTCCGCACGAACAGCGGGGTCTGCAGTTCCCGCTCCAGCGCCCGGATGGACGCGGACAGCCCCGACTGGGACACCAGGAGGCGTTCGGCGGCCCGGGTGAAGTGCTGGTCCTCGGCGACCGCCACGAAATGCTGGAGATGGCGCAGTTCCATGATTGAGAAGCCTATCCGCTGAATTCCATCGGATTCTTCTGTTGGACCAATGCCCCCAGGTCGCGAAAGAGTGGACACAAGGTTCAAGACCCTGGTCCACCGTGCCAACCCCCTGGAGTCGCGTTGTACACCGCACACCCCGACCGCTACGCGGAGATGCCCTACCGGCGCACCGGACGCAGCGGTCTGAAGCTTCCCGCGATCTCGCTCGGCCTGTGGCACAACTTCGGCCCGGCGGACCGCACCGTGGAGACGCAGCGGGCCATCCTGCGCCGCGCCTTCGACCTCGGCGTCACCCACTTCGACCTCGCCAACAATTACGGTCCGCCGCCCGGCGCCGCCGAGTCCGCGTTCGGCGAGGCCCTCAAGGCCGACCTCGCGTCCTACCGCGACGAGCTGATCGTCTCGACCAAGGCCGGCTATCTGATGTGGCCCGGCCCGTACGGCGAGTGGGGCTCCCGCAAGTACCTGCTGTCGTCGCTGGACCAGAGCCTGACCCGGATGGGCCTGGACTACGTCGACATCTTCTACTCGCACCGCCCCGACCCGGAGACTCCCCTGGAGGAGACGATGGGCGCCCTGCACACCGCGGTCCAGCAGGGCAAGGCGCTCTACGTCGGCATCTCGAACTACTCGGCCGAGCAGACCCGCGAGGCCGCGCGCATCCTCGGCGAGCTGGGCACCCCGCTCCTCATCCACCAGCCGCGCTACTCGATGCTGGACCGCCGCCCCGAGGACGGCGGCCTGCTGGACGCGCTGGACGAGCTCCAGGTCGGCTCGATCGTCTTCTCCCCGCTGGAGCAGGGACTGCTCACCGGCCGCTACCTCGACGGCATCCCCGAGGACTCCCGGGCCGCGAGCGACAGCCCCTTCCTGAACTCCGACGCGCTCACCGAGGACCTGGTCCAGCAGCTGCGCGAACTCAACGACATCGCCAAGGGCCGCGGCCAGACCCTCGCCCAGCTGGCCCTGGCCTGGGTCCTGCGCGGCAGCCGCGTCACCTCCGCCCTCGTCGGCGCTAGCAGCCCGAAGCAGATCGAGGACAGCGTGGGCACGATCGCCAACCTGGACTTCGACACGGACGAACTGGCGAGGATCGACGCGATCATCAAGGCGTGACCGACACGCCCGCCATGACCGCGGGCAGGTGAGAGGGGCCGGGCCCCGGCGTTACGCCGGGGCCTTTTACGCTCCCGCCGGCACCCGGTCCAGGAATCCGTACACGGTCCTGATCCGGCCGTCCCCGGTCAGCGTGATGACGTCGGAGCCGGCGACGGGTGCCGAGCCGTCGGCAGTGCTCACCAGCTCCCAGGAGAACCGGACGGTGTCGTGGTGCCCCTCGACGGGGCCGGTGATGTGGAAGGTGAACCCCGGGAACTGCTCGTGCGCCGCCGCGATCACGGCGCTGATCCGGTCGTGCCCGACCACGTCGGCGAGGGGGTCGGTGTAACCGCCGCCCACCGTCCAGGCGGCCGCGACGGCCTTCGCGCGCGTCTCCGGCTCACGTGCGTTCCAGGCTTCGAAGTAGCGGGCGACGGCATTCTCGTAGCGTTCCATGGTCGTGGGCATGGGAAATCAGCCTCCATCGAGGTCGTCTGTGCTGGTGGGACCTGTTGGGACAACCCTGCCCGCGGTGCGCGGCACCGTCGATTACTTCCCGGGTCATGACGTTTGAAGGTGTACCCGTCAGATTTCGGCCAGGAGGAGGGGGGAATATGCCAGGAGACTGGCCAAAAAGACGTGGTGACAGTGTTTCAGTAGTGAACATACTCGACTGACAGGGCCTTCACATCGAGCGAAGCGCCCGTCACGCACCGCAGCAAGAGCCGCGTACCGCACATGAGCCGCACGGAAAGCGAGGCCCTGCCGACAGGCGAACGGAGCAAGCGGGGGAGTGGGATCGTGCACGACGAATTCCTGTGCCACGTCACGGGGTACGGCATCTGCGACGGGCGGCGCATCGGCGTCCCCCTCGGAACCTACCGCGCGCCCACCCTCGCCCTCGCCCTGTGGTGGTTGCGCGACCGGGCCTCGTGGATCGCCGACCGATTAGACCCCCAGCCCGAGGCCGAGTACCTGCCGGCGGGCGCCCTCGTCCCCGTCGCCGACACCGTGCTCGACGTGCCCGCCGTGATGCGGGCCTGGTGCGCAGACCTGTACCAACAGGAGTTGGTCGCCGACGAGTTGGCGGCCGGCCGGCTGGTCCGGATCGCCGCGAGCGACGACACCACGGAGTACGAACTGCTCGCCGAATCCGTGGACGCCGCGAGAATGCACCGGATGGCCTCCATGCTCTTCACTCCCGTCGCCTGAGCCGCTCGGGCCGCGCCACCAGGCGCCCAAAGGGGTGAATCGGTAGAATTCTGGCATGGCGGAGCGGCCGGTCGCACCGACGGCGCCCGAACTCGTCCTGGAGACCGACACCGGCTCCACGGTGATGAGCCCGGGCCATGACTACCGCGTGGGTCGCGACCCCATGAGTGACATCGTCATCGACGATGCCCGGGTCTCGTGGCACCACGCGGTCCTGCGACCCGAGGCCGACCACTGGACCCTCGAGGACGAGCACAGCACCAACGGCACCTATGCCGACGGCCGCCGCGTCCGTGAGTGGGACGTCGGCCCCGGCAGCGTGATCCGCTTCGGCAGCCCCTCCGACGGCCCCTGCGCGGTCCTGCTGGGCCTGCCCACCCCCGAGCGCCCCTCGGCCGTCTCCATGCCCGGCCTCACCGGCACCTTCCGGCATCCCACCGCCGTACGCCCGCTGCCCACCCGCACGGTCCGTATCGGCCGCGCCGACGACAACGACCTCGTCGTCGACGACCTGGTCGTCTCCCGCCACCACGCCGAGCTGCGCGCCCTGCCCGACGCCACGTACGAGATCGTCGACCGCGGCAGTCACAACGGCACCTATCTCAACGGCCGCCCCGTCACGAGCGCCCCCCTCGGGCCCGGGGACATCGTCGGCATCGGCCACTCGGCGTTCTGCCTGGTCGGCGACACACTCCAGGAGTACGTCGACACCGGCGACGTCTCCCTCGACGTCCAGGACCTCACGGTCGCCGTCGACCACGGCCGCAAGACCCTGCTCGACCATGTGTCCTTCCCGGTGGGCGAGAAGTGCCTGCTCGCCGTCGTCGGCCCGAGCGGCGCCGGGAAGTCCACGCTCCTGAACGCCCTCACCGGCCAGCGCCCCGCCGACCACGGCACCGTCCTGTACGACGGCCGCGACCTCTACCGCGACTACGCCGAACTGCGCCAGCGCATCGGCCTGGTCCCGCAGGACGACATACTGCACGCCCAGCTCACCGTCCGCAGCGCCCTGACCTACGCCGCCGAGCTGCGCTTCCCGCAGGACACCGCGAAGGCCGAACGCCGCGAACGCGTCGACGAGGTCATCCGCGAGCTCGGCCTGGAACAGCGCGCCCGGCAGCCCGTGCACAGCCTCTCCGGCGGACAGCGCAAGCGGGTCAGCGTGGCCCTGGAGCTGCTGACCAAGCCGTCACTGCTCTTCCTCGACGAGCCCACCTCGGGCCTGGACCCCGGCATGGACCGCTCGGTGATGCACATGCTGCGCGGCCTCGCCGACGACGGCCGCACCGTCATCGTCGTCACCCACAGCGTCCTGAGTCTCGACGTCTGCGACCGTCTCCTCGTCCTCGCGCCCGGCGGCAGGATCGCCTACTACGGTCCGCCCGAGGACGCCCTCGCCTACTTCGGCTTCACCCAGTGGCCCGAGGCCTTCGAAGCCTTCGAACGCGACGAGGACCGCGACTGGGCGGGCGACTTCCGCTCCTCGGCCTTCCAGCACCAGTACGTCGCCGAGGCCACCGCACAGCCCCGGATGCCCCGCTCCGAGCCGGTCATCATCGCGCCCCCGCCGCGGCCCCGCAGCCGTGGCGCCCAGCTCGGCACCCTGATCCGCCGTTACACCGCCGCCCTCGGCGCCGACCGCACCTTCCTCGCCATCATGATCGCGCTGCCCTTCGTCATGGGCGCCATGGCCCGGGCCCTCGCGGGCAGCCGGCTCACCCGCGACACCGCGATGAACGCCCTGCTCATCCTGTGCGTCGGCGGCGTGCTCACCGGCGCCGCGAACGCCGTGCGCGAACTGGTGAAGGAGCGGGTCATCTACCAGCGCGAACGAGCCGTCGGCCTGTCCAGATCGGCGTACCTGATGTCCAAGGTCGTCGTACTGGGCGCGATCACCGTCGTCCAGGCGGTGGTCCTGACCCTGGTCGCCCTCCTCGGCGTCGACCTCAGCGCGCCCGGCGGCGAAGGCGTGGTGATGCCGCCCCTTGCCGAGATCACCATCGCGGTCGCCCTGCTGGCGTTCACGGCGATGATGCTCGGTCTGCTCGTGTCCGCGCTGGTGCGCAAGGAGGAGGTGACCATGCCACTGCTCGTGCTGCTCGCCATCGTCCAGGTCGTCTTCTGCGGGGCCCTGCTGCAGCTCGACGGCGTGCCAGGCCTGGAACAGCTGTCCTGGCTGGTGCCCTCGCGCTGGGCGCTCGGCGCGATGGCCGGCACCATCGGCCTCGCCCGGATCGTGCCGGGCGACCTCACCGGCGACCCCCTCTTCAAGCACTCGGCGGGCGTATGGCTCCTCAACATCGCCATGCTCCTCGTCCTGTCCGCGCTCTTCGGATACGTCGTCTCCCGGCTGCTGCGCCGGCACGAACCCGTGGTCATGCGGAAGTAGGCCGCCGATGACGACCCCCGGCTTCCGGCCCACCCATGTCGTCCCCGGGTACGGCATGCCCGCCTGGGAGGCCCCCGACCCAGCCCGCCCCACCGTGCCCCTCGACCCGCTCCTGCCCGTCCAGCTCGTGGAGCGGCGCGGCGACTGGGCATACGTCCTGTGCGCCAACGACTGGTCGGCCTGGGTCGACGGCCGCCACCTGGTCGCCGTTCCCCAGGACCCGCCCGCCCCCGAAAGCCCCCTCACCCGCGCCGCCGACCCTCGCCCCCTGCTGGCCCGCGCCGACGAGACCCTCGCCCGCTACCGGGCCGCCGTCGAGGAGCTGGCCCGCGGCGGCCTCGACGGGGAGGCCTTCCGCGGCCGCACCAGGGGACTGCGGATCGGGGTCGTCGTCGACGGCGAACACATGTGGCTCTACGACGCCCAGCACGGACGCTGGGTCTACGCGGACGGGACCCGGCTGAACACCTACGCCACCGATGACGGGCCACAGGCCGGCGGACACGCCCCGACCCAGGTCGTGACGCGCGATGGCCCATGAGACCAGCCTCTTCTCCGGCAGCCCCTCCGAACTGGTCGGACGGCAGGTCGCGAGCTACCGCATCGAGCAGGAGATCGGCCGGGGCGGCATGGCCGTCGTCTACCGGGCCCGGGACCTGCGCCTGGACCGCACGGTGGCGCTGAAACTGCTGGCCCCGGAACTCGCCCGCAACGACACCTTCCGCAAGCGCTTCAGCCACGAGTCCCGGGTGGCCGCCGCGATCGACCACCCGCACATCGTCCCCGTCTTCGAGGCGGGCGAGACGGACGGCGTGCTTTACATCGCCATGCGGTACGTCGCCGGCAGCGATCTGCGCCATCTCCTGGACCGACAAGGGCCGTTGCCGCTCCCGACCGCGCTGCGGATCGCCGCCCAGGTGGCCTCCGCGCTCGACGCGGCCCACGAGCACGGACTGGTCCACCGGGACGTGAAACCCGGCAACATCCTGGTCTCCCGGGGCACCGACAGCGACCATCCCGAGCACGTCTATCTCACCGACTTCGGCCTCACGAAGAAGTCCCTGTCGCTGACCGGGTTCACGACGGTCGGCCAGTTCGTCGGCACCCTCGACTACGTGGCCCCCGAGCAGATCTCCGGCCGCCCGGTCGACGGCCGCTGCGACGTCTACGGTTTCGCGTGCGTGGTCTACGAGACCCTCACCGGCCACCCGCCCTTCCGCCGTGACGACGACATGGCCCTGCTGTGGGCCCACCAGTACGACGCCCCGCCCCCGCTCTCCGAGTCCCGCCCCGGCCTGCCCGCACCGCTCGACGCGGTGTTCGCCAAGGCCCTCGCCAAGACCCCCGACGACCGCCACGACTCCTGCCTCGACTTCGTCGCGGCCCTCCGCTCCACCGCGACGGGGAGTCACCCGCCGACGGAGGTGGCCCTGAGGGCCGTAGAACCGGAGGACACCCGCCCGAAGCCGCCGCCGCACTGGGCGGAGCCGGTGGTCCGAGGGCGGTAGTCAGGCCCGTCGCACCCACCGGGCCGGCAGCGCGCCGAGGAAACCGGTGACCAGGCCCCACAGTGCGCCGAGGCCCACCGCCGGCCACAGCTCGGGGGTGAGGAACAGCTGACCGCTCAGACCGCCGCCGAGGTCGCCGATACCGAGGACCGACAGGCCGTAGTGGGCGGAGATCCGGCCCATGAGGCAGATGATGAGGACCGTCAGGGCGAGGGCGACCGCCAGGTGCACCGCGTGCTGCCAGGCGCGGACGCGGGCGGGGGAGCGGGCCGCCATCAGGAACGCGACCGAGAGCAGCAGGACCGCTTCGACGACCACCAGCCACCACACGCGGCTGTCGTGCTCGGCGAGGGTGCGCAGATTGAGCGTGGCGGTGTCCTTGGAGCGCAGAACCTCGTCCAGGACGTGCGGCATGGGCAGGCCGAAGGGGCCCTCGACCCGGCCGTTCCAGGTGGCACCGAGACCGATGGTCAGGGCGAGCCAGACCAGGTTCGGCATGCCCAGCAGGACCACCGCCAGCGTCTCGGGCGCATGGCCGCGCGTCACGGCGACGACCAGCGCGACGAGGATCCCGAGGACGACGTGGGCGAGGAGGAGCACGACCATGGCGTGCGCCGCGGGTCGCACCGACTCCTGGAGGCGCAGCAGTCGCCCCGGCAGGGGAGCCCGGCGCGAGACCAGCAGGGCCAGCACCAGGACGCCGGCCATCCACAGCAGACCGAACACCAGGGTCTGCGGTACGTCCGTCGTGAAGCCGACCTCGGGGGAGACGCCGAAGACATCGCCCAGGTCACCCAGCGTGTCGTCGCCGAGGGAGAGCGTGAACGTCTGGCGGGCCGCATAGGCCAGGGCGAGGAGCGCGAACAGCCACAGGACGGCGATCCGGCCCGCCCAACCGGCGAGTTCCCGGCCGCCGGCGACGGCCCGGTGCCGCAGCGGCCGCAGGAAACCCGCGCCGAGCGCCAGCGCACCGGCCAGGGTGACGGAGAGAGGGATCACGGTGAGCCCGGCCTTGCTGTCGGCGAGCCCTCCCGCGCTTCCCGACAGCTCGACCGTGCCGCCGACGGCCGTGACGACACTCGCCGCGACGACCCGGGGGAACGCGCCGTCCGGAAGGTCAAAAGCTCCCGCCGCCCACAGACCCAGCGCGGCCACCACCCCCATGGAGATCAGCGCGACCAGAACCGTGGCCAAGGCCTGCACCCAGCCGTGGCGAGCGACGACCGCCTGGTCGGAGGGGGTTCGCGGGTTCATCCTGCCACGCTAAGCAGCACGGAGACGGCTCGCCTGCCGGGAGGTCCGTCCGCGTCCGCTTGCGGGCGGCACGGGGCCCGAGCAAACAATGGATATGTCGCGGAAAAGTGCGGCTGAATCGGGGCAATCGGATCGCGCCGCAGGAGTCCCGCGTCGGGAAGAAGAACTCGTGAGCGTCGAACCGCCTACGTCGGGCCGCCCCACCGGCCCGCCCTCGGGCCCGCTGTCGGGCCCCTCGCAGCCGCCTTCGGGCCCGCCCTCGCAGCCCCCGGGCAGCAGCGGCGGAGCACCCTCGCCCGAACCCCGCCGCCCCTGGTGGCGGTCGGCACCCCGGGTCGCGATCATCGCCACCGCGGTCGTCGTCGCCGTGGTCCTCGCGCTCGTCTTCACCCGCTCCGGCGGCGGCTCCACCGCGGCCGGCGGCAACGGCGAGGTCTTCCTCCAGGCCGCCGCCAAGACGGGCCCCGACCCCTTCACCGAGTCGACCGCGAAGGACAGCACGGTGCCCCCGGTCTCCGCCACCCCGACCGGCTCCTCCTCCGAGCCGGCGAACGCCGTGCGCGGCGTGGACGGCGCCGCTCCCGGCCTCTACGGCGGCACCCGCAACGTCTCCAGCTGCGACATCGAGAAGCAGGTCAAGGCCCTTGGGGCAGACCCCGCGAAGAACAGCGTGTTCGCCTCGGTCGCCGGCGTCCAGCCGTCCGGGGTCCCCGCCTTCCTGCGCTCGCTCACACCCGTCCAGCTGCGCATGGACACCCGCGTCACCAACCACGGCTACCGTGACGGCGCCGCCACCAGCTACCAGGCCGTCCTCCAGGCCGGCACCGCCGTGCTCGTCGACGACCGCGGAGTGCCCCGCACGCGCTGTGCCTGCGGCAACCCGCTGACCCCGCCGGTCGCCCAGCAGAGCACGCCGAAGCCCACCGGCGACTCCTGGGCGTCGTACCACCCCTCGAACGTGGTCGTGGTGGCGCCCTCGCCGACGGTCATCAACATCTTCGTGATCTACGACCCCGACCACCACGACTGGGTCGCCCGGCACCGCGGCGACACCGGGAGCAAGGACCACAAGACCCACCCGCCGGCCAGGCCCTCCCCGCCCGTGACCGTGTCCCCGCCGACGGCACCCGGCACATCGACGTCCCCGGCCTCCCCGTCGCCCTGCGTCTCCACGTCCAGCGGGGCACCGACGCCCTCCGGCTCGCACCGCCCGTGCCCGCCGGCCCTGGTCGCCCCGTCCTCCCCGGCCACGAGCCCGCCCACGTCACAGCCGCCCAGCAGTGAAACCTCGCGTGAGCCCCTCGTACCCGAGTCCTCGGCACCACCGGCGCCCCTCACCTCCTCCACCACGCCGGAGACGACACAGTCCGCGCCCCTGTCCAGTGCCACGCTGTCCCCGGCAGTGTGACGTATCACCTGGACTGCGGCGGGCGACTCGGGGTACGAGGACTGGTGCAGCAGCGTCCGGCCAGTCCGGCTTCCGAGAGAGAAACGCATGATCGATCATCTGGACGGGGCAGTGATACCGACTGGTTTCGACGTGCCCGTGGAACCCCTGCGGCGGGCAGCGCACTACACGGGGGAACCGGGAAGTATCGCCGATGCGCGGTCGTTCGCCGCGGACTTCCTGGACAGACTGAGAACCGAGTGGTGTGCCGACATCGGCAACCGTGCCGAGGACGAGGTGCTCCTCGTGGTGAGCGAACTCGTCACCAACGCCGACCGGCACAGCAACGGGCCGTACATCCTCGAGCTGGAGGGCACCGACGCCACGGTCACCGTCACGGTCTACGACAGCAGCGAAGCCCTGCCCCGCAGGTTCCCGCGGGATCCCCAGCGTGTCGGCCGGCACGGTCTGGAGATCGTGCACGTCCTGGCACGGGAGGTCGCGGCGGAACGCGTACCGGTGGGCAAGCGGGTGAGGGCCGTCCTGGGCTTCGGTGCCAAGGGGTGAGCGGCCCGCCTCACGTACGTACAGCGGGTGCCGTCCAAAGACGGCACCCGCTTTTTTCGCTGTCCGTGTGGGTCAGGCGCAGCCCAGCTCCCCGAGCATGCCCACGCGCAGCCGCGTGATGATCCGCTTGATCAGCCGGGACACGTGCATCTGCGAGCAGCCGAGGCGCTCACCGATCTCCGACTGCGTGGCCTCCTCCACGAACCGCATGTGGATGATCTGCCGGTCGCGGTCGCTGAGCTCGGCCATCAGCGGGGCGAGTGACTGGAAGTCCTCGACGAGCCGCAGCCCGTCCTCCTCCACGCCGATGAAGTCGGCGAGCACGGCTTCGCCGCCCTCGGGGCCGTCGCCGGTCAGGGCGGCGTCCAGGGACGAGGAGTTGTAGCCGTTCGAGGCGATCTGCGCCTCGATCACCTCGTTCTCGGAGATGTTCATCAGGGTGGCGAGTTCGGCCACCGTCGGATCGCGGTCCAGCCGGCTGCCGAGTTCCTCACGCGCCTTGGCCAGCTCGACGCGCAGCTCCTGAAGGCGCCGCGGGACGTGCACCGCCCAGGTGGTGTCACGGAAGAAGCGCTTGATCTCGCCGACGATGTAAGGGAGCGCGAACGACGTGAACTCGACCTCGCGGGAGATCTCGAACCGGTCGATCGCCTTGATCAGACCGATCATGCCGGTCTGGACGACGTCCTCCATGTCGTCGCCACGGCCCCGGAACCTTCCGGCCGCGAAGCGCACGAGCGACATGTTCATCTCAATGAGGGTGTTGCGCGCGTACTGGTACTCGTGCGTGCCCTCCTCGAGCTCGGTCAGGCGCTGGAAGAACTGGCGGGACAGCTCGCGCGCGTCCCGAGGGGCGACGGAGCGCGGTTCCTCGACTCCCGGCAGGGGTGTCCCACCCGTCCTGGTCCCGCTGGCGTGCTCGGTGACGTGTGCCTCCGAACGATTCACGGCGGTGACGGCGGTATGCATTACCTCTCCCACGAAAGTCACGGCTCGACGTCTGCCTCTTCGGCCTGGGTTGTCTCGAGTGCTGCAGGTGTGGCCTGCCGTGTACCCGGAACGCAAGAATGTATGCGTGCCCGGACCACCGGCCGACCGATCAGCCCGCAGCTCTCTCGCCTTGCGCCTACCCGGGGAGTGACGACGCATGCCCCCCAAGTCGACCGGTGGCGTGAAATCGCCGTTCCTCAGGGAGCGACCCGGATCGCGACGATCAGTTCGTGGAGGTAGCGCTTGGTGACCCGGCCGCCGTGCCGCGTGTCGATCAGTTCCCGGATGCAGGCCAGCAGGCCCTCGCGGCGGGCGGTGTCGAGGGCACGGTGGCCCGAATAGGTGAGGAGGACGTCGATGTACTCGTCGGCGGTGTGGGTGATGTCCTGTTCGAAGCGGGTGACCGTGACGTCACCAAAGCGCGGACAGGCCTCGAAGTCCTCCGTCGCCGAGAGGATCTCGGACGACGGCCGGAGCCGCAGCCCGGGCGGTGTGGCCGGATCCCAGCGTTCGTAGCACTCCTGGGCCCGGCCGAAGAACTCGGTCGTGCCGCCCGCCACATGGTGGGTGACCACGACAGCGAGATGTCCCCCGGCGCGCAGCGCGTCCGCCGCCTTCTCCACCCGGACGGCCGGGTCGATCCAGTGGAAGGCGGTGGCGCAGGCGACCAGGTCGAAGGGCTCCTCCGGAAGCGGCCACCGCTCGAACTCTGCGGTTCGCACATCGACCCGCGGGAATCCCGCCAGCCGCCGCCTGGCCACCGCGGCCAGCGCGTCGCCCAGCTCCACGGCCGTGATGTGACACCCGAACCCGGCCAGGGCACGGGTCAGCTGACCCGTACCTGGGCCGATCTCCAGTACACGGCTCCGTCGGCCGAGGCTCGTCGACCGTGCCAACTCCCCGACCAGAGCGGGCGGATAGCTCGGACGCGCCTTGTCGTACAGCTCCGCCGCGTCGTTGAACGTCTCGCGCAGCACCGGGACCCGCGCCCTTCCCGTCGTCGATTCCACCCAGGGCAGAATGCCGGACCCTTCCCCTGGCGGCCAGGGAATTTAGGCTGAGCCGGTGAGCAACGAAGCGCCGAACCAAGCCCGCGTGATCCCGCTGCGCCCGCAGTCCGCGCGCCCGGGGTCCGTCCGCCCAGTGTCCGAACGCCCCGCCACCACACCGCCGCGGGATCCCGCCGCCAGGGAGACCAGGGAATCCAGGGAACCCCTGTGGCGTGACCTCGTCGGAGACGTCCTGCGCCGCGAGCGCCTCGCCCAGGAGCGCACGCTCAAGGACGTGGCCGACGCGGCCCGGATCTCGATGCCCTACCTCTCCGAAGTCGAGCGCGGCCGCAAGGAGGCCTCCTCGGAGGTCCTCGCGGCCGCCGCCCAAGCCCTCGGACTCGGCCTCGGTGATCTGCTCTCCCTGGCCCAGGGGGAGCTCACCCGGCACTCGGCGCGCAGCCGCCGCGCGGTGCCGGGATCGCCGTACAACGGGATGTGCCTGGCGGCCTGAGGCGGCGGAGCCGGTGTCTCAGACCGTCACGAGGCGCCGGCTCACCACCTCGTCGGCCAGCCCGTACTCCACGGCCTCCTGTGCGGTGAACACCTTGTCGCGGTCCATGTCCGCGCGCAGGGTCGCGATGTCGTGGTGGGTGTGCCGGGCCAGCACCTCCTCGACCTGGGAGCGGATGCGGACCATCTCCTTGGCCTGCAGGGCGAGATCGGAGATGGCGCCGCGGCTGCCGCCGGAGGCGGGCTGGCCGAGCAGTACGCGCGCGTGCTCCAGCACGAGCCGCCGCCCGGGGTCCCCGCCGGCCAGCAGGACGGCCGCGGTGGACGCCGCCTGTCCCACGCAGAGCGTCGAGATCGGGGCCTGCACGTAGGTCATCGTGTCGTAGATCGCCATCAGCGAGGTGAACGATCCGCCGGGGGAGTTGATGTAGATCGAGATCTCGTTCTCCGGCGCCGCCGACTCCAGATGCAGCAGCTGTGCGATCACGACGTTGGCCACCCCGTCGTCGATCTCGGTGCCGAGGAAGATGATCCGCTCGGAGAGCAGGCGGCTGAACACGTCGGAGGACCGCTCGCCCTGCGCGGTCCGCTCGACGACGTACGGAATCGTGTAGTTCGCCATGTCACAGCCCCATCCGTCGCTTCGAGGCGGCCGGGCGGACGTCCGCGAGGGACTCCAGGACCCGGTCCACCATGCCGTACTCCTTGGCCTCCTCGGCCGTGAACCAGCGGTCGCGGTCGCCGTCGCGTGCGATCGTCTCCGGTGTCTGGCCCGTGTTCTCGGCGAGGAGCCGCTCCATGGTCTGTTTGCTGTGATCCAGGTTCTCCGCCTGGATCAGGATGTCGGCGGTGGTCCCGCCGATGCCCGCGGACCCCTGGTGCATCATGATCCGCGCGTTGGGCAGGGCGTACCGCTTGCCGGGCGTGCCGCCGCAGAGCAGGAACTGGCCCATGCTCGCCGCGAAACCCATGGCGAGCGTCGACACGTCGTTGGGAATCAGCCGCATCGTGTCGTAGATGGCGAGGCCCGCGTACACGGAGCCGCCCGGACTGTTGATGTACAGGCTGATGTCGGTGCGCGGGTCCTCCGCGGACAGGACCAGCAGCTGGGAGCAGATCCGGTTGGCGGAGACCTCGTCGACCTGGGTGCCCAGCAGGACGATGCGCTGGGCGAGGAGCTGGGCGGCCAGTTGGTCGTCGAAGCGGGTGGGAGGGGTGTCGCCGTCCTCGGCCCGGGGGGAAGTCATGGGCTGTCCTCGTGGTCGTAGGGATGCCGTCGGCTCCACTGTCGACCTCGCAGGACGGCCCGCGGCGTTTTCTCTGCCGGTGGCAGATTCGCCACCGGCAGAGCGCGGGCCCGGGGGTGTGCTCAGCCCGTCTCGCGCAGGTGCCGGAAGAACGCCCGCACGTCGTCCACCAGCAGGTCCGGCTCCTCCATCGCCGCGAAGTGACCGCCCCGGTCGAACTCGGTCCAGCGCACGACGTTCTCGATGAGCTCCCCCTTGCGCCGCAGCGGGATCTGGATCTCGGCCGGGAAGACTGCGACGGCCGTCGGGACGGTCGTCGGCTCGCGGAGCCGCGACGCCCGGTCGCCCGTGGCGTGCGTGCGCTCGTAGTAGATGCGTGCGGCCGAACCGGCGGTCCCGGTCAGCCAGTACAGCATCACGTTGGTCAGCAGCCGGTCCCGGTCCACGGCCTCCTCGGGCAGCTCGACCGAGTCCGTCCACGCCTGGAACTTCTCCACGATCCAGGCGAGCTGGCCGACCGGCGAGTCGGCGAGCGCGTAGGCCAGGGTCTGCGGCCGGGAGGCCTGGATGATCGCGTAACCGGTGCCCTCCCGCGACCAGGTCTTCGAGCGGCGCCACGACTCCAGCGTGCGCTCCCGTTCCTCGGGGGCGAGCCCGGCCAGCTCCTCGGCCGTCGGTTCCTGGCCGGCCTCGGCACCAGGCAGGTAGTTCAGGTGGACGCCGATGACCCGCTCCGGGTGGGCGCGGCCCAGCTCGCGGGAGATCGCCGCGCCCCAGTCCCCGCCCTGGGCGCCGAACCGGTCGTAGCCCAGGCGCCGCATGAGCTCGACCCAGGCGCCCGCGATCCGGACGGGTTCCCAACCGGTGTCCGCGGGCGGCCCGGACAGCCCGAACCCGGGGATGCTCGGTACGACGACGTGGAAGGCGTCCGCCCGGTCGCCGCCGTGGGCCGCCGGATCGGTCAACGGGCCCACCACGTCCAGGAACTCGACGATCGAGCCCGGCCAGCCGTGCGTGATGATCAGCGGGGTGGCGTCCGGCTCGGGGGAGCGGATGTGGGCGAAGTGCACGGTCGTGCCGTCGATGACGGTCGTGAACTGGGGCCACTCGTTCAGCTGTGCCTCGGCCGCCCGCCAGTCGTAGGAGTGCCGCCAGTGGTGGGCGAGTTCGCGCAGATAGGCCGCCGGGACGCCGTACGCCCATCCCGTGGCCGAGAGGTCGTCGGGCCAGCGGGTGCGGTCGAGCCGGTCGTGGAGGTCGTCGAGGTCGCTCTGCGGAATGTCGAGGCGGAAGGGCCGGACCGGGTCCGAGTGCTCTGTGGGTGCAGACGTCATGCCCGGATGCTAGTTCGCACCGGTGTATCGGCCACCTGGATTAATCCGCCGTTCGACCGATGAGTTCCGCGGCGAGGATCGGTCGACACAGATGACGGACGTTCCCACGACCCAGGAGGTACCCATGACCACCGACGGTTTCACCACTTGTCTCTGGTTCGACGGCCAGGCCGAGGAGGCCGCCCACTTCTACGTCTCGGTCTTCAAGAACTCCACCATCGGCGAGATCGCCCGCTATCCCGAGGGCGCGCCCCAGCCCGCCGGCAGCGTGCTGACCGTCGAGTTCACGGCGAACGGCCACCGGTTCCTCGCGCTGAACGGCGGCCCCGAGTTCAAGTTCACCGAGGCGGTCTCCTTCATGGTCTTCTGCGAGAACCAGGAGGAGATCGACTACTACTGGAGCAAGCTCACCGAGGGCGGCGGCGAGCCCGGCCCATGCGGCTGGCTCAAGGACCGGTACGGCCTGTCCTGGCAGGTGGTGCCGGACCGGCTGCAGGCCATGGTCACCGACCCGGACCCGGCGAAGTCGGCCCGCGTCATGAAGGCGTTCATGGCCATGGGCAAGTTCGACCTCGCCGCCCTGGACAGGGCCTACGCGGGCGAGTGAGCGCGCCCCGAACGCGCGCGGGCGCTCCTCAGGACGAACCGATCACCCGGGTGATCTCCCGGGCGATCCGCAGGATGCCGGGGGAGCGGACCGGGCACGGCCTGGGCGTGGGCGTCGTGGGCGCCAGACAGAAGTGCAGATAGTCCTTGTCGAGGTGCAGGGCGGTGCGGTCGCGGTCCGGCTGGGTGCAGTAGTCGGGATGCTCGTGCTCGTAGGCGGTGCACGGCAGGTACTGCACCCAGGAGTAGCGGGATCCGGCGGGCGCCACCGTCGCGCCCGCGTCGGCGACGACATCCCCCGAGGCGGCCGCCTGCTCCTCGTACAGTTCGTTCACGCGCCGGACCCGGTCGGGGGTGATCGGGTCCGGGCCCTGGGCCACCCACACGATCCGCGGCCGCCGTTCACCCCCCGCCGCGGCGATCTGATCGGTCAGCCTCTTCAGGTCCGCCCGGTACCTGCTGAAGTACTTCTGCGGCGAGGCGGCATGGCTGATCCCGTCCATGCACCACGTGTAGCCCCACGCGTTGCCCCAGAACTGCAGCACCACGAAGTCCGGGTGCAGCGCCCGGACCAGCGCGGCCGCCTTGTCCCGGTCGGGCACCAGGGACTTCTTCCCGGTGCCCTCCAGGTAGTCGCACAGCGTGGTCCCCGAGTACGGGGCGCTGGTGTACGTCGCCCGCAGGTCCCGGCGCAGCTCCTGCCCGAGGACCCGCTGGGCCTCCATGGCGAGCGAGTCGCCGAGATACAGCACCCGCGGGGCGACGACGGCCGCGGAGGCGCTCGGGGAGGTCTGGGCGCGCTGATGCGTGGTTGCCGCGCGGGGGACGTCCGGGGTCGGTGGCGCCGTCTCCGGCCCGTCCGAGGGGTCGCTGCAGGCGCCGAGCAGCAGGACTGCGGTCAGCATTCCCACGATCCACGATGTCCGCATGCGCGACTCCCGCCCCGGTCGCCGAAAAACGGTTCCCCAGGCAAGCACAGCCGGGCCCGAGGGGGAAGACACGCGGCGTGGCAAGGGTGGACCGGGGCTCCCGAAACAGCCCCGGTCCTCGCGTTCACACCCGGTCGGCGGCGATCAGCAGGTACTGGAAACTGCCGTTGCGGTAGGCGGTCAGAAAGGTCTCCTCGATCCCGGTCACCAGATGGTCGGCCTCCTTGCGCAGCTCCCAGTAGGGCAGGGCCGCCTCCGTCAGGTCCTCGACGTGCACCGGCACCAACCGGTTGCGGGCCAGCGCCCGGAAGTACGCCGAGCGGGGATGGATGTCGCAGATGTAGTGGGCGTTGATGAGTGACACCTCGCGGGAGGCCTGTCCGTAGGTGTCGTTGTAGCAGCCGGTGATGACCACATAGCGCCCGCCGCGGCGCAGCAGCCGGGCATGTTCGGCGAACAGCAGGTCCAGCTCGACGTACATACTCGACTCGTTGTTCCAGGAGGCCGCGTACGCCCCGGAGGGCAGCCCGGTGTCCAGCATGTTGCGGTGGTGGTAGCGCACCCGGTCGTCGATGCCCCGCTTGCGGGCCTGGGCGTTGGCGAACTCCGCCTGTTTCTCGGAGATGGTGACGCCGTCGGCGTGGCAGCCGTAGCGCAGATGCGCCACGACACTGCCGCCGCCGCGCCCGCAGCCGGCGTCGAAAACCCGGTCCTCGGGGGTGAGCGGGCCCAGATGGGCGGTGAGGACTTCGGCCTGCGCGTGTTCGAGTCGGTGCAGTTCGGCGGTGATCCGCTCACGCCGCCGTACCGGTTCGGGCTCGTCGAGCACGGCGCGGTCGGCCTCTCCGATGCCGTAGTGGTGGTGGTAGAGGTCGTCGAGCTTTCCGAGTTCGAGGTTGACCGGGTTCTCCTCGGCGTTCCAGTAGGCCGCGACACGGCTCTGGTACGTCGACTGGGTCGGCACCTGGGCCGCGGTGCCGGCGTGGGGGGCGATGGTCAACGGTGACTCCTTGTGCTGGGGCGTGTGACGCACTGTCATCCGGGTGTGCTCTACCAGTAGTTGGGCAGGTGGTAGCGGTGGCTGTTGGTGGCGTGCCACTCGTGGTTGCCGGCCACCCAGTCGGACAGGCTCCGGGTGTAGCGCTCCACGAGCGGTGAGGTGGCGGACAGCAGCGCCGACTCCTCGTCGAAGGCCGCCATGATCCGGTTGTGGATCTCGACAGACTTCAGATAGGCGGCCTTGAGCCCGCACCGGTCGTTGGCGGCGACGACCTGCGGCAGGTTGAGGTGGGTGGGGTCGCTCGCCAGTTCCTTGGTGAAGGAGTAGAGGTCGTTGACGATCGTGGTTGCGTTGCAGGCGAGTGCCGTGACCCGCTGGATCTCGGGCCGGGCGTAGAACGCCTCGGGCAGTTCGTAACCGTCGACGGCGTCCACGATCGACAGACAGGGCCGGAAGTTGTTGAACTGCCGCATCACCAGGTACTCCCAGACCCGCGGCACATACCGGGTCTCCGCCCAGGCGGCCTCGGCGAGGTAGCCGAGGTGCAGCCGGGCGATGTCGTGGACGAACCGGTCGGTCTGGCTCGGGGTGGCGAGGGCGGCGTAGTCCGTCAGCGCGAAGTGGTAGGCGCGCAGCGGGCCGTCGGCCCTGACGCCCTCCCGCCACTCCTCCTCCAGCTCGGGGATGCCGTGGTACGGGTCGATCGCGGACTGGGCCACGATCAGCCGGCCGCCGAGGCCCCGGCGTGCTCCGCCACGGCCCTCGTCCTCCTCGCAGTAGCAGGAGTCGACGACGTTCTCGGCGAGCAGCAACTCACCGGCGACCGTGAGCCGTTCGAGGTCGGCGGCCTCCGGATGCTGGAGGACCACGGCCCGGCCGAACTGGAACCCCGAGAAGTCCCCCTTCCACGCCTCCGGGAACAGGTCGAGGCGCCGGGCCCAGGCCTCCAGCCTGCGGTCGACCTCCGCGGCCTTCACCGGATCCGCGGGCGCGACCTGCCGGTGTCTGAGGCCGGGGATCGCCCCGCCGCGCCGGGGCGTGCGCAGGCTGCTCGCGATGTCGGGCGGGCCCGGCAGGGACGGGGTGCTCGTCACGGTCACTCGGCCGTCCGGCCGATCTGGGCGTTCTCCAGGATCCCGACCGCGTCCGGGACCAGGATGGCCATCGAGTAGTAGGCGGTGACGAGGTAGCGGATGATCGAGTTGGCGTCGATCCCCATGAACCGCACGTTGAGGCCCGGCTGGTACTCCTCGGGGATGCCGGTCTGGTAGAGCCCGATGGCGCCCTGGTCGCCCTCCCCGGTGCGCAGCGCGATGATGCTGCTGGTGTGCTGCGCGCTGACCGGGATCTTGTTGCAGGGGAAGATCGGCACCCCGCGCCAGGCGGGGATCTCATGCCCCTCGACGCTCGCCGTACCCGGCACCAGACCGCGCCGGTTGCACTGCCGGAAGAACGCCGCGATCGCCTTCGGATGGGCGAGGAACAGCTTGGTCTTGCGGCGCATGGCGAGCAGGTCGTCCATGTCGTCCGGGGTCGGCGGACCGGCGAAGGTGCTGATGCGCTGGCCGTGGTCGGCGTTGTGCAGCAGGCCGAACTCCCGGTTGTTGACCAGTTCCCACTCCTGGCGTTCGCGGATCTCCTCGATGGTCAGGCGGAGTTGCTGCTCGGTCTGGTCCATCGGGTTGTTGTAGAGGTCGGCGACCCGGGTGTGCACCCGCAGCACGGTCTGGGTCAGGGACAACTCGTACTCGCGCGGGGCGAGTTCGTAGTCGACGTAGCCGCCGCTGATCGTCGGCTCCCCGACATGACCCGCCTGGACGGGGACGTCGGCCTCGCCCTTGCGGTTCATCGGCAGGCTCTGCCGCCGCGCGTAGGCCTCCAGATGGGCCGCGAGCGAGGGCGCCCGCTCGGTGAACTCCGTGACCACCGACCAGGGCAGGACCAGCACGACGCCGGCGGTCTCCGCCCGTACCGAGCTCAGCCACAAGGGGTCGGGCCGGCCGATCGCCTCGTCACCCATCTGGTCGCCGTCGGTGACGACGCCGACGATCTCCTCCTCGCCGTACTTGCCCTCGGCGAAGCGGGTGAAGCGGCCGTGCACGACGAGGTAGGCCTCGGTGACCGGCTGCCCGGCCTCGACGAGGATCTGGCCGGCGCGGATCTCCCGGACCCGGAAGCGGGTCGCGAGCTCTTTGAGGACCTCGGTGTCGGAGTAGCCGCGCAGAGTGGGGAGTTCGGTGAGGGTCTGGGGGATGACCCGGATGTCGTCGGCGCCGTTCTGCTCGAACTGCACCCGGCCCCGGCCCACCCGGAGCTGGAGGCGCCGGTTGACGCGGTAGGTGCCGCCCTTCACGTCCACCCACGGCAGCATGCGCAGCAGCCAGCGGGAGCTGATGGCCTGCATCTGGGGTTCGGACTTGGTGGTGGTGGCGAGCTGTCGGGCCGCGGTGGTGCTGAGGCTGGTGAGCTGGGTTTCGGACGGGGGATCGGGTTCGTCGACGGCGGGGCCGGCGGCGCTGTCCGGTGTGGACACATTCCCTCCTGGCAGGTGAGCGGGATGGCCGAGCGCGTGCACCAGCCAAACAGGCGGGGCGGCCGTCTGAGCAGGGCGTGAAGGGGGCGTCTTCGCGGCAGGGAAGGTGTAAACATCGCTGGTGAGGCAGCCGGTGCCCGATGAGTGCCTCCGCGCTCCTGGTGTGGGAGTTGACGTTGTGCACTTCCTTGTCGTGGCGCGGGGGAGGTGCGTCGCCGAGGTGGTTCCGTCCCGGCGATCGTCGGTGGCGGTCCCGGCCCGGAACACAGGGCGCCATGTCGCCCACCGCCGCGAAGAGGAACACGCTGTCCGTCGTTGAGGCCGCCGGGCGGCCGACGAGTGCACGCGGCCGGTACGCTCGTGTACTCCCCGTAGCCCCGTAGCCCCGTCGGCGTCTCAGTCCGTGTACCGGGAGGCGGGACACAGATCCTCGGACCCGCGCACGGAGCAGGCGCACCTCCCGCCGGTCCGCCGCCGCCAGGCCACACCCGCCCCGCTCACCGGCCCCGAAGCCACACACCCCGCACGTCCCTGGAGCGCGTCCCTTCTGTCCGTTCTGGCGCCGAATCGTCCGTTCGGCGCGCGGTCGGGCGTTTCCGTGGCTAGCGTGTGAAGACGGACCGACCACCGATTCGGGAAGGGCCGCGATCATGGCCGTACAACCTGAGGGAACCCCCTGTTGGGCCGATGCGATGTTCAGCGACGTCGAGGGAGCCAAGAGCTTCTACGGCGACGTCCTCGGCTGGACCTTCGGCGAGTCGTCGTCGGAGTACGGCAACTACACGCAGGCCTACTCGGACGGCAAGGCCGTCGCCGCCGTCGTGCCGCCGATGCCGGGGCAGGAAGGGCACTCGCAGTGGTGCCTGTACCTCGCGTCGCCGGACGCCGCCGCCACCGCCGGCAAGATCCGTGACAACGGCGGCGAGGTGCTCATGGAACCGATGCAGGTCGGCGACTTCGGCACGATGTGCCTGGCGCGCGACCCGAGCGGAGTCGTCTTCGGCGTGTGGCAGGCGGGCACCCACGAGGGCTTCGAGGCGCCGCCCGAGCAGCCCGGCGCGTTCTGCTGGGCCGAGATCTACACTCGCGAAACCGAGAAGTCCGACGCGTTCTTCCCGGCCGTCTTCGGCTACCGCGCCCAGCGGATGGAGGACGACGCCATCGACTTCCGCATGTTCAACCTCGACGACAAGACGGTCCTCGGCCGTATGAAGATGACCGACGACTTCCCGCCCGAGGTACCGGCGTACATCAACGTCTACTTCTCGGTGACCGACTGCGACGACGCCGTGGCCCGCGCCACCAAGCTCGGCGGTGTCCTGCGGTTCGGGCCGATGGACTCGCCCTTCGGCCGGTTCGCGGCCCTCAGTGACCCGCAGGGCGCGAGCTTCTCGGTCATCGACGTGACGACGACCCAGGGCGACATCCCCCAGATCTCCGACGTGCCCTAGCCGGTGCCGATGCAGTGCATCGAGCAGCTCCCGCACACCCGGCGGGGTGAACGGGGCAGGTCCCGGCCGACGCGGGCGTGGATCTGCTCGCCCTCACGTTGATCTGGGGCGCGCACCTGCGCTGCGCGACGAGGACAGGGCGGCGCCCGAGGGCGAGGAGGCCCGCGGGGTCGTGGCCGCGGTCGTCCCGGCGGGGTGAACGGGGGCAGGTTCCGGCCGACGCGGGCGTGGATCTGCTCGCCCCCACGCTGATCGGGGCGGCGCATCTGCTCTTCGCCGACGCGGAGGGAGCGGTACCCAGGGGCGAGGAGGCCCGCGGGGTCGTGGCCGCGGTCGTCCCGGGCGGGGTGAACGGGGGCAGGTTCCGGCCGACGCGGGCGTGGATCTGCCCGCCCCCACGCTGATCGGGGCGGCGCATCTGCTCTTCGCCGACGCGGAGGGAGCGGTACCCAAGGGCGAGGAGGCCCGCAGGGTCGTGGCCGCGGTCGTCCCGGCGGGGTGAAGGGGGGCCCGTCCGCTCATGGCATGATCGAGCGCATGCGTGAACGACTGGTGGCCGCGTGCGACGGGGCTTCGAAGGGAAATCCGGGGCCCGCGGCCTGGGCCTGGGTCATCGCCGACGAGTCGGAGACACCGTCCCGCTGGGAGGCAGGGCCGCTCGGCAAGGCCACCAACAACGTCGCCGAACTCACCGCGCTGGAGCGGCTGCTCGCCGCGACCGACCCGGACGTGCCGCTGGAGATCCGGATGGACTCCCAGTACGCCATGAAGGCCGTCACCACCTGGCTGCCGGGCTGGAAGCGCAACGGCTGGAAAACCTCCGCGGGCAAGCCGGTCGCCAACCAGGAGCTGGTGGTCCGGATCGACGAACTGCTCGACGGGCGTTCGGTCGAGTTCCGTTACGTCCCCGCCCACCAGGTCGACGGCGACCCGCTCAACGACTTCGCCGACCGCGCGGCCAGCCAGGCGGCCATCGTCCAGGAGCCCGCGAGCAGCGAACTCGGCTCTCCGCAGCCGCCGCCGTCGCCGGACACCCCGAAAAAAGCCGACCGCCCCGCCCGGGCCAAGTCGCCCAAGCGGAGCGGCGGTTCGTCTTCTCGTACGATCAAGGCCAAGTTCCCCGGCCGGTGTCTGTGCGGACGTTCCTACGCGGCGGGCGAGTCCATCGCGAAGAACGCCCAGGGCTGGGGGCACCCGGAGTGCCGTACGGAAGCGGCCGGTTAGCGGCCGGCCGGAGCGCGAGGGTCAGATGACCGCGCCGCGCCACTCGCCGGTCTCCTGACCGCGCTCCTCGATGAACGTCTTGAAGCGCTCCAGGTCGCCCTTGGTCTGCCGCTTCACGAAGCCGAGCTTGTCGCCCACCTTCTCGGTGATGCTGTCCGGATGGAAGTCCATCTGGAGCATCACCTTGGTGTGGCCCTCGTCGAGCCGGTGGAAGGTCACCGCACCCGCCTGCTTGGCCTCGCCGGCGATGGTGGTCCACGCGACCCGCTCGTCCGGGATCTGCTCGGTGATCTCCGCGTCGAACTCCCTGTGCACTCCGTTGACGTTGGTCACCCAGTGCGTGAGCGTGTCGGTGCGCTGTTCGATGCGCTCGACCCCGCTCATGAACTCGGGGAACGTCTCGAACTGTGTCCACTGGTTGTAGGCGGTGTGCACCGGCACGCCGACCTCGATGGACTCCTCGACCTGCGACACGGGTGAATCCCTCCTTCGTCTTCTCGGTGTGTGTGGCGCGGGTACCGCGTGATCCGGAGGGCAAACCGCCGCAAGACGAATGTCATGCCGTGTCGAAGGTGTAGTGGCGGGTGTGGTCCAGCAGGTCCGCGGGGCGCACGTCGTTCCACGGCCTCATGGACTCGTCGAGGTCGACGACCTCGGGCGTTCCGGCGGCCGGGACGTAGCGGGAGTCCGGATGCCGCCGCTGCCACTGGGCCCACAGCTTGTCCACGTAGGCGTGGTGGAGCCAGAACACCGGATCGTTGGGGGAGACCCCGGTCGCCATCTGCCCGCCCACCCAGACATGGACCCGGTTGTGCAGATTGACCCCGCGCCAGCCCTCCAGATGGTTGCGGAAACCGTCCGACGCGCTGTTCCAGGGAGCCATGTCGTACGTCGCCATGGACAGCACCGACTCCACCTCGCCCCGGGTCGGCAACTCTCGTACGCCGACGCCGAGGGCGCGTCTGAGATACGTACGGCCGTCGACCCGTACGTTGATCGGCCAGTCGCCGGTGTCCGCGGCGAACGGGCCGTCCATCACCCGCCCGTCCCGGCTGCGCCCGGTGCCGCCGAGGAAGTCGGGACCCCACAGCGAGGCGCGCGGGGAGCGGTCGGTGCTCCAGTCCCAGTAGGGGAGTGCCACCGAGGCGTCCACCGACTGCAGCGCGCTCTCGAAGTCGAGCAGGAATCTGCGGTGCCAGGGCAGGAAGGAGGGCGAACGGTGGCCGGTGCGCTCGCCGTTGTCGGTGTCCGCCATGATGAAGCCGTTGTGCGTGGTGACGAAGTCGTCGTAGCGGCCGCTGCGCTTCAGCTCCAGAACGGCGGCGACGAACCGCCGCTTCTCGTCGGCGGACAGGGTGGCCTGGTTCTTGCGGACGGTCATGTGCGGGTGCTCCAAAGGGGCATGCGGGGGCGGGGCGGTGGTGATCAGTTGGCGGGGAGCGGCAGCAGCCGCGCGCCCTGGAGCTCGTCGACGGCGGCCCGCGCGGCGGCGTGCGGTGTGGGCACCGGGTCGTAGTGGCTGACGACACTGATCCAGGTGCCGTCGGCGTTGCGCATCATGTGCAGCTCCACGCCGTCGACCGTCACGCGGTAGCCGCCGTGGTGGCTACCGGTGGACCGGCCCTGTATCCGGCGGCCCTCGTAGACCTCGTCGAATACCTCCGGTGACCCGTGATGGTGCTCTTCGGCGGACGCGCGCGGCGCGGCGACCGCTCCTGCGGCGAGGGCGGCCGTCGCGGTGAGCGCGGTACGGCGGGTGAGTTCCGGCATGCGGTGTGCCTCCTGGGTTGACGGACTCCGCATGCCTATCGGCCCGGTCGAGAGCGGGAGAAATCGCTCGAGACGGGTTGGCCCTGATCCAGACAATTACCTACATGTCGTACAGCGTTGAACGAAGATGATCTTGCTGCAGAGAGGGCTTTCGGGAACCCGGACGGAGGAATTCCTTCTCTCGCGGGCCGTGAATCCGATGATCCTTTGCGGGCGAACCCGCTGGCAGTGGCCCTCCTCACGCGCTGAAAGTGGCGTGAACCGGAGCGAGAGTCGCGCACCCTCTGGCTGCTACTCTGCGTTGCCAATTGACCGCTTTGGGTAATTTCTAGGGGTGCGTGTGAAGGTCGCCTGCGTCGGCGGCGGGCCCGCCGGCCTGTATCTCTCGATCCTGCTGAAACGGCAGGACCCGTCCCACGACATCACTGTCCACGAGCGCGACCCGGAGGGCTCGACCTACGGCTGGGGCGTCACCTACTGGCGCGGACTGCTCGACAAGCTCCATGTCCACGACCCCGAGTCCGCCCGCGCGATCGAGGAGGCGTCGGTCACCTGGCACCAAGGCGAGGCCCGAGTGCGCGACCTGGTCACCCGGCGCCCGAGCGACGAGGGCTTCGGCATCGGCCGCCACCGTCTGCTGGAGATCCTCGCCGCCCGCGCCCGCTCCCTGGGCGTACGGCTGGAGTTCGAACACGAGATCACCCACGACAACCTCCCCGCGGCCGACCTCGTCGTGGCCGGCGACGGCGTGCGCAGCGCCCTGCGCACCGGGCACGCCGACCACTTCGGCGCCGAGACCAGGGAGGGCCGCAACCACTACATCTGGCTCGGCACCAGCAAGGTCTTCGACTCCTTCACCTTCGCCTTCGTCGAGACCGACCACGGCTGGATCTGGTGCTACGGCTACGCCTTCAGTCCCGAGCGCAGCACCGTCGTCGTCGAGTGCGCACCGCGGACCTGGACCGGCCTCGGACTGGACAGCGTCGGCGACGCCGACGGGCTCGCCCTGCTGGAGAAGCTGTTCGCCGACGTCCTCGACGGCAATCCGCTGATCGGTCGTTCCGCCGGCTCGGGCAGCGCCCAGTGGCTGAACTTCCGCACCCTCACCAACCGGACCTGGCACCACGACAACCTCGTCCTGCTCGGCGACGCCGCCCACACCACCCACTACTCGATCGGTGCCGGCACCACCCTCGCCCTGGAGGACGCCATCGCCCTCGCCGACGCCCTGCACGCGCACACCGAGCTTCCGCGGGCACTCGCGCGCTACGAGCGGCAGCGCAAGTCGGAGCTGCTCTCCATCCAGAGCGCCGCCCGCTACAGCGCCCAGTGGTACGAGAACCTGTCCCGCTACATCGACCTGCCGCCGGAGCAGATGTTCGCCCTGCTCGGCCAGCGTCACTCGCCGCTGCTGCCCCATGTCCCGCCCCAGCTGTACTACCGGATCGACAGGGCCGCCGGGCAGCTGGAGGCGCTGCGCAGGTTCAAGCGCTGGCTCGGACCGAAGGTCGCACGCGGCGTGCACGCGCGGGAGCTGGCCTCGCGCAAGTAGCCGCGGCCCGGGAAACGGTTGGGTGAATGACGATTCACCGCTAGAGTGAATTGTCATTCACCCACTGTTTTCCCTGTCGATTCCGGAGCGCCGATGGACCAGCAGGGCCCGATATCCCCGCCGCGCGGAGCAGCCGGCGGAACCGGCCTGCGGGCCCGGCTCACCGTCCCAGTGCTGGCGATGTGCGGCACGCTCATGGCCGTCATGCAGACCGTGGTCGTCCCGCTGCTGCCGGACCTGCCCCGGCTGACGCACTCCTCGCCCGGCGCCGTCTCCTGGATGGTCACGGCGACCCTGCTGGCCGGTGCCGTCCTCACCCCCGTGCTCGGCCGCGCCGGCGACATGTACGGCAAGCGCCGGGTGCTGACCGGCGCCCTCGGTCTGATGACGCTCGGCTCGGTGATGTGCGCCCTGTCCTCCGACATCACCGTGCTCATCGCGGCCCGCGCCCTCCAGGGCGCCGCCGCCTCCGTGGTGCCGCTGTCGATCAGCATCCTGCGCGACGAACTGCCGCCCGAGCGCCGGGGTTCCGCGGTCGCGATGATGAGTTCCACGGTCGGCATCGGCGCCGCGCTCGGCCTGCCGCTGGCCGCCATGGTCGTCCAGTACGCCGACTGGCACACCATGTTCTGGATGACCAGCGCCCTAGGCGCCCTCGGGGTGACGGCCGTGTCGTGGGCCGTCCGCGAGTCGCCGGTACGACAGCCGGGCCGCTTCGACGTGCCGGGCGCCCTGGGACTGGCCGTCGGCCTGGTCAGCCTGCTGCTCGGGGTGTCCCAGGGCGGGCAGTGGGGCTGGGCCAGCCCCCGCGTCCTCAGCCTGTTCCTGGTCTCCGTCGCCGTCCTCGCCCTGTGGTGGTGGCGCCAACTGCGCACCGAGCAGCCCCTGGTCGACCTGCGGCTCGTCACCCGGCCGCGGGTGGGCCTGTCCCACGTGGCCGCCCTGCTCACCGGCTTCGCGTTCTACGCCAACTCCCTGGTGACGGCCCAGCTGGTCCAGGCACCGAAGGCCACCGGCTACGGACTCGGTCTGTCCATCGTGGCCACCGGCCTGTGCCTGCTGCCGGGCGGAGTGACCATGCTGCTGTTCTCACCGCTGTCGGCCCGGATCTCCGCCACCCGCGGCCCGCGCATCACGCTCGCCCTCGGCGCCGCGGTCATCGCCTGCGGCTACGCCGTACGCATCGCGGACAGCCGCGACCTGTGGATGATCATCCTCGGCGCGACCGTGGTGGCCACCGGCACCACCCTCGCCTACTCGGCCCTGCCCACCCTGATCCTGCGTGCCGTCCCGGCCGAGCAGACCGCCTCCGCCAACGGCGTCAACGTCCTGATGCGCACCATCGGCCAGGCCACCTCCAGCGCGGCGGTCGCGGCGGTACTGGTCCACCACACCAGCCCGGTCGGCGGCGCCCTCGTGCCCACCCTGCACGGCTACGTGATGGCCTTCGCCATGGCGGGCGCGATAGCCCTCGCGGCCTGCGCGGCGGCGCTGACCATCCCCGGCGACTCCGCGCCCGAGGGGACGCGCCGGACGAGGGGCCGCACCCGGGGCGCGCGGGACGGGGCGATGGAGGGAGCATGAGTGCCGTGAGCACACCGCCCCCCACCACCACGACCGCCCGCCGCGACGCCGAGTCGACCAAGGCCGCCATCCTCAGGGCGGCCCGCTATCTCCTGGCCCGCACCCCTTACGCCGACATCACCCTCAAGGCGGTCGCCGAACGCGCCGGTGTCAGCCCGCCGTTGATCGTGAAGTACTTCGGCAACAAGGACGCCCTCCTCGCCCGCGTCATGTCCTTCGAGTCCGACGCGACGGCCCTGCTCGACGCCCCCGTCGACGACCTGGGCCGCCACATGGTGCGCCATGTCCTCACCGGCCAGATCGAACGCGGCGCCGACCCCCTGCTCCGCATCGCCTTCGCCCCCGTCCAGGGCGAACACGGCGACATCCTGCGCGTCAACTTCCGCGCCCAGGTGGTCGAACGCCTCGCGGAGCGTCTGCGGGGCCCCGACGCCGGCCTGCGTGCCGAACTGGCGGTCGGCACCCTCCTGGGCCTGGGCGTGATGTACGGCATCGCCCGGGGCACCGAGCTGAGGGCGAGCGCCGTGGAAGACGTCGTGGACCGCTACGCCCCCACCGTGCAGGCGCACTTGACGCCAGAAGGGCCCTAGCGGAACAGCCGGTCCAGGAACGCGTTGCCGAACACGCCGTGCGGATCGAGCCGGTCCAGCACCCCCGCCGCCTGCCCCCACACCGCCTCGCCGAACGACCCGGGAATCGTCGTCCCCAGCACCTCCTCGTCCGCCCACACGGCGTCGTCCGTGTAGGCCCAGCCCTTGGACCACTCGACGCGCGTCCCCTCGTAGCCGTCGAACAGGAACTGCTCGATCTCCCGCAGAAAGGCCTCCGCGTACGGCGTCCCCGGCAGCGTCAGGATGTCCAGCCACACCGCCGTGTCCCACTCGGGATGCGCCTGGTCCGCCCGCAGCGCCGACAGCAGCGGAGCCCGCGTCCCCTCCAGCTCGGCCTCGGCCGGATCGTCGAGCCCGGTCACCCTGATCTCCACCGTCCCGTTGACCGGGAACCGCCCCTGCGCCGTGTACGCGGCGAGCCGCTCCCGGTAGAAGTCCGTGAACTCGGAGACGACCCGCTGCACCTTCTCCCGGCTCGTCAGGACCGCGTACCCGTTCGCGGTCACCCTGAGCGTCGTCGGCTTGATGTACAACAGCGTGTTCTTGGACGGCCCCCAGATGTCCGCCGACAGCGTCCCGGTGAGCCCCACGGTCGCCACGTCGAGCTGCGCGTTGCCGAGTACCGGCGCCAGATACCAGGCCGCGTCCGACATCATCCGCCCGGCCAGATCCGCCACCAGGGTCGGAACGTTGTCGGAGAAGGGGTAGTTGTACGGCGAGGTCACCCGCCGCGAGGTCAGCGGCTTGCGCGGCGCCACGCTCCACACCTTCAGCCACGGGAACTCCGTGTAGGCGAACCAGATCGCCTCGACCCGCCCGGCCTCCTCCAGGAAGCTCGCGAAGGTCCGCCCGTCACCGCCGGGCGCCGCGAAGAGCTCGGCCGCCGGAATGTCGACCCGGCTGACACACCGCAGATTGCTGTCGGCGCCCACCCGCAGCACGACCTCGGTGACGAACGTCCGCCCGAGATGAGTGAGCAGGGCCGCGCTGTCGGCCTCGGCGCGGCTGAAGGTGCGCAGCCCGTACGCCCCGCTGTCCTCGTCCCACACCACCGCCGTCAGCGACAGGATGCGATTGCTGAGCGAGCCGTACGTCTGCCCCGGCAGCCGTTCCTCCCCGTCGGCCGGGACGGCGGTGCCGTGCGCGTCGATCGCCAGCGCGCCGCCCAGGGTGAGGTCACCGGGCGCGGGCGCGGCGGTGACCCCGAGCCCGTGCCCCTCCAGATAGGTGAGCAGCGCCTCCAGCGTGACGCCGGTCCCGGCCCGCACCGCGGAGGTCGAGTCCAGGGACAGGCCGGTGAGGTGGGAGGCGGTGTCGACGAGGAGGACGGGAGCGTCCGACCCGGTGCCCTCGGTGATGGTCAGGGGCGACCAGCCGTGCGAGGAGCCCCGCGCGCGGACCCGCCAGCCGTGCCGCCAGGCCCAGTTGACGACCTCGACCACCTGGTCCGGGCCGGTGGGCGCACAGGCCCACAGCCCGTCGGCGGTGATCTCACCGACCCAGTTCCGGTACGCCGAGCGGTGCAGGGCCACGCCTGCCGGGAAGCCGGGCAGTTGCTCCGCCGCGGCCGCCGGGTCGGCCGGCAGCAGAATCGGTACGGCGGCGAGGGCGGCGGCGCTCACGAGGAAGCCGCGACGGGTCCAGGACGGGCTCTCCTGCGGGTGGTTGCGGTGGTTGCTCAAAGAACGATCAGTCACGGGGTCACGCTAGGCGGATGTTGACACGTGCATGCCCTGCGGCGAAACGTGTCACCCATGCGAGTGAAGAATTCACGGGTCTCGACCCGGAGCGACTCGTTCCGCGCAGGTCGGCGACGGATGACAGACTGACACCATGGACGAGCGCACATTCGGCAGGTCGCAGCAGCACGCATCCGTGATCGGACTCGGCACCTGGCAGTTGGGGGCCGACTGGGGAGACGTCGACGACAAGGAAGCCCTCTCGGTGCTGGAGGCGGCAGCCGAGTCGGGGGTCACCTTCCTCGACACCGCGGACGTGTACGGCGACGGACGCAGCGAGCAGACCATCGCCGCGTTCCTGAGCGGCAGGCCCGACCTGCATGTGCTGGTCGCGACCAAGATGGGCCGCCGCGTCGACCAGATCCCCGAGAACTACGTCCTCGACAACTTCCGCGCCTGGAACGACCGTTCCCGCCGCAACCTCGGCGTCGACCGCATCGACCTGGTCCAGTTGCACTGCCCGCCGACGCCCGTGTACTCCACGGACGAGGTGTTCGACGCTCTCGACACCCTGGTCGAGGAGGAGCGCATCGCCCACTACGGCGTCAGTGTGGAGACCTGCCAGGAGGCGCTGACCGCGATCGCCCGGCCCGGTGTGGCGAGCGTGCAGATCATCCTCAACGCCTTCCGCATGAAGCCGCTGCGCGAGGTGCTGCCCGCCGCGCGGGAGGCGGGCGTCGGCATCATCGCCCGGGTCCCGCTGGCCTCGGGCCTGCTGTCCGGCAAGTACACCAAGGACACGGTCTTCCCGGAGAACGACCACCGTGCCTACAACCGGCACGGCGAGGCCTTCGACGTCGGCGAGACCTTCTCCGGCGTCGACTACGCGACCGGTGTCGAGGCCGCCGCCGAGTTCTCCGCACTGGCGCCCGAGGGCTACACCCCGGCCCAGCTCGCCCTGCGGTGGATCATCGAGCAGCCCGGCGTCACCACCGTCATCCCCGGCGCCCGCAGCCCCGAGCAGGCCCGTGCCAACGCGGCCGCCGCCAAGCTGCCGCCGCTGTCCGAGGACACCCTCGCGGCCGTCCGCGACCTCTACGACCGCCGTATCAAGGACCAGGTCGAGCACCGCTGGTGAACCCGCCCGGCTCCGGGATCCGGCCGCTCGCCGCTCCCGGAGCCGCGCTGTTTGAAAGATCAGTAACCGGATACCCGTTCCGCATGGTGGAGACGGTGAGACGGACGGGCCGCGACGAAACCGAGGAAGAGCGCGCGGACCGCATGTGGGGCGAACTCATCCAGGAGATCCGCGTAGCGCAGACAGGCGTGCAGATCCTGTTCGGCTTCCTGCTGACCGTGGTGTTCACTCCGAAATACGACCACCTGGCCCACACCGACCAGGTCATCTACATCGTGACCGTCGTCCTCGGCTCGTGCGCCACCGGAGCCCTCATAGGGCCGGTCTCCCTGCACCGCCTCGTCTCGGGGCGGCGCATCAAACCCCAGGCCGTGCGGATCGCCTCCCGGCTGACCTTCGTGGGGCTGGTCCTCCTGCTGACGACCATGACGTGCGCCCTGCTGCTGATCCTGCGGGTGGCGACTCACGACGCCTGGGTGCCCTGGCTCGTCACGGCAGTAGTGGCCTGGTACTTGGTGTGCTGGTTCGGCGTGCCCCTGTGGACCCGGCGCCGCTACACGACGAAGTGACGCGCGGCCCGTCAGGCTCGGGCTGAACCGGAGGGGGGCCGCGACGGCGGCCCCCCTCCGGTTCAGCCGCCCGCGATGACCGAGGCCAGGAAGTCGTCCACTCTGACCTCTTCCCGTCCCGGCGGCACGATCTCGCGGGTCTCGCGCAGGAAGGACGCCACGGCCGGGGCCCACGCGAAGACCACGGCGTGCTGGCGGCCCCCGTCGGGGCGGGCGTCGCCGAAGAACTCCATGCGCAGTTCCTCCCAGACACCGGTCGAAACGGGGCTGAGCCGCACGTCCCCGACCCCGACCGGACCGCACAGGCCCTCGGCGAGCATCTCCCGGTCCAGCCGCCACCGCGCCAGCACCCGGCCGTCATGGCTGAACACCGCGGTGACGGCGAACGGGTCCGCCGCGTCGTACCCCAGGTGGGCGAGCACGGGGCATCGGCCCGTGCCGCCCGCCTGCAGTTGCACGACCAGAGTCTTGTGCGCGGTTCTGTGGACGAAGGAGTTCACCTGGAGGCCTCCGGGAAGAACGACGTAGAGCCCTCTAGTACCCCTCCTGCGCCCAAGATGCTCAGCCGTCCGGGTGATTTGCCTTCGCACCGCGCAAGGCCGTGATGCACGAGGCGATGGCCTGCTGGAGTTCCTCCAGCTGCTGGACCATGTCGTCCTCGTAGAAGTCCTGGGCGTCGTCGAAGGTCAGCTCCTCGAACACCTTGGTGGCCTTCTGGAGGCTGTTGTAGAACTTCGTCCGCCGCTCCTGGACCCGGAGTTCGGGATCGGCCTCCACGGCCTCGGCGACGAGGGACTTCATGGTGTCGAAGGCCTCGGCCGCCCACTCGCCGGTGTCCTCGTCCTCCTCCAGCTCCTCGAGGAGCGACAGGTGCCGCTCGGCCTCCTGGCGCAGGTCCACGGGCGCGTCGATGGTCTGCCCGGCCGGCGTCTTGACCTGCCCGGACTCGGCGATCTGGCGGACGTATCCGATCCGGTCGGCCGCCCTGCTCTCGGTGGCGACGGCCTTCTTCAGGTCGTCCGTGCGCACCACGTCGCGGGCCAGCGAGGCCTGGAGCTCGGGGTCCTCCTTGATCCGGTCGAGGAGCGCGCTGCGCGCGGCCCGGGCGGTGGAGGGGTCCGCGAGGATCGCGGCGCGCAGCGCGGTCGGGTTCTCGGCGACTTCCAGGGCCTTCGTCGGCCGGATGCCCTCGGCCTGAGCGGCCTCGGCGATGGCGGTGCCGCGCTCGGAGGTCGCGCTGTTGCGGGAGACGTAGTAGTCGAGCCACACGTCCGCGTCCGGCAGCTCCACCTCCTGGCCCGGGGCCAGCGCCTCGAAGTGCGGGACCATGCCGTCGTCGGCGGCCCGGTCCCAGGCCTTGTAGTAGCGCATGACGCGTTCGGGCGAGCAGCCGGCGAGCTCGGCGAACTCCTTCGCGGACACCTTCGGCGTCTCGTCCGCGCTCTGGCCGCCGGGCCGCACGCTGCGCGCCACCATCAGGGCGAAGGCCCATCCGCCGGTCCGCGCGTAGACCCCGAACTCGCGGGCGTCGCGCGCGACGAGGTCGGACAGGGGCGCGCCGGACGTCTGGGCCGGGGTTTCGGAGGACGTCTCGGACGGGTCGATCGCTAGGGTCACGGGTGTTTCTCCTGGGCAGGCTCGTTCGGACCGCACGATGTGCGGGTCGGAAGCCTATTGCACTCCCCGGGTACCACCCCGGCGGCCGACCCGCTCAGGCGAACGCGTCGCGCAGCGCGGGCAGCAGCGTCTTCTCCGACCAGTCGAGGAACTCCGGCTGCGAGTCGCCGCCGATCTGCACCAGCGCGACCTCGGTGAAACCCGCCTCCGCGTACGGCCGTACGGCCTCGACGAAGGCGTCGGGGTCGTCACCGCACGGGATCGACGCCGCGACGTCGTCGGGCGTGACGAACTGGGTGGCCGACTCGAACGCGTCCGGGTGCGGCAGCTCCGAGTTGACCTTCCAGCCGTTGCCGAACCAGCGGAACTGGGAGTGTGCCCGCTTGATCGCCGTGTCCCGGTCGGGGTCGTAGCAGACGGGCAGCTGTCCCACCCGCGGCTTGCCCTCGCCGCCGTTGCGGTCGAACGCGTCGAGCAGGCCCGCCTTGGGCTCCGTGGCGATGACGAGGTCGGCGAGACGGCCGGCCAGGGCGCACGACTGCTCGCCCGAGACGGCAAGCCCGATCTGCGGCGGCTCGTCCGGCAGGTCCCACAGCCGGGCCGACTCCACGTCGAAGTGCTTTCCCCGGTGGTTGACATGACCGCCCTCGAACAGCGCGCGGATGATCTCCACCGCCTCTTCCAGCATCTCGTGCCGCACGTCGGCCGACGGCCAGCCGCCGCCGACCACATGCTCGTTGAGGTTCTCGCCCGAGCCCAGTCCCAGCCGGAACCGGCCCTCCGACAGCAGCTGCATGGTCGCCGCCTTCTGCGCCACCACCGCCGGGTGATAGCGGAAGGAGGGACAGGTCACGTACGTCATCAGCGGAATGCGCGAGGTCGCCTGGGCGGCCGCCCCGAGCACGCTCCACGCGTACGGCGAGTGTCCCTGCGTCCGCAGCCACGGGAAGTAGTGGTCCGAGGTCACCGAGAAGTCGTAACCCACCTCCTCGGCCCGCACCACATGGCCCACCAGTTCACGGGGGCCGGCCTGTTCGGTCATCATCGTGTATCCGATTTGCACCATGGGATCCGAGTCCCCGGTGACCGGAGGGGAAAACGGGCTTCCTAGGCCCTCTCGATCAAGACCGGTGAACGGGGAGAGGATGTGCCCATGAGTTCCTTGCCCACGAGCACCCCCGCCGCCCAGGGCGTCGACGCGGCCGGCATCCAGGCCTTCCTCGACGCCCTCGAAGCCGAACCGCACCTCGAGCCGCACAGCCTGATGCTGCTGCGCCACGGTCAGGTCGTCGCCTCCGGCTGGTGGGCGCCGTACGCCCCGGACCGGCCCCAGCTCCTCTACTCGCTCAGCAAGAGCTTCACGGCCACGGCCGCCGGGTTCGCCGTCGCCGAGGGGCTGATCCGGCTGGACGACCCGGTGATCTCGTACTTCCCGGAGTTCGAGGCCGACATCACCGACCCGCGCAGCCGCACGATGCTCGTCCGCCATGTGGCGTCGATGGCCAGCGGTCATGTGGAGGAGACGCTGGACCGGGCGCGCGCAGAGGACCGCGACGAGCTCGTCCGGGGCTTCCTGCTGGTCCCGCCGGACAAGGACCCGGGCACCGTGTTCGCCTACAACCAGCCCGCCACCTACACCCTCGCCGCGATCGTCCAGCGGGTCACGGGCCAGAAGCTCACCGACTACCTGCGCCCCCGGCTGTTCGAGCCGCTCGGCATCGGCGAGGTGGCCTGGATCGCCGACCGCAGCGGCCGCGAGCTCGGCTTCAGCGGACTGCACGCCACGACCGACGCCATCGCCCGGCTCGGCCTGCTGTATCTGCGGGGCGGGGTGTGGGAGGGCAAGCGGCTGCTGCCTGAGTCGTGGGTGGCCGAGGCGACCCGGGTCCAGATCGCGCACGAGGCACCGCCGGTGGGGGACTGGGCGGACTGGCAGCAGGGCTACGGCTTCCAGTTCTGGATGGCCCGCCACGGTTACCGCGGGGACGGGGTGTACGGGCAGTTCTGTGTGGTGCTGCCCGAGCAGGACGCGGTGCTCGCGATCACCTCCGAGACCCTGGACATGCAGAAGGTCCTGGACCTGGTGTGGGAGCACCTGCTCCCCGCCTTCGGTAGCGGCGCGCTGCCGGGCGGTGGGGCGGCGGACGCGGCCCTGGCCGACCGGCTGGCCCGACTCGCCCTGCCCCCGGCGGAGGGCAAGACCGCCCCCGTGGGGAGCACCGGCGTGTTCACGCCCTCCGGTGGTACGTGCGCCGACCAGCCGACTCTGACCGCGATCGAGGTGGACTCGGGCGGCCGGGTCACCCTTGTCGACGACGGCGAGCGGCTGGAACTGGGGCTCGGAGCCGGGGAGAGCGGCTGGACGGTCGTCGACGAGCCCGTGCCCGTCGCGGTGAGCGGTGGCTGGACCGACGCGGGGACCCTCGCCCTCGACCTGGCGTTCCTGGAGACCCCGCACCACCTGCTCGTGACGTGCGCGCTCGGCGACCGGACGTTCACCGCGCGCTGGCGCACCCAGCCCCTGCACGGCGGTCCGCTGCTGCGGCGGTTGCGGGCGCCGCGCTCAGTCTGAGGGCACGTGGAGGGTGCTCAGGAAGGTGTCCAGCGCCTCCTGGTTCGCGTCGTCGTTCCAGTCGGCCGCCGGCGTCGTCCAGCGCAGTGAGTAGCCGCGGCCCCCGCCGATGAGGAAACCGCGGCCGAAGGTGCGCACCCGGGTGCCGTCGGCGTCCTCGACCCACTGCATGTCGGCGGCCTCGCGGTCCTGGTACGTGGTCGCGCGGATGTCACCGAGACGCTCGTAGCCGGGGTGGTCCTTCAGCCCCGGCTCCACGTCGTCGCGCCACACCGCCACGGCATCCGTCCCGACGGCCTTGCTGTAGGTGACGGCGAGCGTGCGCGGGTCACCGGAGGCGCCGAAGGTGACGCGGTACGCCAGGTCCTCCTGGCGCGAGGTCTCCAACGGCTTCCAGCCCTTGGGCAGGGCGAGGGAGAAGCCCTCGGGGGAGCGGTACTCGCTGTACCCGGGCGGCAGCCCCGTGCCCGCGGTGGCGGTGGCCGTCCTGCTCGGGCTCGGCGTGGGCGTCGGCGAGGCGGGCGGGCCGGAGTTCTCGTCGGTGCGGTTTCCGGGGGCCGTGAACGACGGGGAGGGAATCGCGGGCGCCGGGGCGGGCGCGGAGGCGGAGGCCGACGCGGCGGGCGCCTCGCCGGTCGTCCCGCTGTCGCCGTCGGGCAGTGCCTTGGTGACCGTGAGGACGGCGGCGGCCACCGTGACGACGGCCAGGGCGGTCCCCGCGATGAGGAGCCGACTGCCGCGCCCCGGGGCCACGCCGGGCAGGACGCGCAGCCGGGCCCTGGGCTCCTCCACAGGGGCCGCTTCGGGATCCTCGTCGAGGACCCTCAGAAGGGCGCCCCGTACGGCCGTGCGGCTCAGCCGTTCCTGCGAGTTCTTGCGCAGCAGCCCCTGCACGGTCGGGGTGAGCGGCCCGGCTCGCACCGGGGCCCTGAGCGGCAGGCGGTCGACCCCCTTCAGGGTGGCCGCGGGACGGTCGCGGTCACGGAACGGCGGACGTCCCTCGACCAGCGTGTAGAGGATCGCGCCGAGCGCCCACAGGTCGGCGGCCGGCCCGATGCGCTCGTCACGGGCCTGTTCCGGGGAGGCGTACGACGGTGCCGAGAGCCGCGGGGCGAGGGTGGCGCCGGCCAGACCGAAGCCGGTGACGACGACCGAACCCTGATGGTGCACGAACACCTGGCCCGGACTGAGCTCACCGTGGGTGATGCCCTCGCTGTGCGCCGCCTCCAGCACCTCCAGCAGCTCCAGGCCGATGCGGGCCGCCCGCACATGGTCGAACGTCCCCTGCCGCCCGAGGAGTTCCCCCAGCGGGATGCCGTCGACCGGCTCGGTGACGGTCCACAGGCTGCCCTCCTGAGTGAAGGCGTCCACGACCGAGGCGATCCGGCCGGGGGAGAGGATCCGCATGGTCTTGGACATCCGGACGACTCCCGCGGCGGTGCGCAGCGAGGTCTCCTCGTCCGTGCCGGCCGGCAGCCCGATCTCGGTGAGCAGGCAGGGGCGTTCGGTCGAGACGTCCTCGCCGTACCAGCAGGTCCGATTGGTCTCGCGGTGCAGGACGTCCAGGGGCCGGTACCGTCCTGCGACCAACTCGTGTGTGGAGACGTGCGCCTTGACCATGTCATCCCTCGCTGAACCCCTGGCTCTCACCTTTCACAGAGGTACGGCGGGTGCGGCGGGGTGTGTTCAATCAAATCGACAACCGAGGGAATCCGCTTTCCGTATGCTCGATTTCTGACTCACAAGTCAGTAGAGCGAACGCAGTCGAGCACGTCTCTCACCGCACCTCTCTCACCGCAGCCCGAACCGCCCGGCCCAGGCCATCACGTCGGCGGTCGTCGCGTTGCCGCCGCACACGACGAGACCCAGTCGGCAGTCCTCCCCGACCCGCTCCAGCACCTTGCGGGCGGCAGGCAGGAGACACCCCGCCGCGGGTTCGCCCCACACCTTGGCGTGGTCGGCGAGGTCGAGGCAGCCCCGCACGGCCTCCCGGTCCGGGACCACGAGGACCTCGGCGACCAGAGCCGCCACATGGTCGTACGTCAGCTGCGAGACGGACGGTGCGCTCAGCGTGGACACGACGGAGGACAGCGCCACCGGCACCGGCCCGCCCGCGGCGAGGGCCCGGGACATGGCCTCGGCGCCCTCGGTCTCCACCCCCCAAACTCGGACATCCGGACGACGCGCCCGCAGCGCCGCCGCGACCCCGGCGATCAGACCACCGCCCCCGACGCTGACGAGGACGTCGGTGAGCTCGCCCGCGTCCTCGGCGAACTCCAGTCCCACCGTCCCCTGCCCCGCGATCACCAGCGGGTCGTCGAAGGGGTGGACCAGCGTCAGCCCCTCGTCCCGCAGCCGGTTCACGAGCGAGAAAGCGCCGTCCATGTCGTCGGTCAGCCGCAGCGAGGCCCCGGTCGCCTCGACGATCTCCACGGACCGGGCTGGCGCCGAACGCGGCATGACCACCGTCGCCTTGACGTCGAGGGCCGCCGCCATGTGGGCCAGGGCGATCCCGTGGTTGCCGCCGCTGACCGCCACGACCCCGGCCGCCCGCTCCGCCTCGCTCAGCGACAGCAGCTTGGCCGTCGCGCCGCGCGCCTTGAACGAGCCGGTGCGCTGGAGCAGTTCGAGCTTGACGGTGACCGGAGCGCCGAGCAGCGCGGACAGACCGGGGCTGGGCAGGGTGGGAGTACGTACGACGTGTCCGGCGATCAGCCCGGCCTGCTGCTCGATGTCCGTGATCCCGATCAAGACTGTTCCTTCCGGCGGGGAGTGCTCTTCTCGAACCCTGTCCCCGCGGGCGGCGCAGGTCAACCGGCCCTCAGAGATCGCGCCGCAGCAGGTAGTCCAGCAAAGGACGCAGCTGGTACGCCGACTCCGCGGCCGCGAGGTGACGGCGGGACTCGGCGAGCGCGGCCGATCTGCCGCCGCACTGCTCGATCAGGGCCGCGATCTCGGGCAGGGGCCCGTCCGACTCCAGGAGCCGCCCCAGCCGCGCCGCCGCGGGAGTCGGCGAGTCGAGCGCGGCCAGCACCGGGAACGTCTTCTTCCGTTCCCGCAGATCACCGTGCACGGGCTTGCCCGTGACCAGGGGATCGCCCCAGATGCCCAGGACGTCGTCGACGATCTGGAAGGCGACCCCCAGATGCCGTCCCGCCCGGTCCAGCGCGGCCACCTCGGCCGGGGGCGCCCCGCCGAGCAGGGCGCCCAGCGCCGCGGCGCAGCCCAGCAGCGCCCCGGTCTTGTGCTCGGCCATGGCCCGGTACTCCGCCGATCGCACCCGCTCCGGTCCCGTCCAGGGGCGCGTGGCGAACAGGAGGTCGTCCGCCTGACCCCGCACCAGGTCGGACAGGGCAGCGGACAGCATGCGTACGGCGTCGGAGCCGGCGTCGGCGAGGATCTCGACGGCGAGCGCGAACAGGGCGTCTCCCGCGAGGACGGCGGGTCCGGTGCCGTAGGCCTTCCACACCGTGGGGCGGCCGCGCCGGGCCGGGTCGCCGTCCATGATGTCGTCGTGGAGCAGCGAGAAGACGTGCACCAGCTCCACCGCGACCGCCGCGGGCACCCCGGCCCGCCCGGGCGCGCCGGCCGCCTCGGCACCCAGCACGGCGAGCGCCTGCCGTACGCCCTTGCCCCCGGAGGCCTCGGCCGGGGCGCCGCCGACCTCGCACCAGCCGAAGGAGTAGGCGGCCATCTCGCTCACCCAGGGGTGCAGCCGGCCGACCGCCTCCTGGAGCGCCGGCTGCACCAACTCGCGGCAACGGGCGAGGACTTCGGGAACAGCGACGGTCGTCACAGAACCGCCTCCGTCCGCACGCCGAACTCCTCCTGGGCCCGCGTCACCATCTCCCGCGCGTGCCGCAGCCCGGTCCGCTCCAGCACGCGGGCCAGGTCGTCCAGTTCGGCCGCGGTCTCGGCTCGGTCGCGGCCCAGGCGGGCCAGTGCCTTGGCGAGTCCCAGCCGGGCCAAAGCCTCCCCGCGAGGTTCGCTCATGGCACGGAACTCGGCGAGCGCCTGCTCGTACAGGTCGCGGGCCTCCGGGTAACGCCCGGCCCGATAAAGGACGTTGCCGCGCATCTTGTGGTTGTAGGCCAGCGCGCTGGACAGGTTCATCTCCCGGCACGTCGTCTCCGCCTCGGACAGCAGCGCGAGGGCCCGTTCGGTGTCGCCGTCGCGCACCGAGGCGAGGTCGGCGAGCCCGCGCAGCGCCCAGGCGTGACCGCGCCGGTCGTCGGCGCCCGCGGCGATCTGCGCCGCTTCCTCGAACATGGCGAACGCGGTGTCGTAGGAGCCGGTGTTGCGGTGCATCTGCGCGATGCCGGACAGCGCCCACACCGTGTGCCGTGCCTCGCCGCGCCGCCTGGCCTCGGCCAGCAACTGCTCGTGCAGCCGGCCGACGGCCTCGTAGTCGCCCTGGATGCGGCCGGTCTCGGCAAGACCCGCCAGCGAGTAACCGCGCACCACGACATCCCCGCCCCGCTCACCGAGCTCGGCCGCGAGCCCCAGCAGTCGCCGGGCCAGGGCGAAGCCGCCCCGCTGCCGGGCCAGCGTGCCGCCGCTCCACAGCGCCCAGGCCATGCCCGCGGTGTCCCCGGCCCGGCGGGCGGCCCGGTAACTCGCCTTCCAGGCCCGGTCGGCGTCGGCGACCCGGCCGAGCCTGCGCTGCGCCTCGGCGACCGCGAGTCCGGAGCGGGCCGCCTCCCCGTGCCGTCCGGCCCGCTCGGCTGCTCTCAACTGCTCGGTGCCGGCGGCCAGGACGTCGTCCAGCGAGGAGTTCACGGAGAGAGCGGTGAGCGCGCCCTGGTACTCCGGGGCGAATGCCTTGCCGTACATGTATGCCTTTCCGTCCGTATACACACCATCTCTACATGCGGTGTATACATGGTGTGTATAGCGCCTTGAAAATGAGCCCCGACCCGGAGGCCGGGGCGTCGTCCGTTGCCGGTCAAGACGTGGACGGAGCCGGACGGGTTGCCTGTGAGGCGCAGATCACTGCCCGGGGCCTCAGTGCTGCTGCGCCTTCTGCGGGGTCACCTCGCTCGGCCGTACGACGACATAGCCCGAACCCTGCAGCATCAGCTGCACCGCCTCGCCGGAACCGCCGCGCAGCATCGAGCCGATGGACTGCGAGCGGTGCAGCGAGGTGCCCAGGCCCGCCGTCCAGCCGACGACCGCGTCCGTGTCGACGTACACGGGGAACTCCGGCGAGACCGGGATCACCAGCGGGTTGCCCTCGCAGACGAGACCGAGCCTGCCGTGGCCCGTGAAGACGCTGTTGAACAGACCGCCGCCGGCGATGCCGGCGCCCTTGACGGTCGAGATCCGGTAGGCCAGCGAGGCGTCGAAGCACAGGACGTTGCGGCCGTTGACCGTGAACTCGTCGCCCTGTTCCACATCGACGACGAAACAGTTCTGTGCCTCGTGAGCGAACCAGGCTTCGCCCTGTCCGCGCACCGCCATCAGCGGCAGTCCCTCGCCGGTGACGGCCCGCTTGAGCATGCCGCCCACGCCCTGGCCCTTGCGTTCGAACTGGAGATTGCCGCGGTAGGCGACCATTGCCCCCTGACGGGCGAGCATCTCGCCGTGCACCGCGTACCTGATGCACTTGGAGTTCTCGACCGTCATGCCCGGCGCGGTGGCCGGCTGCACCATGTGCTCACTGGAAAAGAGGTCACCCTTCATGGGGGCATCCTGGCCCGGAGGGATCCCCTCCGCCAAGATCCCGTCCGGTACGGGAATCAGGCGCCGAACAGCTGGGTCCAGTACGTGCCCGCCGGGCCGCCGCCCGCGAACCCGATCCCGATGTGGGTGAAGCCGGGCTTGAGGATGTTGGCGCGGTGGCCGGGACTGTTCATCCAGCCTTCGACGACCTCGGCGGCGGAGCGCTGGCCGCACGCGATGTTCTCCCCGATCGAGCGGCGGCCGGAGCCCGCGGCGGCGGCCCGGTCCCAGGGCTGGGTGCCCTCCGGCGAGGTGTGGGAGTAGAAGGCGCGGACCGCCATGTCGGTGCTGTACGCCTGTGCGGCACGGGCCAGCAGGGGATCGACGGCGAGCGGCGGCAGACCGGCGCGGGCGCGCTCGCGGTTGGTGAGGCCGACGACCTCCTCGCAGGTCCGCGTCAGGTCGGCGGGGGTGAGCGGCCTGGCCCACAGGGCTGTCCAGTACGTGTCGCCCGAGCGGCCCTTGGTGGCGTGGGCCAGTCCGACGTGGCGGAAGGCCGGGTCGTGCAGGGTCCGCCGGGGCTGCTCGGTGCGCAGACAGTACTCGACGAGCTCGGACTGGTTGCGGGGGCCGGAGACGAGGTGCTCGCCGAGGGTGATGAACGCGTATCCGGTGGCGGTGAGCCGCTGGAAGACGGAGACACCGTCGGGACCGTCGACACCGAGCCGGCCCGCGGAGGCCATGGCCGAGGCGTGGCGGCGGGCGGCTTCGGTGAGCCGGGGGTCGAGCGTGACCGGGGGTGAACCGGCCGTGGCGCGGGCGGAGTTGACGAGTGAGAGGAAGGTCGCCAGATCGGGGGCGGGCGCGGCGGCAGGCGGTGCTCCCGGTGCCGTGGGCGTCGCCCGCGCCGGGGTAGGAGCGACAGAGCCAGTCCTCGATGGCGAAGGTGACCCCGCAGGGTGTGCTCCCGCGGCGGGCGGGGTTGCGGTGGCCCGCCCTGTCCCCGGTGCCGTCAGTGACGCGGAAGGCGTCGCGGGCATCGGTGTGTCGTCGACGACGTCCACCCCGAAGTCCCGCACCAGCCCCGCCAGTCCGTCCGCGTACCCCTGTCCGAGCGCCCGCAGCTTCCAGCCGTCGCCCCGCCGGTAGATCTCCGCGAGCAGCAGTACGGTCTCCTGCCTGGGCCGCGGTGGCGCGAACCGGGCCAGCGGGCGACCGCCGGCGCCCGTGACCTGGAGGACCGGGGCGGGCAGCCGGCCCAGGGGAGTGCCGGGGTCGGCCGGGCTGACGACCACCGTGACCCTGGTGGCGCCGGCGCGCAGTCGCCGGGGATCGACGGTCAGCGCGTCGCCGGAGAGCCGGGCGCCGGGCACGACGGGCTGGTTGTAGAACACGAAGTCCGCGTCGCCCCGAACCTTGCCGCCCTCGTCCGTGACGAGGGCGGAGACATCGAAGGGGCCGGACACCCGCACGGTGACTGCCCCATCGGGGAGGGGCAGATTGCCCCCGGGGACCAACTCGCCCATCGTGCCGCCCTGATGTCGTCGTTCGCTGGGAGAACGCACACCGGGGCACAGGGGTTCCCGGAGTGCGCTCAGTCCAGCGTGAGCGCCGGCGCCATGTCCTCGTGCCGCTCCACCGGAGCCTTGCCGCGCGGAGCCTTGACCGACTTGACCGCCTTGCCGCAGAACGCGGAGTCCAGGGTGCGCAGCATCGTGTTGAGGACCGTGCCGTTGTTGGACGTGTTGGCGACCGCCGCGAGCGTGCGCTTGCCGTCCTTCGAGGCGAACGCGTACGTGTAGAAGCCCTGCACGGCACCGGTGTGCCCGTACACCGAGACCCCGCACGACAGATCGCGACGGCGCAGCCCGAGACCGTACGCCTGGCTGCTTCCCGACGGCATCCACCGTTCCATCTGGGCCAGTTGCGCGGCCGAGGTGAGCCGGCCGCCGAGCAGCGCGGACAGGAAGGTGTTCAGGTCCCGGGTGCTGGAGATGAGCGCGCCCGCGCTCTGCGCCCACGACACGGTCTGTTCGGTCGCGTCGACGAGCGGGGCGCCCGCCTGGTCCGGGGTCAGATAGCCGCGCGCGTGCGGGCCGGGGATCTTCATGCCGGGGTGGACGTAGAACGTGTCGCGCAGCTTCAGCGGCTCGATGATCCGGTGTTCGTACTCCGTCCGCACCGGGTTCCCGGTCAGCCTCTCGATGAGCATCCCGGCGACGACGAAGTTGGTGTTCGAGTACGCGTACACCGCACCCGGCGCGTTGGTGCGCGGGTGCTGCAGGGAGAGGTTCACCAGTTCCCCGGGGGTGAAGACCTTCTTGCGGACCGCCTCGAAGCCCGGGACCGTCTTGGCGAACATGTCGTTCGTGTAGTCGTACAGGCCGCTGCGGTGGCCCAGGAGGTGCCGCACCGTGATCCGGTCGTCCGGCAGCAGCCCGGGCAGGTACCGGTTGACCGGCGCGTCGAGCTTCAGCTTGCCCTCCTCGACCAGTTGGAGCAGGACGACGGCGGTGAAGGTCTTGGTGACGCTGCCGATGCGGAACCGGTCGGCGTCGCTCATCGCCCGCGCGCTCGAGCGGTCCGCGACGCCGACCGTGGCTCGGAACACCGTGCCCCCGTCGTCGATCCGGGCCATGGACCCCGGCGCGCCCTGCGCCTGAGCCGCACTCAACACACTCCGCACACCCGCGAGGTCCACCGCGGGGGCGCCGGGTGACTCGGCGTGGGCGGGGACCGCGAGAAGGGGCAGCAGGACCGCTCCGGCCGCCGTCCCGACCACCACTCGTGCTGATGTCATACGGCTCTTCTCCTTCACTGGTCACAGCAACGGCACAGCCAATCCTGCTTCTTTTATTGACGTCGGAAAAGAATCCCCCTAGGTTCCCGGTCATGCGCCCCGCCACCCGCGCCGAGACGTTCCCCGCCAACACCCCTGCCGCCTCACAGGTGTTCACGACCGTCCTGTCCCACGGTCCCCTCACCCGTCTGGAGGTGGCCCGGCGTGTCGGACTGTCACCGGCCGCCGTCACCAAGGCGGTCCGTCCCCTCATCGAGGCCGGGTACCTGGTGGAGGGCGCGGACGAGGAGGCCCGGCCCGCTCTCGGCCGGCCCGCGAACCTCGTCCGGGTCGACGGCGGACGGGCCCTGTTCATCGGCGTCAAGGTCACCGGCGACGAGATCATCGGGGTTGTCACCGACCTGTGCTGCCGTGTCCGAGTCGCCCGGCACCTGCCCCTGCCCGACCGCGACCCGAGGACGGTGCTCGCGAGTATCGCCGAGCTCACCCAGAAGCTCCTGGCCGAGACGGACGGCGCGACCACCCCCGTCCTGGGCCTCGGCATAGCCGTCTCCGGCGATGTCGACCGGGCCGAGGGCACCGTCCGCTACTCGCCCTTCCTGGAGTGGCGCGAGGTCCCGCTCGCCGAACTCGCCGCCATGACCACGGGGTTGCCGGTCACCGTCGACAACGACGTACGCGCCCTGACGGTCGCCGAGCAGTGGTTCGGCGCCGGGGCGGGCCTGTCCGACTTCGCCGTGGTCACCGTGGGCGCCGGCATCGGCTGCGGCCTGGTGGTGCACGGCCGGGTGGTCGCCGGGGCGCACGGGGTGGCCGGGGAGATCGGCCATGTGACCGTCGATCCGTCCGGTCCGCTCTGCCACTGCGGCAACCGCGGCTGCGTCGAGGCGATCGCGGGCGAGGCCGCGATCGTCCGGCAGGTCCGCGAGGCCACCGGCGCCGAACTCCCCGACGCCCGAGCGGCCCTCGCCCTGGCCCGCGAGGGTGTCGCCGGGGCCCGGGACGTGTACGCGCGCGCGGGGGAGGCGATCGGCCGGGGCATCGCCACCGTCGCCAACCTCCTCGGCCCCGAACGCGTGATCATCTCCGGCGAGGGACTCGCCGCCTACGACCTGTTCGCCGAGCAGATCCGCGACGCCTTCGTCGCGGCCGCCTTCGGCTCCGCCGCCCGCTGCGACGTCCGCACCCGCCCACTGCCCTTCGAGGAGTGGGCGCGCGGCGCCGCCGCCACCGCCATCCAGTCCTTCATCAGCCCGGACCCGAGCAGCTAAGAACCCGCACTCCACCCGCACCCCATTGGAGGTACGACCCATGCGGTCATCCTCGTACTTCGCCATGCCCGCCAGAGCCCTGCTGGTGCTCGCGCTCACCGCGGTCGCCGTCCCCACGGCCCACGCCGCCGACACCACCGCGCCCGCCCTGGCCGCCAAGCCCTACATGGGCTGGTCCAGCTGGAGCATGCAGTCCTCCAAGTACCCCGGCCTGAACCCCGACGGTGACTACAGCTATCTCACCGAGGCCAATGTCCTGAAGCAGACCGACGCCCTGGCCGCCAAGCTGAAGAGGTACGGCTACGAATACGTCAACATCGACGCCGGCTGGTGGATGGACAAGACCTGGAAGTCCGGGTTCGACCAGTACGGCCGCCAGAAGCCCGACCCGGTCCGCTTCCCGCACGGCATGAAGGCCGTCGCCGACCGCATCCACGCCAAGGGCCTCAAGGCCGGCATCTATCTCCCGGCCGGCCTGGAGAAGGGGGCCTACGGCGACGGGAAGACACCGATCTGGAACGCCGAGGGCTGCACCACCGCCGACATCGTCTACGACGACCTGCGCACCACCAACGGCTGGGACAGCGCCTACAAACTCGACTTCGCCAAGCCGTGCACGAGCAAGTACATCGACTCCCAGGCCCAGTCGATCGCCGGCTGGGGCTACGACTTCCTCAAGCTCGACGGCGTCGGCCCCGGCTCCGGGAAGAGCGGTGACCAGTACGACAACGTTGCCGACGTGGCCGCCTGGCACCGGGCGACAGCCGCGACCGGCCGCCCGATCCACCTCGAACTCTCCTGGTCCCTCGACATCGGACACTCCGCCGACTGGAAGAAGTACTCGCAGGGCTGGCGCATCGACACCGACGTGGAGTGCTACTGCAACACCCTGGTCAGCTGGGAGAACTCGGTCGACGACCGCTGGGACGACACCCCCGCCTGGACCCGGCACGCCGGACCCGGCGGCTGGAACGACCTCGACTCCCTCGATGTCGGCAACGGGCAGATGGACGGCCTGACCAAGGCCGAACGGCAGAGCTACGCCACCCTGTGGGCCATCGCCAAGTCCCCCCTCTACACCGGCGACGACCTCACCCGCCTCGACTCCTACGGCCTGTCCCTGCTGACCAACCGTGAGGTCATCGCGATCGACCAGGGCCCCAACCCGCCCGCACAGCCGGTCACCCCGTCCGACCCGCAGCAGGTCTGGGCCGCGAAGAACACCGACGGCACCTACACCGTCGCCCTGTTCAACCTCGCCGACGCCCCCGCCGCCGTCACCGCCGACTGGAGCACCCTCGGCTTCACCGGCAAGGCGTCCGTCCGTGACCTGTGGAACCACGAGAACCTCGGCACCTACGCGAACAAGGTCACCCAGGCCCTGCCCGCCCACGGCTCGCGCCTGTTCACGGTCACCCCGCGCGGCACCGCGGTCGCTCTCACGGGACTTGAGGCCGAGTCCGCCGCGAACACCCTCAAGGGCAACGCCTCCGTGGCCGACTGCTCCGCCTGCTCGAACGGGAAGAAGGTCGGCAACTTGTACCTCGGAGGCGCCCTGACCTTCAACGATGTCGTCGTCGCCAAGGCCGGCACCTACCAGATCAAGGTCTCCTACATCAGCGGTGACGCCCGCTCGGTGGACATCTCGGCGAACGGCGGCGGCGCCACCCGCCACAAGCTCCCCGCCACCGGCGACTGGGGCACCGTGTCGAGCGTGTACGTCCCCGTGACGCTCAAGGCCGGGGCCAACACGATCACCTTCGACAGCGGCACCGGTTACGCGCCGGACATCGACCGGATCGACGTACCCAAGTCCTGATCAAGCGGACCGACGTACCGAAGTCCTGACCGAGCCTCCAGGAGCCGCCATGCCCCCCGCCCCCTCCAGACGCGGTGTCCTCGCGCTGACCGCCGCGCTCGCCGCCCTGCCCACGTTCACGGCGACCGCGGCACCGCAGCGACCCGCCGACTCACCCGCCCTCGACACCGAACCGCGCCACCGGCTCTGGTGGCAGGCCCCCGCCGACGAGCACTCGATGATCGAACAGGGCCTGCCCGTCGGCAACGGCCGCCTCGGTGCCCTCGTGAGCAACGACCCCGGCCGTGAACTCCTCCTCGTCACCGACGCCACGATGTGGACCGGCGGCCCGAACGACACCCTCGACGCCGACGGCCAGTTCCCCTACGGCCGCCAGGACTTCGGCTCCTTCACCCTGCTGGCCCGGCTCACCGTGGACATCCCCGACCACGACCTGTCCGCCGTCTCCGGCTACCGCCGCACCCTCGACCTCGCACGAGGTGTGAACGAGACCTCGTACGTCCGCTCCGGCGTCACCTACCGGCGTCGGATCTTCGCCAGCCACCCCGACGACGTCATCGTGCTGCACTTCACCCAGAGCGGAGGAGGCCGCTACACCGGCACGATCACGCTGGAGGGAACGCATGGCGAGGAGCCCGCGGTCTCCTTCGGGGCCGCCCTCCCCAATGGCCTGAGATACGGGGCCGCGATCGCGGCGTACGGCTCCGGCGGCCGCGTCACCGTCGAGGGCCCGCACATCGGCTTCACCGGATGCGGGGAACTCACCGTCGTCCTGAGCGGGGGCACCAACTACACGCCCGACGCCGCCGCCCACTACCGCGACCCCTCCCTCGACCCGCACAAGCTCGCCCGCGCCAAGGTCCGCACGGCCGCCCGCCACCCGGCGAACACCCTGCTCCGCACCCACACCGCCGACCACCACGCCCTGTTCGGGCAGTTGGACGTCTCGCTCGGCACCTCCTCCGCCGAGCAGCGCTCCCTCGACACCTGGGAGCGCCTGCGCGCCCGCGCCCGGGACGGGGCTCCCGACCCCGAACTGGAGGCCCAGTACCTCCAGTTCGGCCGCTACCTGATGATCGCGGCCTCCCGCGGCAGCCTGCCGCTGGGTCTGCAGGGGCTGTGGCTCGACGGCAACGACCCCGACTGGATGGGCGACTACCACACCGACATCAACATCCAGATGAACTACTGGGCGGCCGACCGAGCAGGTCTGCCCCAGTGCTTCGACGCGTTCACGGACTACTGCGTCGCCCAACTGCCGTCCTGGACCGACCTCACGCGCAGACTGTTCAACGACCCCCGCAACCGCTACCGCAACTCCACCGGGAAGAACGCCGGCTGGACGGTGGCCATCTCCACCAACCCCTTCGGCGGGGGCGGCTGGTGGTGGCATCCGGCGGGCAACGCCTGGCTGTGCAACTCCCTGTGGGAACACCACGAGTTCACCGCCTCCCGGGCCCATCTGGAGAAGATCTACCCCCTCCTGAAGGGCGCCTGCGAGTTCTGGGAGGCACGGCTGCTGACCATGACCCTCCCGGGGACCTCACGGGAGGTTCTGGTCGCCGACAGCGACTGGTCGCCCGAGCACGGCCCCCTCGACGCCAAGGGGATCACCTACGCCCAGGAACTCGTGTGGGCCCTGTTCGGCAACTACTGCACGGCAGCGGCCCGGTTGAAGAAGGACCCGGAGTTCGCCGCCACGATCGCCGGCCTGCGCAAACGCCTCCACCTCCCGCAGGTCAGCCCCACCACGGGCTGGCTGGAGGAGTGGATGTCCCCCGACAACCTCGGCGAGACGACCCACCGCCACCTGTCCCCGCTCGTCGGGCTCTTCCCCGGCGACCGCGTCCGCCCCGACGGCTCCACCCCGGCCGAAGTCGTCGAGGGCGCCACCGCCCTGCTCACCGCACGCGGCATGGAGAGCTTCGGCTGGGCCAACGCCTGGCGCGCCCTGTGCTGGGCCCGCCTGAAGAACGCCGACAACGCCTACCAGCTCGTCGTCAACAACCTCCGGCCCTCCGACGGGGGCAGCAACGGCACCGCCTTCAACCTCTTTGACATCTATCAGGTGGAAAAGGGCCGCGGAATCTTTCAGATCGACGCGAATCTGGGTACCCCTGCGGCAATGATCGAAATGCTGCTCTACTCCCGCCCAGGCCACCTGGAACTCCTGCCCGCCCTGCCCGACGCCTGGGCCGCCTCCGGCTCCCTCAGCGGAGCGAACGCCCGCGGCGGCTTCGTCGTCGACCTACGCTGGCGGGATGGGAAACCGACCGAAACTCGGATCCGCAGCACCGGCGGCCGCACGACGACGGTCGCCCACGCGGGAAGCGTCCGGACGGTGACACTCAAGCCGGGAGCCACGGTCACCCTGAAGGGCTTCGACCGATGAGGCGCCGGACGGCCCGCAGCGCCCGGTTCGTCGCCGTCACGGTCGCGGCCGCGGCCCTCCAGTCCACGCCCGCACCGGCCGCCGTCGGCCCGCCCGACGGGGTGATCACCTGGGGTGCGAGCGCCTACGCCATCGGCGACTCGGCCGCCGACCGCGGCTACCGCATGGTCATCCACACCAGCGTCGGCGGCCGGGACCCCCGTATCCGGCTCTCCAACGCGTTCGGCCACCAGCCGGTCACCTTCGACAGCGTCTACGCCGGCCTCCAGCTGAAGGACGCCGCGCTGGTGCGCGGCACCAACCGGCGGCTCACCTTCGAGGGTTCGTCCTCCGTCACCGTGGAGCCCGGCGCAACGGTGTACAGCGACCCGCTGCCCGGCACACTGGCCGCCGGATCGAACCTGGTCGTCAGCGTCCACACCCCGGACGCCGCGGGCCCGGTCACCGGCCACTCGATGGCCCTGCAGACGTCGTACGCCACCCGGGGCGACCACACCGCCGAGGAGAGCGGCGCCCACTGGACCGAGCGCATCGGGTCGTGGTTCTACCTCGACGCGGTCTCCGTGCGCACGCCCGCGGCCACCGGTGCCGTGGTCGCGCTCGGCGACTCCATCACCGACGGCTGGCAGTCCACGTCCGACCTGAACCGCCGCTGGCCCGACTACCTCGCCCGCCGCCTGCAGAAGGCGCACACCACGGTCAAGGGTGTGGCCGGCGAGGGGATCTCAGGCAACAAGGTGCTGGCCGACGGGGCCGGACCGAGCGCCTTGAACCGGCTGGACCGGGACGTGCTCTCCCAGCCGGGCGTGCGGACCGTGTTCCTCTTCGAAGGTGTCAACGACCTCAAGGCTCACAGCGGCGTCACCGCGCCGGATCTGATCGCCGGGTACCGCGAGATCGTCGACCGGGCCCACGACGCCGGCACATGCGTGGTCGTCTCCACCATCGCCCCCTTCAAGGGCTGGCCGGAATGGGACCCGGCCGCCGAGACCGTGCGACAGGAGGTCAACGACTTCGTCAGGAGCCACCGCGACGAGTTCGACGCGGTCACCGACTTCGACCGCGCCCTGCGCAGCCCCTACGACCACGAGCGGATGCTCCCCGTCTTCGACGGCGGGGACCACATCCACCCCAACGACAAGGGGATGCAGGCCATGGCGGACTCCGTCGACCTGAACAGCCTGGACTGCGCACGCCACTGAGCGGCCGTCAGTCGTGGACCGTCGTCTCCGGGACGATCAACCCCTCGCGGTAGGCGACGGCCACGGCCTCGGTGCGGCTCGCCGCACCCAGCTTGGCCAGGATGTTGGAGACGTGCACACTCGCCGTCTTGCCGGTGATGAACAGCTCCTCGCCGATCTGGCGGTTGCTGCGCCCCCGGGCGAGCAGCCGCAGCACGTCCTGCTCGCGGGCCGTGAGCGGCGACGCGGTGGGCGGGGCCTCGGTCAGCCTGCCGCGCCGCATCAACTCGTCCACGTGCTCCAGCAGGACCGTGGCACCGAGCCGGGCGAACACCTCACGCGCCGCACGGGCCTCGGCCGCGGCCTCCTCACGCCGGTCGGCGGCGAGCAGCGCCTCGGCGTACCGCAACCGGCAGCGCGCCGGTTCGTACACGTCACCGAAGTCGAACGCGGCGACCGCCTTCGCCCAGGCCCCGGCATCCGGCCCCGACGCGGCGCGGGTCCACTCCGCCTCGGCCCGCGCCAGCCAGGCCTGTCCTTCCGGGCCCTGCGGTATCCCGCGCTCGCCGTGCGCGGCGGTGGTCCTGGCCAGTTCGACCAGCTCGGTCGCGGTCTCCGCCCAGCGACGGGCCCCCGCCTGGTCCCCTTTGCGGCGCAGATCGTCGGCCCGGTCGGCGACCGCGGACAGGGCGAGGGCAGCCAGCCGGACGGTGACGTGAGGGAGCGCACCCGTGTCGTCCGTCAGCGCCGCGACGGTGGACCGCATCCGCTGCACGGCGTCCTCCGCATCGCCCCGCAGCGCCGCCGCGTCGGTCAGCGCGATGCCCGCGACGAGCGTGGCCATCCAGTCGAAGGGCCCCTCCAGCAGGGCCCGCGCCCGGTCGGTGGCCCTGAGGTCGCCGCGTGCGAGCCCGACGTACAGCGCGGGCGCCATCGTGTACCCGCCGGCAGCGGGCAGCACATCGGCATCGGCGTGGGCCGCCCGGACACAGTCGTCCCACAGGCCCAGCGTGTACAGCACCAGCAGGTGCAGGTAGCGCATCTCCATCGGATACGGCGACGACAGCAGCCCGGCGCGACGGGCACGGTGCAGGCCCTCGGTGAGCCAGGGCAGGCACTCGTCGAGGTGCCCGGACTCGAAGCAGCCGACGGCGAGGTTGAACAGCGCGCGCATCTCCACGGGCGTGCTGCCCGCCCGCCGGGCCAGCTCGCGGGCCTGCCGCAACCGCTCCCGCCCTGCCTCCGTGCGGCGGCCGCCGCCTTCCAGGACGGCCAGGGAGATCAGCAGATCCGCCTGGGCGTCCGGTACGCCCAACTGCTCGGCGGTGCCGAGGGCCTGCCGGGCGACCCGCAGCGCGACCTCGTTCTCCCCGACGTGCCGGGCCGCCATCACATGGGTGGCCGCGGCCCACACCCAGGTACGGGACGGGGGATCGGCGGGGATCATGGCGAGCGCCTCGCTGCTGTAGGCGAAGGCCGCGGTGAGGTTGTCGACGCTCATCAGGTTCCCGGCGAGGGTGTAGCGCACCCGGGCGGCGAGTTCGGAGTCCGCCTCCTGGCCGACACCGGCGAGTGCGGCGCGGGTGAGGGAGACCGCCCGGTGCAGTTCGCCGGTGTGCGCGGCCGCCGCCGAGGCCCGCAGCATCAGCCGTACCCGGTCGACGCCCTCACCGGAGGGCCGCGCGGACGGCTCCACCGCGGACCACAGGTCGAGGGCCGCTTCCAGATGCCGTAGCTCCTCGGCGGGCGCCCCCACCCGCTGGGCGTGGTTCGCGGCCTCCAGCGAGGCGGCGAGCGCGGGGGCGAGGTCATGGCTCTCGCGGTAGTGATGGGCCCGCTCCGCCGCGCTCTCGGCCCGGCGCCCGCGCCCGTCGAGCAGCCGGGCGAACGCCCCGTGCAGCCGCGCCCGCTCGCCCGGCAGCAGATCGCCGTACACCGCCTCACGGGCGAGGGCGTGCCGGAACGCGTACGTGTCCTGCTCGCCGGGCACCAGCAGCTGCCGCCCGATGGCCTCGCGCAGGGCCCCTTCCAGCTCCTCGTCGGGCAGTCGTACGGCATCGCGCAGCAGGTCGTGCTCGACGCGCCGCCCGGCCACGGCGGCGGTGCGCAGCACCTGCTGAGCGGTGTCGGACAGCTGCTCGAACCGGATCAGCAGCACATCGGCGAGCCCACTGGGCACCCCGCCCTGCCCGCTCCCCGTGGCGGCGAGCAGCTCCTCGGCGTAGAAGGCGTTGCCCTCGGCCCGCTCGACGATCCGCCGCACGGTGGTGTCCGGCAGCGGCCCCTCGCGCAGGGCCCGCACCAGCCGGGCCACCTCGCCGTCGGCCATCGGCCGCAGCTCCAGCCGCTCGACGGCGGGCAGCCGCACGAGCTCGGCGAGCAGCGGCCGCAGCGGATGACGCCGGTGCAGGTCGTCCGCCCGGTACGAAGCGAAAACGGCCAGCCTATGCGTGGGCGCCCCACCGGCCGACCGCTGGAGGATGCCCCGGCTGAGCAGGAACCGCAGCAGATCACGGGACGACTGATCGGCCCAGTGCAGATCCTCCAGCACCAGCAGCAGGGGAGCGACGTCCGAGAGATCGGCGAGCAGCCCGGCGATCCCCTCGAACAGCCGAAGCCGCCCACCGGAGTCCCCGGTGGAGCCGCCGCCCAACAGCCGCTCCACCACGGGGTAACCGGCGAGAACACCGGCGAACCGCTCGTCCTGCGCGAGCGCCCCCAGGACCTCGGTGAACGGCAGATACGGCAGGCCGACATCACCGAGATCGACACAGTGCCCGGTGAGCACGGTCGTCCCGGCAGCCGCGGCCCGCCCCGTGACCTCGTCCAGCAACCGTGTCTTGCCGACCCCGGCGTCCCCGGCGACGAGCACCGCCCGGGCCTCCCCGCCGCGGGCACGCTCCAGCACGGCGGAAAGCCGGGTCAGCTCGTCTTCCCGGCCGATGAGAGGCGTACTGATGGAGATCTGCGACACGCGTACATCCTGGCACGCGACACTGACAGCGCATTTGATCTGAGGGCGCGGTGACCGACCAAGGGGCGCGGGGAACTGCGCGACCAGCCACAATCAACCCGCAGCCGCCATCCGACAGGTAGCCCCGAGCTCACCTGCGCAATGTCCGAGCCCAATCCGCCGGCACCCGCCCCTCAGGGCCCGGCGCCGGCTGCCCCTCCGGATGACTCACCGGCCCCGCCAATTCCGGCCCCGCCTCGAACATCTCGTTCGTCTCGAAGTTCCAGAACCACTCCTCACCCGGCTCGAAACTCTGCACCAGAGGATGCCCCGAGTCCCGGAAATGCCCGGTCGCGTGCTGCCCGGGCGAGGAGTCACAGCACCCCACGTGCCCGCACTGCGCACACCGCCGCAGATGGAACCACCATCCGCCCGCCGCGTCGCACTCCACACATCCGTCCCCGCTGGGCGGCACGCTCGGGTCGAGCCCCTTGATGTCGGTCATTCCGGCTCCTCGGTCGTGTCATTGTCCGCGGTGGTCAGGGGAAGCAGCACCTGGAAGCGGGTGTCGCCCGGTGACGACTCCACCTGAAGCGTCCCGTGGTGCTTGTTGACCACGATCCGCCAGGAGATGTCGAGCCCGAGCCCGGTCCCCTCACCCACCGGCTTGGTGGTGAAGAAGGGATCGAAGATCCGCCCGCGGATGTCCGGCGGCACCCCGGGCCCGCTGTCCCGGAACTCCACCAGCAGCCGGTCGTGTTCGAGGGCGGTCCGGACGGTCAACGTCCCTTCCCCGCCGACGCTGTTGATGGCCTGCACCGCGTTGTCGATCAGGTTGGTCCACACTTGGTTGAGCTCGGCCGGGTAGGCCGGGATCCGCGGCAGTGTCCGGTCGTAGTCCTTGACGACCTTGATCTGCTGCCCGATCTTCCCGGACAGCATCAGCAGCGTGCTGTCGAGGAGTTCGTGCACGTCGGCCACCTGGAAGGGCGCCCGGTCCAGCTGGGAGTACTGCTTGGCCGCGTCGACGAGATGGGAGATCCGGTTCGTGGAGTCGTTGATCTCGTCCATCAACAGCTCGGTCTCGACGGTGTAGTTGAGCCAGCCGATCGCGTTCGGCAGGATCTCCTCGTCCACGGCCGCCGCGACCTGGTCCAGCCAGTCGGCGTCGAGGCCGGCCTGGACGAAGGTGGGCGCGATCCGCCAGCCCTCCTGGATGCCGTGGTCGTCGAGCCAGTCGCTGAGCGCGTCCTCCCGGTCGGAGGCCTCCAGTGGGCTCAACGTCGGCGCCTTGGCGACCCGTTCGGCCGTGCGCTCCTGGATGTCGATGAGGTTCGCCATCACCTCGGGGCTGTAGGACCCCTGGGCGATGATCGCGAGCTTGTGCCGCATCTTGCCGACCCGCTCGCGCAGCGTCGCCGTGGCCCGTACGGCGGCCGCGGCCGGGTTGTTGAGCTCGTGCGTGAGACCGGCGGACAACGAGCCGAGTGCCAGCAGCCGTTCCCGCTGTCCGATGGCCCGCTGGGTGTTCTTCGAACCGAAGAAGAGCCCCTCCAGCAGATGGACCGCCATCGGGAACCACTCCTGCATGAAGGCCGAGAACTTCTCCGCGGGCAGCACGAAGAACCGCGAGGGCTCGGTGACCCGCATGGAGTTGTTGTAGGTCTGCTGCACCCGGTCGCCGAGGTAGGCCTGCATGGACCCCGAGTACACCCCGCGCTGCGAGGTGCGGTTGACCTCCACGTCGTCGCCGGCGACCCGGCGCGAGAGCACGACCGTGCCCTCGATCATCACGTAGAAGCAGGTGGCGGGCTCACCCTCGGTGTAGACGGGCCCCGGTTCGAACTTCTCCACCCGGCCCGCGCTGCACAACTGCCCCAGCTGCTCGGGGGAGAGCTTCTCGAACAGGAACAGCGAGCCGATCTCGCCGGGGCTGCACGGCATCAGCTGCCCGCTCATGACTGCTCCAGGTACCGGTGGACGAGCATCACGGCCATGGCTCCCTCTCCGACGGCGGACGCGACGCGCTTCGCGGACTCGGCGCGCGCGTCGCCCGCGACGAACACGCCCGGAATGTTGGTCTCCAGGTGGTACGGCGGCCGGTCCAGCTCCCAGTCCGCCGGCGGCCGTCCGTCCGGGGTGAGGTCGGGCCCTGCCAGGATGAAACCGTGCTCGTCCCGCAGCACTGTGCCGTCCAGCCAGCCGGTCAGCGGGGCCGCGCCGATGAACACGAACATCCACTGAGCGTCGACGAGTTCGGTCTCACCGGTCTCGGTGTCGCGCAGGGTCAGCTGCTCCAGATGGTCGGAGCCGTGCGCGGCCTCGACGACGGTGCGCGCGCGGACCGAGATGTTGGGAGCCTCCTCGATCTGCTGGATCAGATAGTGCGACATCGACGCGGAGAGGTCGGGGCCGCGCACCAGCAGGGTCACCGACTTGGCACCCCGGGACAGATACATCGCCGCCTGCCCAGCGGAGTTGGCGCCGCCGACGATGTAGATGTCCTGCCCCTGGCAGGAGGCCGCCTCGGTCAGCGCCGAGCCGTAGAACACCCCGCACCCGGTCAGGTCCGTGCAGCCCGGCGCCTCCAGCTGCCGGTACGACACACCGGTCGCCAGGATCACGCTGTGCGCGGCCACCGCCGACCCGTCGGAGAAGCGCACGGTGCGGGCCGCGCCGTTGACCTCCAGGCCCGCCACCTCGCGGGCGGTGAGGATCTCCGCGCCGAACTTCGTCGCCTGCCGGCGGGCCCGGTCGGTGAGCTGGGCGCCCGACACACCGTCCGGGAAGCCCAGGTAGTTCTCGATCCGTGAGCTCTGGCCGGCCTGCCCGCCGGTCGCCGAGCGCTCCACGAGCACGGTCCGCAGCCCCTCCGAGGCCCCGTACACCGCCGCGCCGAGCCCGGCCGGGCCGCCGCCGATGACGACGAGGTCGTAGAAGTCGGCGGTCGGGGTCGTGGCGAGACCCACGTGGGCGGCCAGGTCGGGTGCCTCGGGCTCGACCAGGGGAGTGCCGTCCGGGGTGATCACCACCGGCAGCCGCTGTCCGTCCTGGCCCGCGGCGGCCAGCAGGCGCTGCCCCTCGGGCTCGTCCCTGGAGTACCAGCGGTACGGCACCTGGTTGCGGGCCAGGAACTCCCGCACGTCCGAGGAGCGCGCCGACCAGCGGTGTCCGATCACCTTGGTGGCGGGCACGGGCCGGTAGTCGCTGCAGCGCCACGCCTCCAGGAGGTCGTCGAGGACCGGGTAGAGCTTCTCCTCGGGTGGGTCCCAGGGCTTGAGGAGGTAGTGGTCGAGGTCGACGACGTTGATCGCGTCGATCGCCGCGCTGGTGTCCGCGTACGCCGTCAGCAGCACACGGCGGGCGCCCGGATACACGTCCAGGGCCTGTTCGAGGAACTCGATGCCGTTCATCTGCGGCATGCGGTAGTCGGCCAGGATCACCGCCACGAGGTCGCCGCGCAGCTTCAGCTCCCGCAGCGCCTCCAGCGCGGACTCACCGGACTCCGCGCGCACGATCCGGTACGACTCGCCGTAGCGCCGCCGCAGATCACGGGCGACGGCACGGGAGACCCCCGGGTCGTCGTCCACGGTCAGGATGACGGTCCGCGCCGATTCGGCGGCCTGTGCCATACGTCTCCCACCCCGAGCGGTCGGTCAGGGCACGGCGCCCCCCGTGGTCACCGGCCCGGTCCCGCCCATCGTATGTTCGATCGCCCCGCTACGCGCAGGCGTGCCTGACCCTGCCGGTGTCAGGCTCGGCGCTGCCCCAGCACGCAGAACTCGTTGCCCTCGGGGTCCACGAGAGTCACCCAGGACTGCTCGCCCTGCCCGATGTCCGTGTGCCGTGCGCCCAGGGCGAGGAGGCGGGTGACCTCGGCGTCCCGGTCGGTCGGCCGGAAGTCGAGATGCAGCCGGTTCTTGACGGTCTTCGGCTCCGGCACCGGCACGAAGAGCAGCCCCGGCAACCGGTCCTTCTCGGGGCGGATCTCGAACTCGTCGGGGGAGTCCTCGACCACCACCCAGCCCAGCGCCTCGGCCCACCAGCGCCCGAGGGCGGCGGGGTCGGCGGCGTCCACGATGACTTGTTCCCATTCCAAGGTCATTTCGGCAGCGTAGTGAAGACTGGGCTCCGACGTCACCGCAATGTGAGGGAGGCCCCCGCATGACCCGCCCGATCACCGCAGGGATCGACGGAACCGAGGAGAGCCTGGCCGCGCTGGGCTGGGCCGCGCGAGAGGCCGTCCGGCGCGGCGTGGCCCTTCGGGTGGTGCACGCGTGGCGGTTCCAGCCGTACGAGGGGATCGATGCGGGGGACCGGGACACCCAGGCGGGCTGGGCGCGGGAGGCCATGGCCGAGGCCGTCCGGACCGTCACCGGGCGGCACATCGGGCTCGATGTGGACACCGACCTGGTGGAGGGCGGCAGCGTCGACGTGCTGATCGCGGCGGCCGCCGACTCCGAGTCGCTGGTCCTGGGCTCCCGCGGGCACGGTCCGGTGGTGGGCTTCCTGCTGGGCTCGGTGGGCCAGCAGGTGATCGCCGAGGCGACGCGCCCCGTGATCCTGGTGCGGGCCGGGGACCAGGCCACCGCTGAGGTCTCCGGGCGCGAGATCGTGGTGGGCCAGGAGGGGGACCCGGAGGACAGCGCCGAGGTTCTGAGGTTCGCTTTCGAGACGGCGGCGGCACGGGGAGCGGCCGTGCTTGCCGTACGGGCATGGACGCTGCCGCCGGTGTTCGCGTACAGCCCGGGTTCGCTGAAGCTCCTCGACGAGGCCGGCGGGCTGGAGCCGTACGAGAAGAAGGCCCTGGCCGCGGCGCTCCAGCCGTGGCGGGAGCGCTTCCCGGACGTGCCGGTCGTCGAGCACGTGGAGATGGGCAGCGCGGGGCAGGTGCTGCTGTCGATGACCGCCCGGGCTCAGCTGATGGTGGTTGGCCGCCGGGCCCGTCGTACCGCCGTGGGTGCCCGGATCGGTTCGGTCGCGCACGGCGTGCTGCACCACGCGGACTGCCCGGTGGCCGTGGTGCCGCACGCCTGAGGTCAGTCGGCGGTGGCGGGGATGGGCTGGAGCGTCTCCCGGGCCTTGGGGAGGATGTTCGTGATGTAGTCGTCCACCGCCGTGTCCAGGCCGATGTCGTGCTGGGCCCGCTCGGACAGGTACCAGCGGTGTTCGAGGAGCTCGTGGTAGATCTCGGCCGGGTCCATCGACCCGCGCATCTCCGGCGGCACGGCCCGCACCGTGGGCCGGAAGACGTCGCGCACCCAGCGGTGGGCGAGCACCTCCGGGCGGGCGCCGAGCGGATCGCCCGGAGCGTAGTCCTCCTGGGTGGCCATCCAGCTCTCCAGGTCGTTCAGCAGCCGCCGGGCCTGGTTCTCCTCGGCGTCCAGGCCCGTCAGGCGCAGGAGCTGGCGCTGGTGGTGACCGGCGTCCACGACCTTCGGCACGAACGTGACCTCGTCGCCGTTCGGCGCGTGCTCGATCTGCATCTCGGCCACGTCGAAACCGAGGTCGTTGAGCCGGCGTATCCGGCGCTCGATGTAGTGGTACTTGCCCGCCGGGTAGACGGACCTGCGGGTCAGTTCCTCCCACAGGCTGCCGTAGCGCGAGCAGATCTCCATGCCGAACTCGATCGCGTCCACCGAGGGGTGCAGCGCCCCGGAGGCCTCCAGGTCGAGCAGTTCGCCGCTGATGTTCACGCGGGCGAGGTCGAGGTCGTAGTCCCGCTGCCCGGGGCTGAGCTGCGGATGCAGGTCGCCGGTCTCGGCGTCGACGAGGTAGGCGGCGTAGGCGCCCGCGTCGCGGCGGAACAGGGTGTTGGACAGGGAGCAGTCGCCCCAGGCGAACCCGGCCAGGTGCAGCCGGACCAGGAGGACGGCCAGGGCGTCCATCAGGCGGTGCATGGTGGCGGGCCGCATGGTGGTCTCGAACATCGAGCGGTACGGCATCGAGCCGCCCAGATGCCGGGTGACCAGCACCGGCTCCAGCGGGGCCTCCTCGGCGTCGGTGCGCCCGGTGACCACGGCGAGCGGGTCGACGGCGGGGATGCCGAGCCGGTCCAGGTCGCGCAGCAGCTCGTACTCGCGCAGCGCCGGGCGCTCGGCGAGCTCCTTCACGGCGATGACCTCGTCACCGGCGCGGGCGTAGCGCACCACGTGGCGGGATATGCCGCGCGGCAGCGGGACCAGGACCTCCTCCGGCCACTGCTCCAGCGGCAGGTGCCACGGCAGTTCGAGCAGGAGCGCGGGGTGCTCCGGGTTCGTCGCGCTGATCTGCAGTGCCATCGTGCTCTGTCCTCGCCTGGTCGGTGATCGTCACCTCACCTTAGAGCGCGCGGTCCCTGGCCTGAAGTGCCGCTTCACGGACCGGACCACGGTGCACCGGCCCGTGCCCCGGGAGCAGCACCTCGCCCTCCAGTTCCGCGAACACGTCCAGCGACGCGACGGCACGGGCGCGCTCGTGGTGGAACATGTCCGGCAGCAACTGGGGCCCCTTCACCCGTGAGGTGGGGTGACCGCTCACCAGGCCGTCGCCCGAGATCACCACCCCGCGCTCGGGGAGGTGGAAGGCGCAGTGCCCGTCGGTGTGGCCCGGCGTGAACACGGGCACCGGACGGCCCGGCAGATCGAGGGCGCCCTCGGCCGGGAACGGCTGCGGGGAGGCGACCGGCACATGGGCCGTGCCGCCCACCCGGATCGCGTGCACCGCCCACGGCAGCACACCGGGCCGCCAGCCGTTCTTCAGGACCGTGCCGACGGAGACCTGGTGCAGGAACTCCCGCCGCGCGTGCGGCACTTCGGCCTCGTGCAGGTAGACCGGCGTGCCGTAGGCGGAGCGCAGGTACTCGGCGGACCCGAGGTGGTCGTTGTGGGCGTGCGTGACGAGCACGGCGGTGACCGCCTCCGGTGCGCTCCCCACCTCGGCGAGGGAGGCGAGCACCTGCTCCCGGTCCCCGGGGTAGCCGGTGTCCACGAGCGTCGCCGAGCTCCCCTCGGTCAGGATCACCCAGTTGGTGTTGCTGCCGTGCACCAGATAGGTGCCGTCCGCGACTTGCTGCACGCCTGCGCTCATGATCGCCCCACCCGGTGAGTCCCTGCCCGACGGCACACAGCAAAGCAGACGCTCAGGCGATCCGGAGCGGCGGGTACCGGTTCTCCAGCGGTCAACTTCCGGCGGTCAATTCCAGCGGTGGACTTGCCTGTTCAGCCGTACGAACACCACGGGGCCGACGCGCACCCCGGGCCGGGCACGCTCATCCGGGCACGCTCATAGAGACCTCCGCCCCCCGGGGTCCCGGCCCGCCCGCGCCACGGTTTCGTCATCCCGGTCCGCCGCCGCAGCGGCTCGTCGCCGGTCCTCCCCGTCCGGCCCCCGGAGGGACGAGGCTGCCTCCGGCACCGTCCGCCGGAGGCAGCCCCCGCGCGCAGCCGCGGCAGCCGCCTCTCTGCCTCAGTGCACGCCGTGCGGGCGGAACTGGATGCTGATGCGCGGTCCCGTCGCGCGCGTGGACTTCGGTACGGCGTGCTCCCAGGTGCGCTGACAGGAGCCGCCCATCACGATCAGGTCGCCGTGGCCCAGCGGCCGCCGGACCGTCTCCGCGTGGCCGTGCGCCGGCCGCAGCACGAGGTCGCGCGGTGCGCCCACGGAGAGGATCGCGACCATGGTGTCGTGGCTGCCCCCTCGCCCGCCCCGGTCGCCGTGCCAGGCGACGCTGTCCCGGCCGTCGCGGTAATAGCAGAGCCCGGCCGTGGTGAACGGTTCGCCGAGCTCGTCGGCGTAGTGCGCGGTGAGCGCCTCGCGGGCCTCGGTGAGTACGGGATGCGGCAGCGCGTCGTCCACGCCGTAGAAGGCGAGCAGACGCGGGACGTCGACGACGTGGTCGTACATCTTGCGGCGCTCGGCACGCCAGGGAACCTCGGTGGCCAGCTGTTCGAACAGGGCGTCCGAGCCGCCGAGCCATCCGGGCAGTACGTCGATCCAGGCGCCGAAGGCCAGCTCGGTACGGCGGATCCCGTCGAGCGGACCGAGCCGGAGCTGGTCGGTCTGGTCGAAGAGGGAGCCCTGGAGGTGCGCGGTCATGGATCCAGCGTACTCCCTAATCGAAAATATGTTCCATTGGGAAGGGGGATCTGTCGAAAGGCTCGACCTTTCGATACATCGCTGTATCGGATACATTCCTGTATCGAACGGAGGGCCGACATGGCGGTGGAGGAGACGACCAGGCGCGTGACCAGGCGCCGGGTCCGCACACGTGCCAACCTCCTGGACGCGGCCTTCGCGGTGTTCGCCGCCAAGGGCTTCGGACGGGTGTCGATCGAGGAGGTCTGCGAGGCCGCCGGATACAGCCGCGGCGCCTTCTACTCGAACTTCGACAGCCTCGACGAGCTCTTCTTCGCGCTCTACCGGCAGCGCGCCGACCTGATCGCGGACCAGGTCGCCGGGGCCCTCGCCCTCGACGGACCTGGCCTCGACGTGCCGGCCGCCGTCGACCGCGTCACCGAGGTGCTGCTCCTGGACCGGGACTGGCTCCTCGTCAAGACCGACTTCCTGGTGTACGCCGCCCGCACGCCCGAGGTCGCACGGACCCTGCTCGAACACCGGGCCCGGCTCAGGCGCGCCGTCGCCGACCGGCTGGCACGCGCGCGTGGACACGCCGAACTGCCCGCCGTGCTCGTCGACGTCGAGGGCGCCGCCCACGCCGTGGTCGCGGCCTACGACGGGGTCACCGTCCAACTGTTGCTGGACGCGGACGTCGAGCGCGCCCGTGTCTGGCTCAAGCAACTGCTCACCGCGCTGCTCACCGACGGCAGCGACACCACCGTATGAGGGAAGGGACGGTCGCCATGGACGCCGACGTCATCGTCGTCGGAGCCGGGCTCGCGGGCCTGGTCGCCGCGCATGAACTCACCAGCCGCGGCAGGAGGGTCGCGCTGGTCGACCAGGAGAACGCCGCCAACCTCGGCGGCCAGGCCTTCTGGTCCTTCGGCGGACTCTTCCTGGTCGACTCCCCGGAGCAGCGCCGCCTCGGCATCAAGGACTCCTTCGACCTCGCCTGGAGCGACTGGCAGGGCAGCGCGAAGTTCGACCGCGTCGAGGACGAGGACTCCTGGGCGGTGCGCTGGGCGCGCGCCTACGTCGAGTTCGCGGCGGGCGAGAAGCGGTCCTGGCTGGAGGGGCACGGCATCAAGTTCCTGCCCACCGTGGGCTGGGCCGAGCGCGGCGACCTCACCGCCCACGGACACGGCAACTCCGTGCCCCGCTTCCATGTCGCCTGGGGCACCGGCACCGGGGTGGTCGAGCCCTTCGTCGGATACGCCAAGCAGGCCGCACGGGACGGACTGCTGACCTTCTACCACCGCCACCAGGTCGACGAGCTGGTCGTCGAGGAGGGGGCTGCCCACGGGGTGCGCGGCACGGTCCTGGCCGAGGACAACTCCGCGCGCGGTGTCGCCTCCAACCGGGACCGGATCGGCGACTTCGAGCTCACCGCCCACGCCGTCGTCGTCACCACCGGCGGCATCGGCGCCAACCACGACATCGTCCGCCGCTACTGGCCCGAGCGGCTCGGCACCCCGCCCGCCGAGATGGTCACCGGCGTGCCCGCCTACGTGGACGGCCGGATGCTCGACATCAGCGCGGGCGCGGGGGTCCGCCTGGTCAACCGCGACCGGATGTGGCACTACACCGAGGGCATCCAGAACTGGGACCCGATCTGGCCCGGCCACGGCATCCGCATCCTGCCCGGCCCGTCCTCCCTGTGGTTCGACGCCCTCGGCCGCCGGCTGCCCGAGCCGTACCTGCCCGGCTACGACACCCTCGGCACCCTCCGGCACCTGCGCACCACCGAGGACATCGCGGAGCACGACCACTCCTGGTTCATCCTCACCCAGAAGATCATCGAGAAGGAGTTCGCGCTCTCGGGCTCCGAGCAGAACCCCGACATCACCGCCAAGGACCGCGCGGGCTTCCTCAAGGAGCGCATCCTCGGCAAGGGCGCGCCCGGACCGGTGGACGCGTTCCTGCGCAAGGGCGCCGACTTCGTGACCGCCCCCAACCTGGAACAGCTCGTCGAGAAGATGAACGCGCTGACCGACAAGGCCCTCCTCGACGCCGCCTCGATCCGCCGCCAGATCGAGGCCCGTGACCTCCAGATCGCCAACTCCTACAGCAAGGACGCCCAGGTGCAGGGCATCCGCAACGCCCGCCGCTACATCGGCGACCGGCTGGGCCGGGTCGCCACCCCGCACCGCATCCTCGACCCGGCCGCAGGACCCCTCATCGGCGTCAAGCTGCACATCCTGACCCGCAAGACCCTCGGCGGCATCCAGACCGACCTCGACTCCCGCGCCCTGGGCACCGACGGGAAACCCCTTGAGGGGCTGTACGCGGCGGGCGAGGTCGCCGGCTTCGGCGGCGGCGGCGTCCACGGCTACAACGCGCTGGAGGGCACCTTCCTCGGCGGCTGCCTCTTCTCGGGGCGCGCGGCGGGGCGGGCGGCGGCCGAACAGGTCGGCTAGGACTCCAGCAGGCGCACCAGCACGGTGGCGTGGCTCTGCTCCGGCGTCTTCGACGCGGTCAGCAGGGTCACGTCGCCCTGGCCCGCCAACTCCCGGACCCGGTCGAGAAGCCCGGTCGCCCCGGGATCGGCCAGCTCCGCCTCGTACCGCTCGGCGAACTCCTCGTACGAGCCCTCGCCCGCGTGGTACCAGCGGCGCAGTTCGGTCGACGGGGTGAGCGCCTTCGGCCACTCGTCGACGCGGGCCGCCTCCTTGGACAGACCGCGCGGCCACAGCCGGTCGACCAGGACGCGGACGCCGTCCTCGGGCTCGGGGGGTTCGTAGACACGGCGGATGCGCACGCTCACGGGCGGCCTCTCGACGAAGGGGTGACGGCGTCGGGAGAGTACTGCGCAGTCCGGCGCGACTTGACCCGATCAGGGGAGAGTTGCGGGGGAGGGGGCCTTTAGGGTGAAGCTTTGTCCACCCCCCGATCTGTAGGAGAGCACGTGCCGAAGGCCGTCAGACGCACCTTCGTCCTCGCCACCACCCCCCTCGCCCTCACCGCTCTGCTGGGGGCCGCCGCTCCGTCGCCGACGGGCTCGTCCGGGGCGGGAGACCCTTACTTCCCGCTCGCCGGAAACGGCGGATACCACGTCGGCCACTACGACCTGACGCTCCGTTACGCCAGCGGTCATCTCGACGGCAAGGCGGTCCTCTCCGCCCGCGCCACCCAGCGTCTGACCCGCCTCGACCTCGACTTCAAGGGGCTGACCGTCACCGGCCTGACCGTCGGTCACGCCAAGGCCGGATTCCGCCGCGCCGGACAGGAACTCGTCGTCACCCCGCAGCGCGCCCTGCGCAAGGGGGAACGATTCACCATCACCGTGACGTACAAGGGGAAGCCCGGCCCCGTCACCGACCCGGACGGCTCGCTCGACGGCTGGATCCCCACCGACGACGGAGCCTTCGTCGCCGGGGAACCGCAGGGCGCGATGACCTGGTTCCCGGCGAACAACCACCCCACCGACAAGTCGTCGTACGACTTCACGATCACCGTCCCCCAGGGGCGCGCCGCGGTCGCCAACGGCGTGCTTGTCTCCCGGCGGACCACGCACGGGAAGACCACGTTCCGCTGGCGTCAGAGCGAGCCCATGGCCGCCTACCTGGCCACCGCCACGGTCGGGAAGTTCAAGGTGGAGCAGTTCACCACCAGGAACGGCATCCGCGTCTACAACGCCGTCGACCCGCGCGAGGCCGCCGCCGCGGCACCCGTGCTCAAGAAGCTGCCCTCCGTCCTGGAGTGGGAGAGCAAGCTGTTCGGGCCCTACCCGTTCCGGGCCGCCGGGTCGATCGTCGACCACGCCCCGAACGTGGGCTACGCGCTGGAGACCCAGTCCCGTCCCGTCTACGACCGCGCGCCCGACCTGAGCACCCTCGTCCATGAGAGCGCCCACCAGTGGTTCGGCGACTCCGTCTCGCTCACCTCCTGGAAGGACATCTGGCTCAACGAGGGCTTCGCGACCTACGCGGAGTGGCTGTACGCCGAGCAGCACGGCGGCGACAGCGCGCAGAAGACCTTCGACGATCTCTACGCCAGGCCCGCGAGCGACGACCTGTGGGAGTTCCCGCCCGGCAACCCCGGCAGCGGCGGCAACATCTTCGGCACCCCCGTCTACGCCCGCGGCGCCATGACCCTGCAGGCCCTGCGCACGGCCGTGGGCGACCGGGCGTTCTTCCTGATCCTGCGCGCCTGGGCAACCGGACACCGCGCCGGCCATGGCACCACCGCGCAGTTCGAGCGCCTCGCGGAGCGGGTGTCGGGCAAGAACCTGGACGCACTGTTCCAGACCTGGCTCTACGCGGCGGGCAAGCCGAACCAGCCCTAGAACCTGACCAGTTCCTTACAAGTGTCGGCCAGAGTCGTTCCATGATCACACGCAGAACCCATGTCGCACTGCTGGCCGCATCCGTGCTTCTCACCGGATGCGGCGGCGGTGCCGTGGCCAGTACGGACGGCACGCCCACGCCGTCCGGGGAGCCTTCGAGGACCACTCCCGCGCCGGAGATCTCCGTCGAGGTCGCTCCCCAGCAGATACCCGGGCTCGGCCCGAAGACGTGGGCGAAGGTACCGGCCGCCGCCCGGCAGGCCGTCGTGGTCACCGGGCGGGGCCGCGACTCCTCGGCCTCCACCGTGGTCCTCTACGAGCGCACCGCGGCCGGCTGGCGGGCCGGCGCCGACTGGCCCGCGCACAACGCCCTCAAGGGCTGGACCGACCACCACCTGGCCGGCGACCTGCGCTCACCGATCGGCGTGTACACCCTCACGGACGCCGGTGGGCTGCTGAAGGACCCCGGCGCCAAGCTGACGTACGACCGCGGGGTCGGCTTCACCTCGCCCGGCACGGGCTTCGAGGGCGAGCCGCTGGCCGGGTCCTTCGACTACGTGATCGCCATCAACTACAACCGGCAGCCCGGCACTTCACCTCTGGACTGGACACGGCCGCTGGGCGCCGGCCGCGGCGGCGGGATATGGCTGCACGTGGACCACGGCGGGCCCACGCACGGCTGCGTCAGCATCGCCGAGGAGCACATGAAGGAGCTGCTCCTCGCCCTGGACCCGGATCGCCACCCTGTCGTCGTCATGGGCGACGCCACGTCCCTGAACCGCTGAGCGCTTAGGATCCGCCAGGTGTGCGCACATGTGCTGGTCGCCGAGGACGACGAGATGCAGGCCGAACTCATACGGCGGTCCCTGCTCGCGGAGGGCCACACCGCCACCGTGGTCCACGACGGGCGGGCCGCCCTGGACGCTGCCCGGCGGGTCGCCCCCGACCTCGTCGTCCTGGACCTCATGCTGCCGGTGATCGACGGCTTCGGGGTGTGCCGGGTGCTGCGCCGCGACGCCGACATCCCCGTCGTGATGCTCACCGCACGGTCCGACGAGGACGACGTCCTGCTGGGCCTGGAACTGGGCGCCGACGACTACATCACCAAGCCGTACAGCCCGCGCGAGCTGATGGCCCGCATCCGGACCGTCCTCAGACGCAGCGGACGGGGTGCCGTGTCCGACCGGCGCGAGGATCCCGCCGTCCGCGCCGCGGGCCTCGCCGTCGATCCCGTACGGCACGAAGTGCGATGCGACGGGGCGCCGGTGGAGTGCACTCCGGCCGAGTTCGAGATCCTGCTGGCCATGGCCGCCGAACCCGAACGGGTCTTCTCACGGCGCCAGTTGCTGGAGGTCACCCGGGGCACCGACCGCGCCTCCACCGAACGGGCCGTGGACGTGCACATCATGAACCTGCGCCGCAAGATCGAGGCCGATCCGCGCCGCCCGGTGCGATTGCTGACGGTGTTCGGCGTGGGCTACAAGCTCAGCGGCGACCGCGGATGAGTGCACGGACGCCAGTGCAGCAGACACCTCTGCGCCCTCGCATACCGCTGCACAAGCGGCTGCTGGTCCGCCTGCTGATCACGTCCGGGCTCATCGCCGTGTGCTCGGTGGCCGCGACGGCCTGGCTGGCCGTGGCCACCACCACCCAGGCCCTGCGCGAGGAACAGGGGCAGGCGCTTGCCGACGACATGGACGTCCTCGCCGAGCTCAGCGGATACGCGGCGACCCACCCCGACTGGACGAAAGCGGCCGCCACCGTGCGGGAGCTGTCGGCGAGGACCGGCCGCCGTATCGCCCTTACCGCCTCGGACCGCCGGGTCATCGCCGACTCCGCGCCGCCCGGCACCTCCCTGCCCCCGAGCGCGGCCGCCGCCATCGACCCGCTGCACACCGACACCTACAGCGAGCGCGGCGCCCAGATCCCCGGCATCGACCCGCGAGCGGTGGGCCCGTACCGGCTCACCGACGCCGAACGCGTCAAGGTCGCCGCCCTCGCCCGCAAGCGGCAGCTCTGCTTCTCCCGGTTCGGTGTGCAGACCCGCCTGAGCCGTACGCCGAGCGGGCGGACGGTTCTCACCGACGCGGAGACCGGCTCCGCACCCGACTACGTGCCCGACGCCTGCGCCGACGGACTGCTCAACACGCCCACTCCGACGGAGGACAAGGCGCTGAAGGCGGTGAAGGCCCTCGCCCGCGCCTGCCTGACCAAGGCCGGGCTGGACCCGGCGATGGCCGTGCTGCTGGGGAGCGAACCGGTCGGGCTGGACTCGCGCGACCTCCTGGGCGGCAAGCTCGGCACGAAGGAGGCGCGTGCGGTCCAGCCCTGCCTCGACGAGGCCCGCCGTACCCAGCTCGACCCCTATGTGGCACCGGCGGCGGAACTCTTCCTCGGCACCGGGGACACCCCCGCCGTGCTGTTCGACATGTCCCCGGCCAACAAGGCCAAGGTCGTCGGCACGGCGGGTCTCGTGCTCGCCGTCACCGTCGCCGCGACCGCCCTGGTCGCCACCCGGCTGGTGCGGCCGCTGCGCGCGCTCACCGCGGCGGCCCAGCAGCCGCCCGAACTCCATGTGCGCGTCCCCGTCACCACCCGGGACGAGACCGGCATCCTCGCCGTCGCCTTCAACGACCTGACCGAGCGCCGCGAGCGCCTGGAGGCCCAGCGCAAGGCGATGGTCAGCGACATCGCCCACGAACTGCGCAGCCCGCTCACCAACATCCGCGGCTGGCTCGAGGTCACCCGGGACGGTGTCGTGGCTCCCGACCCCGTCCTGCTCGCCTCCCTGCACGACGAGGCCCTCGTCCTCCAACGCGTCATCGACGACCTCCAGGACCTCGCGGACGCCGACGCCGGCACCCTGCGCCTGCACCGGGAGCCGGTGCGCTGCGACGAACTCCTCCAGCAGGTCGCCGCGGCCCACCGCGTCGCCGCCGACGCGGCCCGGGTCGCACTGTGCACCGACGTCGAGGGTGAGCCCTGGCTGGACGCCGATCCGGTCCGGATGCGGCAGGCGCTCGGCAACCTGGTCTCCAACGCGCTGCGCCACACCCCGGCCGGCGGGACGGTCACCCTGACCGGGCGCCGGGACGGCGACGACATCGTCCTGGAGGTCGCCGACACCGGTACCGGCATCGCGCCCGAGGACCTGCCGCACGTCTTCGACCGGTTCTGGCGCGCGGAGAAGTCCCGCAGCCGTCGTACCGGCGGCTCGGGCCTGGGCCTGCCCATCGTCCGCCACCTGGTCGCGGCCCACGGCGGAACGGTCGGGGCGGCGAGCGAGCCCGACACCGGCAGCGTCTTCACCCTGCGGATGCCCGGCGGCCCGGCGCCCTCGCCGGACGGCTGATTCCCCACGTGGCGTGCGGGTACCCCGTATGCCCGCGGAGAGAAAGGGAGGTCGGGTCATGACCGTGGCGGACGGGATGCCGGTGGTGCGGACACTCGCTGAACTCGCGGCGCTGACCGGACGGCACGAGCGGTTGTACGTCCGCTGGTCGCGCGGTCCCGAGGTGGATCTGGCCCGCGCGTCCAGCACCGACGAACTCACGGGTCTGTCCCTGCCGGGACTGTCGGCGAACCCGCTCGACGTCGAGGACTGGTGGCAGGGGCGGCCCGTGCAGCTGTGGGTGGCCCGGCGCCTGTACGACTACTCCCATCTGCCGCACGAAAGGGGCCCCGGCGTACGCCCCTGGGTCCTCCAGGGGCGTGAGCGGGGCCGGGGGCCGGACAACGAACCGCTCGTCGCGGACGTGCGCCCGATGTGCTGGATCGACGACCAGGTGATCGACGAGGCACGGACCGCAGTGGACGGGCAGGAGACCCCCTGGGGCCCACTGCGCCGCACGGGCCGCTGACCGGGCCAGGTGGTCGGCCTTTCGCGTAGACCGGGCCTGCCTGGTCGCCTACCCCTGTGCCGGCCGAGTCCGGTGGTCGGTGGTCGCGTTGACCTGACCCGGTCGCCGCCCTGTGCCGGCCGAGTCCGGTGGTCGGCCCCGGCGTTGACCTGGCCCGGTCGTTGGTCCTTGCGTCGGCCGGACGCGGTGGTGTGCTTGTGCGTTGGCTGGGTCCGGTAGTGGGCCCTGGCGTGGAACGGGCCCGGTCGTCGGCCTCTGTCCGGCCGAGTCCGATGGTCGGCCATGACTCGGTCTCCAGCCCTTGTGCCGGCAAGACGCGGTGGTGGCTTGTGTGCCGGTGGGGCCTGGTGGGCCTGTGGGTTGACCAGGCCCCGGTGGCCGACCTGTGGCGTTGACCGGGCCACGTCGCCTACCTCGGTGTCGGTCGAGTCCGGTGGTCGGCGTGGTGTTGACCTGGCCCGGTCTCCAGCCCCTGCGCCAGCCGGACACGGTCGTGGCTTGTGTGTTGGCCGGGTTCGGTGGTGGGCCTGTGGGTTGATCGGGCCCGGTGGTCGGCCTGTGGCGTCCACCGGGCCCGGTGCGTCCGTTCTTGTGCCGACCCAGGGTGGTCGGCGGACCCGTGCTGAACGGACCCGGTCAGCCGGCCCTTCTCCGCGCGGCCGCGCGCCGGGCGAGCGACCGGCGTTCCGTCTCACTGGTGCCGCCCCAGACGCCGATGCTCTGCCCCGTGTCCAGTGCCCACTGCAGACACTGCTCCTGGACGGGGCAGCGCCGGCAGACCGACTTGGCCTGTTCCGTCTGGACCAGCGCGGGGCCCGTGGTGCCGATCGGGAAGAAGAGGTCCGGGTCCTCGCGGCGGCACGCGGCATGGGTTCGCCAGTTGTCCATCGATAGTCACCTGCGATCGAAGTCGTACGTGCCCTCGTGCATGCATTTACTCGCTTTCGGGTGACCTGTCGATGCGCGGTGAAACAACCGGGTCTCGTGGGACGCGTCCGGTCACTGCTCCCGGACGCCCCACGGAGAGCCGTAGGCGGTCAGCAGATCCAGGAAGGGACGGGCCGCGAACGCCTCGGGACCGAGGACACCCGCGCCCGTCCAGGCGCCGGTGGCGAGGAGTTCGAGGGCGACGACCGGGTTCACGGCGGTCTGCCACACCACGGCCTGACAGCCGTACTCCGCCATGGACCACTGGTTGTCGACCACGTGGTAGACGTACACCTCCCGCGGCGCCCCGTCCTTGACACCCTTCACCCAGGTACCCGCACAGGTCTTGCCGTGCATGCGGTCGCCCAGCGTCGCCGGGTCGGGCAGACACGCGGCCACGACGTCCCGTGGCGAGACCGCGACCGGCCCCGCCGGACCGGGCACGGTCACCGCATCGGTGCGGTCCAGGCCCAGCAGGTGCAGTGTCCTCAGCGTCTCGATGAACTCGCGGCCCAGGCCGTACTTGAAGGTCACGCGGCGGGCGTCGACCCAGCGGGGGACGAGCAGCACCTCCTCGTGCTCCACGTTCACGCACTCCACCGGGCCGATGCCCTCGGGGAAGTCGAAGACCTCCGGCTCGCTGAAGGGTTCCGTCGTGAACCAGCCGCGCTCGGCCTCGTAGACGACGGGAGGGTTGAGGCACTCCTCGATGGTGGTCCAGATGCTGAAGGAGGGGGCGAAGTCGTAGCCGTCGACGGTGAGGTTCGCACCGTCGCGGACACCGATCTCCTCGATCTCGTCGAAGAGCTCATCGGCCGCGTACCGGGCGAAGACGTCCGACAGGCCGGGCTCCACGCCCATGCCGACCAGGGCCAGCGCGCCCGCCTTCTCCCACTCCTCGGCCTGCGCGAACTGCTCGTCGCCGAGCTTGACCCCGCACTCCGCGTACGGCCGCTCGGGATGCGGACGGGACAGGGACATCGCCATGTCGACATAGGTCGCTCCGGCGGAGCGCGCCGCCCGGAACAGAGGCATCACGAACCGCGGGTCGGTGGCGTTGAGGAGGACGTCGCAGGCGTGCTGTTCCAGCAGGGCGGTCACGGCCGACTCGTCGCTCGCGTCCACGCGCTCGGCACGGAACCGGCCGGACCGGTCGCCGAGCGCGGCCACCGCGGCCTCGGCACGGGCCGGGTCGTAGTCGGCGACGACCATGGCGTCGAAGAAGGGCCGCCGGGCGGCGATCCGGGTGATGGCGGTGCCGACGCCCCCGGCGCCCACGAGCAGTACACGCATGACAAACACTCCCTGACGGGTCGAGGTCGCAGATGCAGGGGCCCTGGCGGAGATACAACGCCGTGCGCCAACATAAGGTCAATGGCGTTGGCATAAGGACTGGAGTGTCTGGAGGCAGCCGTGCCGAAACCCGTGGTCCCCGAGGACAGACGCCGTCGGCGCAGGCCCACCAGGAGCGGGACCGTGCTGTCCGAGCGGCTGATCGTCGAGACGGCCCTGCGCATGCTCCGCGAACACGGCAGCGCCGGCCTCACCGCCCGCCGCCTGGGCCTGGCCCTGGACGCCGACCCGAGCACGCTCTACCGCTACTTCCGCGGCATGGACGACCTGACGCTGGCCATCGGTGACGCCCTGATCGGCCACGCGCTGGAGGGCTGGGCGCCGACGGGGGAGTGGCGGCACGACCTGCGCGAGGTGGGCCTGCGCATCCACGGGGCGTACGTCGCCCATCCCCAGGCCGCCGTGCTGACGACCAGCAGGGTCACCGGCCGGCCCAACGAACTGGCCGCGGACGAGGCGGTCCTGGACATCCTGCGCGGAGCAGGCCTCCCTCTCGCGGACTCCGTGCGGATCTACCACGCCTTCATCGACCAGACGCTCGCCTTCGCGGCCCTGGACGCGGCGTCCCTGGCGCTCCCGAGCGCGGCGCTGGACGCCGACGAGGACAAGTGGCGCTCGACGTACGCCCACCTGCCCGGCGACCGTTACCCCCGCATCGCGGAGGCGGCACCTCTCCTGGCCACCCGCATGGTCACCAGCGCGTACCCGACGGCGCTGGACATGCTCCTGGACAGTGTGGAGAGGCAGGCGGGCAGTACCCGTCAAGGGGCGGCACTGTCAGCGAAGGGTTTCTGAGGCGGCCGCCGTCACGGCCTCGGCCACCGCGGCCAGGGCCGGCGAGTCCAGCTTCCACTGCTGCCAGTACAGCGGAACGTCGACCGGCCGGTCCGGCGCCAGCGAGACCAACCGCCCGGTCCGCAGCAGCGGACCCGCCTGTACCTCGGGCACCATCCCCCACCCCAGTCCCAGCGTGACGGCCTCCACGAACCCCTCCGAGGTGGGCACCGCGTGCCGCGCCCGGCTCGCCCCGCCCCGGCCGAGCTCCCGCAGGAACCCGTCCTGGATGTCGTCACTGCGGTCGAACGTCACCACCGGCGCCTCCGTGAGCCCCTCCAACAAGGACCCCTCGAGATGTCGCGACACGAATCCAGGACTCGCCGCCGCCAGATACCGCATCCGCCCCAGTGCCTGTACGGAACATCCCGCCACGGCCTCGGGAGAAGACGTCACCGCCGCCATCACCAGTCCCTCCCGCAGCAGCTCCGCCGTACGGGTCTCGTCCTCACGCCGGAGCTCGAAACACAGCCGCTCCGCTTCCGGGACCCGCCCGAGCGCTCCCAGGAACCAGGTCGCCAGGGAGTCAGCGTTCACCGCGACCGAGACCCGGGTCACCTCGCCCTCGCCGGGCATGCCCAGCTCGGCGAGCGCGTCCCGCTCGAGGCGGGCCAACTGGCGGGCGAACCGCACCACGACCTCACCCGACTCGGTCGGCCGCACCGGTTTGGTGCGCACCAGCAGCACCCGCCCCGTGCGCTGCTCCAGTGCCTTCACCCGCTGGCTCACCGCCGAAGGCGTCACATGCAGAGCGGCCGCCGCCGCGTCGAACGTGCCCTCGTCGACCACCGCGAGCAGAGTCCGCACCTGATCCAGGGGAAGCTCGGTCATTATCACAACAGCTAATGATACGTAAGAATCTTTAGCTGTACGTGAGGTGATCGTCTCCGTACCGTCGAAGCCATGCCCGCTTCCCTGTCCGCCGCTGCCGCCGGTTTCGGCACCGGCCTCTCGCTCATCGTCGCCATCGGCGCCCAGAACGCCTTCGTGCTGCGCCAGGGGATCCGCCGCGACGCGGTCCTCGCCGTCGTCGGCATCTGCGCCCTGTCCGACGCCCTCCTCATCGCTCTCGGCGTCGGCGGTGTCGGCGCCGTCGTGGTCGCCTGGCCGGGCGCGCTGACCCTGGTCGGCTGGATCGGCGGCGGATTCCTGCTCTGCTACGGCGCCCTCGCCGCCCGCCGGGTCCTCAGGCCGGGGGAGTCGGGCCTGCGGGCGGAGGGCGAGGCGACGGGCTCCCGGAAGCGCGCGGTACTGACCTGTCTGGCGATGACCTGGCTCAACCCGCACGTCTACCTCGACACCGTGTTCCTGCTCGGTTCCGTGGCCGCCGACCGCGGCCCGCTGCGCTGGACCTTCGGGCTCGGGGCCGTACTCGCCAGCCTGTGCTGGTTCGCCGCCCTCGGGTTCGGGGCCCGGCTGCTCAGCCGCTTCCTCGCCAGGCCCACCGCCTGGCGGTTGCTCGACGGACTGGTCGCCGTGACCATGATCGCCCTCGGCGCCACGCTGGTGGCCGGAGCGTGACGTCGTCAACGGCCAGGTCCACAAGCTGAGATACCGCGTCCCGGACTCCTGGACGATGCTGCGATAGTGAACCCTGGACCCGTTAGATGTAACGAGCAACCAGGAAGCGCGTGGACACCGGCGAGAGCAGCACCGAACCCAGGACACCGGCCCCGGACGAGGCGCCGTCACCCCGGCGGGGCTGGCGTCGCTGGGCGATGGACACCCGTCCGCTGCGCATCCCGGCCTATCGCCGGCTGTGGAGTTCGACCATCGTCACGGCCGTCGGCAGCCAGCTCACCGCCGTCGCGGTGCCGAAGCAGATCTACGACATCACCGGCTCCTCGGCCTGGGTCGGCGCCGCGAGCATGGCCGGACTGCTGCCGCTGATCGTGTTCGCGCTGTGGGGCGGAGCGGTCGCCGACACCATGGACCGCCGCAAGCTCCTCCTGATCACCAACAGCGGCATCGCCGTCACCTCGGTCCTGTTCTGGCTCCAGGCCGTCAGCGGGCTCGACTCGGTGGCGGCCCTGATGGTCCTGCTCGCGGTTCAGCAGGCGTTCTGGGGCCTCAACTCCCCTGCCCGCAACGCCTCCATCGCCCGTCTGGTGCCCAAGGACCACCTCCCCGCGGCCAACGCCCTCGGCTCGACCGTCATGCAGACCGGCCAGGTGATGGGCCCGCTGCTCGCGGGTGTCCTGATCCCGGTGATCGGCCTGCCGGAGCTGTATCTCCTCGACGCCTTGGCGCTGTGCGTCACGGTGTGGGCGGTGTACCGGCTGCCCGCCCTGCCACCGCTCGCCGGCTCGCCGGTACGCCGGGCCGGGGTACGCGAGATCGCTGAGGGCTTCCGGTACATCTCCGCGCACAAGGTGCTGCTGCTGTCCTTCCTCGCCGACATCATCGCCATGGTCTTCGGCATGCCCCGGGCCCTGTTCCCGCAGCTCGCCTCCGAGACCTACGCCCCGTACGGCGAAGGGCTCGCGCTGGGTCTGCTGTTCGCCGCGATCCCGATCGGCGCGGTGGTCGGCGGGCTGTTCTCCGGCACGTTCTCGCGCGTGCGCCGACACGGCTGGATGGTCATCGGCGCGGTCGTCGCCTGGGGCGTGGCCATCACCGGGTTCGGGCTGAGCGGGAGTCTGTGGCTCGCCGTGGTGTTCCTGGCCGTGGCCGGAATCGCCGACATGGTCTCGATGGTCTTCCGCGGGGCGATCCTGCTCTCCGCCGCCACCGACGAGATGCGCGGCCGGATGCAGGGCGTCTTCACCGTCGTCGTCGCGGGCGGCCCCCGCCTCGCCGACGTCCTGCACGGCAGTGCCGGCTCGGTCTTCGGCGCCCGCGCCGCGGTCGCCGGCGGCGGTGTCCTGGTCGTCGCCGTCATGCTGCTGCTGGCCTTCGCCGTGCCGGCACTGCGCCGCTACCGCGTCTGAGAGCGCTACCGCGTTCTACAGACCGCTCCTGCGGTGGGAGCCGTACTGGTCCATCAGCCTGCCCCGGGTCGTCTCCAGGCGGTGGGCGAGGATCTCGGCGACGCTGCGGACCAGGATCATGCCGAGCTGCCGGTCCTCCTCGCACAGCCGGAGCACCGCCGCCGCGTCGAACTCGTGAGCCCGCACGGGACTGAACGCCTCCGCGCCGAAGTCCCACCGGTACGGCGGGAACAGCCAGGACCAGCCGAGCAGGTCGCCCGAGCCGAGTGTGGCGACGGCTACCCGGTGGTGGCTGGTCACCTGCTGGGTCAGCGAGACCGCTCCGGAGCGGATGACCCAGAAGCGGTCGGCCGTACCGCCCGCCTCGAAGATGTGGACGTCCTCGGGGAAGGAGACCTCCTTGGCGAGCGTCATCAGGCTCTGGCGCTGCGGCTGCGGTAGGGCGGTCAGCAGTTTTATCGCTTTGGTCATGACGCGGGGCTCCTCGCCGGCGGTGGATTCCGGTGTTGTGCCTACGCCCCATTTCAGCGGCTGCGGCCGTCCGGGGCACCTCGGCGGAGGCGAGGATCCGCGCCGGGCAGAGAAAAGCCCTGGCTGGACGGGGGAGGCCAGCCAGGGCAGTAAGAGGTGGTGGCGGAGGACGGTGGGTCGACCCCGTCACCACGTATGAATGAACCGTAAACCATCCGGGGAGATTTCGCGCAATGGGATCCGGGGTGCGTGACCCGTTTCACTCGGCGGACGCGTTGACGACCTTGATCGTCTTCAGCTCGGCGTCGGCGGCGTCGGGCAGGTTCAGACCCGCGGCCAGTCCGGTCCGCAGATACGCCAGTACGGGCTCGGTCAGCAGCTCACCGGGCAGTACGGCCGGGATCCCCGGCGGGTACGCGTGATCATCTCGGCGCGATCCGCCCGGCGGCCGAGGTGATCGGCACATTCTCTGTCGGGCCGAAGAACGCGTCCCGGCAGCTCGGCGGGCGGTGGTACCTCCACCCGCGGGGCCGGGTCCAACTCCGATGCGTCCCGCCCGATCAACAGCTCCACGGCCCGGTCCAGCAGCCGCCCCCGGGTCAGCCGGTCGTCCAGACCGCCCGACGCCGGCACGTCCCCGAGGAAGACCGCGTCACCCAGCACGTCCCGCACCTCCGGGTCGGCCCCGCGGGCCTGCTCGTGTCCCGGCGGGGTGAACGGCAGCTGTCTCCGGCGGTGGTCGTCGGTCAGGGTTTCCAGAAACGGCGCTCGGGTGTGATCGACAGTCATGGGCGGCGGGTGCCCGGCCCGGACGGCCCGGACGGCCCGGCGGTCAGCGGCTGCCCGGCCTGAGCACCTCGTCCAGCACCCGGGTCACCGCCTCGTAGGCCAGGGTGCGTACGGCGGCGTCCCGGGCGCCCTCCGGATCGGAGGGTGCCAGCTCGTCGCTGCGCGCCCGCCAGGACTGCTCCTCCTCCGCCGCGCAGGCCCGGGCGCGCTGGATTCGGCGCATCAGTTCATCTGAGTCCACGACATCCGTCATGCAGGTCGCGTACCCCCGGAACGCGATCGAATGGCCCCCTGTGCCGCCCGAAAGGCGGAGGTTTGGCCCGGCGTGCAGAGGTCAGCCGATTACTGGAGGCCTACGGACGGCGCGCACCGCACATCACGGTCACCGTGTCCGTGGGTCCGGCCGGGCCCGGCTTCTGTTTCACCCACCTGAGACCCCCCACTCGATCCACTGATCAGGAGCCACGTCATGTGCGACGAGCACAGGACCGAAGCCGCCCCCGAACTCCCTGTCGCCCGTCCCCGCGTTCGGCCCAGGCCGCGCCGGCCTGCGGAGGCGCGCCGGGCAGTCGAGCGGGCCGTGTCCGAACGCTGCCGTGCCACCCACACCTCCTGCGACGCCCAGGCTCTCTCGGACGCGCTGCTCGTCGCCTCGGAACTCACCACCAACGCCATCCTGCACGGTGGCGGCGTCACCGACTTCCGTGTCACCGTCGAGGGCCGGGGCGTGTCCGTCTCGGTCAGCGACCGCAGCGCCGCCCTGCCCGTCGCCAAGGCGCCCATGGACCCGCAGGGCAGGTGGCACCCCGGCGGCCACGGCTGGCCGATCGTGTGCCGGCTGGCCCGCGACGTCCGCGTGACCGACCTGCCTTCGGGCGGCAAGTGCATCACCGCTGTGGTGCCCCTGAGCTGATCCGGCACCCCTGGGGAAGCCGCCGGAAAACGGAGTTCCACTGACGCAGTTTGGGACCCATACAGCAGGGCAGACGCAGTTTCGTGCTTCGGACCGGAGGCGCGCCAGCGGGAGCTGTACGGCTGCTGTGGGCCCCTTTCGGCGGTCCCGGCGTCGTTCCTCCCGCGGTCAGACCCTGAACCCGTTCTTCAGGAGCGAATCCGCATGCTCACCGACACGTCGACCAGCCGTCCCACCACCCAGGACCGCCCCACCGCCGCCGGCAGGCGGCGGCACGACGACGCCCCCGACACCATGGCCCTCTTCGCCCGGCTGGCCGGGCTGGAAGAAGGCCCCGAGCGTGATGCCCTGCGCGACGAACTCGTCACCGCCTGGCTGCCCATGGCTCACCGCATCGCGGGCCGGTTCCGCGACCGCGGCGAGTCGATCGAGGACCTGCGCCAGGTCGCCGCCCTCGGGCTCGTGAAGGCCATCGACCGGTTCGAACCGGAACGCGGGGCCTTCGAGAGCTACGCCGTGCCCACCATCACCGGTGAGGTCAAGCGCCACTTCCGCGACCGCATGTGGGCCCTGCGGGTGCCCCGCCGCGTGCAGGAACTGCGCAACAAGGTGCGCGTGGCCCGACGCGAACTCACCCAGAACCCCGGTTCCCCCGAACCGACGCCCGCCGACCTCGCGGCCCACACCGGCCTGACCGAGGAAGAGGTCACCACCGGACTCGAAGCCCTCGAAAGCTTCAGCACCCTGTCCCTGGACGCCGAACTCTCGGCCGGCGACGACGGCTACAGCCTCGCCGACACCCTGGGCGGCCCGGACACGTCGTACGACATCGTGGTGGACCGCGAGTCCGCCAAGGAAGGTCTGCGCCGGCTGCCCGAGCGCGAGCGCGCCATTCTCTACATGCGCTTCTTCGAGGACATGACACAGAGCCGCATCGCCGACCAGCTCGGCATCTCGCAGATGCACGTCTCCCGGCTCATCAGCCGCAGCTGCGCCCGCGTGCGCGACGAGGCACTGGCCGACCGTTCGCGGCGCCAGGCCGACGGACCGACCGAGGCTTGAGAGCGCGGGGGAGAGAACCAGATGCTGATACCCAATCCGACGTTTTTGCGGCAACTCGTACAGGAGTACGAGACGCTGCGCGCCGCGGAGTCCGCGAACGCGGCAGAACCGAGCCCCCGCGCCCGGGACCTCGCCTACACGCTGTGTGTATCCACCGGCACGCGAGACGTGCGGCTGGCCCTGGAGACGGCTCACCGTCTGCTCGCGGCCATGTCCGAACCCGCGCGCCTGGCCGACTGACCGCATCCCGTGTGACCGTCCGCCAGGACGGCATCCGGACTTCCAGGAGACCGATATGACCACCAGCTCCACGGCAACGACCGGCCGGATCCAGGCCAGACGCGCGGCGCGCGGCTCCGTCACGGAGGGCGCCGCCCGCGCGGGATTCACCGCCCGCGGAGTGATCTACCTGCTGGTCGGCGTCCTGGCGCTGCAGATCGCCTTCGGCGACGGCAAGCGCCAGGCCGACCGCGGCGGTGCCCTCGCCGCCCTCGCCGACAAGCCGTTCGGCTCCGTCGTCCTGTGGGCGCTGGGCATCGGGCTCGTCGGCATGGCCCTGTGGCGACTGTCCGAGGTGGTGTTCGGCGCGGTCGGACCCGACGGGCGCAAAGCCACGAAGCGGCTGCTGTCGGCGGCCCGCTGCGTCTTCTACGCGTTCGTCGCCTACTCCGTGCTGGCCTTCACCGTCGGTTCCGGCAGTGGCGGATCGAGCGACAAGCAGTCCAGGGACGTCACCGCGCGGGTCCTGGAGTGGCCCGGCGGGCAGTGGCTGGTGGGCATCGCGGGCGTCGGCGTGGCGATAGCCGGTGTGTGGATCGCCGCACAGGCGCTGCGCAGGTCCTTCCACGACAAGCTCAAGCTCGCCGAGATGAGCCCGCGGATCAGGAAGCTGGTCGATGTGACGGGTGTCGGCGGCGGAGTGGCGCGTGGCGTGGTGTTCACCGCGGCGGGCGCGTTCGCCGTCCGTGCCGCGGTCGACTACCAGCCCGACAAGGCGAAGGGCCTCGACGACACGCTCCGCTCGTTCGCCGGCACCCCGATGGGGCCGTGGCTGCTCGTGCTGGTCGCCGTCGGGCTGGTGCTGTTCGGGGTGTTCTCGTTCGCGATGGCCCGTTGGCGCAGGGTCTGAGCCGCGGCATACGGGGAACCCGGGGTGCATGAACGAACCCGAGCTTCCGTCCGACGGCAGGCCCGTGGACGTCTACCTGAATCTGTTGCGCATCCGTATGGCCTCGGAGGACTACGAGCTGCTGCTCGACGTGGTCCGTCCGGTGCTGCGGGCGATCGACGAGCATCAGTTGCCCGCGCTGGACTTCGCGCTCGAGGACAGCCGGCAGGACGGGCTGCCCCAGGAGATCCGCGACGAGGCCGCTCTGGTCATCGCCACGGCGGTGACCGGCCGTATGGACAACCAGGTGATCGAACTCCATGTCGACGACAGCGCCGGCCCGATCCGGGTGGTCACCGACGCGGACACGGCCTCCGACCCGGTCCGCCTCGGTGAGATCGCCGAATACATCCGCGAACGCCGACGGCTCGACGACGAGCTGCGCGGCATCGCCGAGGTGAGCGGTCTGCCCACCGACCTCTGAGCGCCGCCCTATCGTCGGGGCGCCGCGACCGGCACGTCCAGCGGCCGGGCCAGGCCCACCAGGGTCTCGTCCAGCCGCTGGACGTGCCGTAGCACGCGGTCGGTGATCCGGCCGAACCGCGGGGTGCCGGGGACCTCGGTCTCCAGCAGCGACGCGATGCTCGGCCCGGTCTCGACCCGGGCGGTGGAGCGCTCGTCGGCGACATGCGCGGCGATGGCCGCGATGTTGTCCCCGATGCGCCGGCCGGCCCGGCGCAACCGGGGATCCGCCGCGATCGAGGGATGAGTGGGCAGCAGTTCGGCCGTGGCCGCCAGCGAGCGCGCGTGGTACGCGCAGGTCTCCAGGAGCGCCACGACATAGCGGGCGGTGTCCCGCCGGGCCCGCAGTGGCGTGATCGGGTGGGTGAGGGGCCGGGTGGCCGCCCGCAGGTCGGCCAGCGCCTGGTCCAGGTCGCGTGCCCGGTCGAGCAGGTCGGCGGGGGAGCCGCCGCTGAGCTGGTCCACGGCGGCCTCGGTGACCTCGTCGAGCCGCTCCAGGACGGTCACGAGCAGTTCGTTGGTACGGCGGTCCGTGCGCACCGGCAGGACGAACGCCGCCGCGATCACCCCGCAGGCCGCGCCGAGCGCGGTCTCCTCCACGCGCAGTACCAGCACCGAGAAGCTGTAGGTGTGCAGCAGGGTGTAGAGCAGCCCCAGCGCCGCGGTGACGAAGAACGACATCAGGGTGTAGGAGAGCGGCGCGGTGTAGAACATCGCGAACACCAGGACCAGTACCAGGGCGAACGCCGTCCAGGTGTGCTGCCCGACCGCCCCCGCCAGCACGATCCCGGCGACCACGCCGAGGACGGTACCCAGCAGTCGGCGGTAGCCCTTGACCAGGATCTCGCCCGTGGACGCGGTGTTGATGAAGACGATCCAGCAGGTCAGCACGGCCCAGTACCAGCGCTGACTGGAGAGGAACTCGCCCCCGACGATGGCGAGCGAGGACCCCACGGCGACCTGCACCGCGGCCCGGGTCGTGGGCCGCCTGAGCCCGGTGAGCTCGTCCTGCGTCCCGCCGTCCTCCTCGCGGGCGTCGATGACGGCGTCCTCGGCGTCCAGCTCCTCGCGCGAACGAGTCGTCGCGGGGGAGTCGTCCGACTCGTCCTGCGGGCCGTCCAGGGCGATCCGCAGGCCCAGGACCGCGCGGGCGGCCTCGCCGACGCCCCGGAACACGTCCTGGACGGCGGGCGGCGCGGGCGGCAGGTTCTCCTCCTCGCGGTAGCCGAGCAGCCGGTTGCGGACCTGGGACAGGGCCGTGCTGGATCCGGCGGCGACCGGGCGCAGCACCAGCAGCCGCAGCGCCTCCAGGTCCCGGCGCACCGTGGCCATCGCCTCGTCCCGGCCGGGCATCCGGTCCGTCCGCGGGGCCGGCGCACCCGGCAGATGCAGGGTGAGGGTGTCCGCGCGCTCGGAACTGCGGGCGCTCAGCAGCAACAGCCCGAGCCGCTCGGCGGTGATCTCGGCGTCCGCGATCCGCCGCTGCACGAGTCGCGCCGCGCCCGCGTCGGAGGTCCCCTCCTCCAGTCGCCCCTGGATCATCAGCGCGGTCTCGTGCAGCCGCGCGGTGCCCTCGCGTACGTCCTTCAGCGCCTCGTCGATCTCCTCGGGCCCGGCGTCCAGCAGCCGGAGCTGCGCGGAGACCAGCTGGGCCAGCCGGACCCGGAACGCCTCCCGCAGGCGTTCGAGGAGGCCCGCGGGGGTCTCCGGCACCAGCAGGAAGCGTGCCGCCGCGCTGCACAGAAAGGCGACGCCGAGGACGCCGTACAGCTCGGGCAGCCCGGAGACGGTGGCGCCGACGAACAGGGACACGAAGTAGACCTGGAAGCCGATCAGGCCGAGCGTGGTGCCGCGCTCACCGAAGCGGCGGCCGTAGACGGCGCAGAAGATCAGCGCGACGAAGAAGAGGTCGCCGGCCAGCACCCGGGAACTCAGCAGTGCGCCCAGTGACATCGAGGCCACGGCCACCGGGAGGCCCAGGGCGAGGGTCACTGCCTGCTGGGTACGCTGCTTCTCCCGGATGGCGAAGGTCGCGACCATCGCCGCGATGGCGCCGGCCACCAGGTGCGGGACGCTCATCCCCAGCAGACCGAGCACGGCCAGCGTGAGCGCGATCGCCGCCACCGTGCGCAGACCCGCGGCCAGCCGGAGCAGCCCCGGGTCCGACGCCGAAACCCGATCGCGCAGCCTCGCTGTGTTCACTCCGCCGTACTCACTCCCGTGTCACGTCATGATCCGTTCCAGCATGGCACGGCGGGGAAAATCACCTGCCCTCGGTCTCGCCGAGGGTGTGGGCCACCAGGGCGTTGGCGTGACCGTGTCCCAGCCCGTGCTCGGTCTTCAGCCAGGCGACCAGCTCCATGTGCCGGGTCAGCGGCGAGGAGCGGACGAGGTCCTGCCACTCGGCGATCGGGCGGCCGTACTTCTTCTCGATGGAGGGGAAGTAGCTCGCGGGGCCCTTCACGGTCTCGGCCATGACGATGTCCTTTCGGAGGGACGCTGTGCTGTCCCTCCTAAGACCGTCGGCCGGCGGGAAACCGACCGGCGGTCCGGAGTGATCCGCGTCACGCCTACGGGTCCAGCCGTGGTGTCCCCTCGACCTGCGCCCTGACCTGTTCCGGGGTCAGGTACGCGTCGGTGTACTCGAAGTCCTTCAGTTTGGCGGGCTTGCGGGCCTGGAAGCCGGTGCGGACGAAATCGTCGCCGGCGAGGGCGTTGAGCGTCCAGTTCGTCGCCACGCGGACCTTGGCCACGTTGGTGCGCAGCGCCATCCAGTGGTAGCCGCGGGCGGCGAACTGGGCGGGCAGGCCCCGCAGTTCGATGCCGAGCGGCTTAGAGACGGCGTCCTTGCCGCCGAGGTCGACGACGAGTCCCAGGTCCTTGTGGACGTACGGCTTCAGCGCCTGGCCCCGCAGCGTCGCGATGACGTTGTCGGCGACCACCTTGCCCTGGCGCATGGCGTGCTGCGCCGTGGGCGGGCAGATCGCGCTGTCGTCGTCCTTGGCCTTGTCCGGCACGGCGGCCGAGTCACCGAGCGCGAAGACGCCGTCCTGGCCCGGCAGGGTCATCTCGGCGGTGACGGCGAGTCGGCCGCGAATCGTTTCGGCGCCGAGCGTCGCGATGAGCGGACTGGCGACGACCCCGGCCGTCCAGATCAGGGTCCGGGTAGGGATCACCCGGCCGTCGGTGAAGGTGACCTCCTCGGGGCCCGCCTTCTCGATCGAGACACCGAGCGAGACGTCGATGCCGCGCCGGCGCAGGATCTCCTGCGCACTGCGCCCCAGCTTGTCGCCCAGCTCCGGCATCAGCTTCGGGGCGATGTCGATCAGATGCCACTTGATCAGCGACGGGTCGATGCGCGGGTAGCGCTTGACCGCCGCGTGAGTGAGCTTCTGCAGACAGGCGGCGGTCTCGGTGCCGGCGTATCCGCCGCCGACGACCACGAACTGCAGCCGGGCCGCCCGCTCGTCCGGGTCATGGCTGGCGTCCGCGAGGTCGAGCTGGGAGATGACGTGGTCGCGGATGTAGGCGGCCTCGGCGAGGGTCTTCATGCCGAAGGCGTGCTCGGTGAGACCGGGGATGTCGAAGGTGCGGGTGATGCTGCCGGGAGCCAGCACGATGTAGTCGTAGGGCTCGTTGACGATCTCGTCGGTGATGGTGCGGACCACGCAGACCTTGGACTTGAGGTCCACGCCGATCGCGCCGCCCGGGATGATCCGGGTGCGGTACTTCTTGCTGCGGCGCAGCGAGACGGCGATCGACTGGGGCGTCAGCACGCCGGAGGCGACCTGGGGCAGCAGTGGGAGATAGAGCTGGTAGGCGAACGGCGTCACCAGGGTGACGTCGGCTTCGTCCGGGGAGAGTTTCCGTTCCAGGCGGCGAACGCATTCGACTCCGGCGAAGCCGGCGCCAACCACCAGGATCCTGGGTCGTGTCACGGTGTTTCATCCCTTTCTGCGGCTCCAGGCGGTTCTGCCTCGAACGCCCTTCGTGTGCCCGTGCGGGCGCGACGAATGCGTCGAGGACCACCATGCCCGCCCGCGCCCGAAAGTGCACCGGGAGAAAGGTGAAGGAGGTGCGCGGACCGGACGCGGGGAAACCGCTTGTGAGGGTGCCCGTAGCCGAATGCGTGTGCGGCAGAAGGGTATTGGGGTGCTGTGGGCCCGCTCGCAGTGGAGAGCGGGGTCCGTGCAGCGCTCGGGAGGGAAGGAGCAGCGTGACCACCGACAGAATCTGGTCGTACGTGCCGGACAGCGGTTACGTCGAGGGACAGGACCTGACGGGCTTCAGCGTCGTCGCGAGCGACGGCGCGATCGGACACGTGGACCGGCAGGCCGCCCCCGACGGAATGGAGCACCTCGTCGTCGACACCGGTGTCTGGATCTTCGGCCGCAGCGTCCTGGTCCCGGTCGGTGTCGTCACCCGCGTCGACACCCATGACCGGCGGGTCACCCTGGCCTGCACCGGGTCGGAGGTGAAGGCGGCCCCCCGCTTCCGCACCGACAGCGAGACCAGGGACCGTGAGTACCTCGCGGCGGTCGGTGCCTACTATCTGGGTCTCACGGCCACCGCCTGACCGAAGCGGGCCAGGTCACCACGGCAGGAAGACGTGGACGTCCTTGCCGCGCTCGTCCGTCACCACGCTGACCTGGTCGCACAGCGCGTGGACCAGGTGCCAGCCGATGCCGCCGCCGCCCGTGCGCGGATCGAAGGAACGGGGGGCGGGCGGCGTCGGGTTGGTGTCGCGCAGCGTCACGTGCACACCGTCGAAGGTGCGGCGCATCCGCAGGACGAAGGGGCCGGGGGCGTACTGGACGGCGTTGGCGGCGAGTTCGGTGACCACCAGCAGGATGTCGTCCCAGTGCTCGGGAGTCGTGGGCGGCACGCTCTGGCCGAGGTCGCCCAGGAATTCCTCAGCGGCGAGCCGCGCACCCGTCACGCAATGCGGCTCGCCCGCGAAACGGGTGGTGCGGCTCGGAATCGCCTCGGAAGTCAGTGTCTCGTCCCAATGCGGCTCGGTGCCGTGCCGCTCTCACGACCCGGCGTCAGCGGATTCTTCGTACTCTCTCATGTCGCCACTGAGCCGTGTTCCCGAGGGCGGGCCGCCCAATCGTCCTCACCTCGGGGAACGCGGCGGACGGCGAGGTTTCACCGGAACACGTCGTCCGAGTCGTCCCAGCCCAGCACGTCCTCCGTCGGACCGCGCCGGGCGTTCGCCGAGCGGGCCTGGTACATCGCGTCGATCTCCATCGCGTACCGGCGCACGATCTCGTCGCGGCGCAGCTTCATCGACGGCGTCAGCAGGCCGTTGGCGAGGTCGAACGGCTCCGACAGCACCCGGAACACCCGGATCGACTCCGAGCGCGAGACCGTGCTGTTGGCGGCGGCCACGGCCCGCGCGATCTCCTCCCGCAGCGCGTTCTCCTCCCGGGCCCCGCGCGCCGAGGGGTCCTGCTGGGCGACCAGGACTCCGCGCCAGTGGTCCAGGAACACCGGGTCCAGGGTGAGCAGGGCGCCCACGCAGGGCCGGTTGTCACCGACCACCACCGCCTGGTGGATCAGCGGATGCATCCTCAGCCGGTGTTCGAGGGCGGCCGGGGCCACGCTCTTGCCGCTGGTGGTCACGATGATGTCCTTCTTGCGGCCGGTGATCGTCAGATAGCCGTCGGCGTCCAGCTGCCCGAGGTCCCCGGTGGCCAGCCAACCGCCGTACAGCGCCGCCCGTGTCGCGGCCTCGTCATGGACATAGCCCTGGAAGACCGACGGCCCGCGCACCAGGATCTCCCCGTCGTCCGCCACCCGGAGATCCACGCCCGGCAGCGGCTGGCCCACGGTCCCGGACTTCTCCCGGCCCAGCGGCTGCATGGTGATCCCGCCGCAGGTCTCCGTGAGGCCGTATCCGTCATGGACGTAGACGCCGATGCCCTCGTAGAACAGGGAGAGCTCACGGCCCAGGGTGGAGCCGCCCGAGGTGGCCCGGCGGGCCCGGCCGCCCATCGCGGCCCGCAGTCTGCGGTACACCGTCCGCTCGTACAGGGCGTGTTGGAGCCGCAGGTCGAACCCGGGGCCGGGGCCCTCACCCAGCCGCTGCCGCTCGCAGGCCAGGGCGAAGTCCCGTGCCGTGTCGGCGGCCCGCTCGAACAGGGCGCCGCGGCCCGACTGCTGGGCGGCGCGCAGGAAGTTCTTGTAGATCTTCTCGAAGACGGAGGGGACGGCGTAGAAGTAGGTGGGGCGGAAGGACTGCAGAGCGGCCGCCAGCGCCTCCTCGCTCGGATCGGGTTCGTGGGCCATGAGCAGACCGCCGCGGATGCACACGCCCTGGATCATGAGGCCGTACACATGGGAGAAGGGCAGGAAGGCGAGGACGGACGGCTGCTCTCCGGGAGGTGCCGTGATCTGGCGCCAGCCTTCGAGGAGGGTGTCGACGGGGCTCGCGAGGCCGCGGTGGCTGAGTGCGCAGCCCAGCGGACGACCCGTGGCGCCGGAGGTGTAGGCGATGACCGCCGTGGAGTCCGGCAGCACGATACGGCGCAGCGACTCGACCGTGGCGAGAGGGATCATCCGGCCCCGCTCCGCCAGGTTCTCGAGCGCGTCCGCGTCCAGCTGCCAGACGTGGCGGAGCCGGGGCAGCGAGGCGCACACCGAGCCGACCGTCATGACCGCCTGCTCGTCCTCCACCACCACGGCCACACAGTCGGTGTCGCGCAGGATCCACTCGACCTGTTCGCGCGAGGACGTCGGATAGATCGGTACGACCTCGGCGCCGACCGTCCACAGCGCGTAGCTGAGAACCGTCCACTCGTAGCGGGTGCGCGCCATGATGGCCACCCGGTGCCCCGGCGCGATCCCCGAGGCGACCAGTCCCTTGGCGAGGTCCACCACCTCGTCCCGCAGTTCCACGGCCGTGACCTCCTGCCAGCGTCCGGAGGAGCCCTCGGGACGGCGGGCGAGCACCGGCAGGGTGGGGTCCAGCTCCGCCCGCTCGAACACGCTGTCGGCCAGACCGCCGCTGGAGCGCGAGATGGTCCGGGGAGCGAGGGCGAAGTCGCGCATGCGCTGCTCCTGACGTGTACGGGCTGTGACTGCGCGGACGAGTTCGGTCATCCGCGGTGCTCGAATCTAGCCCAGGCGCGAGCGAGTGGTACCTGGAATACGGAAGTAAGCGGTCAGCCGTGATCTCGTCGAGATCGGGGCACTCGGACCGCATGAGTCACGTGAACCCCGATCCCGAACCCGAGCGCACCACCGGACTGGAACCGGGTGGCGGCGTACCGCCGGGCGAGACCCCGCCCGCCGAGAGCAGCCTGCCCGAGGCCGGCCCGCGGGAGACGCACAACCCGACCAGGGGCTGGGCCAAGGGGCCGCTGGCCCTGATCCTGCTCCTGGTCGTCCTCGTCGCCGCGTTCTTCCTGGTGTACGCGGTCGTCCTGGCCCTGTGAGCACTACGACTGAGTCAGCCGCACGCACTCGGTGACCACGCTGCGCAGGCTCCCGGTGCGCTCCAGCAGCTCACGCTGCACCCGGGCGCCGTTGCCGCGCCGCAGCAGTTCGGCGCACGATTCGCGCGCCCGGTCCAGATCGCCGCTGTCGGCGAGCGCGTCCTCGACATGCTCCAACAGGGCCCGCACCACCGTCTCGGCGGGCATGCGATGCATCGTCGCCGGGTGGAGCAGCTCCTCGGTGAGGCCGGAGCGCGCGGCCCGCCAGGCCGCCAGCCGCAGCAGACTCACACTGTGCGTCACCGGCTCCTTGCCCGCCCGCCACTCGCGCGCGGCCGTCTCCACCAGCCCGCGGGCGAGGGTCGCGAGGAGCGCGGCGGTGTCCGCGTGCAGACAGACGTCCGAGACCCGGATCTCCACCGTCGGGTAGGTCCGGGACAGCCGGGCGTCGAAGTAAATCATTCCCTCGTCCAGGATGACGCCGGTCGCCACCATGTCCGCGACCCGCCGGTGATAGCGCTCCGCCGAGCGGAACGGCTCGGTCGGACCGGCCGAGGGCCAGCGCTGCCACACCCGGCTGCGGTAGCTGCTGTAACCGGAGTCCTTGCCCTGCCAGAAGGGCGAGTTGGCGCTCAGCGCGGCCAGCACGGTCAGCCAGGGCTGGATCCGGTCGACGACGGCGACGGCCTCCTCGTCCGACTCCACGGACACATGGACATGACAGCCCATGACGAGCTGCTCCTGGGTGGCGATGCCGTACTGCTCCGCCATCCACCGGTAGCGGCGGCCGACGCCCACGGAGGGGCTGACGGGCAGCGGCGAGGTCGCGAGGGAGACCACGGCACAGCCGCTGTCGCCGGCGAGCCGGGCGGCCTCCTTGCGGCAGCGCACGATCTCCGCGCGGAGTTCGTCCATGCCCGACTGCGGGTGGGTGGCGAACTCCAGCATCTGGTTGTGCAGTTCCTTCTCGAAGACGTCCTGGCCCGGCTCGTCCTGCGCGGCCCGCGCGAGTACGGCCGCGGACAGCGCCTGCGGCTCGCCGGTCTCGGGGTCGACCAGGAGGAGTTCCTCCTCCACTCCGACGGTGCGCACGTGACATAGCCCTTTCTGTGGCCCTCGGCGACAACGAGGATGCGGGTTCTCGTACGACCCCGACTGCCCCTTCGGGCCGGTCGGACACCTCCGCGTCGCCTGTGGGCTCAGCCGGGCACCGGGACCAGCCACACCGTCGCCAGCGGCGGCAGGGTGAGCCGCAGCGCCCCGTCCTCCGCCTTGACCGGGTCTCGCCGCACGATGTCGCCGCCGCCGTACCGCGCGGCGTCGGTGTTGAGGGACTCCTGCCACAGGGGGAGACCGTCGGGGACGGTGAGGCGGTAGTCCTCGCGCACGACGGGGGAGAGGTTGGAGACCGCGAGCAGCGGACCGCCCGCCGCGTCGAACCTCAGGAAGGCGAAGACGTTGTCCTCGGCCGCGTCCCCGACCACCCACCGGAAACCGCCGGGGTCGGTGTCGCGCTCCCACAGGGCGGGGGTCACGCGGTAGACCGTGTTCAGGTCGCGCACGAGGTCGCGCACGCCCCGGTGGTCGGCCTCGGCCCCGTACGCCGGATCGAGCAGCCACCAGTCGGGTCCGTGGGACTCGGACCACTCGGCGCCCTGGGCGAACTCCTGCCCCATGAAGAGGAGTTGCTTGCCGGGGTGGGCCCACATGAAGCCGAGATACGCGCGGTGGTTGGCGCGCTGCTGCCACCAGTCGCCCGGCATCTTGGACACCAGCGCCTGCTTGCCGTGGACGACCTCGTCGTGGGAGATCGGCAGCACGTAGTTCTCGCTGTACGCGTACACCATCGAGAACGTCATCTCGTTGTGGTGGTACTTGCGGTGCACCGGCTCATGGCTGATGTAGCCGAGGGAGTCGTGCATCCAGCCCATGTTCCACTTCAGGCCGAAACCCAGGCCCCCGCTGTCCGTGGGACGGGTCACGCCGTCCCAGGCCGTGGACTCCTCGGCGATCGTGACGACACCCGGCGCCCTGCGGTACACCGTCGCGTTCATCTCCTGGAGGAAGGCGACCGCGTCGAGATCCTCCCGCCCCCCGAACACGTTGGGGCTCCACTGGCCGGAGTCGCGCGAGTAGTCCAGGTAGAGCATCGAGGCGACCGCGTCCACGCGCAGCCCGTCGATGTGGAACTCCTCGCACCAGTAGACGGCGTTCGCGACCAGGAAGTTGCGCACCTCGACGCGCCCGAAGTCGAACTCGTACGTCCCCCAGTCCGGGTGCTCGGCCCGCCGGGAGTCTCCCGGCTCGTACAGCGGGTCCCCGTCGAAGCGGGCCAGCGCCCAGTCGTCCTTCGGGAAGTGGGCGGGCACCCAGTCCATGATCACACCGATGCCGGCCCGGTGGAGGGCGTCCACGAGGTACCTGAAGTCGTCGGGCGTACCGAGCCGGGAGGTCGGGGCGTAGAAGCCGGTGACCTGGTAGCCCCAGGAGCCGCCGAAGGGGTGCTCGGCGACCGGCATCAGCTCGACGTGGGTGAAGCCCATGTCCTTGACGTAGGCGGGCAGCTGCTCGGCGAGCTGACGGTACGTCAAACCCTTGCGCCAGGTCGGCAGATGGACCTCGTAGACCGAGAACGGCGCCCGGTGCACGGGGATCTCGCCACGCCTGGCCATCCACTCCCGGTCGCCCCACTCGAAGTGCGAGGAGGTCACCACGGACGCGGTCGCGGGCGGCACCTCGGTGCTGCGTGCCATCGGGTCGGACTTGAGGAACCGGTGGCCGTGGCGCGAGGTGATCTCGAACTTGTAGCGGGCGCCCTCACCGATCCCGGGCAGGAACAGCTCCCACACTCCGGACGCGCCGAGCGAGCGCATCGGGAACTGCTGTCCGTCCCAGAAGGTGAACTCCCCGGCCACCCGGACGCCCTGGGCGTTGGGCGCCCAGACCGTGAAGCGGGTGCCGGTCACTCCCTCGTGGGTCATGGGCTCGGCGCCGAGCGCCTTCCACAGCTGCTCGTGGCGGCCCTCGCGGATGAGATGGAGGTCGGTCTCGCCGAGCGCGGGCAGGAAGCGGTAGGGGTCGTGCACCTCCTGTTCGCCGTCCGCGTACGCCACCAGCAGCGTGTAGTCGGGGATCGCGTCGAGGGACAGCACACCGGAGAAGAGACCGTCGCCCTCCGACGCCAGCCGTCTGCGCTCGCCGTCGATCACGACGCTCACCGCGCGGGCGAAGGGGCGCAGCGCCCGGAAAACGACCCCGCCCTCGACCGGGTGGGCGCCGAGCAGGGCGTGCGGGTCGTGGTGGGCGCCGGCCAGCAGGCGGCTCCGGTCCGCGGGGTCGAGCGCGGGGGCCGGGGCACAGGGCGCAGGTCCGGACGGCTCGGGCAGTGAGGTGTCGCGCAAAGCCACGGCTCAGTCTCCTCTCACGGCGAGGCGTTCGATCGCCGCCATGGGCACGGGCAGCCAGTCCGGCCGGTGTCGTGCTTCGTACAGGACCTCGTAGACGGCCCGGTCGGTCTCGTAGGCGCGCAGCAGCCCGTGTTTCTTGCGCGGATCCCATCCGGCGAGAGCGGCATAGCCCCCACAGAAGGCCTCCCGGCAGCGGCGCGCCCACTCCGGGCGCCAGGGCCGGCGCTGCCGGGCCGCGTAGTCGAAGGAGCGCAGCATGCCCGCGATGTCCCGGACCGGGGACTGGGCGGTGCACCGGTCGGCGAGCGGGCGCGACGGCTCGCCCTCGAAGTCGATGACGAACCACTCGCGGCCCGCGCGCAGCACCTGACCCAGGTGCAGGTCCCCGTGGACGCGCTGCGCGGGCGGCCCGGAGTCGCAGGTGGCGAGCGCGGCGAAGGCGGTGCGCAGGCCGGGGACGAACGGTCGCAGTGCCGGCACGCTGTGCGCGGCGGAGTCCAGGCGTTCGGTCATCGCGGCCGCCGTGGAGGCGTTGTCGTCGTGGCCGCTGCCGGGGAAGGCGGCGGCCAGCGCGAGGTGCACCTCCGCCATGGCCCGCCCCAGTTCGTGCGCCTGCACGGTGAAGTCGTCACCCGAGGCGAGCGCCTGGAGCGCCAGCGCCCAGCCGTCTGACGCGTCGCGCAGATACGGCTGGAGCACGCCGAGCGTGGCCTCCTGCGGATGCGTGGTCCGGAACCAGGCGACCGGCGCCGGCACCCGGCGGCAGCCCTGTCCGGCCAGCGCGGCCGGCACCTCCAGGTCCGGATTGACGCCGGGCTGGATGCGGCGGAAGAGCTTCAGGATGAACTCGTCGCCGTACACCAGCGAGGTGTTCGACTGCTCGGCCTCCAGCAGCCGTGGCGGGAGACCGGCGGGCACCGGCACCGAGGGGGCGCGCTCGAAGCGCAGCGGACCGGCCGTGCCGGGATGCCGGAGCCGCTCGAGCAGCAGTTGTGCCGAGCGCGGGTCGTGCAGGGCGTCGTACACCGTGAGACCGGCCAAGGGGCCCTGCTCCGCACGGCCGATGAGGGCGCGCCCGAGACGCGGCAAGAGGTGTTTGCGCACAACGAGCAGCAACTGGTAGCAGTCGCCCGCCGGGGCGCCGCCGCCCGGCGCGGGCACCCCGCCGTGACCGGTGTGGACCAGCAGATGCAGACAGCCCGGGAACAGCTCGGTCATCGACAGCAGACCGAGCTCGCTCACAGGCCGGTCCTTGCCCGCGAACCAGCGTTGCCGCGGCAGCCATTGGCGCAGCAGGTCGCCGAGCGAGGCCATGAGATCGGCCGCGGGCGCGGGTCTCGGGCTGAGGGGTGCGGTCTTCGGCATGGTGACGCGTCCTTTCGTCGGCACGCTCAAAGGCGTCGGCCGATGCGGGATGCGACTCGGGAGAGCCGGAACCAGTAGAAGCCGTGCCCGCCGAGGGTCAGCAGATACGGCAGTTCACCGATGGCCGGGAAGCGCACCCCGCCGAACAGCTCGACCGGGTGCCGGCCGTCGAACGCGCGCAGATCCAGTTCTGTGGGCTGCGCGAATCGGGAGAAGTTGTTCACGCACAGGACCAGGTCGTCCTCGTACTCCCGCAGGAAGGCCAGCACCGCCGGGTTGGAGGAGTGCAGCTCGGTGAAGGTGCCGAGACCGAATGCCGGGTTCTGCTTGCGGATCTCGATCATCCGGCGGGTCCAGTGCAGCAGGGAGGACAGCGAGGCCATCGACGCCTCGACGTTGGTGACCTGGTGCCCGTAGACCGGGTCCATGATGATCGGCAGGTTGAGCCGGCCCGGGTCGGCCGTGGAGAAGCCCGCGTTGCGGTCGGGGGTCCACTGCATCGGGGTGCGGACCGCGTCCCGGTCGCCGAGCCAGATGTTGTCGCCCATGCCGATCTCGTCCCCGTAGTAGAGGATCGGCGAGCCGGGCAGGGACAGCAGCAGGGCGGTGAACAGCTCGATCGTGTCCCGGTCGTTGTCGAGCAGGGGGGCGAGCCGCCGCCGGATGCCGATGTTGGCGCGCATCCGCGGGTCCTTGGCGTACTCGGCCCACATGTAGTCGCGTTCCTCGTCGGTGACCATTTCCAGGGTCAGCTCGTCGTGGTTGCGCAGGAAGATGCCCCACTGGCAGTTCTGTGGGATGGCCGGGGTCTTGGCGAGGATCTCCGAGACCGGGTAGCGGGACTCCCGGCGGACCGCCATGAAGATGCGCGGCATGACCGGGAAGTGGAACGCCATGTGGCATTCGTCGCCGCCGGCCTGGTAGTCGCCGAAGTAGTCGACCACGTCCTCCGGCCACTGGTTCGCCTCCGCGAGGAGCACCGTGTCCGGGTACATCGCGTCGATTTCCTTGCGGACCCGCTTCAGGAACTGGTGAGTGGCGGGCAGGTTCTCGCAGTTGGTGCCCTCGGCCGCGTACAGATAGGGGACCGCGTCGAGGCGGAAGCCGTCGATGCCGAGGTCGAGCCAGAAGCGGAGGGCGGCCAGGATCTCCTCCTGGACGGCAGGGTTCTCGTAGTTGAGGTCCGGCTGGTGCGAGAAGAAGCGGTGGAAGTAGTACTGGCCGCGGACCGGGTCGTGGGTCCAGTTGGAGGCCTCGGTGTCGACGAAGATGATCCGGGCGTCCTGGTACTGCTTGTCGTCGTCGGCCCACATGTAGTAGTCGCCGTAGGGGCCGTCGGGGTCCCTGCGGGACTCCTGGAACCACGGGTGCTGGTCGCTGGTGTGGTTCATGACGAAGTCGATGATGACCCGCATGCCGCGCTGGTGGGCGGCGTCGACGAACTCCACGAAGTCGGCGAGGTCACCGAACTCCGGCAGCACGGCGGTGTAGTCGGCGACGTCGTAGCCGCCGTCCCGGAGCGGTGACTTGAAGAACGGCGGCAGCCACAGGCAGTCGACACCGAGCCACTGGAGATAGTCCAGCTTGGCGGTCAGGCCCTTGAGGTCGCCGACACCGTCGCCGTTGCTGTCCTGGAAGGAGCGGACCAGCACCTCGTAGAAGACCGCGCGCTTGAACCAGTCGGGGTCCCGGTCCTTGGCCGGGGTGTCCTCGAAGGTGTCGTGGACGGGCTCGTTGACAGTCACGCTGTGGATCCTCCGATCTGCGGTGCCGACCTCTGGACCTGGAACAGATGCGCGGGTGCCCGGCCGGGCTCCAGGCGCACGTAGTTGTTTCTGCTCCAGCGGTAGGTCTCACCCGTCAGTTCGTCGTGGACGGACAGGGACTCGTGCCATTCCAGGCCGAGTTGCGGCATGTCCAACGAGACCGTGGCCTCCTGGGTGTGGTGCGGATCGAGGTTCACGACCACCAGAACCGTGTCGTCACCGGTGCGCTTGCTGTAGGCGATGACCGCGTCGTTGTCGGTGTGGTGGAAGCGGATGTTCCGCAGGCGCTGGAGGGCGGGGTGGCGGCGCCTGCTGGTGTTGAGCTGGGTGATCAGGGGGGCGAGGCTGTCCTCGCGGTCCCAGTCGCGGGCCTTGAGCTGGTACTTCTCCGAGTCCAGGTACTCCTCGCTACCCTCGCGGACCGGGGTGTTCTCCGCGAGTTCGTAGCCGGAGTAGATGCCCCACGTGGGGGAGAGGGTGGCGGCCAGGACGGCGCGCAACGCGAACGCCGGACGGCCGCCGTGCTGCAGGAATTCATGCAGGATGTCGGGGGTGTTGGTGAAGAAGTTCGGCCGCATGTAGCAGGCCGCCTCACCCGAGAGCTCCGTCAGGTACTCGGTGAGCTCCTGCTTGGTGGTGCGCCAGGTGTAGTACGTGTACGACTGCTGGAAGCCGATCTGCGCCAG